>NZ_PKRO01000048.1 GCF_002855495.1 Porphyrobacter sp. TH134
ATCAGCCGCTCAGCGCAAAACCTCTGCATCCAAAGCGTGAATCAGATTTTACGCCAAACGGGAATCCCCTAATCCCCACTTTCGCAACAGGTCTAATATTGCCAAGGTAGCATGCCTGTCCGCCCTTCCACCGATTCGCCTTTTGGCAAATCGGATACGCGCTCAAGACGGCACAAAGCCGTTTTGGCGACACCTCAGTGACTCTTTCAGCAAGACGGTGGCGCAAAGAGGTTGACCTGCTGCTAGCCGAATAGCTTCACCGCGCAGCGCCGCGATCAATGAGCCTCGGAGGCACTCGGGGGCAATCCGGCCGCCTCGGTAACACCGAGTCGACACGTGCTGGATTCTGGTGACGAAACTAAGCTGCAGGGCCCCTAAACTGGGCAATGGTTGAAGAAGCAAAGGGCCATACGCAAAGGCCTTTGACGCAAATTTAAGGTTGCGACCCTAAGCCTGATGCGGTACGCAGGATTTGAAGACCTTTATAGACGGAGTGGCGACAATGAAGTTTAACAAGATTGCAGCTGGTATCGCAGCTGCGTCTCTGGTGGCTGCCCCTGTGGTGGCGCAGAGTGCATTTGCACCGGCTATTGCCCCGCTTACGGGTGACGAAAACGGAGCTGAAGGCTCCAACGGTATCATCATTGGCGTGGTCGCTGCTGCAGGCGTAATTGGCGGTATCATCCTCATTGCGGATGTCGACGAGCCCAACCTGCCGGTCAGCGGATAATTTTGAGGCATCTTATTGCTCCTGCAGGAAAGCCCCCGAGTTGATCGGGGGCTTTTTTGTGTCTGACCGTGTCAGGCGTCGTCGCTAGTGCAGTCGAATAATTCACTGAACATCAGTCAAGTGATGGGCATCATGCCTTCAGTGGCGCTCAGAGATTCTTCCTGGGAGCATGATCGATGATATGGTCCCGCTTGATTCTGGCAGCAATTGCCATTGCCTTATTGTTTCTTGCGAACTTGCCAGCTGGTGAATTTTACGTTGGCAGTCAGAACGACAAGGTGAACCATATTGCCGCGTTCCTAGCGATTTCTGTTCTGGCCGTGCTGGCGTTTCCCAAGCTAAGCCTTTTGTCGATTCTGCTCGGGCTCGCAATTTTCAATGCTCTTATTGAAACCAGTCAGGGTTTGATGGCGCTGGGACGCGAACCAGATATCTTGGACTGGGTAGCTGGTTTTGGGGCGACAGTTTTGGTGCTAGCCCTGTTTCAGCTCAAGCGGATCTTTAGGGATGACCGAATTTAGGTCCCCGAACGGCTTCAAAAAATCGCTGACATTCTGCCGTCGTGGGACCACCCGGATTCGATGTGTTTCCAAGCTGACTGCCTGTGCCCGGAACAGCGGCGGCCCTCGATCGGATCAGGCGTTCACGCTGGCCGACAACAATGTTCTTTAGGAGGCGATCCGAGAGATTGGCGGACAAATAAGCGCAAGGGGGCATGCATCATGAGGTAATCGCCAATCGCTATTTAGCTCCAATCCCGGTCGCGATGACGCGCAGCGTTTTCAAAGCGATCAGAACGTCAAGCCAAAGAGAGATGTTCTTGATGTAATAGAAATCATACCTGAGTTTGCCAAGAACGTCGGATACATCGGTCACATGTCCCTGATTCACCTGGGCCCACCCGGTAATACCAGGCCTAACGATATGCCGGTAAGAATAGAATGGAAGCTCCGCCTCGTACCATTCAGATAGTGAGCACGCCTCCGGGCGAGGGCCGATGAAACTCATTTCGCCGCGCAGCACGTTCAGCACCTGAGGCAGTTCATCCAAGCGCGTTTTGCGGATGAAACGGCCTATCCGTGTGATCCGATCATCATCATTTTTGGTCATCGCATCGTCGCGTCCCGCTAGCTTCTCCGTCACCGGATCGCGCGGCCGCATGGACCGAAACTTGATCATTCGGAATGTCTCGCCGCGAAAGCCCATCCGTTCCTGAATGAAAAAGGCCGGGCCAGGGGAGTCGAGCCGGATGAGAATGGCGAGAACGGCGAACAACGGCAGACAAAAGGGGATCAACGCCAAAGCAGCGATGACGTCGATAAACCGTTTAGCCGAGGCATAGGATACGTTCGGCAGCAGTGACCCCAGATCATTCTCGCTAAGGTGCGCGATCTTCACCTGACCAGACTGCATTTCTGCGATTTGGCGGTAGTGATACACTGGAATGCCTGCCAGCGCGGCTTTTGCGAACAGCCGCTCGCCCCGCTCCGAGTGCGGATAGTGCAGGTCGGCCACGATAGCCCAATCCCGCCAACCTGATTCAATCAAACGCTCAAGATCGTCCAGCGGCGGCGCCGCGAGAAAATGCCCACCCAAAGCAATTTCCATCGCGCGGCCTCCGGATACGACGACATGCGGGCGAAACAGTCGTCGCCCATAAACTGCCAGAAGGAAGCTCGTCATCACAGCGCATGCCGCGCCCGTCGCATAGTAGGATCCAGAGTAAGGAACCCTCAGAAGCGAGACCAAGGTCAATATGCCCGTAAAGACCAGCATGTTAACCGGCAAAACATAAGAGAGATGCCGCGCATTCGCATGATCCTTTAACCGCGCAAGGATGTACCATGCCACGCTGATCGAAATGGCTAGCGCGACTGAGCTTTCGGCAAAGGCGCCGGCAAAAAGCGCACGGTCGAGTGCGCTCCACAAAGCGATCGCTGGAACGAAAGCACCAGCGAGCACAAGCGGGAGCTCGAACTGGTGAAAGAGCTTCGCATTCCGATGGGGTAGAACCGCGGCGAGGCCGGGCAATTCCCGAACAGCCCGATTACCGGCCTTGGCCTCACGATTATCAATTCTGGTGGCATCTGCTTCCGGCTCTAGGCGCCCATTAGGGACTTTGACCAAGGCTTCAGCTCTGGACACGGACGACCCCATTTCGTGGTGCTCTGCCGCGGGGCTGGTCTCGGCCGGATAAACCGCCAGCACGGTGTTCGACACCTTCTTCACCGATAACCCCCTGAATGCTTCACGCTCCCTCCGATCACCCGAAGGTGGGCCGAAGGGAGGCTGACCTTGGTTTGCTTGCCCATAAAGTCAAGCAGCACCATGGCTCTTTGGTCAGGCGATAGCTGCTCAACCTGGCCGATCAAATTGGCAAACGTACCCAAGCTGACCTCGACCGTCGCACCTGCCGCAATGCCGGGTGGCAGGGTGACGATACCGTTGGCATCGCACGCTGCTCGCAATTCAGAAATGACATGGCAAGGAACGGGCGCCGGCCGCGCGCCAAACCTGACCAAGCGAGACACGCCGTAGGTCGAGTTCACGAGCGACCATGGAGCGGCAGTGCCCGGATAGGAGATGAACAAATAGCCCGAAAAGAACGGACGAGTTTGCTCTCGGATCCCCCCGGCACGTGCCACCATGCGCTTCTCCATCGGCTGGAAGGTAACAAAACCTTGCCTCTCAAGATTACGCTTAGCGCTGCGGTCGCCGTTTGGCTTCACCTGCACCAGAAACCAGTCTGCCATGTATGCCCCCACATGGAACGAGAAGTGCTGGTGGCTCGCCTAGCCGAGGTTTGCCGACTAGGCCACGATTTAACGACAGGGCTCGGCAGGCCGATACAAGTATGCGTCGGTTTGACGGCGATAATGGGTGCGAGCGCGGGCTCGAACAAGGCCCGCAAAAAAGCTTGCCGTCACCCGCGCCGACTGTATTGCTCAAGCTCGGTCGTTATGCCGCTCTTGGGTCTTGGCCGAATCAACCCTTGCACGGTGCACCGCGTTGGTGATGCCGTGCGGTAGCTTTTGGTTATCCATCTCTTGATGCTAAGGGGCGCTCAGCAACTCCGGGAAGGTGCTAAGCCTAGCGCCTCATCGCCATCAATCCGAAAACTACCCAGCGCCAGATGGCTGATGAATTGGGGATCAGCTTGGGCGCAACCTATTACACGCTCCGGCCATTGTCTGAGCGCGGGTTGGTGAGGGTTGAACGCTTCAGTGCCCTCATCCACAATCAGGTTTGTGCTTACGCGCTTTCACTCTTGGGAATCGCTGAAAAAAGTGAGATTGCAGCACGTCTTCTGGTTCACAAACGCGAGGGATTCGAAGCGCTGGGACTAGAGATTGGCGAGCATGGCGCCATACTCGCTCGGGACTTTGGCTCGGATAACGCTGCACCGCTTAATCAAGTTGATTGTTAGGCAGGCATTGATCGACTGGGGTGGTTCCAGCGATGGCAGGAAACCAGCTAGTTTACGTTATCAGTAGTTTGGAAAATTCCTTCAATGAATTAATTGGGATTAAGGGTTATCTTATGCAAGAAAGAGAAGCATTTGAGGTCCAAGAAATTGAGAGAGAAGAGGCCGTTAACAAGATCGCTGCACTGGTAAAATACTACAGTCTCTCCAAAAAAGAGGTTTTGTCGGTATTCTCGAGCAGTTCGGACAATGATAGAACGGCTCCTGACTTGCCGCAGACTAAAAACTTTGATCCTTTTTTCGATGCATGGTGATTAAGTTTTTTGACGACGATCAAGCAATTTGCTGCGTTACAGACGAGACGGCGTTGGTCTAATCGCTGATCGTGCTCTCACTCCATGGAGACCCGGCGCAGTTGATGGCACGCCTCATCAATGTGGCAAATATTCCCGACGTCAATCACCGCCCCAGCCTTGGCAAATTACCAGCGCCAGAGTAAGTGAGTTTCAATCAAATGACACGTAAGCTAAAGGTTTTACTAGCCTTCGGCACTCGCCCGGAGGCCATCAAGATGGCCCCCGTCGTTAAGGCGCTTCAGGGATTGCCGGAAATAGACGCGCGGGTCTGCGTTACGGCGCAGCACCGTGAAATGCTAGATCAGGTGCTCGATCTCTTTGGCATCGTGCCGGATCACGACCTTAACCTCATGAAGCCCGGACAAGATCTGTTCGAGATCACGCGCGGCGTCCTCATTGGCCTAAAGAATATTCTGGCCGCCGCTTCGCCCGATCTCGTGCTGGTGCACGGCGACACCACAACGACACTCGCCGCGTCGCTCGCCGCGTTTTATGAGCGCATCCCGGTCGGCCATGTCGAGGCGGGCCTCCGGACCGGAAACATCTATTCGCCTTGGCCCGAGGAGATAAATCGCAAGGTCGCGGGCGCGATTGCCCGCCTACACTTCGCGCCGACCGCGAAATCAAAGCACAATCTGTTAGCAGAGAACGTGCCTGAGGACCACATCACCGTCACGGGTAACACGGTAATCGACGCCCTGCTCGAAGTAGTCGGTAAACTCGACCACGATGCCGACACGAGCAAACGGTTCGACGAAACCTTCGCCATTGATCCGGCGCGCCGCCTAGTGCTCGTCACGGGCCACCGGCGCGAAAGTTTCGGCGGTGGCTTCGAGCGGATCTGTGATGCCCTGGCCCGCCTGGCCGAGCGTGACGACATACAGATCGTCTATCCGGTTCATCTCAATCCAAACGTCAAGGGACCAGTCGAGGCGCGGCTCGGCGCAATCGGCCGAGTGAGCCTTATTCCCCCGCAGGACTACCTTCCCTTCGTCCACTTGATGCGCCGGGCTGATGTAATCCTGACTGACTCAGGCGGTGTCCAAGAAGAGGCCCCTTCGCTTGGCAAGCCAGTGCTCGTAATGCGGGACACGACCGAACGGCCAGAGGCAGTCGAGGCCAACACCGTCAAGTTGGTCGGTACCGACACTGACCTGATCGTCGCCGAAGTCGCTACCCTGCTGGACGACCCGGCGGCTTATGAACGCATGTCACGCGCGCACAACCCGTACGGCGATGGTCTGGCTTCGAGCCGGATCGCGACCGCCATTCTGGAATGGGCACGTTCAAACTGATCGAGAGCGAAAATGGAAAACCGGTTTAAACGAATTTCCGTCATAGGTCTTGGATACATTGGCCTTCCCACGGCGGCCATGTTTGCCTCGCGCAAAATCCATGTGATCGGCGTTGACGTGAATGAAGTAGCTGTGAGCACGATTAATCGCGGCGACATTCACATTGTGGAGCCCGATCTCGACATGATCGTGCATGCCGCAGTGCAGGAGGGTTATTTACGCGCGACCACAAAGCCGGAGCCAGCAGAGGCATTCCTGATCGCGGTGCCAACTCCATTCAAAGGGGAAAACCACGAACCGGATTTATCCTATATTGAAGCGGCATCGCGGGCAATCGCGCCTCTTCTCGTCAAGGGCAACCTCATCATTCTCGAATCGACTTCCCCCGTCGGAGCGACGGAAGCTATGGCCAAGTGGTTCGCCGAAGCTCGCCCTGATCTCAGCTTCCCACAGGACGCTGGAGAGGCTTCGGATATCCGCATCGCTTACTGTCCCGAAAGAGTGCTGCCCGGCAAGGTAATGCAGGAGCTGATAATTAATGACCGAGTAATTGGGGGCCTAACCCCACGCTGTTCGGCATTTGCCGTTGCTCTCTACAGAAGCTTCGTCACAGGGGAGTGCGTTGTTGCGTCGGGACCGCGAGTTGCTGAAATGGCGAAGCTAACTGAGAACAGTTTTCGCGACGTAAACATAGCTTTTGCAAACGAACTTTCACTCATTGCCGACAAACTAGATATCAACGTCTGGGAGCTGATCGCGCTGGCAAACCGCCATCCGCGGGTGAACATCCTTCAACCCGGCCCTGGAGTTGGTGGACATTGCATTGCGGTCGATCCGTGGTTCATCGTGTCAAAAACGCCGGAGTTGGCGCGCCTAGTTAAGACCGCGCGCGAGGTGAACGATGGAAAGCCTGACTGGGTTCTACAAAAGGTTCGGGAAGCAATTGCGGACACGGTGCAGGACAAACCGGATAAGAGCGCTGACGATCTAACTATTGCGATCTACGGCCTAGCTTTCAAACCTAATATTGATGATTTGCGCGAGAGCCCGGCGCTTGAGATCGCGCAGGCTATTGCCCTCGACCAGCCCAATCCATTATTCATAGTCGAACCTAATATCGATGCGTTGCCGCCAAAACTGTCCTCGGCGAAACTGACGGATATCGCCACGGCGGCAGGCGCGGACATCCACGTAATGCTAGTCAAACATTCGGCATTCGCAGGCATGGCGCAACCAGAGGGCGCAATCGTCGATGCGTGCGGTGCATGGAACTGATTCATGGGTGTCGAAGTCATCAGGGTTCTGGCCTACGCAGTCTTGTCGCGTGCGATGCTGGTGGCGTTCAGCCTAATTGCGGCTTGGCTGCTCGATAGCGAGAACTTCGGCGTTTTCTCTTACGTGGTTCTCACCACTTCAAGCGTCGCGACTCTTTCGGCGGTCGGCGTGAACGTTACTTGCAACACCACGGCGGCGCGGCACCATGCCGACAACCCGGAGCTGGTCGTGGCAACGGTTTCGTCGACGCTGACGTTATCGTGGGTGCTGGCCGTGGTGGCATCCGCGTTCTGGGTCGCGGTAACGCCCACAGCAGTTTCGGCGGTTCTCGGGATCGAGACGACCGGGGCGGTTATCTTTGCTCTTGCCTTGATCATGGCCAGCACCACCGCATTCGAGGGAACCTCCTATGGACTGCGCGCCTTGCCCGGGATGTTGGTGGCCGCGGCGCTTTCATTTGTGTTTGCGGTTGGCGGCGCGGCGATCGGAGCGGGGACTTTGGGTCTCATGGGGGTGCTGGGGGCATTGCTGGCATCCCGATTGCTTTTCCTGGTTCTGATGGCAGGCGGAGCTTTACGTATCCTCGGCGCG
The DNA here is from genome assembly GCF_002855495.1 of Porphyrobacter sp. TH134. Lineage (GTDB taxonomy): Bacteria > Pseudomonadota > Alphaproteobacteria > Sphingomonadales > Sphingomonadaceae > Erythrobacter. The sequence goes on from NZ_PKRO01000048.1 coordinate 7,672, forward strand.
CGGCCCAGCTTTGCAGTGATCTGGCGATATCGCGTCGTAGTGACACAGATCTTCCGCAAGGTCGGCCTTCCCATCGCGCTGGCGGCCGTCCTGTCTGCGCCCGTTGTCGCAGGTGCCGTCAATGTCATGACGCGAACCGGGGGCCTGCGCGACGTCGGGGAATTCAACATCATCTATCAGGTCTTCCTGATCTGCACATTTCCCGCCTCCTCTATCAGCCATTACCTGCTCTCGCGTTTCTCCGGGAACGCGGAAGATTTGGGTGACACGGTGTGCTTGAAGTCCTTTGCTATCGGGTTTGCCCTGCTGCTCGGCGGAATTGCACTTGTAGTTTTGTGGCTGGCGCCGGGCGCAATGGAACTTGCCGCATTCGCGGTGCAGCCAGCCCCTGCACTGGGAATATGGTTCGGCATTAGTGCGGCGCTCTATATCGTTCATCTTATGTTCATTTCCTACTGGTCCTCGATTGACCGGGGTCTGTTCGTTCTGATCGCGCAGCTCATGTGGGCGGCGCCCATGCTGGCCGCGATGATCATTGGCGGCGGGGCGGTGTTCTTCGCACAGGCCTTCGCGGTCGGATGTGTGCTGCAAATTGGCTTCCACTGGCTCGCCTATTGGCGCACGGCTACGCGCATTGCCGCGGAACGGAGATGAGAGTGCGCGGCGTCACGTTCGGACCCAGCCAGTTCCTGATGTTGATCAGCCTCGCTGTGATAATTCCTGGCGCTTTGCTGCTTTCGATCGACCAGAATTTTCGGCTGTATTCGGGCGCGGAGAAGTTCGCGCTACAGCTCGGTCTCTGGCTCTTGACCAGCTTTGCCACCCTGCGCCTGATTCGCCTGTCAGGCGATCTCGGTCTGCCGTTCATGGCCATGGCTTTCTATGTCTTCATTTATGTCTGGTGCGGGGTGATCCCGTTGTACCAGATTTCAGTAGGCCTGTTGCCTTGGCGCATTCTGCCATCATTTGCGAACATGGCGGTGTGCATCGTAATCATCGCAGCATCGATTGCAGCGTTCGAAGTGGGATACCGGCCTGACCGCAAGGCACGGCTTGCCGCTCAGGGCCGGGATGCCGGAGCGGATCGGGTCTTCGCCATTACCGAGACGCGCCTGTTCCTGTTTTCTGCGATTGCGATTGCGTTTGCGGCCTATTTCGGCCCTTTAACCACCCCGATTTCCACCCTGATGAGCGACCGGGCGACCTCGCTCAACGAGGCGATCGAACTGGGCCTGACACGGGGAACTCGGTTGGTCCAGACGACCTTGATGCGCATTCCGATTTTCATCACTTTGCTTGCAAACCTATGGTTTCTGCGGGCGCGAAGGATCAGCCTCCCGCTGCTGTTGCTGATTGCGGTGCAGATCCCGCTGTTCACGCTGGTAAACTTCCCCATAGCCGTCAGTCGCGCATGGTTGGGCGGGGTTGTGCTGAGCTTCTATTTCCTCTGGCTTGTGACCTCGAATGTGCGAACAATGGGTATCCAGACCTTTGCGATTGTGCTTGGAATGTTCGTTATGTACCCTCTAGCGCATTATGCTCGCTCCTCTGCGCTCAACACGCCGCGGACCCTGTCTGAATCCATCTTCTCAACCTACACCGAAGGCAGCTTCGACGTCGCTGCGATGACGGCGGCGCTGTTCATCGCCACCGATCGACAGGAATTCGAGATCAGCTGGGGCGAGCAATTGCTGGCGGCGCTGTTTTTCTGGGTCCCCAGATCGATCTGGGACGACAAGCCGGTAGGTACGGGCGCATCAATCGGCACTGCGCTGGACTTCGAGTTCACAAACCTTTCGGCTCCCCTGTGGATCGAAGGCTATGCCAATTTCGGCTGGATCGGCGTGATCGTCTTCCTGTTCCTGCTGGGCAAGGTTTCGCGCCCGATCGATGGCGCAGACAGGATCGATGCGCTCGATTTCCGGACTTTCCTCAAGGTATTCCTGCCGGGAACGATGTTCATTTTGATGCGCGGCGATTTGATCACCGCATTTACGGTCATTGGCCCGGCCGTGGTTTTCGCGTGGCTGCTGCTGTCGCCGCGGTTCGTCTTGCGCAGCCGGTGAAGGGAGGCATGTTATCATGAAAGCCATGCTTGACCTATCCGGCATCAAATCGGGCGGAGGGGCTCAGCTGGCGACCAATTTTCTCGCCCATATTGCAGGACAGGGCGGGACCAAGATGTTTGAGTTCATCTTGGTTTCCGACAAATTCCCGAGGACCGAAACGGTTAGCGACTTCAGCGAACTGGTGGTTGCCCCTTCTTCGATTGTGGGCCGTTTACGGTTCGAGCATGTCGAATTGCCTTGCATCGCCCGCCAGCACGGCGTGACCCACAGCTACACCTTCTTCGGGCCAGGCCTGCCCGCACGCACCGGGCTAAAGCAGCTAGTTGGGGTGGCCTATCCGACACTTGTCTATGACGACTCACCTTATTGGGACTATCTTCCGCCTGGTTTCAAGGTGAAGAAGCGGGCGCAAAATGCTCTGAGGAAAGCTCGCCTCAGACAGGCAGACCATCTGATCTTTGAAACGGACACCATGCTAGAGCGCGCAAAGCGGGCCGGTTTGGTCACGGCAGGCAGCTCTGTCATTCCGCCTACGCCCACGGCATTCCTCAAGGCGTCTCCACCGCCACACACCGGACCCGTCCGGTTCCTGATTCTAGCCGGGACCGATCCGCACAAGAACCTGTGGCGGCTGTTCGAGGCCTTGCCAATGATCGCCGACGAAGCGCTGGATGTGCGATTTGCCGTGTCTATCACCCGCAACGCATTTCTCGCGGCGATGGTCCATCCCGATCCAGCCAAGGCGCGGCTGGTCGACACCTATTTCGAATTTCTCGGCGCACTCCCGCCAGACAGGCTGCAGGAAGCCTATGACGACGCGACAGTGGTGTTGAACATCGCTGATCTTGAAAGTTTCAGCAACAATTACATGGAAGCCTGGCTGACTGGGCGCCCGCTGCTTGTCAGTGACCGTGACTTTGCCCGCGATACTTGTGGCGGGTCGGCCATCTATGTCGAGCCGCATGATATTGCCTCGCTGGTTTCGGGCCTCCGCCAATTTGCCAAGGGGCAGGCAGAGATCGCGGCCATGGTGGCCGAAGGGCGTCAGCGCCTGAAACGCCTTCCCACGATTGAGCAGCGCACCTCCCAAATCCTCGCGCTCCTGAGTGGCCTATGATCTGGAAGAAACTCTTCCGACCGTTCTTCCTGGTTCTGGCGGAGACCGTGACCACCTGCGTGTTCCTGCTGCCACGCTTCCGGACGCTCAATTTCTTCAAGTCGCTTTATCTGCGGTTGGTGTTTGGTTCCAGGATCGGCCGCAGGGTAGTCTATTATCCCGGCGTCTTTATTTCTCCGGGCCGCAATATGGATGTTGGCGATGATGTCGACTTTGCGTCGGGGGTACTGGTTACTACGGGAGGCGGGGTGACGATCGGGGATCGGGTTTTGATCGGTTATCGCACCCAGATACTCTCGCGGAACCATGCAGTGCCTCCGCTGCCAGCGAGGATCTTCGATGCCGGGCATGAAAGCGCCCACGTCACCATTGCCAGAGATGTATGGATCGGCGCCAATTGCGTGATCCTGCCCGGTGTAACCATCGGCGAAGGCGCGGTTGTCGCTGCTGGTAGCGTTGTCACTAAAGATGTGGAAGCCGGTGATATTGTCGCGGGCATTCCGGCCAAGAAACTCAAGTCTCGGAAATACTCATAATGAAACAAGTCCTTCAGTCGCTTAGAGACGGCACCACCACGCTTGAAGATGTACCTGTTCCCCGCGCAGGCAGAGGCAAGTTGTTGATCGCTTCCGAGGTGAGCCTCGTTTCCGCCGGGACCGAAAGGATGTTAGTGAAATTCGGCAAGTCTGGCTGGATTTCCAAGGCGAGGCAGCAACCCGACAAAGTCAAGATGGTGATCAACAAGGCGCGTTCGGATGGCATTGCGGCGACGTATGATGCGGTAAAGAGTAAGCTCGATCAGCCGCTGGCACTGGGATATTGCAACGTTGGGCGGGTTGTTGAAAAGGGCGCAGGGACAGAAGGCTTTTCCGTGGGCGACAGGGTTGTCTCTAATGGCAAGCATGCCGAGTTCGTGACTGTGCCACGCAGTCTGTGCGCTCACATACCGGACAATGTTTCTTCGGACGAGGCAAGCTTTACCGTGCTCGGTGCAATCGGGCTTCAGGGCCTTCGATTGGCAAACCCGACGCTTGGCGAATGCGTGGTTGTTACCGGCCTCGGGGTGATAGGACTGATGGTGGTGCAGATGCTGCGCGCGCAGGGGTGCCGTGTTCTGGGTATCGATTTTGACGAGGAACGGTTGGCGCTGGCACGGCAATTCGGTGCCGACACGGTCAATCCGGGTGCTGGCGAAGATGTGCTCAATGCAGCTGCCGCATTCTCGCGCGGGAACGGCGTCGATGCAGTCATTATCACGGCCGCTACCGACAGCAACGAACCGATGCACGAGGCCGCACAGATGTGTCGAAAGCGCGGCCGAATCGTGCTGGTCGGCGTGGTCGGCCTCAACCTACTGCGTGATGACTTCTACGAAAAAGAGCTGACCTTTCAGGTGAGCTGTTCGTATGGGCCGGGGCGCTACGATCCTGCCTATGAGGAAGATGGGCAGGATTACCCGATTGGCTTTGTCCGCTGGACCGAACAGCGCAATTTCGAAGCCGTGCTTGACCTGATGGCATCGGGCGCGATCGACGTTAAGCCGCTCATCACGCACAGGTTCGATGTCGATCAGGCAGCAGCGGCGATGGACCTGCTAACATCGGGCGAACCCTCCATGGGCATCCTGATCAACTACCCTGGCACCGCTCTGGCCGAACGGGTGGAAAAGGAACGCCGGATAATCCTGACGCCCGAAGCCGGTAGCTCGGGTCAGGGACGGGTCGCCTTTCTGGGCGCGGGCAATTATGCCAGTCGCGTGCTGATCCCGGCTTTTGCCGCTGCAGGCGCCGAATTGGCGACAGTGGTCAGCTCCGGCGGGATCAGCGCGGTGCATTCAGGCAAGAAGCATGGCTTTGCTAAAGCCTCCACCGATCCGCAAGACGCGTTGGCAGATGACAGTGTCGACACTGTCGTCATTGCGACACGCCACAATGCCCATGCGGCGCAGGTCATTGCGGCGCTGCGTGCCGGGAAGCACGTGTTCTGTGAAAAACCCCTGTGTCTCACACTGGATGAGCTGGCGCGGATTGAAGCGGAAAAGGCCAAGCGCCCGGATTTGCAGCTGATGGTGGGATTCAATCGGAGATTTGCACCGCACATCGTCCAGATGAAGCAGTTGTTGTCGCGGATCGACCTGCCAAAGGCTTTTATCATGACAGTTAACTCGGGCGAAATTCCTGCTGATCACTGGACGCAGAATCCCTCCGTCGGAGGGGGACGGATCGTCGGAGAGGGTTGCCACTTCATCGACCTGCTTCGCCATCTGGCCGGGGCGCCGATTGCCGCGTATCATGCGGTGGCGCTCGGCGCAAATGACGCCGTCGCGGTGCGCGAAGACAAGGCCGTGATCACGCTGCAATTCACCGACGGATCGGTCGGCACGATCCACTATCTCGCCAATGGTCACAACGCCGTGGCCAAAGAAAGGCTGGAGGTTTTCGCAGCAGGCCGGGTAATGCAACTCGACAATTTTCTGCGGCTGAAATTGTGGGGATGGGCAGGCATCAAGGGCGCGCGGCTATGGCGGCAGGACAAGGGGCAGAGTGCTTGTGCCGCCGCCTTCATGCAGGCCGTACGCGGCGAAGGCAAATCCGCGATTCCGGTCGGAGAGGTATTCGAAAGTAGCCGCGTCTCGATCGAGATTGCAAATGCCCTCCGTGATTGAGGACGAACATACGATCTGACCGTGCCTACCACCCGTCCCTTGACAGCCATCGGCAAACTCGCCCGGCTCTGGCGCACGGTTCGCCATCTCAAGCGCGAGCAATTGACTGGCCGCGTGCGGTTCCGGTTCGCGCAGCCGAGGGTTGATCTATCTCCGGCTCCGGCCCGGCGCCAGGGCTCGGGACAATGGGTCACGCCTGCGTCACGCAAGACAAGCCTGACAGGGCCGACCTGCTTCCGCTTTCTCAATCACGAAGCCGATCTGGATGGGCACGGATGGGATGATCCGGCCCTCGCCAAGCTGTGGCGTTATAACCTGCACTATTTTGACGATCTTAATGCAGAAGGGGCCGTCGGGCGGTCAGTCTGGCACCGTGCATTGATCGCGCGATGGATTGCCGAGAATCCGCCTCCTTCGGGTTCTGGCTGGGAGCCCTATCCGGTCTCGCTGCGGATCGTGAACTGGATCAAATGGGTTCTGGGTGAGCACGAGCCGACCGAAGATATGCTGCATTGGCTCGCGGTGCAGGCACGCTGGCTTGAGCGGCGGCTTGAATGGCATTTGCTGGGCAATCATCTTTTCGCCAATGCCAAAGCGCTGATTTTTGCAGGCCTGTTCTTTGCAGGAGACGAGGCGGACAGATGGCTGGCGCTGGGCCGGAGTATCTTTGCCCGCGAACTGCCAGAACAGATCTTAGCTGACGGCGGCCAGTTCGAATTGAGCCCGATGTATCACGCCATCGCGCTGGAAGATTTACTGGACTTGGCCAATGTGGCGCGGACTTTCGGGTTAGACGAAATTGCAGATGACATGGTATCTCGTGTACCTTCTATGTTTGCATGGTTGCTTGCGATGAGCCACCCCGACGGCGAGGTCGCATTCTTCAACGATTCGGCGATCGGTATCGCGCCTGACAATGTTGAGCTGCTTCGCTACGCCCACGATTTGGGCTTTGCCATCGAGCCGCCAGCCGCTGGGATCACCCATCATGTACAATCGGGCTATGCGCGTCTGGAGCTAGGGGACGCGGTTGTTATTGCCGACCTCGCTCGCATAGGGCCTGACTACCTGCCGGGTCACGCACATGCGGACACGCTCAGTTTTGAAATCTCTCTTGGTGGAAAGCGCTTTTTCGTAAATTCAGGCACATCCGTATACGGAACAGGCCCCGAGCGACAGCGTCAGCGGGGCACCGCAGCGCATTCCACCTTGGTTCTCGATGGGGAGAATTCTTCGGAAGTTTGGTCCGGTTTTCGTGTCGGACGCCGAGCCAAGCCGTTCGATGTTGCTGTCTACGGAGACGAGACCAGCCTGATCGCGCATGGTGCGCATGATGGGTACGCCCACCGGCCCGGCCGCCCGGTGCATCGACGCAAGTGGTGCCTCAGCGAAGGCAAGTTGTCTGTTGCAGACACGGTCGAAGGTTGTGGCGTTCACCAGCTTGAGGCCTATTTCCACTTGGCCCAGGGGATAAGCGCTGTCGCTCATACTGATAATAGTGTTGTGGAGTTAAGCGATATCGAGGGCGGTCGCCAAGCTACATTTTCAGCAGCAGGGGGAATTGTTGAAGTAATTCCTTCAAGCTGGCACTCCGAGTTTGGCAAAAGAAGTGATACAAAGGCGATTCGCGTCAGCGCTTTTCGGTCGCTACCATATGCCCTTAGCTACGAACTAGCTTGGAGCGCGCGGTGAAGTTGCTGATGCTCTCCAACTACTTTACGCCGGACTTGAGCGCTGGTTCATTCCGCATGCAAGCGCTGGTCGACGCCCTGGAGCCTTGGGGCGCCAAGGGCCTCGATGTCGACCTCATCACAACTCGGCCAAACCGCTATGCCAGTCTGCGCGCGGAGGCACCGGCCTTCGAAGATCGCGGCTGGCTCAGGGTGCATCGAATAGAGCTTCCTTCGCACGAGAGCGGAATGGCTGACCAGGCGCGAGCTTATGTCCGTTATGCCCAAGGCGTTAGGAAGCTTACGCGCTCACGGCAATGGGATGCAGTCTTCGCAACCTCATCTCGACTGATGACGGCAGGTTTGGGTGCCCACATTTCGCAGCGACTGGATGTCCCTCTCTATCTGGATATCCGCGACCTATTCACTGACAATATGGACGAACTGTTGGCGGGCAGTCCCCTCAAGTCCCTCATGCCGGTCTTTCGCTTGATTGAGCGCAGAGCTTTTGGTCGAGCCTCGCGTATCAACGTGGTTTCGCAAGGTTTCGCATCTCATATTCAGTCAATTGCGCCGAAAACGCAGCTGAGAGTTTTGACCAACGGTATCGATTCGATCTTCTCGGATTCGGATTTCCGCAAGCCCAGTGCCGGAGGCCAGCAGCCACTTATCGTCTACGCAGGGAATATGGGGGAGGGCCAGGGGCTTCACAGGATTGTCCCGCATGTGGCCAAGCGGTTCGAGGGTAGGGCTAGGTTTCGCCTGATCGGTGATGGCGGGCGCAAGAGGGCTCTGGAAGCTGCTATTGCTGCTGCCGGCATGGGCCATGTCGAATTGTTGCCTCCGATCCCAAGGTCGAGCTTACTCGATCATTATCGCGAGGCTGACATTCTTTTCCTTCATCTCAATGACCTTGATGCCTTTCGCAAGGTACTGCCTTCGAAGGTCTTCGAATACGCCGCTACGGAGAAGCCGATCCTCGCAGGTGTTGCGGGACATGCGGCGGAGTTCCTGAAAGAGCACCTCCCTGATGCAGAAGTCTTCGAGCCGCTCGATGCTGGTGCGATGGCACAAGCTATTGATCGACTCATTGAAAACCCTCCCGAGCCCGACCGCTCCGAGTTCCGAAAATTGTTTGCGCGGAGCCAAATCATGGAGCGTCTGGCAAGCGATATCATAGAAATGATTGATGAGCCTGCGGAGCTCCGCGACCTCGCATGATGGGGCTGTGTTGAAAGCTTTGGTCAGGCCGAAAAATCCCCAAACCAGACAATCCTACATAACGGCAGTTCGGTCTGCTCCTCTTTAAGCGCAAATGTTGTGTTCGGCCTTCTCGAGATAGCGCGCAAGTACGTTCATCGACTTCCAGCCGCCTACCCGCATGATGGCGGCTGTATCGAACCCCCGTTTCAACAGGTCCCGCGCAGCACCCACTCGCATTGAGTGGCCGCTGACGTGACCCCCTGATTTGTAAGCGATGTCCTGAGCCCACCTTGCACGCTTGATCTGAAGCGCCGAGTGTCCGCCCCCTGATGTTGGTTGAGGCACTACTCCTGTGATGATCACTGGTGATAATCCTATGAGCAAGGGCGTTCGCCGGTTCGAGGTTTTCACTGGCGTTGGCAAGCGCAGGGATTGGCCCAACGCGGTAAAGGCGTCGATCCTCGCGGAGTGCTGGCCTGGCGGCGAGAGGGTCACTGCCGTTGCCCGTAGGCACGGCTTGGACCCTTCCCAGATATACACTTGGCGGAAGGAGCTGGTCAGGCGGTGCGAGGATCAAGGTCTCCCCGTTCCAGCGGCGCTGAAGCAAGAGGCTTCAGCATTCGTGCCAGTGATGATCACTCCCGAGGTGTCCCCCGAGCCTAGCCACGCTCCTCGCCGTTCACGTCGGCGGCGCCGCGCTGAGGCCGCGCAGATCGAGCTGGAGATCGGCGGCGCGCTGGTCAGGATCGGCAGCGGCGCTGATATGGATACGATCACCGCGGTCATCACCGCACTTCGAGCATCACGATGATTGGCCCGGCACCTGGCACGAAGGTGATGGTGGCGACGAAGCCCGTGGATTTTCGGAAGGGAGCGGACTCGCTCGCCGCGCTGGTGGAGGCAGAGTATGGCGGCAAGCCCTATTCGGGCGTGATCTACGTGTTCCGCGCCAAGCGGGCCGATCGGATCAAGCTGATCTGGTGGGACGGAACAGGCCTGTGCCTGATGGCCAAGAGACTGGAGCAAGGTGCGTTCAAGTGGCCCCGTATTCAGGAGGGCGTGATGCGACTGACCGCTGCCTAACTGGGTGCTTTGCTCGAGGGTCTGGACTGGCGCCGCGTGCACGGCGGACGCCGTCCGATCGCGCCCCAGATTGCTGCTTGACGGGGCGCTTGCAGGCTGATTCAACTGGGTCATGCTCCTCGAAGCGGACCTTCCCGATGACGTCGATGCGCTGCGTGCGCTCGTCCTCGAACAGGCCCGCGCACTGACCGATCTCACCGATGCCAAGAGCAAGGCCGATGCTCGCATCGAACGGCTGCAGGCGATCATCGAAGCGTTCCAGCGGCACCGGTTTGGCCGCAAGTCCGAGCAGCTCGATCCCGATCAGTTTGAGCTCGCGCTAGAGGATATCGAGACCGCGCTGGGCAGCGCGCAGGCCGCGCGTGATGCCGCGCTGCCCAAGGCCAAGGGCGAACGTCCGCGCAAGACCAACCGCGGATCGCTGCCCACCCATCTCGAGCGGATCGAGCAGATCGTCGATGTTGAGGAGAAGGCCTGCCCCTGCTGCGGCGGCGCGCTCCACCAGATCGGCGAGGATGTTGCCGAGCGCCTCGATGTCGTCCCCACCACCTTCCGCGTGCTGGTCACCCGGCGTCCGCGCTATGGCTGCCGCTCGTGCGAGAGCGCGGTTGTTCAGGCTCCGGCGGCGGCACGGATCGTCGAAGGCGGGATCCCCACCGAAGCACTGATCGCGCAAGTGCTGGTATCCAAGTATGCCGATCACCTGCCGCTCTACCGCCAAGCCCAGATCTATGCCCGGCAGGGCATCCAGCTTGATCGCTCCACCCTTGCCGACTGGGTCGGCAGGGCGGCCTGGTATCTGCGTCTCTTGCGCGACCACATCCTCGAGCGATTGCGACGATCTGAGCGATTGTTCGCCGACGAGACCACCGCGCCTGTGCTCGAGCCGGGGCGTAAGAAGACCAAGACGGGCCAGATCTGGGCCTATGCCTGCGACGATCGACCTTGGGGCGGCAGTGACCCGCCGATGGTTGCCTATGTCTATGCCGCCGATCGCAAGGCCGCGCGGCCCGAAGCTCATCTCCAGGGCTTTGCAGGCATCCTGCAGGTTGACGGCTATGGTGCTTATGCTGCGCTTGCCCGGCGTCATCAGCAGATCCGCCTCGCGTTCTGCTGGGCGCACGTGCGCCGCAAGTTTTACGAGCTGGCCGAGAGCTCGCCTGTGGCCGCCGACGTGTTGCGGCGCATTGCTGCCCTCTACGCCGTTGAGGACGAGATCCGCGGCCTACCCGCTGACGAGCGTCGTGACGCCCGCGACCAGCGCAGCCGGCCGATCATCGACGACCTCTACAGGTTCCTTGAAGCCCGCGGGAGGCAGGTCAGCGCCAAGAGCCGCCTCGGGGAGGCGATCCGCTACACGCTTCCACGCTGGGACGGTCTCATCCGCTTCCTCGACGATGGTCGGATCGATCTCGACAACAACGCAGTCGAGCGCGCGATCCGTCCGCTGGCTCTCAACCGCAAGAACGCCCTGTTCGCAGGCTCAGACGAGGGCGGCGACAACTGGGCGGTGATCGCCACCCTCATCGAGAACTGCAAGCTCACCGGCATCAACCCGCACACATGGCTGACCGCAACGCTTACCAACCTCGCCAATGGTCACCCAGCTTCGCGCATCGACGAGCTCCTGCCGAACGCACACGTGGGCTGAAAACAGCGCTTACTCTGATTTTCCTCCACGAGCGATTAGAGTCTGGCCTGAAGGTCGGCAGTCTGCTTCGACATGAAGGCGATGCGCCCCTAACCAAAGGGGTCAGCGTTGCTGCTGCGGATGAGAACTCTCAGCGTTCCATCATCCAGTTCGGTGATATCCTGAGTTCGCAAGGCGATCAGTTCTGATCGCCGTGTCATCAATTCATAACCGAGCGCCAGAATCGCACGATTGCACGTACCCCAGAGTGAACCGCCCCGGGATTGCCGGAGGCCCTAACTCCTGAGAGGAAGGGTCTACGATGAGCAAGACAACGAACAAGTTTTCCCCTGAGGTGCGTGAGC
>NZ_PKRO01000049.1 GCF_002855495.1 Porphyrobacter sp. TH134
CCCGCTCCCGCAAAAGGGCAAAGTGGACGACTTTTACGCCGCCCGCAGCAACACTTCGTCGCCGCTACCGTGGTCTAATTTTGCACCGCCGTTCTCAGATTACCTGATGTCGGGCGACAAGATCGAGGATCTCTACCGCCGCGCGAAGCAGGACCAGTGGAACAGCGACGAGCGCCTGCCGTGGGACATGGCGGTCGATCCGTCGAAGCCGCTGATCAATGACGAGCAGGACATCTATCACCGGATGCCGTTCTTCCGGAAGCTGTCGAAGTCGCAGCAGGAACGCTTCACCGCCCATTCGACCGCGCAGATGCTGTCGCAATTCCTGCACGGCGAACAGGGCGCGCTGATGACAGCGGCCTGCGTCACGCACTCGGTTCCTGATGCCACCGCTAAGCTCTATGCCGCGACCCAGACGATGGACGAGGCCCGCCATGTCGAGGTGTTCGCCCGTTACTGCGACAAGGTGGCGATGGTCTATCCTATGTCGGGCTGGCTCAAGCAGCTGATCGACGCGACACTGAAGGCCGATCGTTACGAGAAGATCATGATCGGCATGAACATGATCGTCGAGGGCCTCGCGCTGGGCGCCTTCAACAACATGTACCGTTCGACCCAGTGCGAGTTGCTCAAGCAGCTGACCTTCAACGTGATGCGCGACGAATCCCGTCATGTGTCGTTCGGCCATGCCTATCTCGCTCCGGTGATCGGCGCACTGGCCGAAGACGAGGTGGAAGACCTTGCCGATTTCGCCTTCGAGGCGGTGAAGATCCTCGCCTTTGCCGGGACCGCGGGCACCATCGCCAGCCGGGTCGATCCCGGCTTCATGCTGGTGCTAGAGAACTGCGAGATTGACGCGGATGATTTCTTCGCCGGCTTGAAGGAGGCCGAGCAGCTCGGCATCACGCGGCAATTGCCGCCGGGGCAGATCCATTCGCTCGAACACCTGATGCTGCCCGCGCTGGCCCGCGTCGGCTTGCTCACGCCGCGGGTGCGTGCGCGGTACGAAGAGGTCGGCATTCCGCTGACCGACGACCCGCGCATCCTCCACGCGATGGAAGGCGGCCACCCGGTCGCTGCCTGACACGCAAAGCTCCGTTCACTCCCGTCCCTCCCGAAGGAGTGACCTTTCCGCCTCCTGGCCCTTGGGTCGGGGGGCGGCCTTGTATGTTGTGCAAAGGTCGCCGCGTCGTAGGAAAAATCGCGTCACGGGTAGCCCAATTGATGAATGTCAATCCATATCCCTGACGCCGCTCTAGAAGGGTTCACCACTAGATGATGTGGTCCAGCCACCAATCATGCCACAAAATGTTCGGGAGTAACTTGCCATGCCGTCCACTGCCGCCGCTGATAGCATCGCTGTGCTGCGATCAGCGCCTTCCTCCGGTCGCAGCATCGATTGCGGCGCAACGATCGATGAGTATATCTCTGGCGCAGACTGGCGGATCAAGGCCAATGCCAATGTCGGCTATTCGCACGCTGGCCTCGTCAGCAACGTCGCGGGCAAGGTCATCGCCAATTACTGGCTCGATCAGGTCTACGCACCCGAAGAAGGCCTCGCCCACCGTCAGGGTGACATCCACATCCACGATCTGGACAGCCTCACCGGCTATTGCGCTGGCTGGTCGCTGAGGGCGCTGCTCAATGACGGTTTCAACGGAGTGGCAGGCCGGGTGTCCTCACGCCCCCCGCGCCATTTCCGCGAGGCGCTGGGGCAGATGGCCAATTTCCTCGGCATCCTGCAATCCGAATGGGCCGGCGCGCAGGCATTTTCCAGTTTCGACACCTATCTGGCGCCCTATGTCTTCCGCGATAATCTAAGTTTCGGAGACATCAAGAAAGCGATCCGCCAGTTCGTCTACAACCTCAACGTGCCGGCGCGCTGGGGACAGTCGCCGTTCACCAACATCACGCTCGACATCACCGTGCCCGAAGACCTGCGCGATCTCTACCCGACCGCGCACGATCGTCACCTGTTTTCGGGGCTGGACGACACTGCCCTGCTCGACCGCGCCCGCCAGCGCGATCTCGGGCTGCGCAGTCTGGAAGACCTGACCTTTGCTCATTTCGCCCCCGAGATGGAGCAGATTGTGATCGCCTATTACGAGACCATGACCGAGGGCGATGCCACCGGCCAGCCCTTCACCTTCCCGATCCCCACTGTCAACATCACCGAGGATTTCGACTGGGACAGCCGTGTGGCCAGCGCGATCTTCGACAATGCCGCCAAGGTCGGATCGTCATACTTCCAGAACTTCATCGGCAGCCAGTATCTGCGTGATCCGGTCACGGGCGAGCGGCGTCCCAATCCCGAAGCCTATGCGCCGGGCGCAGTGCGTTCCATGTGCTGCCGTTTGCAGCTTGACCTGCGCGAATTGCTCAAGCGCGGGAACGGGTTGTTCGGATCGGCCGAGATGACCGGATCGCTGGGTGTAGTGACCATCAACATGGCGGCGCTTGGCTATCGGTTCAAAGGCGACATTGTTGGGCTGATGGCCGAACTCGACCGGCTGATGGACATCGCCAGTTCCACCCTGGAGAAGAAGCGCGCTTTCGTTCAGGGCCTGTATGATCGTGGGCTCTATCCCTATACCGCGCGCTACCTGCCGTTCTTGCGCAACCATTTCTCGACCATCGGGGTCAATGGCATGAACGAGATGGTGCGCAACTTCACCGGCGATGCCGCCGATCTAACCGTGCCCGAAGGCATCGCAATGGCACTCGCCATTCTCGATCATATGCGCGAACGCTTGGTCGACTATCAGCAGCGCACCGGCAACCTCTACAACCTCGAAGCCACCCCGGCAGAAGGCACCACCTATCGCTTCGCCAAAGAAGACCGCAAACGCTTTACCGACATACTGCAAGCGGGAGGCGGCGAGAATATCTACTATACCAACAGCTCCCAAATTCCGGTCGATCATACCGAGGATCCGTTCGAAGCGCTGGAATTGCAGAACGATCTGCAATGCAAATACACCGGCGGCACGGTTCTGCACCTATACATGAGCGAGAAGCTGTCGAGCGCCAATGCGGCGCGCGGGTTCCTGCGGACCGTATTGACCCGCTATCGCCTGCCCTATGTCACGCTGACCCCGGTGTTTTCGGTTTGCGACACCCACGGCTATCTCGCGGGCGAGCAACCCGAATGCCCTCAATGCGGTACGCAAACCAAGGTTTGGACGCGGGTGATGGGCTATTTCCGACCGGTCGACAGCTTCAACAAGGGCAAGGTCGGCGAACATCGCCAGCGCCGTCACTTTACCGAGGATGCGGCGATGGTGGAGGACCTGTTTGGTCACGCTGGCTGAACGCGACGGGCCGGAGCGCAAGCGATCCCGGATGACGCACCCGTTCCATGCGATCACGCCCTTCACCTTGCTCGATTTTCCCGATCGCAGCGCCTGCATACTGTGGGTCGCGGGATGCAACATGCGCTGCGGTTACTGCCACAACCCGGAAATTGTGCTGGGCAAGGGAGAACTGAGTGAGGGCGATGCACTGGCGTTCCTCCGGAGACGGCAGGGGCTTCTGGAGGGGGTGGTGCTGTCGGGCGGCGAGGCGACCACCTGGCCCGGTCTGGGCGACTTTGCGGCCCAAGTGAAAGCGATGGGATTCGCGGTCAAGCTTGATACTAACGGGTTGCGCCCCGATGTAGTCGCGCAGATGCTGGATCGCATGCTGATCGATCATGTCGCACTCGACTACAAGGCACCACCGGAACGGTTCCGCGCTGTCACCGGCACTGTCGCCTTCCCCCGCTTCGCCCGCACGCTCGATCTGCTGTGCCGACAGGATCGCGTTACGTTCGAAGTGCGTACTACCGTCCACGACGCGCTGCTGGACGAAGGTGACGTACTGGCGATCGCAACTGATCTCGAGCGGCGCGGCTATCGTGGGAGGCTGGCGGTGCAGCAAGCCGTTGTCGAACCTGATCGCCCGCTGCTGGGCTCGCTGACGCCTCCAGGTCGTAAGCTTGATCGGCAGTGGCTCGCAGCGCAGACAAGTCTGGCGCTGGACTTCCGATAGGATTGCTCAGTCACCCTGCCGCCGAAACACTCTCGTGCCATCCGTGAATCGAACAGCTTAGGTTCAAAGCCGGACACATTGCGCCGACCCTGCCCCACCACTGTGGTGAACACACCCTGAACCTTTGCGACTCGTTCAGGAAGCCCTTCGAAAAGGAGCGGCTCTCGGAGTCGCGCCTCCCGATGGCCGAATCTGGAAGAGTGACTGTGTTTCCGCTTAGACCTTGCTACGGCTTCCTCAGCATTCTAAACCCTCGGTGACGGGGCGAAGCAACCTCCCGTTCAGGCCGAGAGAAGCCCAAGCGTTGCCTCGTAGCCTTGCCGTTGTTGGCAAGGTCTTTTGTGCGAGGTCATCTTGGCGTCATCGGCTCTCACCCATTCCGTCGCGTTTGTCGATCTGCTGCGGGCGTTCACCCGCATCGGCCTGCTCAGCTTTGGCGGACCTGCGGGGCAGATCGCGCTGATGCACCGGGAATTGGTGGAAGAGCGCAAATGGGTGGCCGAGGAGGATTTCCTCCACGCGCTCAATTTCTGCCACCTGCTCCCCGGCCCCGAAGCGCAGCAGCTCGCCACATGGATCGGGTGGCGGCTGCATGGATGGCGCGGCGGGCTGGCCGCGGGGCTGCTCTTTGTCATTCCGGGCGCGGCCATCATTCTGGCGCTGTCGGTGCTCTATGCCATTGCCGCAACTCTCGCATGGGTCGAAGCGCTGTTCCTCGGCGTGAAAGCGGCGGTGCTGGCGATTGTGGTGCAGGCCTTGTTGCGAATTGCCGGACGTGCGCTGGATACGGTGTTAAAGCGTGCGCTGGCGGTGGCCGCGTTCATCGGGCTGTTCCTATTCGACCTCCCGTTTCCGCTAATCGTTTTGGGTTCCGGGGTGATTGGAATGGTAATTGCGGCCTGGCGGCCCGACCTGTTGGCGCTGAAACCCACTACAACTGGCGGTGCTTTACCCGAACGACCGTGGCGCACCACGATCCTGTCGATCGTCCTTTGGGGAGCGGTCTGGGTCGCACCGATGCTGCTGATCGCGCTGACGCTTGGGCAAGATCACGTGCTGTGGGAAATTGGCGCATTCTTCTCGCAGCTCGCCATCGTGACTTTTGGCGGGGCTTATGCGGTGCTGGCCTACATGGCGCAGGAAGCGGTGCAGGGGTTCGGGTGGCTGCGTCCCGGCGAAATGGCCGATGGGCTTGGCCTTGCGGAAACCACGCCGGGGCCGCTGATCCTCGTGACGCAATTTGTCGGCTACCTTGCCGCCTTCCGCGCGCCGGAGCCGTTCTCGCCATTCGTCGCCGGGTTGCTGGGCGCGGGCCTGACGACATGGGTGACCTTTGCGCCGTGCTTCCTGTGGATCTTCGCGCTTGCGCCGTGGATCGACCGGCTTGGTAATGCCGTGCGCCTGAAGGGCGGGCTCGCAGCTGTGACGGCAGCGGTTGTGGGGGTGATCGCTAACCTCACCGCATGGTTTGCGCTGCATGTGCTGTTCGCCGAGGTGGGCCAGCGCCAATTCGGCCCGCTGCGCTTATACTGGCCGGACCCGGCGAGTTTCGATTGGCGCGCGAGCGTGCTGGCGGCAATCGCCTGCGCACTGGTGTTCGGGCTGAAATGGTCGGTGCTGCGGGTTCTGATGGCCGCCGCGCTGGGCGGCATGGTTCTGGTCTTGGCAATCTGAGGAGGACGACATGAGCATCATCACACGCAGGCAAGCCATCGGCACAGCAGCCCTTTCGGCCACGGGCATCGCGCTGGCAGGAACGGCAAGCGCAGCCTCAGCGCAAGACTCTGCCGGAGCCGCTTCCCGCGCCGCTGCCTTTGCCGGCAAGCACACGCCGAAGCCGCTGCGGTTCAACCCGGCCAAGCTCACCGGGCTGTCCGAGCGGCTGATCACCTCGCACTGGGAGAACAATTACCAAGGCTCGGTGCGCGGGCTCAACACCATCGAGACCCGCTTTGCTGCCGCCATGGCCGACCCCGACTTTCCCCCGGTTGCCTATGCCGGGCTGAAGCGCGAGGAACTGCACCGCACCGGATCGGTGGTGCTGCACGAATATTACTTCGATGCGCTGGGCGGCAACGGCAATCCCGGCGGATCGATCTACGAAGCGCTCGATGGTTGGTTCGGCAACTTTCATGCGTGGCAAGCCGAATTCCGCCGCACCGCCATGTCACTGGCAGGCGGATCGGGCTGGTGCATCCTCAGCTACAACCGCCACACCCGGTCGCTGCACAATTACTGGGCCTTCGATCACATGCATGGTGCGGCCACCGGCGCACCGCTGATCGCGCTCGATATGTATGAGCACAGCTTTCACATAGATTACGGTGCGGCGGCAGCGAAGTATGTCGATGCCTTCATGGCAAACCTTGATTGGGAGGTGGTTGACGCAAGGTATCGGGCAGCGATTGCGTGAAGGGGCATTCTGCAAATCGCCTCTTAATCCTTACTTTGCTGACCCTTGCCGTTGGCGGAGCCTGCCTCGCAGTTCAGGGGCCATTGCCGGGCGACGTCGGGGCCACACGCAAATTGCAATCGCTGTTTGGTAATGCGCCGCGTTGGGCTGAATGGCTTACCGATACAGCCAAGCCGCCAATGGTGATTGCAACCATGGGAGTCGGGGCCGGGCTGGCATGGCTTGCCGCTGGCTGGCGCTCAGCGCTTGCTGTGCCGCTTGCCTTCGGCCTCGCCTGGCTGATCGACAAGGGCTTGCGCCCTGTTATCTTTGCGCCGCGACCATCAGCGGATCTGGTCGCGGTGGCCAGCGCCAGCAGTTCGAGCGGGCTGCCTTCAACGTTCGGACTAGTCTATGGCAGCATCTTCGGCGTGGTTGTCTTTGTGGCAGCAACGGGCAGGTCGGCCATCGTGCTACGCGCTCTTGCGCTCGCTCTGACTTTCGCCGGAGCGGCGGCCCGGGTGGTGCTCGGCGGGCACTGGACAAGCCAGATGATCGCCTCGGTTCTGCTGGGCCTGTTGGTGGCCATTGCCGCAAGCGCAGTTGTCGATCGATTGCTCACGAAGAAATGTGCGCGATGACAGAAGAACCCCAGCAGCACTGGGACCGGGTCTATTCCGACAAGGCGCCCAGCGAGGTCAGTTGGTTCCAGAGCGAACCGCGCCCTTCGCTTACCGCGCTTGCACGCTTTGATGTGCCCCACACGACACCCTTCGTCGATATCGGAGGCGGCGCCTCCAATCTCGTCGATGCCTTGCTGGCATGCGGGTGGAGCGATGTGACGGTGGTCGATATTGCTGCCCCTGCGCTGGCGGCGGCACAGGCCCGACTGGGAGAGGCGGCAGCGGGCGTCTTCTGGGAGGCCGCTGACATAACCCGCTGGAACCCGCCGCGTCGCTACAGGGTATGGCATGACCGGGCCGTCTTCCATTTCCTGACAGAGCCGGAGCAACGGGGCGCCTATCGCCGCGCCCTTCTGGAGGGGACAGCGCCCGATGCACTCGTTATCATCGCAACCTTTGCGCCCGATGGGCCAGAAAAATGCAGCGATCTGCCGGTGCAGCGCCATGATGCCGCAAGCCTCGCCGCTGCACTCGGGAGCGAGTTCACGTTGCTCGACGACTGGCGTGAGGAACACCTCACCCCGTGGGGCGCCGCGCAGAAGTTCATCTGGTGTGTGTTCCGGCGAGACAGCGACTAATCAGGTCTCTGCCTGTTCGGCGTGGCCAAACTCGTGATGAGCGACTGCAATTGATGTCGTGGACGGCTCTCCACCCCCGCGGGATAATCTCCGCGGGAGAGTCGGAGAGGAGAGTTACGATGGAGCAAGTATCGGTTGTCGGGCTGGATCTGGCCAAGTCGGTTTTCCAGGTGCACGGTGTCAACGCTCAGGGCGAGGCAGTGCTGCGGCGCAGGCTCACGCGTGGTCAGTTGCTGAAGCTGTTTGAGAAGCTGCCGCCCTGCCTTGTCGGCATGGAAGCGTGCGCGTCGGCCCATCACTGGGCGCGTGAGCTGGCGGCACTCGGGCACGAGGTCAAGCTGATGCCGCCGCAATACGTGAAGCCCTATGTGAAGCGCGGCAAGAACGATGCGGCCGATGCCGAGGCGATCTGTGAGGCCGTGACCCGTCCGACGATGCGGTTCGTTGGCGCGAAGTCGCCAGACCAGCAGGCGACCATGATGCTGCACCGAGTGCGCCAGATCCTCACCCGCCAGCGCACGCAGATCAGCAACGCCCTGCGTGCTCACATGGCCGAATTCGGCATTACCGCAGCGATCGGGCGCGGAGGACTGGAGCGGCTGATCGCGGTCATCGCCGATCAGGATGATGCGCGACTGCCCGACGAGGCCCGGGCCTGCCTTGCGGTGCTCAGCACCCAGCTCGAGATGGTCAAGGAGCAGATCCTCGACAATGACCGGCGCATCCTCGCCGATGCCCGCAGGACCGAAGCAGGCCGCAGGCTGATGAAGATACCCGGCATCGGCCCGCTGCTGGCCAGCGCGATCGTGGCCTGTGTTCCTGACCCCGCTACCTTCGGCGGCGGACGCAGCCTGTCGGCATGGATCGGGCTGACTCCGCGCCAGAACTCGAGCGGCGGCAAGGAGCGGCTTGGCAGTATCACCAAGGCTGGCAACACCTACCTGCGCGAGCTGCTCGTGGTCGGTGCCATGGCGGTGGTGCGGCGAGCGAAGCAGGGGAGCACCAAGCGCCCTTGGGTGACGCAGCTGCTCACGCGCAAGAAGCCCAAGGTTGCCGCTGTCGCGCTGGCGAACAAGAACGTTCGGATCATCTGGGCGATGTTGGCAAGCGGCGAGGCTTACCGGGAACCGGAGTTGGCGGCAGCCTGAGAGATCGCGCCTCAGGGCCCCACACGAGTTGGAGAGGGCAGACTGAACTGACGCAACAAGCCGGTTGAAACCGCCGGAGCAGGAGAACCCGAGCGACCCCAGCACTTCGAGTGCGTGCAATTGGGAGGGACCTGAACCGCGCGAATGGCATCAAGGCCAGCGGCCATGCAAAGCCGCGCTGAAAGGCCGGACACATGAGCGCCACGATCAGCCAGCGCAGTGCAGAAATACCCTTGCCAACGGAGAGCCGTCCACACAGGGGTCGGTTGCCGACGGGCAGGAATTTTTCGCGACCGGGGTCAAGCTGCCGTGCCGCTTTCGGGATCGAGCATTGGCGCCGCTCATGGCCGGTCGTGGGTGGATAGGCGAACGGCAACTTTATCGGCAGGTGATCTTGTTTCGCAACCCATTGTACGCAGTCCTGGCGTGGTTGCCTTGAAGGTGAGCTGAAGCAAATGCGACCGCGCGATCAGAACCCGGTGGTGAAGACAATCAGCCAGTCAGGCATGATATTGAGCACCGCTGCCTCAACCCGCTTGTCCGCCTCGGTCAGCACCAGCATGCCCACCAGCACCAGCATCGCGCCGAACACCGGCTTGGCATAGCGAGCGAGCTTTTGCAGTGATCCGGCTCCTTTGCCGATGGCTCGCCGCGATCCGTAGGCAAAGCCTGTCACCGAAAGGGCTACTCCGGCAGCAAACACCAGAAATGTGATGAAGGCGCCGCCAAGATCTTCGCCCTGACTGGCCGCAGCAATCGCCGCGCCGAGCGTGGGGCCGACACACGGCGCCCACACCAGCCCAAGCAGCACGCCGACAGCAAACTGCCCGCCAAGCCCTTCACCGCTGGTGCGCGAGAGCGCGCCCTGCGCGCGCTGGGTCAGCGGCGCGAACAGCATCGTCAGCCGGGTTTGCAGGGCGGGAACCAGCAGGATGATCCCCGCCGCAGCCAGCAGCGCGCCGGCAAACAGGCGGATGCCTTGTTCAGGAATACCCAGCTGAAACCCGAAAGCGACAACGACAAACCCGAATGTCGCAAAAGACAGCGCCAGCCCGCTGGCAAGTGCCGCTGGCCCCATGCGGTGTTTGCCGAGCGCGGAGCCGACGAGGATCGGGATCAGCGGCAGAACGCAAGGATTGAGGATCGTCACCAGTCCGGCAACGAATGCGAGCGCAAGTTCGGCCAGCATCACTCAGCCTTGGGCACGGGCAATCGCTTCACAGCCCGGCCAGCACAGCTTCGCGCAGCTGTCTGGGGCGACTTTCAGCAATCGAACGCGCCGTTTCCTCTTTGCCGCGGAATACCAGCACCGTTGACTGGCGCGGAATGCGGTGTTCGCGCAGGAACGCCTTCTCCTTGTCGAAATCGGCCTTGAAGAATACCGCGTCCTTCAGCTGTGCATCCTGGCGCAGGGCATCGAGCGTGGGTGCCTGCGCCTTGCAGGTGGGGCACCACACGGCGTGAACATCCACGACAATGATTTTGCCAGCTTCCTGCGCGCGGGAAAATGCCGCCGGGTTATAATCCTGCCACACAGGCGCAGCCATAACGGGCGCTGCGAAAATGGCAGCGATGAAGGCTAGCAGGGACCGGATGGCTTTCAGTATCATCTGGGATGTCCTTTCAAAGGTGATTTGGCAAAGTCTGGATGCCTGCCGGTTCGCTGAGATGGCGCAAAAGGTTACGGCCATGCGCAAGCATGGGCACAAGCTGCCGGTGAGAGCGTATCAAACAGACCGGGCGGGCAATGCGCCGCAGCAAAACCGCTGGCTACCAGCGCACCAGCGGCGGCACGATCATGCGGCCAAGGCCCGCCATCAGCAACACGACGCCGCTATGCCAGAGGCCGATATGGACGATGTCATTATCGGCGCAATGGAGCGAGAAGGCGAAGATACCAAGGCTTCCGGCAGCAACCCCGCTGAGCAGGCCAGCCCGATCAGGCGCAGTTGGTGCGCCCTTGCGCAGCCATACCGCCAAAATCGCCAGCACCAGCAGCGATGAGCCGCCCCCGATTACGAGACATTCTACCCCGTGCGCGATGCTTTCGCGCGACAGAATGTCGCTCCCGCCGCCAAGCCCGACAATGATCGCGGCTAGCGGCAGTAAGGCCACCATCGCCGCAGCCCAGATCCAGCCGCCATGATCATTGCCCACCTGAGGGCGGCTCATCACGATGACTGTGACTGCGGCTGCCATGCCCAGCACTAGAAACAGGCCGGTCGAAATCAGATGAACGGGATCGAACCGGCCAGCCAGCAGATCGGCGCGCATGCCGAACAAGGCGACCACCGCCAGCGTCGTCAGCGCGCCGCCTGCCACGGCAAGGCCCACCCCTCTTGCAAAGCGCAAGGGCTTCACCGGCTGAAGATCGCCGACCAGATTGGCAATCAAGGCATCAGTTTTTGGGGTCATTTGTCAGGCTTTCTCGACCGTGTGGGCCAGTTTTTTGAGGCCGCGGTGAATATTGACTTTGACGAGGGACTGGCTTTGCCCGGTCGCCTCGGCGGCTTCGGCAATGCTGAGCCCTTCGATCTTGACCAGCGCGATGGCGCGGGCCTGCGCATCCGGCAAGATGCCGAGCAGCCGATCAAGGCTGATGCGTGCGGCAATGGCGGGTTCTTCATCCTGCCCGGCAAAATCAGTCACCAGCTCGCATTCATCCGCGCGGTACAACCGGCGCAGGTGATCGACCCAGCGATAGCGGGCAATCGCCGCCAGCCAGGGCAGGAACGGGCGCGAGGAATCCCAGGTCGCCCGCTTGTTGTGCAGCGCCATCAGTGTCTCCTGCACCAGATCATCAAGCTGCGCTGGTGCAATCCGGCGGCTGTAATAGCGCCGCAGCCAGCGCTGGCATTCGGCCAGCAGCGCGGCGTAGGCTTGGCGATCGCCCTGTTGCGACATCGCCATCAGCCGGACGAGCGAGGCTTCGTCGACTCTCATTTGCCGCGCGCCTTCACCAGCGCTGCATCAAGGGAAAGCCGCCCGCCGCCCTGCGCGATCAGGATCAGCGCCAGCGCCGCCCACAGCGCGTGCACGCTCCACCAGGCTTCGGGATAGACAAAGATCTGGATCACCAGCGTCATCCCGAGCAATGCCAGCGCCGAAAGCCGCGTGAACAGGCCGAGCACCAGCAGGAGCGGAAAGACATGCTCCGCCATCGTCGCTGTCACCGCCGCAAAATCGCTTGGCAGGGGGACGCCGGCATATTCCTCGGCGAACAGGAAATAGGTGGTGTCGCTGATGGTGAGCCAGCTGCCATCTTCCACCTTGGTGCGGGCGGAACGCCAGAAGATCCCGGCCAAGGCAACGCGGGTCAGCAGCAGCGCAAGGCTTTGCAGGGCAGCCCCGCTGACCCATGCAGCGGCACGATCATAGGCGGAAAAAATGGCTGGCACGGTGTTTCCTTACTCGCTCGCAGCGCCGCGATCACGCTGCAATCAGCGCGCCGGCTGTGATAAGAGCAACGAGCGATGGCATGATGGCATCGGCCTGCGCTGCTGCGTCATCGGGCCATTCGCATCCCTGTTCGAGAAGGTTACCGATCGTCACGGGATTTTCTGCGCCCGCCAACACATCTGCCATCAGCGCGCTGGCAGGGGATACCAGCACAGCGGCATCGGGGCGGGCGATCAGGATGGCATCGGCTTCGGCAAGGCCCCGAACCTCGGCGCCGATCAGGCGGTGCACCAGCGGCGCAAAGCGCCCGGCACAGGCCGCAGGATGGCGCTGCACGGCGCAATCCAGCAAGGCTTCTGGCGCGAGCCCCGCCAGCGCATCAAGCGCCAGCGCGGCTGCATCGGCGGCGTGATAGGACGCAAGCCAGCACCATTCGAAACGCGCCAGATCAGCAGCCCCTGCGCTTTCGCCCGCTTCGCGCAGGAACGCAGCAAAGCCTGCGCCAATGTCTGCCAGCGCCGCCGCCGTCACGCCCGGCTGCACAATGAACCGCCGGGAATGCGCGTTGAAGGCTTCATGCCCCAGCACTTCGCGGCTGCGCGGATAGGTATCTTCCAGCGCCACCAGCCGGGCATGGGAAATGGTGTTGGCGTGCACTTTCATCCCCGCCAGCACGCGGTCGGGCGAGCCTGCAAACAGGCCTTCCGGCAGATAGGCCGGGCCATGATCGAGCGCCTGCATCACCGCGCTCTGTCCGCCGTCAAGCCAGCGCATGGGATCGTTCCTGCCGGGCCGCTGAAGCCGTGATGATCGCCTCTGCTCTCGCCGCTTCGCCCAGCAGCACATCGAAGTCAGGCACATCTGTATCCCATTCGATCAACACCGGGCGCGGGCCGGCGGCTTGTGCAAAATGTTCAAACAATCGCCATGTCTCCGCAGAGACCGGCGAGCCGTGATCATCTATCAGCATGCGCCCGTGGGCGTGATCCTCGCAGGCGTGCCCAGCCAGATGCACCTCGCCCACCAGCGCCGGATCAATCGCATCCAGCATCGCAGCGGCATCAAGCCCGAGATTGCCGGCGGAAACCGCGATATTGTTGATGTCGAGCAACAGTCCGCAGCCGGTGCGGGCGCATAGCGCGTGCAGGAATTGAGCCTCGAACATCTCGTCGCCTGCAAAGGCGAGATAGCGCGAGGGGTTTTCGATCAGGATGGTGCGGCCAAGGCGATCCTGCACGCGGGCGACTTGCGCAGCGAAATGATCGAGGGCTTCTTGCGTATAGGGCACTGGCAGCAGATCAGGATAGCGATTGGACGCACTGCCGCTCCAGCTCAGGTGATCGGACACCATGGCAGGCGCATAACGCTCACACAGCGCGGCGAGCTGTTCCAGTTCGTGCAGGTTCACGCCATCGACGCTCCCCAGTGACAGGCCGACCGAATGGAAGCTGAGCGGTGCACGTTCGGCAAAGGCACCCAGCCAGCGATGCGGCGGGCCGCCTGCGCCAAAATAGTTCTGCGGATGCACTTCAAACCAGGCAGGAACGTGCCCGCAAGGGTGGATGCTGGCCGACACAATCTCAAGCGCCTCGGCATAATGCTGAGGCTTGAGGCCGACCCCTGCGCGAGTGGGGAGGGACAGCAGGGTTGGCATATCGGCCAGCATCCCGGGGGAACCCGAGGGCGTCAGGCCTTCGGGGGAACAGGCTTGGCGTTGCCCGCCTTGGCGGTGAGCGATCCGCCCATCTTCACGCATTCGCCCTTGCCGACATATTTCCAGGCATTGCCCTGATAATCGACCGTCGAGGTGCCCGCACAGCTGGTGCCCGGCCCGGCGGCGCAATCATTCTTGCCCTTGAGCGATACGCCATAGCACTTTTCCTTGGCGCCTTTCTCTTGGGCTGCGGCGGGGGATGCGGCGATCAGGGACGCAGCAGCGAGGCTGGCGAGCGAGGCCGCAGCAATGGCGAGCGATGATCTCATTACAGTTCCTTTCGAGTATCCGGGGTGGGCCTTGCTGGCTCACATGAACCCGTTCGCAGCTGCGCGCATGAAGGTTACACTTGCGTGTTGGACGCAGGCCACCCAGCCCTTGCCCTTCATTTCACTCCGCGGAGGCGATTGTTCGTGATGAGGAAACGACTGCTACGGGGTCGCTTTGGGAAGTTCGGCTTTCAGCGAGAAACCCATTGAAGCTGCCAGGCAGGATTGTGGCTGCGCAACACCATTGCAAGGGCAACCGCCCTGCCCTCGTCTCTCGAAATCATCGAATAGCAACGACCTTGGTTTTGACGGCATCGGCTACCGCCTTCCAGCTCTGGTCGCTGGTCCATGCCGGAAGACCGTCACGCTGCGCCAGCGCAAGGCAGAAGCGGTCGCCGAGCGATAGCCCGTGATCGGCAGTGACCGTCCGCAATCGCCCGGCCATTTGCGCCAAGGCCTTATCGGTCGGCACAATCGTCATTGGCAGTGGGTCGAGCATCGCGTCGACCTCACGCTCGGGCATGCCAAGATGGATGAAGTGGGTGACCACCTCGGCGTAGTTGATCGTGCAGATCCGGGCGTCTGCTATCGCGGCGGCGACCTTGTCGGCGCCCTTCTCCCCTTTGAGCATGGCAATGAGGGCGGAGGCGTCCAGTACGATCTCGCTCACTCGCCGCTATCCTCGCGGCGCTTGGCCAGGAATGCTTCGACCGACGCTTCTGGGTTTCCTTCGGTGTACTGCTTCGCCAAAGCCTGAGCGCGGGCAACAGCCTGTGCGGCTGTTCGTAGCACGAGACCATCCGGCGTCTCATCCAGATAGACTGCGCCGCCACCGACGAGCCCGAGCCGCTTTCGGATGTCAGCTGGGAGGCTCATCCGGCCGTTTGGCGTGATGTTGACTTGGACTGTCATGCGGGCTCCCACTCCTGCTGAATTGGTCGAGGGCAACACTCTAGCCGGAGAGCCCCTGAAATTCAACAAAATGCAAACTTAGGCACAAGTGAGCAAAGTTGCCACATGAGCGCCTGCGTGACATAGCCACCTCAATGCGTCTCAACGAGCGGTTGCCGACATCATAGGCACCCCTCTGCAACAGCAATGGAGCTTTGCCGATGGTTGTCCGAATGGGATCGCTCACCGGACACTTTTTTGAGGCAACGACAAGAACCGGAGGTCAGACCCCCTCCCCTCCACAAATCCGGCTTGCCCGCTCTCTCATTAAGGTGGTACGCTTTATTTTCTCACATAGGGGCCTCATCCGTTACAAATGACCGCAACTCTCATCGGATATGCCCGCTGCTCGACCGACAAGCAGGACCTCACCGCCCAGCGCCGTGCGCTGATCGAGCTCGGTGTGCCCGAGGATCGCATCTACACCGACCACGGCCTCACCGGCCGCAACCGCGATCGCCCTGGCCTTGCCCAGGCACTGGCCGCGGTCCGCGCCGGCGAAACCCTGGTTGTGCCGAAGCTCGATCGCCTCGCCCGATCCGTGCCCGACGCCCGCGCGATCGCCGATGAATTGGAGAAGCGCGGTGTGAGCCTCGCGCTTGGCAAGCAGGTCTATGACCCCAACGATCCGATGGGCCGGATGTTCTTCAACATCCTCGCCACCTTCGCCGAGTTCGAGAGCGACCTTATCCGCCTGCGCACGCGCGAGGGCATGAAGATCGCCCGGGACAAGGGGAAGCTCCGAGGCAAGCCGCCCAAGCTCTCTGACCTGCAGCAGCGCGAACTGCTCAAGATGCACGCCACCGGTGAATACTCGATCAGCGACCTCGGCAAGCTATTTAAGGTCTCGCGGCCGACAGTGTATCGGACGATCCGGCGGGGCCAAGCGGCTTCATAGCCGTTGACTGATCGTGCTCGCAGCAGGTTGGTGGGCTAACCGACGAGACCGATCATCGCCATAATGGCTTCTCTTGCCAATCTTCCGGGAAACCCATTGCGGCCAGATCGCCGGTCGGATGTGTCAGGATGTGCGCCTTCACGTCGCATGCCCACTGAGATTCAGGAGCGACCGTTCGCATCACCCCATTGATCATCGTGATGGTGTTGTAGAGCTTAGCCGGCGGTCGTTCACCTGCTGAGTGGTCCAGCGAAAGCTGCAGATCTCTCGGTTTGCTGGGCAGACGCGGGCAAATCAAAAAGCCCCGGTTCCAGAGCCGCCCATGGTGTGCGCAGATATTGCGGACATCGACCAAGTGGCGGACGAAAGGCACCAGAACCGTCTCGGTTAGCCCGAGGGGAACCGCGATCCGGTTGCGTAGCGATCGGTCCGCAAGGCTTGAATACCATCGAGAGAGCTGACCGAACGACATCATCTCAGCGACCATCCACACTGGCGGCAGCGCCGGAGCGCGGTAAGTCTTCCGATAGTGATCGATGTAGGTTTCGTTGGACTCCCCGACATCCTTTGCCAGCTTCGCAAGATTGTCGTGGAACTTCTTGCGCTCGGAATAGAGCCCCGCGTCGAGATAACTGTGCCCATGATCGAGCGACGCAAGTTGGTAGGCCCAACTGCCGCGCAGAGCGACCTCGACGTGCTCGGTGCCGCGCATGACAAGGCGCCGAAGGAGCCGGTCAAAGTCGTACAGCGCGGTTACCGTCTCGAAGGCCGTACCCGGATTGAAGCGCGGGCCGGGCTCATCCTTCGGACGCTCGAAATAGAGCCAATAAGCACTCAACCGATAGTAGCTGACGTGCGTCAGCCAATACCGGGCCCGCTCTTCATCAGGGATGGCCATGCCATTGTCGCGCAGATGGGCGATCTGCTGATCGAGATTGAGCGAGGGTTTGCCGAATACGCGCGTCATGCCCGCCAATGCTTAGCGACAAGGGCCTGAAAACAAAAGACCCGCCCAGTGTGCATATCCTTGTGGACAGAGGCCGGGCGGGTTCGATTGAGGATGAGATAGGCTGGATATCCCAACAAATCAATAAGCGTTATCATCGGCTCGCCGCGGATGTTGAAGGGGCCATCCCCCCGAAGTCATATGGGTCGGGCATCGCAAGGCGACTGGCGACATAAAATGACAGCACCTTGCCGGACGGGGTGCATCGCCGCTAGATAAGCTCCGAACAATCAATGCATAGACTTCAGCGGGGGTTAGGTCAGTTGGCCGATCATTACGAAACGCTTTCTCAGGCCCAGTTGATCAGCCTTCTGCGCAAAAAAGACGCCGAAAAGAAGCTGGGGCTCGTGTGGGAACGGGACGAGATCGAAGCCGACGCGGCCATCGATGCAAATTTTGTTGCATGCGCCGTTGATCCGGCACTTTCGGACGGCACGGGGCCGTGGCGCAATTTGGTGATCGAAGGCGATAATTTCGACGCGCTACGCTGGCTGCGCATGGCCTATGCCCACAGGGTCAAGTGCATCTACATCGATCCACCTTACAACACCGGCGAGAAAGATTGGGTCTATAACGACCACTACATCGACAAGAACGACCGCTATCGTCACTCCACGTGGCTCGAGTTCCTCTATCGTCGGCTGACTTTGGCGCGCGATCTGCTGACCAATGACGGGGTCATCCTCGTTTCGATCAACGACGAGAACCGCGCCAAGCTGGAACTGCTGATGGACGAAGCACTGCCAGGCATGCGGATCGGTTCATTCACATGGCGGACGCGCGTTGGCGGGATGGATGCCAAAGGCGCATTCTTGTCGGACAACCATGAGCACATTCTGGCCTACGGAATGCCCGGCTTCCGGTTTGGAGGGACAGAGAAGACCTTCGATCTCTACAAGCATTGGGATGAGGAGAAGCGTGATTGGTATCGCACGGGGGGCGATCTAACCAAAGCCCATACGATGGTTCAGCGGGCAAACACCTACTATCCGCTGCATGATCCTACCGAGGACATCTGGTATCCCTGCAATCCGGATTCAGTGTGGCGATACGCCTCGAAGTTTGGTCCCAAGGCCAAGATCAAGACGCGCTACATGGAAGAGTTTATCGCGGATGGTTACATCCACTTTCCGTCCGAGCAGCGCGTAGAGGTATGGAACACGCGTGCAGAGCTGGATGCAGCGATCGAGGCGAAGGATGTGCCCGGGAGCGGGAATTCTCCATTCTTGCGGCCTGATCTGCCGGACCTCGATTTCTGGGTGGGCAAGAAGGTTGGCTTCGGCACCCCGTCACTCAAGCGTTACAAGCGGGAGCTGAAAACGCCGACCCAGCCACTGTCCAGTTGGATAACGCCCAATTTCGAAAAGGACACGATCCCTGACCCTGATGGCAACGACATCATCGCAGGCACCAATATCGAAGCGGCCAAGGCCATCAAAGTGAGAACGGCGGTGCAAAATTAGACCACGGTAGCGGCGACGAAGTGTTGCTGCGGGCGGCGTAAAAGTCGTCCACTTTGCCCTTTTGCGGGAGC
>NZ_PKRO01000004.1 GCF_002855495.1 Porphyrobacter sp. TH134
CGCTCACGCACCTCAGGGGAAAACTTGTTCGTTGTCTTGCTCATCGTAGACCCTTCCTCTCAGGAGTTAGGGCCTCCGGCAATCCCGGGGCGGTTCACCCGAGCCGATCTTGAGAGTGCCATTCTCGAGTATCTAAAGACTCGACCGGACGGTGCGATCAATAACCAGATTGCAAGGGATCTTGGCCTTGAGTCTGATTTCGAGGGGCGCCAACAAAACTATCTAAGCTATTGGTTATTAGGCGGACTCATGAAGCGAGGTTTGGTAAAGCGCGAGACGATCGGCGGTAAAAAGCCTTTTAAAATAAATGATTAATTGAGGTGAAGGGCTGGCCATCTTCTGCCGCGCGTCTAGCTTTTCTTTCGACGGCTTCATGTAATCCGATGTTACGTTCAAGTATTTGGCTTAAATCTAAGCCGTCCATACAGATTGTTTTTTTACCTCGGCCAAAACTCTCCAAGGCACCTTCTGAAAATCCGCAATAACTTACAAAAAGACCGCGGGCCCAAGCTGCCTTTTCATTCAACTTGCCTTCAAAGTCACGAAGATCCTTGGCGTCGGTCAACTGCGACTGCCATTTAGCCTCCAAAAGATAGGTCTCTCCCTGTAGAACGAAGCTCCCGTCGATCTGCTCGCCTCTATTGCGGAATGACGCGCGTGGCTGCAATCCAAACAGATTGAACAAGCGTGTCAAAAACGCTTCAAATTCATAACCTCGCCTTTGCGGCGGGAGAGATGATAGCATGAGCAGATCGTTCTTTAATGACGCAATTTTTTGATGGTCAGGGACAGCATTGTTTTTTGGCACTTCGCCAGTTTTTTGCAGTTTGCCCAACCGTTCCAATAGACTGAAATACTTACGCTCCGATCCGGCGACGGGATCAGGCCGACCTTCTAATAGGTCGCGACGAACTTCCCATAACGCGCTCAATAGCTTGGTTGCGGTAGCGTCATCGGCCAATTCCAAAAAGCGACGGAGGCGCTTTCCCTTCGATCCGCCGTGAGTCGCATACACCGGATCATCAATATCTACTTCGAGTTCGGCATAAAAAAACTGTGAAAACGTCCGATCAGAAAAGTCGAGAACAAAGCCGGGGCCACGGAGGTAATCCACAAGCGCGGCCAGGGTTCTGTAGTCCATCTCTTTGAGGCTGCTCATGTCGATACGTTAGACTGTCGTCATTTAGCGGATCAAGTTACCTCCGCGTTGAAGGCCGAAAATGCATCACGCATCTGTTGACAAAGTGGTTGTTCTAAAAGCGGCCGCGGCCATGACATCGAACGGGTCGGCTGACGCCGCCCACCAGCCGAGGGCGGTGATGCGCTGGCGCGCACCGGCTTGCAGCTCCACGCCCAACCCCGCAGAACACCCTCGCTCGCCCCTCCACCATCCTGCGGATGGTCCCCCTCCCCTGTAGGGGAGGATTGGCGCGCCTTTGCTGCCTAGGGGTCAAAGTTTTCATCCTTCAACGTCCACGCCGTCTTCGGCGGCGGTGCAGGTTCAGGCTTGCCGTGGGACCAGCCCTCGGGCGGGTGACGGTTTTCCTGTTCCGCCGCTGTGTGCTTTGGCGGGGGGAGGCGCTTTGCCTCGGGCGGATCGAAGTGGTTGCTCGCTGCGTCCCACCGCACATCGAGCACCGCGCGGGTCTTGGCGTCGGCGTTCATGGCGGCAAGGTCGCGGTCGCGCGAGGCGATGAACCCTGCCCAGGCGGCGCGGGTTTCTTCGCTGAGGGCGGCCCAGCGGTGTTCGGCTTCGCGCTGGAAGCGGCGGCGGATGTCCTCGATCTTGCGGTCGATGCTGCGGCGGATATCATCGACCGACACGTAGCCCTGCTCGGCCTCCCATTCCTTGCGCCATTGCTTTTTGAGCCGTTCGAGCTCCATCTTGTCGACGGCGTTCATCGCCTTGGGCTTGCCTTCGGCGAAGCGGTCGGGCGCGCGGTTGCGCAGGATGAACATCAGCAGGCGATCGTTGTAGCGGGTGCGGGTGCCGATGAGTTTGCCGTAGGAGTAGAGCGGTTCCTCGACGCCGTTGAGGGCGCGGTCCATCACCACGTCCTCGATCCGCTGCACGCCGAGGCTGAGCGCGGCCTCCCACGCGGCGCGGAAGCTTGTCGCGCCCGGTTGGCGGCGCAGGTGGTAGGCACCGCGCTCGGCCATATCGACCGCCTTGCATGCGGCGGCGACCGAGCCGGTGTCGGCCAGCGCCTCGATAAAGCTGCGCTGGCGCTCGGGCGTCCAGCCGTCGTGGCGTTCGCACTGGCGGGGCACGGGGGTGAAGGGGGGCAGCTCTCCCGCAGGAACGGGGAGGCGGGCGGAGCGGGGGTCTTTGCGGCGGGTCATTCTTGTTGTTTCCTCGCTCATGCTGGCTGCGCCAGCGTCGCTGCGGGCGGGCAGTCGCCCTTGCGGTCGCTGCGCAACCGGTTTGGATCACAGATCGGCCGAGTAGGAAAATGTGGGCGGGCGGCGGCAGGGGTGCAGCTTCACTTGGCGTTCAGCGCGGGGCTGGCTATAGGGGCGGCCATGCAAGCCAAGCTCACCACCCGCCTCATGCAAGCAGCGCTCGCCGCTGGCACTCTTGCGACCCTGTCCGCCTGTGCCGGAAGCACCGAGGGCAAGGACGTCGCCTATGTCGCGCGCGATGTCGAATCGCTCTACGCCTCGGCGCAGGAACGCCTCGACAAGGGCAATACGCTCCAGGCCGCCGCGCTGTTTGACGAGGTGGAGCGCCAGCATCCCTATTCGCCCTGGGCCCGCCGCGCGCAGCTGATGAGCGCCTTCAGCTATTACATCGCGCGCGATTACAACAAGGCGATCCAGAACGCGCAGCGGTTCCTGTCGATCCACCCGGGCAACAAGGACGCGCCTTACGCCTATTATCTGATTGCGCTGTCCTATTACGAGCAGATCAGCGACGTGAACCGCGACCAGAAGATCACCGAGCAGGCGCAGACCGCGCTGCGCGAGGTCAACCGGCGCTTTCCCCAGACCGAATATGCCGCAGACGCGCGGCTGAAGCTTGACCTTGTCGCCGACCACCTCGCGGGCAAGGAAATGGAGATCGGCCGCCACTACCAGCGCATGGGCCTGTGGCTTGCGGCGGATATGCGGTTCCGCAACGTGGTCGAAAAGTTCGACACCACCAGCCACACCGCCGAAGCGCTCTATCGCCTGACCGAAAGCAGCCTTGCCCTGGGCGTTCCGGCCGAAGCGGTGAAGTATGCCGCAGTGCTGGGGGCCAATTACCCCGGTTCCGAATGGTACGAGCGCGCCTTCAAGCTGGTGGACAAGAACGCGAGCGGTGTCACCGCGTCCTGATTGCCGCAGAGGCGTGCCTGCGCGTGCGCGGGCGGGCGGGGCCATCCGTCATATGATTGACATCTGCGCCGCGCCGCGCCAAGGGCCGCGCCGTCTTGTTCTATCGTGGCAGACCCAATCCTTGCCCGGCAGGACCTATGACCACTTCCATCGACGCGGCGCGGATCGACGCGGTCATCACCTGGGTTGATGGCGATGATCCCGCGCACAGCGCCAAACGCCGGCGCTATCAGCCCCATGCCCCGCGCAACGCCAATGCGGTCAACCCGCACCGCTGGGCCTGCAATGACGAACTGAGCTATTGCCTGCGGTCGATCGCCAATCATGCGCCGTGGATCGGGCGGATCTGGATCATCACCGACGCCCAGACGCCCGACCTGTCCGCCCTTCCGGCCAGCCTGCGCGGCCGCATCACGATCATCGATCACCTGACGCTGTTCGCCGGCCATGAAAGCGCGCTGCCGACCTTCAATTCCCTCGCCATCGAAACGCTGCTGTGGCGCATTCCCGGGCTGGCGGAACGGTTTGTCTATTTCAACGATGATGTGTTTCTGACCGGGCCGCTGGCACCGGACGACGTGTTTCGCGGCCGCGCGCCGGTGCTGCGCGGGCATTGGGTCGATCAGCGCGCGATTGCCGCGGATCCTGCCAGCCGTGATGATCCCACGCTCCTCCATGCCCTGACGCAGATCAATGCGGCCGCGCTGGCGGGCTTTGGCGCCGAACGCATGTTCCGGGCCGCGCATGTCGTCCATCCGCTGCGGCGATCGGTGCTGGCACAGTTGTACGATCAGCACCGCAGCAAATTCATCGCCAATATCGGCCACCGCTTCCGCTGCGTATCGCAATTCCTGCCGCAAGGCCTGCACAACCATGCCTGCATCGCGGCGGGCGAGGCGGTGGTGCACACGGCCGACGATCACTTGCACCTGCGCACCGGCGCGGTGCATGATTACCCCCTGCCGCAGGTGCGCGCCTATCTGGCCCGCGCGCTGAAGCCGCAGTTCAAGTTCCTGTGCGTCAATGATCTGCCGCAGGTCGAAGCGGCGATCCCCGATACCCGCGACTGGATCGAGCGGGCCATCGCGGCATAACCGCAAGATTGCCGCGCCCGCACCGCCAAGGCTTGGGGATTGGAGGTCTTTGCGCAGGTGACGCGCCCGCGCGGCTGCGCTATTCCGGCTCACCCATGCTGACCCGGCTTTCGATCCGCAATATTGTCCTTATCGAAGCGCTCGATCTCGATTTCGCGCGCGGACTTGGCGTGCTGACGGGGGAGACGGGGGCGGGCAAGTCGATCCTGCTCGATGCGCTTGGCCTGATCCTGGGCGACCGGGCGACCAGCGGCCTGGTGCGCAGCGGCGAGGACAAGGCCAGCGTCACCGCCAGTTTTGATTTTGCCCGCCTGCCCGCCGGGATCGCCGCCGCACTGGATGATGCCGACATTGCCATCGAACCGGGCGAGCCGCTGCTGATCCGGCGGCAGATCAAGGCCGATGGTGGGTCCAAGGCTTTCATCAATGATGCGCCCGTCAGCGTCGCCCTGCTGCGCGAACTGGCACCGATGCTGGTGGAACTGCACGGCCAGCATGATGACCGCGGGCTGGTGAACCCGCGCGGCCACCGGCTGCTGCTGGACCGTTATGCCGGGACGGACGCTGCGGGGATTGAGCGCGCCTATGCCGATTGGGCGCGCACCGAAGCGCAGCTGGCCGACGCGCGCAGCGCGGTCGATCAGGCCAAGGCCGATCAGGATCTGCTGATCGCCCATCTGGCAGAACTTTCGGCGTTGGAGCCGGTCGCGGGCGAGGAAGCGCGGCTCGCCGGGGCGCGCGCCGACATGCAGAAGGGCGAGAAGCTCTCCGACGATCTCGAAACCCTGCGCCATCTGTGGGACGGATCGGATTCGCCGCTGGCGGCCTTGCGGGTCGCGGCGCGCAAGCTCGACCGGATCGCCGATCAGCACCCCTTGCTGACCGAGGCGCTCGCCGCGCTCGACCGGGCGGTGATCGAAGCGAGCGAGGCGGAAGACAAGCTGCGCCTCGCCGCCGAAACCCTGGTGCATGATCCGCACGAGCTGGAACGCGCCGAAACCCGCCTGTTCGAACTGCGCGCCGCCGCCCGCAAGCACCGCTGCGAGGTTGATGACCTGCCCGAACTGATGCGCACCATGCGCGCCCGATTGGACGCGATCGAGGGCGGGGAGGCGCAGCTGGACGCGCTCGAAGCCGCCGCCAAGGACGCGCGCAAGGCCTATGTGGCCGCCGCCGAGGCCGCGCACACGGCGCGGGTGGCCGGCGCGGCCAAGCTGGATGCAGCCGTCGCGGCAGAACTGGCGCCCTTGAAGCTGGATGCGGCCCGGTTCCGCACCAGTGTGACCCAGCTTCCCGAGGACCGCTGGGGGCCAAGCGGCATGGACGCGGTGGAGTTTCTGATTGCGACCAACCCCGGCGCGGATTTTGCGCCCCTGAACAAGATTGCCAGCGGCGGCGAATTGTCGCGCTTCATCCTCGCGTTGAAGGTCGCCTTGGCCGAACAGGGCGGGGCGGCGACGATCATCTTCGATGAAATCGACCGCGGCGTGGGCGGGGCGGTGGCGAGTGCCATCGGCGAGCGCTTGGCCCGGCTGGCGGCGCGCGAAGGGCAATTGCTCGCGGTGACGCACAGCCCGCAGGTCGCGGCGCGCGGCGGGCAGCACTATTTCATCGCCAAGGCTTCGGCTGGCACCGTGACCCGCACCAGCGTGGTGCTGCTCGATCAGGCCGGCCGGCAGGAGGAGATCGCCCGAATGCTGTCCGGCGCCGAGGTCACGCCCGAAGCCCGCGCGCAGGCCGAGCGGTTGCTGGAGGGGGTGTGATTTTGCAGGACGCAAGGCACGCCCCCCCGACCCTCTTCGTTAGGGAGGAAGGGGAGAGGTGGCCCAAAGCCCCCTCCTCTTTAGAGGAGGGGGTTGGGGGTGGTGGCGTCTCACCCGAAACGCTCAAAGCCCGCGCCCGCGCCATGCGCAACAACCCGACCGAACCGGAAAAGCGCCTGTGGGCAGCCCTGCGTGACAGTCGCCTTGCCGGTTTCAAATTCCGTGGTCAGGACGTGATCGGCCATCGCATCGTCGATTTTTTCTGCCCGGCGCGCGGTGTTGTGATCGAAGTGGACGGCGATACGCATCATGCTGAGGTCGACGCGTTGCGTGACGCGCAGATGCTGCGCCAGTTCGGTTTCCGGACTGTGCGTTTCACTAACGGGGATGTGATGCGCAATCTGGAAGGGTGCCTGACGCGGTTGTGCAATGTTCTTGATGATACGCCTGAGCGTTGGGCTGGCCGGGTTCGTCACCACCCCCCGACCCCCTCCTCTGAAGAGGAGGGGGAGAAGTGAGCCGAGCGGCTAAAAGCCCCCTCCTCTTCAGAGGACGGAGTTGGGGGTGGTGGAGTGCCATACCTTTCCTCTTCCTCGCGGTCGGCTGCGCGCCCACTCCCGCGCCCGAGCAAGCCTCGCAGCCCGCGCAGCCCAATAACGCGACCTACGGCACCGATGCCAACCTCAAGCCTACCCCGCCCGACGCTACCTTACGCTATGCCGACCACCCGCGCGGCTTTGCCGAATTGCGCCTGCCGGCTGGAGATGGCCCGTTCCCGCTCGCGGTGATCTATCACGGCGGGTGCTGGAAAACCGGCATCGCCAGCCAAGCCTATATGGCCCCGCTCGCCACGCGCTGGCAGCAGCTCGGCATCGCCACGCTCAATGTCGATTACCGCGAGGTCGGCGATGGCGGGGGGTGGCCGGGGTCGTTCGCGGACTGGGCGGCCTCGGCGCAGCTGATTGATGAGGTTGCGGCGCGCTATCCCATTGACCGGGCGGCGGTCACGCTGGTCGGCCATTCAGCAGGCGCACTGCCTGCGCAGTGGCTGGCGGCGCGGCAGGGCGCGGATGGGCCGGTGGGCGCGCGCGAACCGCTCACTGTCCGCGCAGGCCTTGTGCTCGACGGGCCGGGCGATGTCGGGGCGGAGCGGGAAGGTTTCGATACATTGTGCCAGTTTGCGGCGGTCGATCCCTTTATCGGCGGGGAGTCTCAGCGCTTTCCGGAGCGTTACAAGGCGATCTCGCCTGCGACCACCGCACCGCGGCTGGCGCAGGTGCTGTTTGTGCAGGCAAAGCTGCCCGCACCATCACGCGCCACGCAGGCGGCCATGGCATCCGGCGGTGCGAAGGTGACGGTGCGCGAGAATATCGGCGCGAGCCATTTTGCGATTATCACCCCCGGCAACCCGGCCTATGCGGCGAATGAGGCTGCGATGCTGGCGGTGCTGAAGGGCGAGTGACCCCCCATGACTGAGACCCTTTCCGAAGCCGAAGCCGCCATCGAGCTGATGCGGCTCGCGCGTGCGATTGCCCGGCATGATCGCTTGTATCACGCCGAGGATTCGCCCGAGATTTCCGACGCCGAATATGATGCGCTGGTGCGCCGCAATGCCGAGCTGGAGGCGGCGTTTCCGCATCTGGTTCGGCCGGATTCGCCATCGCGCAAGGTCGGCCATGCCGTCGCCGCTTCGCCGCTGGGCAAGGTGACGCATGCGGTGCGGATGATGAGCCTCGACAACGCCTTTTCGCCGGAAGAGGTGGCGGAGTGGCTGGCGCGGATGCGGCGCTTCCTGAACCTTTCCGACGATGCGCCGCTGGCCTGTACGGCGGAGGACAAGATCGACGGGCTGTCCTGCTCGCTGCGCTACGAGCAGGGGCGTCTGATGCGCGCGGCCACCCGCGGCGATGGGCAGGTGGGCGAGGATGTGACGGCCAATGTGGCGCACATTCCCGATATTCCGCAGCAGCTTCCCGCCGGCGTGCCCGAAGTGTTCGAGGTGCGCGGGGAGGTCTATATGGAAAAACAGTCCTTTACCGCACTCAATGCGGCGCAGCATGAGGCGGGCGGCAAACTGTTTGCCAACCCCCGCAATGCGGCGGCGGGCAGCCTGCGGCAGAAGGATGCCAG
The DNA here is from genome assembly GCF_002855495.1 of Porphyrobacter sp. TH134. GTDB lineage: Bacteria > Pseudomonadota > Alphaproteobacteria > Sphingomonadales > Sphingomonadaceae > Erythrobacter. The sequence continues at coordinate 8,306 of NZ_PKRO01000004.1, forward strand.
CGTCACGGCGAAGCGTCCCTTGCGGTTCTGGGCGCATGGCTGGGGCGCGGCTTCGGCGGTGCCGGGGGCAACCCAGGCCGAGGTCGTGGCGCGTTTGCGCGAATGGGGATTTCCGGTCTCGCCGCTGTTTGTGCGGATTGAGGGCGGGGAGGATGATTTGGTCGCTCACTTCAATACCATCGGCAAGGCGCGCCCCGATCTGCCCTATGACATCGATGGGGTGGTCTACAAACTCGACCGGCTGGATTGGCAGGAGCGGCTCGGCTTTGTCGCCAAGGCCCCGCGCTGGGCGCTGGCGCACAAGTTTCCGGCGGAACGGGCTGAAACGGTGGTGCAGGGGATCGACATTCAGGTCGGGCGGACGGGCAAGCTGACGCCGGTGGGCAGGCTCGCCCCGGTGCTGGTGGGCGGGGTGACCGTGACCAACGTGACGCTCCACAACCGCGACGAGATCGCCCGGCTGGGCCTGCGCATCGGTGACCGCGTAGTGATCCAGCGCGCGGGCGATGTGATCCCGCAGGTCGTGGAGAACCTGACGCGGGACGAGCCGCGTGCCGCTTTCCCGTTCCCCGATCACTGCCCCGAATGCGGCAGCGAGGCGGTGGCGGAGGAGGGCGAGGTTGATGTCCGCTGCACCGGCGGCCTGATCTGCCCGGCGCAGCGCACGCAAAGGCTGGAGCATTTCGTCAGCCGCAAAGCGCTCGACATTGAAGGGCTGGGGGAGAAGACCATCGCGCAGTTCTTTGCGCGCGGGTGGCTGGAAAGCCCCGCCGACATCTTCCGCCTGCGCGCGCGCCGCAGCGATATCCTCGGCCTTGAAGGTTGGCAGGAAAAGTCGGTCGACAACCTCCTCGCCGCGATCGAGGCCAAGCGCACACCCGATGCAGCGCGGCTGCTGTTCGCGCTCGGCATCCGGCATGTGGGCGAGGTGACGGCGCGCGATCTGATGAAGCATTTCCACGAACTGCCAGCCTTGCGCGCCGTGGCCGAGGCGGCGCAATCCTCCCCATCAGGGGAGGAGCTGCTGGCCATCGACGGCATCGGCCCCTCGGTCGTCGCGGCGCTGGGTGATTTCTTCCACGAACCGCACAATGTCGCGGTGTGGGAAGACCTGCTCGGCCAGGTCACCCCGCCGCGCTACGAGGTCAAGACCGTCGCCAGCCGGGTCGCGGGCAAAACCGTTGTGTTCACTGGCAAGCTTGAAACCATGAGCCGCGACGAGGCCAAGGCGCAGGCCGAACGCCTCGGCGCCAAGGCGGCCGGCAGCGTCAGCGCCAAGACCGATCTGTTGGTCGCAGGTCCGGGGGCAGGGTCCAAGCTGAAGAAGGCCGCCGAACTCGGGATCGAGACGATGGACGAGGCCGGATGGGCGGCTATCGTCGCTGAAGCGCTCGCCGGTTCCGGGGAAGGCGGGGCCTGATGGACCTGCTGCGCGAACTGCACCCGCAGGCGTTGCGCATCGCAGGCCTGCTGCGCGCGCGGGGCCAGAAAGTCGCGGTCGCCGACGGGGCTACCGGGGGGCTGATCGCAGCCACCTTGCTGACCGTGCCGGGCGCGCTCGATGTTTTCGTGGGCGGCGGCGTGGTCTATTCTTTCCGCGCCCGCGACGTGCTGTTCGCGCTTCCGCGAGAGGCTTACGCAGGGATGCGCGGGGCGACCGCGGATTACGCCCTGCTGCAAGCCCGCGCGATCCGGGACAATTTCGGGGCCGATTGGGGGTTGGCGGAGAGCGGCGCAGTTGGCGGGTCAACCCATCCGTCGGGTGCGCCGGCGGGGCGCAGCGTGGCGGCGCTGGTGGGGCCGGGGGCGGAACACACCCGGCTGCTCGAAACCGCCAGCGATGACCGCATCGCCAACATGGCCGCCTTCACCCGAAATGCGTTGGCGTTGCTGGAAGCAGGGTTGGAACCGGGCGCGGAACGTTAGCCCGTGCGAGATTGCCGCCGCGGCGGAAGCTCTGAAGATCTATCCTTGAGCAGACAGCTTCGGTCGTCGTCACCGGAAGCTTGCGGAGGGCCGCTTGCGGCAGTGCTGGTCAGGCGGCCCGGGCTGGCGGCTTGTGCTGCGGCACGGCGTGGCCGGCCGTTCCTGCGCTTCCTGTGCGAAAAGCTGCCACGTGTTCGATCAGGGCATCGGCCTCGCTGCCCAACAGATGGGTTGAGGCTGAACATTCCTCGACCACGGCGGCATTGGCCTGGGTCATCTGATCCATTTCCGCCATCGCCTGATCGACTTCGGCAAGGCGCTTGGCCTGCTGCTCGGCCGATTGGGCGATGTCGCTCACCAGATTGCCGATTTCGGCCACCGCAGTGACGACTTCTGTCAGTGTGGCACCACTCGTGCCGACCAGTTGCACACCATTGGCGACTTCGCCCCCGCTTTTGGAAATCAGATCGCGGATCTGATCGGCCGCTTCGGCGGAGCGCTGCGCGAGACTGCGAACTTCGCTCGCGACCACAGCAAAGCCCTTGCCGGCCTCGCCAGCGCGGGCGGCCTCGACCCCGGCGTTCAGCGCAAGCAGGTTGGTCTGAAAGGCGATTCCATCGATCACCTCGATGATGGTGCCAATTTCCTGGGAGGAGCGCTCAATTCCCCGCATGGCGCTGACGGCGCGCTGCACCACGGCGTGCCCATCGCGCGCGCGGGTGGCGGCGGCTTCCATCGCGTGATGCATGGCGGCGGCATCCTTTGCAACCTTGCCGATCGATCCGGTCACGTCCGACAGGGCCTGTGCAACCTCGGCGATGCGGCCCGCCTGCACTTCGTTGCGCGCGGCCAGATCATCGGTGCCTGAGCGGATTTCGACGATTGAGTGCTGCACGCTTGACGCACTCTCGCGCACAAGCGCCATCGCGTTGGCAAGGTTCGATATTGCGCTGTTCAGATCATCGCGCAGCACCGCATAATCAGGCGGCAGGCTGGTGGTGCAGGAATATTGCAGATTCTTGCGCGATAGCGCGGCAAGACCTTCGCCCAGCAGTTTGACGACGATGCGCTGATCGCTTTCGGCCTGGCGGCGCGCGATGGCCGCGCTACGGAAGGTTTCGAGGCTGCGGGCCATGGCGCCGATCTCATCGTCACGGTCAGCGCTGCTGGCGGGGCGATCCAGCTGGCCCTGTGCAATTGCTGCCATCGTATCCGACAGATCGGCCATAGGTGCGATCACGTGCTGACGAATGCGGCGTGCTGCCACCAGCACCACCCCCATCAGCATCAGCGCCAGCGCGCCCGCCAGGCTGACGAGCAGCGCGGTGAGCCGGTGGTTGCTGGCCACCATCTTTTCCCGGTAAGCATTGGACAGGGCCACCAGTTTGAGGACATGGCCATGCTGAACATCATAAGCACGGGCCAATTCGCCTGCATGGATCGCCCGCATCCGGCCGGTATCGCCGGCCTTGAATGCGGGCAGAAAGCGGGTGTCGACGATGGCCCAGAACGCGTCGGCTGACTGAATTGTGGCGTTGACCTGCGCCTGCAACTCGGGCGTCACCGGGGTCTTGGCCCAGAAAGCCTGACGGTCACGGAATTCGGTGCGGGTGATATCGAGCCGCTTGAGATGGCGTTCGGCCGCAGACGGGTCGGATGCGATCAGCAAGGTCAGCAGATAAGGCTCAACACTATAGGCCGGCGGCGGGAGGATATCAGCCAGCAGCACATCCTGAAGCGTGTTTTCTTCGGTCATCGGACCGCCGAAACGCACCAACGCGATAGTGACCGCAGTCACTGCCACGGCAAGCGAGATCAGCCCAATGATAACACGGCTGCCAAGCCGGACCTGGTTTGTTATCAGCATCGCGCGCTCCTCAGGCCGCCCGGATTGCGGGCGGGCAGTGCGAGCGTGGCTTAGCGCGCCAATCTTGCCGAACAGATTGGGCGGGCCTAATCGCTTTTCCTTATGCGGATTGCGGCCGATAACGGAAACGGCAACCGGGTGGCATCGTCTGGCTTTGCCGAAAGGCGCTGACTGGCCGGGCGACGCACAGGTGCGTTCTTGCCCATTTCTTTTGGCGCAAACCGCTCAAATGCCGCCTGCGCGCTGGCTTACCCCAGCCCCCTGCCGCGCACCCGCCGCCGCCGCAGCCACAGGATCGCCCAGTCGCCGCGTTGCAGGCGCGCGGCCATGCGGAAGCCTGCAAGGTGCATCGCGCGCTTGACGGCCGCTTCCTGCTCACCCGCCAGCAGCCCCGCCAGCAGCAGGCTGCCACCCGGCGGCACCGCCTTGGCAAAATCGGGGGCGAGGCTGACCAGTGGGCCTGCCAGAATGTTGGCGATCAGCAGATCATAAGGACTGCGCAAGGCCAGCAGCGGGTCGTCCATCCCGTCCGCCACAATCATCACCGCCTGGCCTGCGCCAGCGCCCATCGGGATCGCGTTGAGGCGCGCGTTTTCTTCGACCACGCCGACACACACCGCGTCGATATCGGTAAGGGTAATCTGCGCGCGCGGCCACAGCGCCAGCGCGGCAAAGCCGAGCAGCCCGGTGCCGGTGCCGATATCGGCGATGGTGCGCGCGGTCACGCCGCTCGCCTTCATGTGTCCCAGCATTTCAAGGCACCCGGCGGTGGTCTTGTGCTGGCCGGTGCCGAAGGCCTGGGAAGCGGGGATGGTGAAGTCGATGAGGTCCGGATCAGCGGGGTAATCGGGGGTGTGGACATGGAACCGCCCGGCGCGGATCGGCGGCGCGTTGTGCTGGCTGAGCGTCACCCAGTCTTCAGGCGGCAGTTCCTCGATGGTGATTTTGGGCGCGGCGCCTTCGAACAGGCCCGCCAGCGCGGCTTTCTCGGCCTTGCCGGGCTTTCTCGGATACCAGCCTTCCAGCACCCAGTCGTCGGGCTGGTCCTCGGCCACTTCGCGGCCCGCGATGACGAGTTCATAATCCCAGTCATCGATCAAATCATGCGCCAGCAGCGCGGCCTGAACGACCGGCTTGGGGGCGTGGGCGGAGAGCTTCCACGTGGTACTATCGGACAAAGCTGGCTCCATTCGCGTCGATCACCGCGCCGGTCATGCTGGGGGGCGCATCGAGGGCGCAAAAGGTAATGATGGCGGCGATTTCGTCCGGGGTTGCCACCCGGCCCAGCGGAATATCGGCCAGCAATCCCGGTCCGCCGCGGCTGGCGAGGTAATCGTCCGCCATGCTGGTATCGGTAAAGCCGGGGGTTACCGCAAAGCTGAGGATGCCGTCCTTGGCATAGGCGCGGGCGATGGTCTTGTGCATCCCCACCATTCCGCTTTTGGCCGCCGCGTAATGCCAATGTGCCGGGCTGTCCCCGCGATAGGCGGCGCGGCTGGCGACATGGACGAGCCGCCCCGCAAAGCCGCGCTGCTGCCAGTGCAGCACCGCCAGCCGTGATACTTGCGCGGCGCTGGTGAGGTTCACCCGCAAGGTATCGTCCCAGGCATCGAGCCATTCGAGGTCCGACCGGTCCAGCCGGTTTGCCTCGAACCGCCCCGCGTTGTTGACCACGGCGTCGATTTTGCCCCCGGCGATGACGAGCGCCTGATCCCACAAGCGCTGCACGCTCAGCGGGTCGCCGAAATCGGCGGCGATGATCGGCGGTGATCCGGGCATCGATCCGGGCGCTGAAGCGACCGCGCGCGAGGCGTGGCCAATGACGTGCGCGCCGCGCGCCGCGAGCGCTTGGAGCGTTGCCTTGCCGATTCCACGGCTTGATCCGGTAACAAGAATGTGTCCCATGCAAGCGCCTATCCGAAACTTTGCAAGTTAAGTCCACTGCTCGCCGCTTGCCTCACGCGCCAGCAACGCTAAGTGGAGTGACAAACTGAGGGACCAACTGGGATCACCATGAACCAAAGACCGCTTTCTCCCCATTTGCAGGTGTGGCGCTGGGGGCCGCACATGCTGGTATCGATCCTTCACCGCGCGACGGGCGACGGCATGGCGCTGGTCGGCCTTGGCGTGCTGGTGTGGTGGCTGGGTGCACTGGCGAGCGGGGCCGAAGCCTATGCCACGTTCCAGGGCGCAATGGGCTCGCCGTTGGGCCTGCTGGTGCTGGTCGGCCTGTCGTGGGCGTTTTTCACGCACATGATGAGCGGGATGCGCCACTTCGTGCTCGATATCGGTGCGGGCTACGAATTGGATACCAACCGCATGTGGTCGATCGCGTCGCCGATCATCGCAATTGTTCTGACCGCGGCCTTCTGGGCCGTGATCCTGCTGCGCTGAGAGGGCAAGACTATGGGTAACGGTACTTCCATCGGACGCGTGCGGGGCCTGGGCGCGGCGCATCATGGCCCGCATCACTGGCTGGTGCAGCGCTTCACCGCGATCGGCAATGTGGTGCTGATGAGCTGGCTGCTGATCAGCTTGGCGCTGCTGGGCGATTATGGCTACGCCAGCATGGTCAAGTGGCTCTCGCAGCCAATCCCGGCGACCGCCATGATCCTGCTGGTGTTCAGCCTGTTCTGGCACGCCCGCCTCGGCCTGCAAGTGCTGATCGAGGATTACATCCATGACGCCGGCAGCAAGTTTGCTGCGATCTCGGCGCTTAATCTTGCAACCATTGGCGGCGGCGCGTTTGGCATTTTCAGCGTCGCTACGCTCGCATTCGGAGGTCAGGCCTGATGGCTACGTCAGCAGCACGCGGAACCGCAAATGATGTCGGCGGGGCGCATCTGAAGGGCGCCTATACGATCGTCGATCATACCTATGATGTGGTGGTGGTGGGCGCCGGCGGCAGCGGCCTGCGCGCCACGATGGGCGCGGCGGAAAGCGGCCTGCGCACGGCGAACATCTCCAAGGTGTTCCCCACCCGCAGCCACACGGTCGCCGCACAAGGCGGGATCGCCGCGTCGCTGGGCAACAACTCGCCCGACCACTGGACCTGGCATATGTATGACACCGTCAAGGGGTCGGACTGGCTGGGCGATCAGGACGCGATCGAATATCTCGCGCGCGAGGCGCCTGCTGCGGTTTACGAGCTGGAACACGCGGGCGTGCCCTTCAGCCGCAATGCCGATGGCACGATCTACCAGCGGCCGTTCGGCGGCCACATGCAGAACATGGGCGCCGGCCCGCCGGTGCAGCGCACCTGCGCCGCGGCTGACCGCACCGGCCACGCGATGCTCCACGCGCTCTACCAGCAGAGCCTGAAGTATGACGCGGACTTCTTCATCGAATATTTCGCGCTCGACCTCATCATGTCGGATGAAGGCGGGGAGCGGAAGTGCGTCGGCGTGATCGCCATGTGCCTCGATGACGGCAAGATCCACCGCTTCCGCGCGCAATCGGTCGTGCTGGCAACCGGGGGTTATGGCCGCTGCTATTACACCGCGACCTCGGCCCACACCTGCACCGGCGACGGCGGCGGGATGGTGCTGCGCGCAGGTCTGCCCTTGCAGGACATGGAGTTCGTGCAATTCCACCCCACCGGCATCTACGGCGCGGGCGTGCTGATCACCGAAGGCGCGCGCGGGGAGGGTGGCTATCTCACCAACTCCGAGGGCGAGCGCTTCATGGAGCGTTATGCCCCGTCCGCCAAGGACTTGGCGTCGCGTGACGTGGTGTCGCGTTCGATGGCGCTGGAAATGCGCGAAGGGCGCGGTGTCGGGCCCGAAGGCGATCACATCTACCTCCACCTCGATCACATTGATCCGAATGTGCTGGCCCAGCGCCTGCCGGGGATCACCGAAAGCGGGAAGATTTTCGCCGGTGTTGACCTCACCCGCCAGCCGCTGCCCGTTACCCCGACGGTGCATTACAACATGGGCGGTATCCCGTGTAACTATCACGGGCAGGTTGTGACGCTGGGGCCGGATGGCAATCCGGACACCGTGATCCCCGGCCTCTATGCCGTGGGCGAGGCGGCCTGCGTGTCGGTGCACGGGGCCAATCGCCTCGGCTCGAACTCGCTGATCGACCTCGTGGTGTTCGGCCGCGCAACCGGCCATCACCTCCGTGACAGCCTCAAGGCCAATGCCAAGCAGCCTGAACTGCCCGCTGACAGCGCCGATTTCGCGCTGACCCGGCTCGATCACTTCCGCTACGCGCAGGGCGGTTCGCCCACCGCGCAGATCCGGGCGGAAATGCAGAAGGCGATGCAGAAGCACTGCGCCGTGTTCCGCGACCAGAAGCTGATGGACGAAGGTGTGGCCAAACTGGCCGAGCAGAACAAGCGGATGGAAGACATCCACGTCACCGACAAGTCGCTGATCTGGAACAGCGACCTGATCGAGACGCTGGAACTCGACAACCTGATGAGCCAGGCCAACGTCACCATGGCATCGGCCGCCAACCGCAAGGAAAGCCGCGGCGCCCACGCGCACGAGGATTTCCCCGATCGCAACGATGCCGAATGGATGAAGCACACGATCGCCTGGTTCGACGGCTGGGGCGGGCGTGGCAGCAACAGCCGCATCGATTATCGCCCGGTGCACGAATACACGCTGACCGACGACATCAAGTATATCGAGCCCAAGGCGCGCGTTTATTGATCCGGCGCGTCATGGAATGACATTGAAGGCCCGGTCCCGAGAGGGATCGGGCCTTTGTCGTGATAGCAGGACGCTCGCCGCTTGACCGACGGTGTTCCGAAGGGCAGCCTGCGTCCCGATGAACAGGGGCAAGATCATCGCAGCGCTGCTGGCGGCATTGCTCGCCGCGCCGGTGTTGTCGCAATCCACCGCGCCCAATCCCAACCAGCCGCCGCCGCACACCGCACCGTTTCCTGATCTGGGCAGCGGCGAAACCCCGGCTGAACGGCGCAAGTCTTACGATCTCAGCCCCGAATTGCTGCGCGGGTTTACCGCTGGCCAGCTGCGTGAACAGCAGCGTCGCCTTGATGCCGCACTAGCCGCGCTGCCGCCGCAGACGCCGGGCGTGCCGGAAGCCTATGTCCTCACCATCGCGCTCGATAGCGATCCGGTGTTCGCGCGCGAGGCACGCGAGGCGGCGCGGGTGCTGGCGGCGCGTTACGGCGCGCAAAGCCGCACGCTGACGCTGGCCGGGCCGGACGGCACCCGCGACGATGCGCCGCACGCTTCGATCAGCGCGGCTCTGCTGGCCATCAGCCACATTGGCTCGGTGATGGACGGCAAGGAGGATGTGCTGGTGCTCTACACCACCAGCCACGGCATCGATCTGGGCCTTGCCTATCATTACGGCGACCATGGCTACGGCGTTTTGTCGCCCGCCAGCCTGAAGACCGCACTGGGGGAGGCCGGGATCGAGCGCCGGTTGCTGATCCTGTCGGCCTGTTATTCCGGGGTGTTTGTGCCCGTCCTCGCCAGCGCGGATACTGCAATCCTGACAGCGGCGGCCAGCACGCGCTCGTCATTCGGTTGCATGGCTGAAAATGACTGGACGTTCTTTGGTGATGCCCTGATCAACCGCGCGCTGCGCCAACCGGTTGCGCTGGATGAAGCGGCGCGCATGGCCGGGGCAGCGGTCGCCGAGTGGGAGGCCAAGGCGCGCTTTCTGGCGTCCCTGCCGCAGACCAGTATGGGGGCGGGGGCGAAGGTCTGGCTGGCCCAGCTTGAAGCCGGCAAGCCGCGCATCGCCAGTGCGCCGGTGGGGCGGCCTGCGTTCGACGAGGCGGCGCTGGGCGCCAAGGCGGCCGCCGGGCGCTCTGCTGCGCGCGACTGATGGGCGGGCGCGGGAGAAGCGCATCGCCACGTCATTCATCCGCCGCCGTCGCCCGTTCGGCGAAACGCTGGGTGGGTGCGGCGCCATTCAGCCAGGCGCAAGGTTTACAGATGTAGTCGATAAGACTACAGGTGTAATCACAAGCCGAGGGAGCGCCCGAGTGACCCCATCCGACGAAAATGCTGGCGAACGTATCACCGATGCCGAGCATGCGGTGATGGAGGCCTTGTGGGACCGCCCGCGCCAGACCGCGGCCGAGGTGTGCGATGAAGTTTGCGCCGCGCGCGATTGGAGCCTGGCGACGGTCAAGACGCTGTTATCGCGCCTCGTCCAGAAGGGCGCGATCGCCGCGGAGCCTGATGGCCGCCGGTTTTTATACACCCCGCTGATCGCGCGTGAGGCCTATGTCGGGGGCGAGAGCCGCCGCTTGGTCGACCGCCTGTTCGGCGGCAGCGCCGCATCGCTGGTCGCGCATCTGGCTGAAACCGAAGCGCTGACAGACAGCGACCTGGCCGAAATCGAGGCGCTGCTCAAGGAGTTGCGGCCATGACCGGGATGCTGCTCCACACGCTGGCATGGACGGGCGTGCTGATCGCTCTGGTGCTGGCGGCGCGGCGTCCGGTGACGCGGCATTTCGGGCCGGAAGCCGCCTATGCCTTGTGGGCGCTGCCGTTTGCGCGGCTGGTGCTGCCGCCGGTCACGCTGCCCGGCTGGATGGCGCCGGCGAAGGTCGATCCGGCCGCCGAGGTGCTGGCTGACGCTCCGCCGCTACCGGATGCGGCGTTCTGGCAGGCGGCAACTCCGGCGCCTGCTGGTGCCGTGCCCGCCCCGCTGACCGTGCCGATGGAGGCCGCACCGCCTGCCGGTTTCGATCTGTTGGCCATGCTGGCCGACTGGCCCTTTGCCGAGGCCGTGCTGCTGGTGTGGCTGGCGGGCGCGGCTGTGACCTTGTGGCGCCGCTTTGCCGCGTATTTCCGCCTGCGCGCGGACCTGCTGGCCGATGCCCGCGCGATGGGATCTGCGCCCGGCCTGCTGGGCAAGGTGCGTCTGATCGAAACCCCGGCGACCGGCGCGCCGCTGGCGATGGGGGTGCTTGACCCGGTGATTGCCTTGCCGCCCGGTTTTCTGGCGCTGCACGACCGCGAGGCGCGCGATCTGGCGTTGGCGCACGAATTGGCGCACCACCGCGGGGCGGACTTGCTGGTCAATGTGCTGGTGCAGCCGTTGTTTGCGCTGCACTGGTTCAACCCGCTGGGCCGCTATGGCTGGCTGGCGCTGCGGCGCGATCAGGAAGCGGCCTGCGATGCCCGCGTGATGGCGCGCCGATCGCCGCGCGAGCGGGCTGCCTATGCCGCGCTCATTGCCCGGTTCGCAGCCTTGCCCGGCGCTGCCCACAATGCGGCGCTGACCGCGCCGATGGCGTGTCCCGTGCTGGGCGAGAAATCGATCATCCACCGTCTGAGGAGCCTTGCCATGTCCGATCTGTCCCCCCGCCGCCGCTGGGCGGGCCGTGCGCTGCTGGGCGCAGGTCTGCTGGCGCTGCCGCTCACCGCCTCGATCAGCTATGCGGCGGGCGATCAGCCCGCGCCAGCCGCGCCAGCCGCGCCCGAAGCTCCACTGGCGCCCCAGCCACCTGCGCCGCCCGCGGCGCCTGCTCCGCTCGTGCCGGTTGCTGCGCCTGAGAGCCCTGAGGCCCCTTGGCCGGTGCAGCCACCCGAAGCGCCCGAAGCGCCCGAACCTTCCGTCACAGCCATGCGGGACCGCGAGATGGCCCATGATCGGCAACGGGCGGCCCATGATAGCCAATGGGCGGCGCATGATGCGGCAATGACCGCACACCTGCGCCGCGACCTTGCCCAGGCTGAGCATGATCTGGCCGATGTGCCCCGGCGCGTCAGTCAGGCCCTGGCTGATGCCGAGGCCGCCCGCGCGGAAGCGCCCAAGGTGATGGTGCTGAAGGACTGCACCTCGGCCTTTCGCGGTGAGGCCGAGGTGATGACCGGGCTGAACGGGCGGCAGACCGTGATGATCTGCCAGCCCCGTATTCCGGCGGCCGCCCGGCTTGGTCTGGAGCAGGCCCGCGCCGAGATTGCCCGCGATCCGGGCATCCCCGAACAGACCCGCGCAGCCTTGCTGCAAACGCTCGACCGCCAGATCGCGCGGTGGGCGCAGGCCGAAAGCTGAGCGGGAGCGGCCCGGCCGTTCCTATTTGGCAGCGCGGGGCCGGGCCGGGTAGGCGCAGCTCTTGCCCATGCCCAACCCCTTGAGGAAGGCGCGCCGGGCCATGCCGGCGGTGTAGGCTGCGCGCAGCTTGCGTTCGTTGCCGGCCGCGCCTGTCACTTCGCGCACGATCCCGCGAAACGGAATGATCGAGCCCACCACACTCTGCCCGATCCGCCCTTCGTTCAGCCGGTCGGTGTCTTTGGCTCCGGCGATGTCGTAATCCGCGCCAAGCACCTCATCGAGGGCGGCGATTTGCGTCACGATGGCGCTGCATTTCGCCAGCCCTGCGGCATTGTAGGGATTGCGCTCTGCCGCCAGCAGCACTTCGGGAATGTCGCGCCCGTCGATGTTGAGATCGCGCAGCGGGGTTTTGGCTACCTCGGTCACGTCCGGCTCGGCCATGACCTGAGCGGCTGCGGGTGCAGCGCTGGCGCAGGCGATCACGGCGATGGCCGCAAGATGCAGGGGGAGGGTGCGCGTCATATCCATCAGGTTCCTTCAAAAAATACGTCGCAGGCAGCATCGTCGCGGTGTTCCAGCCCCAGTTGCAGCGCCGCCATCCGTTGGCGGCTGGTGCCATGCGTGAAGCCTTCAGGGTTGACCGACTGCCCGGCATTGCGCTGCAACGTATCGTCTCCGATCGCGCTGGCAGCCTGCAATCCTTCTTCAAGGTCGCCAGGCTCGATAATGTTCCGATTCTTTCCGGCCCACATTCCGGCATAGCAATCGGCCTGCAGTTCCATTGCGACCTGCAAGCGGTTGGCCGCGCCCGGATTGCGCTGCTGTTCGCGCCGCACCTGCGCGGCAAGGCCGGTGATATTCTGGATGTGGTGGCCATATTCATGCGCGATCACATACAGCCGCGCAAAATCGCCGCCCGTGCCCGACATTTGCGCCAGCTGGTCGTAAAAGCTGGTGTCGATATAGATGCCCTTGTCCGCCGGGCAGTAGAACGGCCCCACCGCCGATGTCGCGCTGCCGCAGCCCTCAGTATCGACCCGGCCATTGCGATACAGATCAAGGAAAGGCTGTTCGAACGGGATGCCAGCCTGCGCAAAGCTGGCCTTCCATGTGGCATCAAGGCTGGTGAGCGCATTGCAGGCTTCGGTCGCATAGGCGCTGCTGGTGCAGACCTCCTGCGCGCTGAGGGTCTGCCCGCCGCCGCCGCTCCCGTCCTGGCCAGCGGGCGCGGTTTGCTGTTGCACGCTTTCAACCAGACCAATGGTCTGGGCCGGATCAAGCCCGAACACCACCGCACCGATCAGGGCGATCACCAGCGTGCCGCAGCCCAATCCGCCCGCACGGCCCATACCGCCGCCGCCGCCACCACTGGACCGGACATTGATTTGCGAGGTGTCGAACGGGCCTAACCGCATCAGTAAACTCCCTTTCATGGTGCCCATTCAGCAATTTGCTGGACAGGCGCGATACGTGCGGCAAAAGCAAAGCACGATGGCCTGAAGGTGCAGGAGAAGCGGCAAATGCTCAAGAACCGGCGTGCTCTCATCACCGGCTCAACTTCGGGGATTGGTCTGGCAATCGCCCGGGCGCTGGTGGCTGAAGGCGCCGAGGTCATCCTCAACGGCCTAGGCGATCCCGCTGAAATCGAAGCGCTTTGTGACGAATTGGGGGCGAGCTACAACGGCGCCAACCTGATGGATGCAGGCGCCATCGCGCAGATGATGGCCGATGTCGGCCCCATCGATATTCTCGTCAACAATGCCGGAATGCAACACGTCGCTGCGGTCGAGGATTTTCCGCCCGAAAAGTGGGATGCAATCATCGCCTTGAACCTTTCGGCGGCGTTCCACACCACGCGGGCCGCTGTGCCGGGGATGAAGGCGGCAGGCTGGGGGCGGATCATCAACACCGCCAGCGCCCATTCGCTCGCCGCCTCGCCGTTCAAGTGCGCCTATGTCGCGGCCAAGCATGGGCTGACCGGCTTTACCAAAACCATCGCGCTGGAATTGGCAACCTGCGGGATCACCGCCAATTGCATCTCGCCCGGATATGTCTGGACCCCGCTGGTCGAAAACCAGATCCCCGACACCATGGCCGCGCGCGGAATGACGCGCGATCAGGTGATGAATGACGTGCTGCTGGCCAAGCAGCCGACCAAAAGCTTCGTCCTGCCCGAAGATGTCGCCGCGCTGGCGGTGTTCCTGTGCGGCGATGCGGCGCGCAACATCACCGGCGCCAATTACACCATCGACGGGGGCTGGACCGCCGAATGAGCGCTGCGGGATGATCGGCGCGCGCGCCGCACTGCTGATGGCGGTGCTGGTCAGCCTGATGCTGACCGCTTGCGCCCGTGCACCGGTTGCCAGCCTGCCTGCTGACGAACGCAGCGCCATCGCCGCGCGGCTCAGGGCCGATATCGCGGTGCTGGCCGGCGATGATCTGATGGGCCGCAAGCCGGGCACGCCGGGCGGGCAGGCCGCTTCTGATTATATCGAGCAGCGCATGACCGAAATCGGCTTGGTGTCGGGCACCAATGATCCCGGTTCTTATTGGCGCTTGCCGGTCGATTTGCTGGCGACCCGGCCGGAAGGGGCCACGCTGACGCTGGGCAAGGGACGCCGCGCGGTCGTGATCGCGGATCGCGATGCAGCCGTGTTCACGCCGCGCCGCCGCGCGCTGGCGATTGGCGGGCCGGGCACGGGCGTGCCGGTGGTGTTTGTGGGCAATGGCGATGGGTCGGTGCTGGGCGATGCGCTGGCAGGCGCGGTGGCGGTGATGTTGGCCGATCCCGGCCGCGATGCCGCACGCCGCGATGCCTTGTTCCGGCAGCAGGCCACCGCTGTCGTCACTGTGCTGCCGGATGCCGCTGCGCTGGCCGAAGTGCGCCGCACGGAAAACCGCCCCCAGCTGCAACTCGCCGCCGACGAGCAGGATACGCTGGCGGCCTATATCACGGACGAGGCGCTGGCCGGGGTGATCGGCGCGCGCCGCTGGAGCAATCTGAAGCGCGAGGCGGCGCTGGCCGATTTTGCGCCGCTTGAACTCAATCTGGCGATCAGCATCGAGGCGACATCGGACCGGCGCGAGTTTGCCAGCCAGAATATCATCGGGATGATCCCCGGCAGCCAGCCGGGATCGGGCGCGGTGTTGCTGCTGGCGCATTGGGACCACCTTGGCGAATGCGGGGCGCCGGGCGCGATTGACCGCATCTGCAATGGCGCGGCGGACAATGCCAGCGGCGTGGCGATGCTGCTGGAACTGGGGCGGCGGCTGAAGCAAGGCCCGGCTTTGGGCCGCGATGTCTATTTCCTTGCCACCACCGCCGAAGAAGATGGCTTGCTGGGCATCCGCGCCTTTGTGCGCAATCCGCCGGTGCCCTTGGCAAGCATCGTTGCCGCCTTCAATCTCGACATGATGGCGGTTGCGCCCGCGGCAAGCCCGGTGGGCTTTATCGGGCGCGGACAGGCACCGCAGCTGGATGCGGTGATTCTGGATGGGATCACAGCCAGCGGCCGCGCGGTGGGCGATCAGGCGCTGGCGGACAGTTTCCTCCAGCGTCAGGATGGCTGGGCGCTGGTGCAGGCCGGTGTGCCAAGCGTGCTGCTCTCCACCAGCTATGGCTCGCGCGCGGTGCTGGATCCGTTTCTCCAGACCCGGTATCACCAGCCTTCGGACGAGGCTGACCGGATTGAACTCGGCGGGGCGATTGATGATCTGCTGCTGCACGAGACCATCATTCGGCAAATCGCCGATCCGGCCAGCTATCCGGCAAGCGCCGAAGCGCGCCCCTAGGTCTGGGCCCTAGCGCAATCGGGAAAGCGCGGTTACATGGGCCGCCACGATTCTCCCGCGCGCCGCCCGCGTGAAGAGAACCCTCTCCCGACTACAGAAAGTGGCGCCCATGGATATCCCGCTCGGTCTGACCTTTGATGATGTGCTGCTCCGTCCGGCGGAAAGCAGCGTCTTGCCGAGCATGGCGGATACCTCGACAAAGCTCACGCGTGAGATCGCGCTGAACATTCCGGTGCTGTCGAGCGCGATGGACACGGTGACCGAGGCCGACATGGCGATCGCGATGGCGCAGCTGGGCGGGATCGGGGTGCTCCACCGCAATCTCGATATTGACGCGCAGTGTGCTGCCGTGCGCGCGGTGAAGCGGTATGAGAGCGGCATGGTGGTCAACCCGATCACCATCCACCCCGATGCGACCCTGGGCGAAGCGCAGAGCCTGATGCAGCTCCACCGGATCAGCGGGATTCCCGTGGTCGATACCAGCGGCAAGCTCGCCGGGATCCTCACCAACCGCGATGTGCGTTTTGCGGAAAACCCTGCGCAGCCCGTGCGCGAGCTGATGACGACCGAAAACCTCGCCACCGTCTCGCTCGGCACCGGGCAGGAAGAGGCGCGCCGCCTGCTCCATGCGCGGCGGATCGAAAAGCTGCTGGTGGTCGATGATGCGTTCCATTGCATCGGCCTCATCACGGTCAAGGATATCGAGAAAGCGGTGAACTATCCGCACGCGACCAAGGACGGCACGGGCCGCTTGCGCGCGGCGGCGGCGACCACCGTGGGCGATGCGGGTTTCGCCCGCACCGAAGCGCTGGTGGATGCCGAGGTTGACGTGATCGTGATCGATACCGCCCACGGCCACAATATCGAAGTCGCCCGCGCGGTCGAACGGGTGAAGAAGTTGTCGAACCGGGTGCAGGTGATCGCCGGCAATGTCGCCACCGCCGAAGCGACCCGCGCGCTGGTGGATGCGGGGGCGGATGCAGTGAAGGTGGGCATCGGCCCCGGCTCGATCTGCACCACCCGCGTGGTCGCGGGCGTGGGCGTGCCGCAATTGACCGCGATCATGGAAAGCGCCGCCGAAGCGGCAAAGTCCGGCGTACCGGTGATCGCCGATGGCGGCCTGCGCACTTCGGGCGATGCGGCCAAGGCTCTGGCAGCGGGTGCATCCAGCGTGATGATCGGATCGATGCTGGCGGGCACCACGGAAAGCCCGGGCGAGGTGTTCCTCTATCAGGGCCGCTCGTACAAGGCGTATCGCGGTATGGGCTCTGTCGGCGCGATGGCGCGCGGCAGCGCCGACCGCTATTTCCAGCAGGATGTCAGCGCGATGAAGCTGGTGCCTGAAGGGATCGAAGGTCAGGTGCCGTTCAAGGGCCCGGCAGCGGACGTCGTCCACCAGCTGGTCGGCGGGATCAAGGCGGCGATGGGCTACACCGGATCGCGCACGATCACCGATTTGCAGGAACGCGCCAAGTTTGTGCGGATCACCAATGCGGGGCTTTCGGAAAGCCATGTGCACGATGTCGCGATCACCCGCGAAGCGCCGAATTACCCGACTCGGTAAGGCTGCGTGATCGAGATCATCCCTTGGATGCTGGTGCTTGTCTGGTGGGACCCCAAGGAGCCCGGCCGGTTCGAAGTCCAGCGCGAGCCGCATCTCTACGCGGATGAGGCGACCTGCCAGCTGTATGGAAATGAACGGGTCGCAGGAGTGAAGATGTACGATTACGAACACGGTTACGTGAAGGTCACGTACAAATGCCTGCCGGTGCCCAAGTCCGAGGAATTTGACCGGCTTTACGCCGATATCGACGAAGAGCGCCGCGAAGCGCAGGCGGCTGAGGCGGCGCAATCGGCGACACCATCGCCGGGCGAAGGGCAGTGACTCCCGCCGCACGCGTTCAGGCCGCGATCGAACTGCTCGACACGATCATTGCATCGGCGCGTGCCAAAGGCGCGCCGGCTGACCGGATCATCGCCGACTATTTCCGCGCCCGCCGCTATGCCGGGTCGAAAGACCGGCGCGCGGTGCGCGATCTGGTCTACCGGGCGATCCGCCTCTGCGGCCCCGTGCCTGCCAGCGGGCGGGCGGCGATGCTGGCTGTGGCGACGCAGGACGAAGCGGTGGCCGCGCTGTTCGACGGCTCTGCCCACGGCCCCGCACCGCGCGGCGAAAGCGAGGAAGCGGCAAATACCGGCCTTGCGCCCAAGTGGCTCGCGGCGGCACTGCGCGCATCAGGCCTTGGCGGGCGCGAGATTGCCGCACTGCTCGGCCGTGCGCCGCTCGACATCCGCGTCAACGCGCTGAAAGCCGACCGCGCCGATCTGACCCTTCCCGAACAGGGCGAGACGCTGGCATCGGCGCAGGGCCTGCGGTTTGCGACCGGCACCCCGGTCGAAACGTGGGACGCCTACACGCAAGGCCTGATCGAAGTGCAGGACCTCGGTAGCCAGCTCATCGTCGAGGCTTTGCCGATTGCGGCGGGCGACACGATTATCGACCTGTGCGCAGGCGGCGGCGGCAAGACGCTGGCGCTGGCCGCACGGCTTGGCAATGCGGCGAGCATCATCGCTGCGGATACCGACAAGCGCCGGCTGGGCAACCTCGCGCCGCGCGCCGCGCGGGCCGGCGCGGCGGTCGATCATACCGTTCTGCTTGATCCGGGCCGCGAGCTGCGCGCCCTTGGGCCGTGGGCGGGCAAGGCCGATCACGTGCTGATCGATGCGCCCTGTTCGGGCAGCGGCACCTGGCGGCGCAGCCCGGAAGGGCGCTGGCGGCTCGACCCGGCAGAACTCGCGCGGCTCAATGCCTTGCAGGACCATGTGCTCGATGTGGCAGCCCAGCTGGTGCGATCCGGCGGCGCGATCAGTTTTGTCACCTGTTCGGTGCTTGATGCCGAAGGCGCAGACCGGATCACCGCCTTTCTCTCCCGCCATCCCGGCTGGCGCAGCGAGCCCCTGACCCTCGGCCTTGGCCGCCCGCGCGGGGCCGGGATCAGGCTTGATCCGCTCCATGACGGCACGGATGGTTTTTTCATCGCGTGCTTGCGTTCACCATGATAGCCTAGCATCCTATGGAAGAGCCACCTGGTTCTGGTAACCACGCCCTGAAGGAGCTCCTGATGCGTTATGCGCCCGCTGCTGCCGTGCTGTCCCTGTGCCTTGCCATGACGGCGAGCATCAGCAGCGCAGGCGACGCCGGCGCGCCCGATCCCCGCGCTGCGAATCTGATCGCGCAGGGGCAGGCCGCCCTGGCCGCAGGCGAAACGCAGGGCGCTGTCGATGCCTTCGAAGCGGCTCTCGCCATCGATCCCGGCCATACGCCGATCTTCATCGACCTTGCCGAAGCCGCGCGCCAGCAGGGCCTGCAAGGCAAGGCGATTCGCTATTACCGCGAAGCGCTGGAGCGTGATCCGGGCAATTTCGCCGCGATCGCGGGTGAGGGCACGGCCCTGGTCGAAAAGGGCGCGCTGGAAAAGGCCAAGCGCAATCTGGCCAAGCTGCAATCCCTGTGCGGCGATGCCTGCCCTGAAACAGTGGCGCTGCAAACCACCATCGCGCGCGGGGTGCCGGCACGGCTGGCGGTGGAGAGCAAGGGCGACCCGGCGACCGCGTCGAACTGATCCGTCAGATCAGGCCCCGGAACTCCGCCAGCACCGCTTCATAGACTGCGCGTTTGAAGGGGATAATCAGCGCGGGCAGCTGTTCGGGTTCGATCCAGCGCCATTCATTGAATTCGGGCGGATTGTGGGCCGCAAGGTCAATGTCGGCATCCTCGCCCAGAAAGCGGCCCAGGAACCAATGTTGTTCCTGCCCGCGATATTTGCCCTTCCACACCCGGCCCTGCAATTCGGGCGGCAGATCATAGCAGATCGGCTGCGCGGTCTGGGCGATCACTTCGACCTTGTCGGGGCCGACCCCGATTTCCTCCGCCAGCTCGCGCAGGGCGGCGTCGCGCACATCCTCGCCCTTGTCGATCCCCCCTTGCGGCATTTGCCAGAAGCCGTGGGCTGACGGATCAATTCGCTGGCCGACGAAGACGAGGCCTTCGGCGTTCACCAGCATGAAGCCCGCGCAGGGACGGTAGGGAAGGTGATCGAAGCTCATGCGGGGTTCTCCAGCATGAAGCGCATCGCGGCGATGATGCGTTCAAGATCGGCTTGCGTGCTCGGCACTGCGCCTCGCAGGTTGGTGAAGGAATGGGTGACGCCGCGCATTTCCAAAAACAAGCAATCTCGCCCTGCGTCCACGAGCGCCTTGACATAGGCGCGGCCCGAATCGCGGATCGGATCAAGGCTGGCGGTGACAACGATGGTGGGCGGCGCGGTGTCGTGCTGCCCGAGGATGGGGAAGCCGCGCGGGTCGGCGCGGTCGGCGCCGTAGGCTGCATCGAAAAAGCCCATGGTATCGGCGGTGAGGAGGTATCCTTCGCTGAAGGCTGCCATGCTGGCCGAACCATTGGCATCGGCGACCAGCGGGAAGATCGGAACTTGCAGCACCACCGGCACCGCAGCGGGGCTGGCGGCTAGAAGCTGGCCGACGACCACGGTTGCATTGCCGCCGGCGCTGTCGCCGATGGTGATGATCCCGCTGGCCGTGCGGCCGAGTTCCGCCGGGCTGCCTGCCACCCACCGCGTCGCTGCTTCGCAATCAAGGATCGCAGCAGGGAAGGGCGCTTCTGGCGCGAGGGCATAATGCACCGCCACCAGCGGCAGATCGATCAGCGCCGCGATTTCGGTGCAGAGCGCGTGGTGGGTATCGAGATCGCCGATCACGAACCCGCCGCCGTGGAAGAACATGATGACGGGCGAGGCTTCCTCGCGGCTTTCGCGCGCGTCGTACAGGCGCAGCGGAATATCGCCATTCGGACCGGGGCAGGCAAGATCGCGGATCACGGGAAGCGCGCGCGCCGGGCGATCAGCAATGCCATGCATCGCCACATAGGATTGCCGCGCCTCGGCCAGCGTCATGTCGGCCAGCTTCGGCCCGGCGACCTGCGCCATCATGTCGAGGAAGGCCTTCATGTCGGGGCGGATAAAGGGCGCATCGGTCATCGTGGTTCTCTCCCGTTTGTGGCGCTGCGATAGGCGAGTGCGCCCCAAACTTCCAAGCGCATTTGCACTCGCGTGATCGGCAGAGCCGCGCTAGCCAGTGCAGCGATGGACAATCTGACACATAGCCTCGTCGGCGCGGTTCTGGGACAGGCGGGGCTGAAGCGCACCACGGGGCTCGCCATGCCGGCGCTGATCATCGGCGCGAACCTGCCGGATGTGGATGCGGCGTGTTTCTTCTGGCTGGAGGGGACCGAGCATCTGGCCTTCCGCCGCGGCATCACCCACGGCCCGCCCGCGCTGGTGCTGCTGCCGCTGATCTTGGCGGGACTGCTATGGGCGTTCGACCGCTGGCAGACCCGGCGTGGCAACCGGCCCGAGGCGCGGTTGCCCGTGCGGTTTGGCTGGCTTTACGCGATGGCGTTTATCGGGTGCCTCAGCCACCCGTTCTTTGACTGGCTGAACGTTTACGGCATCCGCCTGCTGGAGCCGTTTTCCTCGCGGTGGTTCTACGGCGATACGCTGTTCATCATCGACCCGTGGCTGTGGGCGCTGCTGATCGCGAGCGTGTGGGTGTCGCGGCGGCGGGAGAAGGCTGGGGGCGAGTGGATGCGGCCTGCGCGGGTGGGGATCGCGGCGGTGCTGGCGTATATTGGGGTGAACGAGGCGATCACCTGGCTCGCCCGGTTCAGTATCCCGATGCAGGAGCCTTATCCGCAGGAATACATCGCCAGCCCGGTCCCGCTCGCCTTCTGGCAGCGCGAGCGGCTTGCACGCATTGTGCAAGGGCAGTGGATCGGCAGCACCTGGGACGGCGCTGATTTCGGATATGGTTACGCCCACTCGCCGGAACCGCAATGCCGTCTTCCCGACCTCACCATCGCCCGCCGCTCCAACACCCAACTCGACGCCTTCCTGTTCTGGTCGCGCGCGCCCTTCCTCACCCGTGCGCCCGATGGCTCGGTGGTGCTAGGCGACGCCCGCTTCACCGATCCGCGGGTGGGGGACAGGTTTGCCCTCGCGCTACCGGATGTGAAGTGCGAACCCTTGCCATAGCCCGTCATGCTGAACTTGTTTCAGCATCCATCGTGCCCCATCCAACCGACAGTGCGAGAAAAGGAATGGATCCTGAAACAAGTTCAGGATGATGGGAACGGGAAATCCAACATTTGAAGGTGAAACAAGTTCAGCATGACGGCGTTGGTGGGGAAACGCGAACTCAGAGAGACACATGACCCAACTCGTATGGCTGCGGCGCGATCTGCGCTTGGCCGATAACCCCGCGCTCTATCACGCCGCCAAGGCTGGGCCTGTCATCGCTGTCTACGTCCTCGATGACGAAAGCCCCAAGCACCACGCCTATGGCGGGGCCTCGCGCTGGTGGCTGCATCATTCGCTCAGCAGCCTTGCGAAGCGCCTCGAAGCCAAGGGCAGCCGCCTGATCCTGCGGCGCGGCGAGGCCGTGGCGGAATTGACCAAGCTGGCGGAAGAGACCGGCGCGGCGGCCATCCACGCCAACTGCCATTATGAACCCTGGTGGCTCAATGCCGAGCGCAAGCTGGCAAAGACGCTTGATCTCAAACTCCATCACGGCAATTACCTGATGGTGCCCGGCAGCATCACCACCGGCACCGGCGGACAGTACAAGATCTACACCCCCTTCAGCCGCGCCGTCCGCGCCGAGTTCCCGCCGCGCGCCGAGGTTCCTGCGCCCGAAAAGCTCGAAGCCCCCGCCAACTGGCTCGCCAGCGACGATCTGGCCGCGTGGAATCTCCTTCCCACCAAGCCCGATTGGGCCGGGGGATTGCGCGATTTCTGGCAAGTGGGCGAGGACGCCGCCCACGCCCGCCTTGCCGCATGGGCCGCGGACGTCGACGACTATGACGACAAGCGCAACCTGCCGAGCGTGGACAAGGTCTCGCGCCTGTCGCCGCATCTGCATTTTGGCGAAATCAGCCCCATCCAGATCTGGCATGCTTTCAAGGACCGCACCTCCAAAGGCTGGGAAACCTATGAGAGCGAGCTGATCTGGCGCGACTATTCGCAGAACGCGGTCCTGCAATTCCCCAAGTATGCGACGCAGAACTACCGTGAGGATTTCGACCGCTTCCCCTGGCGCGATCCTGCCACCGACGAAGCCGCCGCGCGCGACCTGAAGGCGTGGCAGGAGGGCCGCACCGGCTATCCGATTGTCGATGCCGGGATGCGCCAGCTCTACCAGACCGGGTGGATGCACAACCGCGTGCGGATGATCACCGCGAGCTTTCTCATCAAGCACCTGCTGATCGACTGGCGCGAGGGCGAGAAGTGGTTCTGGGATTGCTTGTGCGATGCCGACTACGGGTCGAACGCCACCAATTGGCAGTGGACGGCGGGTACAGGGGTGGACAGCAACATGTTCAGCCGGATCATGGCGCCGCTCTCCCAATCCGAAAAGTTCGATGCCGCGCGCTATATCCGCACCTATGTGCCGGAACTGAAAGGGCTGGAGGCGCCTTACGTGCATGATCCCGAAGAATTCGGACGCAGGCCTTCAGGCTATCCGCGCAAGATCGTCGCCCACCGGGCCGCGCGAGAGCGGGCGTTGGCTGCGTTGAAGACGATCAAGGCTGGATAGGCGGGGCTTGCCCGCACGCCCCGCGCGGGCCTATGCACCGCTCACAACACAAGACGAGAGGGTGACATGATGGGCGTGAAGAACGGGTTGCTGGCAGGCGTCGCGGTGGCCTTTGCGCTGACCGGGCTCGCGCCGGTCCACGCCCAAACGGCCAAGGATGCGCCGGCGCTGGCGGTGCCGCCGCAATATCCCGAAACGCCCGCCGCGCGGCTGACCCAGCCGCCGCCGCGCGATCCGTCCGAATTGCAGGTCTTGTTCTGGAACAACGAACAGCGCGCCGAGCGTTTCCGGGCGATGGAGCAGTGGTTTGCCGGACACGAGGTCCCCGCCGCCACAACCCCGCGCGCGCTGCCGCCCGGCGCACCGCTTGGCGCAGCGCTCCAGGACGAAATCAAGGCGCTGATGGCCGAAACGGGCACGGCCGGGGTGATGGTGCTGGTCGATGGCAAGGTCGCGTTTGAACATTATGGCTCGGGCCTCGGCCCCAAGGACCGCTGGACCAGTTTCTCGGTCGCCAAGAGCTTCACCTCGACGCTGCTCGGCGCGGCGGTGAAGGACGGGTTCCTGACCCTTGATGACCCCGTGACCAAGCATATCCCCGGCCTTGCGGGCAGCGCCTATGACGGCGTCACCGTCAGGCAGGTGGCGACCATGACCAGCGGGGTGAAGTGGAACGAGGATTACACTGATCCCAAGTCTGACGTCGCGCAGATGAACCGCTTCGTGGTGGAATATGGCGCGGACGCGATTGTCGCGCAGATGAAGGCGTTGCCGCGGGAAGCGGAGCCGGGCGCGAAGTGGGTTTACAAGACCGGTGAGACCAACCTGATCGGCCTACTGGTCGAAAATGCGGTGGGCCAGCCGCTGGCCGAATATGCCAAGGCCAAGATCATCGATCCGGCCGGCTTTGCGGGCGGTCTGTTCTGGATGGTCGATCCGCGCGGCGGCAATATCGGCGGGTGCTGCCTGTCAATCACGCTCGCCGACTATGCCCGCATGGGGCAGTTCGTGCTTGAAGGGGGCAAAGGCATGGTGCCCGGCGGCTGGTTTGCCGAGGCAACGGGTAGCGCGGTCGACTTTGGCGACAGCGGGTTCGGCTATGGCTACCAGTGGTGGACCTATCCGGAAGGCACCGTCGGCGCGCAAGGCATCTTCGGTCAGGCGATCACGCTGTTCCCTGACAAGCAGGTTGTGGTTGCCTATATCGGCAACTGGGCCACAGCCAGCGGCGGGGCCGAACGCGGGCAGTTGCTGGATCTGAGCCGCAAGCTTGCTGCCCAAGCCAAATAAAGCGGCGGCGGGATGCCGTCAGATGACCTGGCGGTAAATCCCGACATTGCTGTAGCGTTGCAGGATATTGTCATGCACGATCGGGCTGAGCAGTTCCGAAAAGGCGCAGCCGACAATGCAATTGTCCCACCACACCACCTCGGCCTGAAG
The DNA here is from genome assembly GCF_002855495.1 of Porphyrobacter sp. TH134. GTDB lineage: Bacteria > Pseudomonadota > Alphaproteobacteria > Sphingomonadales > Sphingomonadaceae > Erythrobacter. The sequence goes on from NZ_PKRO01000004.1 coordinate 32,994, forward strand.
CGCTTCGAGACCGGGCAGGGTCAGCCAGCACAACTGGCCTTCATGCATCCGGTTGATCGAAGCGGCCGAAAAGCCCGAGATCGACAGGTCGTGAACCACGCTCTGGAAGGCGCGTCCGCCCGACGCGCGCAAGGTGGCCGGGATGGTCAGACGGGTGCGGGGTCCGCACCGGTCTTCCTGCGATGCTGTACGATAGGGATCCGAGCTCTGCGGCATAGCATCAACCTTTGTTCTGGAGCCTGCGGTCGCTGTGGGCGGGAGAGGCTGCGCAGGACGATGCGCCCCACATTGTTAAGTGCAGGTGACCATTAAGGGTTAATACCTAGGTAAGGAAAACTTGGTCAGTCGATCCGTTCGCGGTGCAGTTCGTCGAATCCTTCGACCAGCAGCGCCACCAGGCGATCCGCCACCACTTCGGGGGGCTTGACCTTGGCCGGATCCTCACCCGGATAGGCCCGCGCGCGCATTTCGGTGCGGGTTGCACCGGGATCGATGATCGCCACACGCAAAGGCGACAGGCGCTCAACCTCGGCGGCATAGGTTGCCAGCAGGTTCTCGAACGCGGCCTTGGTGGCGGCATAGGCGCCCCAATAGGGCCGGGGCGATGCACCCACGCTGCTGGTCAGCCCGATGATCCGGCCCGCAGGCGCGCGGCGCAGCAGCGGATCGAAGCCGGCGATCAGCGCCTGCGTGGCGACCACATTGGTCAGCAGCGCCTGATTGAACTGCTTGGGCTCCATCTGCGAGGCCGGGGTCAGCTCGGGCAGATAAGCAGCGGCCAGCACCATGATATCCAGCGTTTGCCAGCGGCCAGCGATGGCTTCGGCCAGCCGGGTCACGGCGTCAGGTTCGGTCAGGTCGACCGGCGCAATGGTCGATGTGCCGCCCGCGGCGTGGATCGCATCCTCGACCGCTTCGAGCGCCTTGACCTTGCGGGCCACCAGAATGACGTGCGCACCGGCGCTCGCCAGCGCAAGGGCCGTGGCAGCGCCAATGCCGCGGCTTGCGCCGGTGACAAGCGCGGTGCGGCCGGAAAGCGGAAGGCTGGTATCGGTCATGGCGGGTCAGGCAGCTTTCGGATCGGCAAAGGGAAGCTCAGCGGACTTTTGCTCGGCGAGAGCAAGATCGGTGAGCGCGGTCGGGTAGTCGCCGGTGAAACAGGCGTCACAAAATTGCGGGCAGGCCGCATCGCGATTTTCACGCCCGACCGCCCGGTAAAGCCCGTCAATCGAGATGAAGGCGAGGCTATCGGCCTTGATGAATTCGCGCATCGGCTCCAGCTCCATGCGGGCAGCCAGCAGCTTGGAACGTTCGGGCGTGTCGACCCCGTAGAAGCAGGAATGCGCGGTCGGCGGGCTGGCGACGCGGAAGTGGACTTCCTTGGCCCCCGCTTCGCGCATCATTTCAACGATCTTCATCGAGGTGGTGCCGCGCACGATCGAATCGTCGATCAGCACGATACGTTTGCCCTCCACCAGCGCGCGGTTGGCGTTGTGCTTGCGCTTGACGCTCGAATGGCGCGCGCCGTCTGACGGCTGGATAAAGGTGCGCCCGACATAGTGCGAGCGGATGATGCCCAGTTCGAACGGCAGGCCGGAAGCCTGCGCAAATCCGATCGCCGCAGGCACGCCGCTATCGGGCACCGGCACCACCAGATCAGCCTCGCACGGGGATTCGAGCGCCAGTTGCATGCCGATCGCCTTGCGCGCTTCGTAAACGCTACGCCCGGCAAACACGCTGTCAGGGCGGCTGAAATAGACATGTTCGAAGATGCAGGGGCGCGGGGCCGGGCTGCCGAAGGGGCGCACCGAGCGGATTTCGCCGGCGAAATCGACGAGGATCAACTCGCCCGGCTCAACCTCGCGGATCAGTTCGGCGCCGACGACATCGAAGGCAACCGTTTCCGAGGCGAACAGGATGGAATCGCCGATCCTGCCCATCACTAGCGGCCGGATGCCCAGCGGGTCGCGGCAGGCGATCATGCCTTCGGGCGTCATCACGATCAGGGCATAGGCGCCTTCAACCAGCCGCAGCGCATCGACCAGGCGGTCAGCGATGGTGGGATAGCGGCTGGTGGCGACCAGATGGATGATGACCTCGGTGTCCGACGTCGACTGGAAGATTGAGCCTTTGTTCACCAGATCGGTGCGCAGCAGCATCGCGTTGGAGATATTGCCATTATGCGCGACGGCAAATCCGCCGCTCGCCAGTTCGGCGTAGAGGGGCTGGACATTGCGCAGGCCCGATCCGCCGGTGGTGGAATAGCGAACATGGCCCGCTGCCATATGGCCCGGCAGCGCGGCGATGGCTTCGGATGTCGAGAAATTTTCCGCGACATGGCCAAGGCCCCGGCTGGCGTAGAACTCCTTGCCGTCAAAGCTGACGATCCCGGCCGCTTCCTGTCCGCGGTGCTGGAGCGCGTGGAGGCCCAGCGCCGTCATTGCGGCGGCATCGGCCGCGCGGATCGTGCCGAATATCCCGCACTCCTCGCGCAGTTTATCGCCATCGGCATCAAGGAAGGGGTGAGTCACATTGCGGGGTGTCATCGGCATCACCAAACCTGTCCGCGAGCATGGCCGCCGCGGGGCATCGCTCCAATGGCGATGTGACGGATCAATTACAAGTCAAAGCACGCCGCGCAGCCCCGGCTTTTTGCTGACTGCCGTGTGACAGCGGTGGGTGGGGGACAGGACACAACATTGGATTGCCGCGCGTTGCTGTGCACTCTACAGGCGATGTTCAGCACATAACGGGCACCCCTTACCACCCATGCTCTCTCCCTTCGAATGGATGATCGCCAAACGCTACCTCTGGCCCGGCAAGGGGGAGGCGTTCATTGCGCTTGTCGCCGGCATATCGGTGGGCGTGGTGATGCTGTCTGTCGCCATGCTGGTGATCGTGATGAGCGTGATGAACGGTTTTCGCGCCGAATTGCTCGACAAGATCGTGGGCCTGAATGGTCATGCCGTGGTGCAGGGCTATAATGGCAGGGTGGACAACTGGCAGGGCGTGCTCGCTCAGATCGAGCAGACCCCGGGTGTCGTCGAAGCCTCGCCGATGATCGAAAAGCCCCTGTTGATCCTGTATAATGGCAGTGCCGAAGCGATCTTCCTGCGCGGCCAGTCGGACAAGGACATCAAGGCGCTGGGCGACAAGGTGGTGCTGGGCAATATCGCCAGCCTCTACGCTCCGGAGGACGAGGACGGGCTGCGCCAGGTGGCCATCGGCAGCCGGCTTGCGCAGAACCTTGGCATTCGGGTGGGCGACACCATCACCATCCTCAATCCGGCCGGGCGCACCACGCCGTTCGGCACCACGCCGCGCCAGATCCCCTACCGCGTGGGCGCGATCTTCGAGGTCGGCATCTACACCTTTGACGAACGCTTCGTGATGCTCCCCCTGGCCGAGGCGCAAAGCCTGCTGCTGATGGGCGATTCGGTCGCGCAGATCGAAGTCACGGTGGAAGACCCTGACAAGGTCGGCGACATCATGGCGCCTGTTGCCGAGCAGTTGCGCGGCAAGGCGGTCATTGCCGATTGGAAGGCGATGAATTCGGCCCTGTTCGAAGCCTTGCAGGTTGAACGTGTGGCCATGTTCTTTGCGCTGAGTTTCATGGTGCTGGTTGCCTCGTTCAACATCCTGTCCAGTCTGGTGATGCTGGTGCGCGCCAAGACCCGCGATATTGCGATCATGCGCACGATGGGCGCGACCCGGCGCTCGATGCTCAAGATCTTCGTTACCACCGGCACCACGGTGGGCGCGATCGGGACGGCAGCGGGCCTGCTGCTGGGCGCGATTGTGCTGTTTTTCCGCGAGCCCATCGTCGATTTCATCGCCTTTGCCACGGGGCAGGAAATCTGGGATCCGGAAGTGCGGTTCCTCTCCACCCTGCCGTCGCGCACCGATCCGTGGGAAGTGCTGGGGATCGTGCTGCTGGCACTGGGCATGAGCTTTCTGGCAACGCTGTATCCTGCCTTGAAGGCTGCCAATACCGATCCTGTGCAGGTGCTGCGTTATGAATGATGAACCTGTCACCGGCGCACCGATCGTGCGTCTGCGCGGGCTGAAGCGCGCCTTTGAGCAGGGCGGGCAGCGCATTGATGTGCTGCGCGGGGTCGAGCTTGCAATTATGCCGGGCGAGATCGTGGCGTTGCTGGGGCCATCGGGTTCGGGCAAGTCTACGTTGCTGCAAGCCGTCGGCCTGCTCGAAGGCGGGTTTGAAGGCTCGATCAGCATCGCAGGCCAGCAGGCCGAACACCTTGCCGGGGACGAGCGCACCAAGCTGCGGCGCGAATATCTTGGGTTTGTCTACCAGTTCCACCACCTGCTCCCCGATTTTGACGCGCGTGACAATGTGGTGATGCCGCAGATGATCCTCGGGCGGTCCCGCGCCGAGGCCGATGCGCGGGCCGATAGCCTGCTCACCAGCCTTGGCCTTGGCGCGCGCTTGACGCACCGGCCCAGCCAGCTTTCGGGCGGCGAACAGCAGCGGGTCGCGGTCGCCCGCGCGCTCGCCAACCGCCCGGCGCTGGTGCTGGCGGACGAGCCGACCGGCAACCTCGATGAAAAGACCGCCGATGCGGTGCTGGCCCAATTTCTCAGCCTCGTGCGGAACGAAGGCAGTGCGGCGTTGGTTGCAACCCACAATGAACGCCTCGCTGCACGGATGGACCGGGTGGTGCGCCTCAAGGATGGGGTGCTGGTCGAAGGGGTTTGAAACAGGGGTAACGAGCCATGCCGACGATTGCCGATTTCACTGTTACCACCAACCGGGGCGAACCACTCGATCTGTCGAGCAAACTCGGCACTGTGCTGCTGGTGGTGAACACCGCGAGCAAGTGCGGTTTTACGCCGCAATACGATGGTCTGGAAAAGCTGTTCCAGCAGTACAAGGATCGCGGGTTTGAAGTGTTGGGCTTTCCCTGCAACCAGTTCGGCGCGCAGGAACCCGGCAACGCCGATGAGATCGCCGAATTCTGCAAGGTCAATTTCGGCGTTACCTTCCCGCTGATGGCCAAGGTCGACGTGAACGGCGCCAAAGCCTCGCCGCTGTATGACTGGATGAAGACCTCGGCCAAGGGGCTGATGGGGTCGACCTCGATCAAGTGGAACTTCACCAAGTTTCTGATTGGCCGGGATGGCAAGGTGGTGAAGCGTTACGGCCCGACCGATGCGCCCGCAACCATCGCGCGGGATATCGAAGCGCTGCTTTAGCCCTCAATCGTCGCCCCGGACTTGACCGATCCCCGATCAAGTCCGGAACGACGAGAGTTTCCTGTGGAAGCCACCCTTGGCGCTGACGGGACGATTGCGCATATTCGCCTGATGCCCTTTGCTCCTTTCGTCCCCCTGCGTGTGCTTTCGTCCTATTCGATGCTCGAAGGGGCGATCGATCCAAAGGACATTGCCAAGCTGGCGAAAGAGCGCGGCTATCCCGCCATCGCGATTTGCGACCGCAACGGGCTGTATGGCATCATGGCCTTTGCGGCCGCCTGCAAAAGCGAAGGCGTGCAGCCGATCATCGGCGCAATGGTGGGCGTTGCGCGTGAGAGCGAGCGCGGCGAGGTGGATTACCTTGCGCTGTTTGCGCAGGATGATGCGGGTTATGACAACCTGTGCCACCTTGTCTCAGCCGCGCACCTTGATCGCCCGCTGGAACGCGATCCCCATGTCACGCTCGCCGATCTTGAGGGCCGCACCGCAGGGCTGATTGCGCTGACCGGCGCGGGTGAGGGTGGGCTGACCCGGTTGCTGGCGGAAGGCCAACATGAAGCGGGCGCCAGGCTGGCGGACCGGCTGGAGGCGCTGTTTCCGGGGCGGCTCTACATCGAACTCGCGCGGCATGGCGATCCGGTGTGCGAACGCGCAGAGGACGCGCTGATCGACCTTGCCTACGCGCGGGATCTTCCCCTCGTCGCGACCAACCCCGCCAATTTTGCCGAACCGCATATGCACAAGGCGCATGACGCCATGCTGTGCATCGCCAATTCGACCCAGATCGACGCAGATGATCGTCCGCGTTCCAACCCGCAGGCCTTCGTCAAATCGGCGAGCATGATGGAGGAGGCCTTCGCCGACCTCCCCGAAGCCACAGCCAACACGCTGGTGATTGCCCAGCGCTGTGCCTTTGCGCCGCCCTATCGCAAGCCGATCCTGCCCAGCCTTGCCGGCGACCTGTCGGGCGAAGCGCGGATGCTGGCGGAGGACTCGCGCAAGGGATTGGTCGAAAGGCTTGCTCCCTACTACCCTGACAATGTTCGGGCTGAGCTGGCCGAAGCCCTGCTTTTGCCTTCTGCCGAGGCGCTCGAAGAACAGGAACAGTCCTTCGACCAGCTCAGGACAAACGGAATTTGGGACGAGATGCTGACTTACAAGCGCCGGCTCGAATTCGAGATCGACGTGATCGTGAAGATGGGCTTTCCCGGTTACTTCCTGATCGTGGCCGACTTCATCAAGTGGGCCAAGGATAATGGCATTCCGGTAGGGCCGGGGCGCGGGTCGGGCGCGGGCTCGGCGGTGGCATGGGCGCTGACCATCACCGATCTTGATCCGATCAAGCTGGGCCTGCTGTTCGAACGCTTCCTCAACCCCGAACGCGTGTCGATGCCCGACTTCGATATCGACTTCTGCGAAACGCGCCGCGGGGAAGTGATCCGCTATGTGCAGGCCAAATATGGCTCGGATCACGTCGCGCAGATCATCACCTTCGGCAAGCTGAAGGCCCGCGCGGTGCTGCGCGATTGCGGGCGCATTTTGCAGATGAGCTATGGTCAGGTCGACCGCTTGTGCAAGATGGTGCCCAATCACCCAACTGACCCCTGGCCGCTGCCGCGCGCGCTCAACGGCGCGGCGGATTTCCGGCGCGAGTATGACAACGACAAGGACGTGAAGCGCCTTGTTGATCTGGCGATGCAGCTCGAAGGCCTGCCGCGCAATTCATCCACTCACGCAGCGGGCGTGGTGATCGGGGATCGGCCGCTGGCGCAGCTGGTGCCGCTGTACCGCGATCCGCGTTCCGATATGCCGGTGACGCAGTTCGACATGAAATATGTCGAATCCTCCGGGCTGGTGAAGTTCGACTTTCTCGGGCTGAAGACCCTGTCGGTGCTGCGCAAAGCGGTCGATCTGCTGGAAGCGCGCGGCATCACCATCGATCTGGGCGCGCTGCCTTTGGACGATGCACAGGTCTATCACCTGATGCAGACCGGCAATACGGTCGGCGTGTTCCAGCTGGAATCCGAAGGGATGCGCCGCACGCTGAAGGCGGTAAAGCCCACCAACTTTGGCGACATCATCGCGCTCGTCTCGCTCTACCGGCCCGGCCCGATGGACAACATTCCCCTGTTCGGCCAGCGCAAGGCGGGCGTGGTGCCGATCGAATACCCGCACGAAAAGCTCGAAGGCATCCTGGCCGAAACCTACGGCATCTTCGTCTATCAGGAACAGGTGATGCAGGCCGCCCAGGTGCTGGCGGGCTACTCACTCGGAGACGCAGACTTGCTGCGCCGCGCGATGGGCAAGAAGGTGCAGGCCGAGATGGACGCCCAGCGCGGGCGGTTTGTCGAAGGCTGCAAGGCCAATTCCGGGATCGAAGCGAAGCGCGCGAACGAGCTGTTCGACTTGATCGACAAGTTCGCAGGCTACGGCTTCAACAAATCCCACGCCGCCGCCTACGCGCTGCTCGCCTACCAGACGGCATGGCTGAAAGCGCATTACCCGGAAGAGTTTTACGCCGCCTCGATGTGCTTCGACATGCACCAGTCGGAAAAGCTGAACGTTTTTGTCGATGATGCGCGGCGCTATCCCAATGGCGCGGGCGGGGTGGAGGTGCTGCCGCCCTGCATCAATGCCAGTGAGGCCGAGTTTACCGTCGAGCAGACCGACCACGGCTACGGCGTGCGCTATGCCTTGGCAGGCATCCGCAATGTCGGCGAAAAGGCGATGGACGCGATCGTCGCTGAACGCGCGGCCAACGGGCCGTTTGCCAGCCTCAAAGACCTGTTCGAGCGGGTGCCGCAGGGCACCATGAACCGGCGCCAGCTGGAAGGGCTGATCTGCGCAGGCGCTTTTGACGGGCTGGAGCCCGACCGGGCGCTGCTGTTTGCCAATGCCGACTTGCTGATGGCGGTGGCTGATGCGGCGATCCGGGAACGGTCAAGCGGGCAGGCCGGATTGTTCGGCGGCGATGCGGGGCCGGCGGAAGATCTGCGCCTTCAGGCCTGCGAGCCGTGGAGCCGCGCTGACCGCATGGCGAAAGAGCGCGAAAACTTCGGCTTTTATTTCTCCGCCCATCCGGTCGCGCAATACCGCGAGGCGGCCTCGGCCAATGGCGCGCGCACCTATCAGAGCCTGATGGAGGCGGGTGCCCCTGCGGGGGGGCGCGGTTCGGCGGTGATGGCGGTGCTGGTCGAAGGCATTACCAAGGCGCGCACGCGCAAGGGGGGCACCTTCGTGCGGGCGGATTTTTCCGACAGCACGGGCCAGTTTTCCGCCGCCTGTTTTGAAGAAGCGCTGGTTCCGCAATTTGAACGCTGGGCGGCGGAGGGTGAATGCCTGTTGCTGACGGTCGAGCTTGATGCGCCCAGCGCTGATGAACCCCCGCGCCTGACAGTGCGCGCGGCGCGTCCGCTGGCGGCGGTCAGCGGCACGACAGCGATGGAACTGACCGCCGATATCGCAACGGTTGCGGCCCTGCGCGAACTGCAGATCGAACTGGCCGCCGCGGCGAGCGACCGGCCTGCGGGTGTGGGCGAGGTGGTGGTGCGGCTTGCGCTGGCCGATGGCGGTCAGGTGCCGGTCCGTCTGGGGCGTCACTTCGTGCTCAATGGCGAATTGGCGGAACGCCTGTCCGCGATCGAAGGCATTGAACAGGTTGCCCTAGTGCCGCTGAAAAAGCGCGGAAACCTTCGGCTGGTGGCCTGAAGCGAGGCCTGAACTGGTGACAAAAAAGGGGCCGGATCGCTCCGGCCCCTTTTCCTTATTCAGCGTGTGACGCTGTCACTTACATGCCCGAACCCGGACCGTAGGTGACTTCGACGCGGCGGTTCTGCGCTTCACGCACACCGTCAGCGGTCGGCACGCGCGGCTGGCTTTCACCAAAGGCCTGACCCGTGATCTGGCCGGCAGCAACGCCGCGGCCGGTCATGTAGTTACGCACGGCGACATTGCGACGCTCGGCCAGCGCCATGTTGTACCGGGCGCTGCCCGCTGTGTCGGTGTGACCGGCCAGCATCACGCGCGCCGTGCCGCAGTTGGCATAGGCGGTGATGGCATTGTTGAGGATGCCAGCAGCTTCAGGCGTGATGTCCGACTTGTCGAAGTCGAAGAACACGATGTACGGGCCGGTGTTGCAAGCAGCCTTCGGCGGCGGCGGGGGAGCAGCCGGCGGCGGGGGCGGCGGGGGTGCCATCACCGGCGGCGGCGGCGGGGGCGCTGCGACCGGAGCCGGTTCTGCGCGGCCACCGAAGTTGTAGGTGAGGGTTGCGAGCACCGAGTGGGTCTCGAAATCGTCACGATAGTTTTCGAGCTGCGAGTTCACCAGGTTCAGCTTGTCGAGCACGAAGTAGCGATACTTGACGCCCAGATCGACATTGTCGTTCAGCGGCATGCGGACCTGTGCGATGGCCTGGTAAGCAAGGCTCCAGTCCTTGTCGATGACGACGCCGGGGCCGTTCGGGTTGACCGAAAGGTCGGCATCATACAGCGCGTAACCGATACCGCCGCCAGCCGACAGGCCGATGCCGTCGTTGCCGCCGATGTCGAACAGGGCGTTGACCATGCCGCTGGCGATATCGATGCTGCCATCGACGTCTTCATAGAAGCCCGGGACGCGGGCCGGGCCGCTGGTGGGCACGCCATAGTTGGGCGAATGCAGCGTCTTGACGCCGAATTCCTTGTAGGAACCTTCCGCTTCAAGACGGAATGCGCCGAAATCGTAACCAACAACGCCGCCAGCTTCCCAGCCGTTTTCGTTGTCGATCAGAATGCGGTCTTCAACGCCGTTCACGGCGATCTGGTTGTCGTTCGGAAGGGTGACGCCGCCCTCGATCCCGATGTAAGGCTGACCGTCGCGTGCCTGAACGGGTACGGCGATCATTGCCGCTGTCCCCATCAGCAAAATTGCTGTCTTATTCATTTTATGTTCCTTGTATTCGTTGTCGCCGTCGCCTTACGCGAACGGTATGCTGCCGGAACAACATATGTTGGTCAGCTGCGAATGGTGTAAGCGCCCGCTCGCGGAAATGTTTCATCGGTGCGCGACGAAACGTGCTCACATTACGATGAACCGAGTATCAACTAGAATTGCTGAAGGCATGTAAGTCAGGGCAGAAACACTTAATTCTCAGACAAATGATAAATCACAGGAGAGATGCAGACATGGCCGGAATCAGGCTCGGAGCAATGCAGGACTGGACCATGCGGGTGACCGCGGTGATCGATCATGCCGCCCGCGAAGCGCCGACGCGCGAGATTGTGAGCCGCTGGGCCGATGGCAGCGAAACCCGCACCGACTGGGCGGGCATCCGCGTTGATGCGCTGAAGATGGCGCAGGCGCTCCAGCGGCTCGGGCTGAAGCCGGGTGACAAGGTGGCAAGCCTGGCGATGAACCATGCGCGCCATCTGGTCAGCTGGTACGGGGTCGCAGGGATGGGCGGGGTGTTGCACACCGTCAATCCGCGCCTGTTCGACGATCAGCTGGAATATATCGTCAACCACGCCGAAGACCGCGTCTTGTGCTATGACGCGGCGTTCCAGCCGATTGTCGACCGTATGCGGGGGCGCTGGCCGACAGTTGAACATTACATCTGCTACGATTCCGGCGATCATGCCCCGGCCTTCGAAGACTGGATCGGCGCAGAGGATGGCGATTTCGAATGGGTCACGGGCCCGGAAACCGATCCGTGCATGATCTGCTACACCAGCGGCACGACCGGCAACCCCAAGGGCGTGCAATACGAACACCGCTCCACCGTGCTCCACGCGATGAGCGGGCTGCAACCGGCGGCGTTCAACTTCTCCAGCGCATCGGTGATGTTGCCGGTGGTGCCGATGTTCCACGCGGCCAGCTGGGGCCTGCCCTATGCAGGTGCGATGGCGGGGATCAAGTTCGTGTTTTCCGCAGTCAATGATCCGGCGGTGCTGCACGATCTGATGCTGCGCGAGGGCGTGACCGACAGCGCCGGCGTTCCGACCGTATGGCTGGCGCATTTCCAGTATTGCGACCGCGAAGGCCTCGATCTGCCGCCCCTGAAGGCCGCCACCATCGGCGGATCGGCCGCGCCCAAGTTCATGATCGAGCGGCTGATGAAGAACGGCACCCGTGTCCAGCACGCCTGGGGCATGACCGAAACCAGCCCGATCGGCACGGTTGGCGGCCCGACCTGGGATTGGGACACGCTGAGCCTTGAGGAAAAGATCGATAAGACCGCGATGCAGGGCCGCCCGATCTTTGGCGTGCAGCTGCGCACCGTGGCGCTGGATGACATGACGACCGAGCTGCCGCGCGACGGCAAGACCAGCGGCGCGCTGCAGATCCGCGGGCCGTGGGTGATCAAGCGCTACTTCAAGGCGGAAACTGACGCGGTGGGCAATGATGGCTGGTTCGACACGGGCGATGTCGGCATTCTGCACCCGGACGGCACGCTGCAACTGACTGACCGCACCAAGGACGTGATCAAATCGGGCGGGGAGTGGATCAGCTCGGTGGAATTGGAGAATGCCGCCTGCGGCCACCCGGCCGTGGCCGAGGCCGCGTGCATCGGCATCACGCACCCCAAATGGGACGAGCGCCCGGTGCTGTTCGTGGTCAAGAAGGCCGACGCCGAGGTGTCGGGTGATGAGATCATCGAACACTTGAAACCGCTCATCGCGAAGTGGTGGTTGCCCGACGCGGTCGAATTCGTCGACGACATCCCGCACACCGCCACCGGCAAGATCAGCAAGAAGGACCTGCGCGACCGCTTTGCGGATTACACGCTTGGCTGACATGGCAATCCGGCCTGCGCATGGCTCCGATGCCCAGGCCATCGCCGCGATCTATGCCTGGCACGTGGCCAACGGCACCGCGACGTTCGACACCGCTGCGCCTGATGCAGCGGCGTGGGCGGAAAAGCTCGGCGATTTTGCGGCGAGGGGCTATCCCTTCCTCGTCGCCGAACGCGCGGGCGGGGTGGTTGCTTACGCCTACGCCGCCCGCTTTCGTGACCGGGCGGCCTATGCGCATACCTGCGAGGACAGCATCTATGTGGCGCACGATGCGCGCGGCGGCGGGATCGGCACAGCGTTGCTGCCTGCCGTGATCGCGGCTGCGCGGGACTGCGGCTTTCAGCAGATGATCGCCGTGATCGGCGGGGGCGAGCCGGCCTCGGTCGCGCTTCATGCCAAATGCGGCTTTGTCCACGCCGGGCGGATGCGCAATGTCGGCCAAAAATTCGGGCGCCTGCTCGACACCGTCTATATGCAATGTGATCTGCGCGAGGAGGCCTGCACGCCATGACCAGCCACACCTATATCGACCCCTCGCCAGCCAACTTTCAGGCCTTCAAGGACTTGCCGCGCGATACGCCGATCAACATGCTCAACCTGTTGCGGTTTCGCGAATCTGCCGATTATCCTGCGGGGCACGAACACGCTGGCAAGGGCTGGAGCGGCAGGCGTGCCTATGAGGAATATGGCAAGACCAGCGGCCCGATCTTCCGCCGCGTGGGCGGCAGCATTGTGTGGCGCGGCAGCTTTCAGACGGTGGTGACCGGGCCAGAAGGCGAAAGCTGGCACGATGGCTTCATCGCGCACTATCCCGATGCGGGCGCTTTTTTCGCGATGCTGAAAGACGCCGATTACCAGCGCGCCGTGGTGAATCGCACGGCTGCCTTGCTCGATAGCCGCCTGGTCAGGTTTGCGCCGGGCGAGGCAGGGACGGGCTTCGGTTAGGCTGCGGCCTTATGGCTGCCCGCTGGCTGGTTGCTCGTAGAGATAATTGTAGAAATTTGTGGCCGAGGTGAACCACAATTCCATCTGCCGGCTGTAGTTGGCTGGCGTGATGCCGCCGTCGGCGATGATGTACATCTGCACCGAGATCACACCGTCCGGGCCCATCGCGGCGCGGCCGAAGTTCTCGTTGTAGTTGTAAAGGTTAATGGCATTGATGCTTTGTTCGGTGGTGCGATTTTCATCGGCCGCGAAGGAGGCCAGCAGCGCCGAGCCAAGACATTTGACTTCGCGCTGTTCATCCTCGCACGACATCAGCATCGCCTCGGCCGTGACCTTTTCGCTGAACGTGAAAACGATCCGCTGGCCCTGTGCCTGCGTGGGCGCGATGGTGGCTCCTGCGGCGCGCAAGGCCTGTTCCAGATCGGCGCGGGTGAAATGGTCAAGCGCCCGCGTCTCTTCGGCGTGGGCCGATGTGGGCAGCAGTACCATTGCTGTAGCAGCAATGAGATATGTCAGTTTCATAATTCCCCCGCCCTTGCGCGTCATCCCGACCGCCTTAATCACAGCAACCGCAATTGGCCACCCGTCTCGGGCGCCTGAAACCGGGAACAATCGAGCGCGAAGCGGGCCTTCCCGATCCCCGCCCGGCGGCACGCGAGTTTGAACCGCGCCCGGATCAGATCGGCCCAGACGCCTTGCGGGTTGAAGCGGCTGTGAAAGTTCGGATCATTATCGCGGCCCCCGCGCATGTCGCGCACGATGCTCATCACCTTCCCCGCACGGTCGGGGTAGTGGACGGCGAGCCATTCGCGGAACAAGGGCGCGACTTCGTGGGGCAAGCGCAGCGGGATCCAATTGACGCTTTGGACCCCCCGCTGCGCGACTTCAGCGACAATACTTTCGATAAAATCGTCGGTAATCGCCGGGATGATCGGTGAGATCGAGCAATGCACCTGCACGCCGAGGTCCACCAACCGGCCCAGCGCCGCCAGTCGTTTGGCCGGCGCAGCGCAGCGCGGTTCAAGCTTGGCTGACAGGATGGGGTCAAGGCTCGTCACCGAAATCGACACCGCCACCAGCTGTTCGCGCGCCAGTTCCGCCAGCAGGTCGGCATCATCCAGCACCCGGTCCGATTTGGTGGTGATCGTGACGGGGTGGCGTGTTTCAAGGCAGAGTTCGAGGATTTGGCGCGTGATCCGGTAATCCCGCTCGATCGGCTGATAGGGATCGGTGTTGGTGCCCATGGCGATGGGCTTGGGCCGGTATCCCCGCTTGGCCAGCGTCGCCCTGAGCAAGGCGGCGGCACCGGGTTTGGCAAACAGCTTCGTTTCGAAATCAAGACCTGGCGACAGGTCGTGATAGGCGTGGGTGGGCCGGGCGAAGCAATAGACGCAGCCATGCTCGCACCCGCGATAGCCATTCACCGAGCGGTCGAACGGCACATCGGGCGATTGGTTGAAAGTGAGGATCGATTTGGGGCGCTCTTCGGTCACGGTGGTGCGAAGTTTGACCGGCGGGCCGTCCAGCATCTGAACATGATCGCGCCAGTCACCATCGACCTCGCGGCTTGCCAGCCCGAAGCGGGTGGGCACCGCCGCCGATTGTGCGCCGCGTCCTTTTAGGCCCGAATGTTTCACGTGGAACATTTACGGAACATTGCGGCGCTTCGCAACCCTCGTCAACCCGCCGCCAGCGAGGGGCAGGATTGCGGCTAAACCTCGCGCAATCGCGGCATCAGTTCGACGAAGTTGCAGGGCCGGTTGCGGCTGTCGAGTTGCTCCGCCAGAATTCCGTCCCAGCCATCCTTCACCGCGCCGTTCGAGCCGGGCAGTGCGAAGATATAGGTGCCGCGCGCCACCACGGCGCAGGCGCGGGACTGAACTGTGCTGGTGCCGATGGACGTGTAGCTGAGCCAGCGGAACAGTTCGCCAAAGCCGGGAATATCGCGCGCGTCCTTGACCATCGCCAGTGCTTCGGGCGTGACATCGCGGCCTGTCAGCCCCGTGCCGCCGGTGCTGACGATGGCGTCGATGGCGGGATCATCGATCCATGCCTCGAACTGCGCGGCCAGCACCGCGGCGTCATCTTTCACGATTGCGCGCGCCGCCAGCCGGTGCCCTGCGCCCGTTACCCTGGCGGCCAGAATGTCGCCGGATGTGTCGGTATCCGGTGTGCGCGTGTCGGAAACGGTCAAAACAGCGATGTTGATCGGCTTGAAAACCCGGCTCTCGTCAATCGCCACGCTGCGTATCTCCCCTCAAGGCTCCAAGCGGGCCGAGCGGGTCGTAGCAGCGCGCGGAAACTCCGGCCAGCGCCCTTGTGCCAGCGCGCGGCGGCTGGGCGAGGCGACCCCGGCAGCACGCTCGTACATCCAGTAATTGCGCATCACGATGGCGACATAGCCGCGCGTTTCCCAATAGGGGATCGATTCCATCCAGAGCAGCGGATCGTTCTGGTCGTTGATCTCGAAGTTCCAGCGCCCGATCGGGGTCAGGCCTGCGTTATAGGCCGCCATGATCTTGGGCAGTGTGCCGCCGGTCGCTGGGGAATCGCGCAGCATTTCCAGATGCCGCTGGCCATAGGCAAGATTGACCTGCGGATCGTTCAAATCCTCGTAGCTCGCACCAAGGCTCAGGCGGCCGGAATGGTCGCGCGCTGTGCCCGGCATGATCTGCATCAACCCGCGGGCATTGGCCGGGCTGACGGCCGCGGCGCGGAAGTTCGATTCCTGCAAGGCATGGGCAAAGGCCAGCGCAGGGTCGACCTGCCATCCGCCCACCGGCTGCCAATAGGCCACCGGGAAGCGCAGCGCGGGATCGCTGGTGGTGCCGTAAGGGGCATTGTGAGCCATGAAGAGCTGGGTTGAAGGCAGGCCCAGTTCCCGCGCCAGCCGGGCCAGCGCGCCATATTGCGATGCCAGACCGATACGGGCCTCGTGGCGCAAAACCTCGTCAGCCAGCGCCGGGCGGCCGATTTCCATCAGGGCGACCGCGACCTGCACATTGCGCCGCTGGGACAGCTGCGCCCAATCGGCCCGGTCAAAGGGTTGGGGCGGGGCATGGGCCGGCAGTTCGATGCCAAGCTGATCGGCGGCGAGCATGCCGTACAATGTCTCATGCAGCTGCGCGGCGGCTGAAAGATGCTGCTGGGCGAGTTCCGGCTCGCGGCAGCGCACGGCCGCGCGGTGCGCCCAGTAATGCCCGGCAGCGGCCAGTTCGACATTGGAGGCCCGGCTGGCCACCCGTCCGAAAGCGTCCCCGGCCAAGGAGCAATATCCCATCCGCCAAGCCGAAAGCCCTTCGACCCACGCGCCTTCGGCCACCCATTCGCCCGATCCGTCCGCCACTGTCCGGGCCAGTTCCAGCCCGGCGGTGTCGTTGTTTTCGATGTAATAGCTCCACGCCACCCGCTGGCGCCATTCCGCGCGCGCATCGCCCGACAGCATCGGATCGACCTCTGCCAGCAAGCGGTGGGCTTCGGCAGGATTATCCGCCTTGATCGCTTCAAGAATGGCGCTGGCGGTGGCCGCTGGCATGGTGCCATCATTGACCCCGCGTGGCTGGATCCGCTTGGGCGCATAGGGCTGGCGCGCAAAGCCCTGTTCGCGCGGCAAGGCGGGCAGGGCGGCAAGCCCGCGTTTGGCGCCCATGCGCACCAGCTGTTCGGCCTGCGGCAGATCGGTGCCGGCGTTGAACCACGCCGCGATCTGCTCGGCTGTGACTTTGGGGCTATTGGCGTGGGTGTAATATTCTGCCTGTGCGGCCTGTGTCAGTAGGCCGCTCGGCTGCTGGGCGAGCAGGCTTTCGACCAGCGCCCATTGCTGGGTATCAATCGCCGCGAAGACCTGGCGGTAATGCGCCTGTTCTTCGGGCGTCAGCACGCGCGTGATCGCCCGCTCGGCCGGTACGGCGCCGTTCCAGCGCGCGACCAGATCACCGGCGGCCAGATCACTGGAGGATTGTCTTGCTTGCGCGGCGGCCGGGGCGTGGAGAGCCATGCCCGCCAACACCATCGCGACCAAAGCCGTGCCTGAGCGTTGCTTGAGGCTGTGCCTCAAACCGTGGCTGACCATTCGATCCATCTCCGCCAAAACCGGGCTTTCAGCCGGGGCACGTGCAACATTGCGTCGAGCGTTTCGCTCACCATGACCGGAGTGTTAACCACACCACGGTTGAACTTGCGTAAATGCTCGTCCTTAACAGGCGTTAAGAAAGCGGCGAGATCGGTGCCGAAAGCGAGAATTTTCTGCGGCTGTGCCAGCGCCATGTGATGCGCCAGCACGGCATCCATCCCGCTGGCTGCGATCGCCGCCAGATCGGCCATCGGGGTATGCGTGGGCAAGGCGCTGGCAATGTAGACCGCGCTCTCGTCCAGCCCCAGCGCGCCAAGGATATTCCCGAGCAAACGCCCCTGCGGACCGGATAGCAGGCGATCGTGATCGGCAGCTTCGGGCTGAGGCACGAGCACCATGAGCGCGGCCCCGGCAAGCCCGCGCGGCGCAATCCGGGGAAAACCGCGCGCGGTCTCCAGCCCCGGCGCGGTCATCCACCATTGCCGGAACGCGGGCAGATCGGCTGGCGGCGAATCGCCCAGCAGATCGCGCGGCGGCGGCGCGGCCGGATTCGGGCCGGGCGCTTCGGAATCAACACTCTGGCGCGCTTCATCATTGGCGGCGCGGCGGGCAGCGCCGGTGCTGGCGCGCTCTGCCGCGGTCTTGCCGGATTGCGGCGCCGTTCCCGCCGCCGCCAGCCCGGCCTCGGCCAACAGCGCCGTAGCGTCATCGGTGAACTCGCAATCCACCCCGGCCGCCTGCCACCAGGCAAGCGCCGCTTCAAATTCGCGCGCGATCGTCAGCTCGGGCCGGGTCATTGGGGGGTCATTGCGATGTCATGCTATCCATCGCGGGTCTTGACTGTCTGCGAGGGTGTTAGCAAGTGGACAGATAAGCCATATCGCCAGACTGTGTGGTCCGCGCGGCAGAACCAACAAGGATCAGGAAAGCTTCGATGAGCGAACGTGAATCAATGCCCTGCGATGTCGTGATTGTCGGCGGCGGGGTCGCGGGCCTCGCCGCGGCGATCAGGCTCAAGCAGATCAATGCCGAGCTTGAAGTCATCGTGCTCGAAAAGGGCTCGGAAATCGGCGCGCACATCCTGTCGGGCGCGGTGGTCGATCCCAAGGCGCTCGATGAACTTCTGCCGGAATGGCGCGAACAAGGGTGCCCGATGGCCCAGACCCCGGTGACCGATAACTGGCACTGGGTGCTCTCGAAGACCGGCAAATCCTCGCTCCCCCATGCGATCATGCCGCCGCTGATGAGCAACCACGGCTGCTACACGGGCAGCCTCGGCAATCTGGCGCGCTGGCTCGCCGAACAGGCCGAGGGGCTGGGCGTGATGGTGTTCCCGGGCTTCCCGGCAGCCGAAGTCATGTTCGACGAAGAGGGCCGCGTCGCCGGCGTCATCACGCAGGACATGGGCGTGGCCGCCGATGGCAGCCACAAGGGCGATTACCAGCCCGGCATGGAAATCCACGCCAAGTATACCCTGTTTGCCGAGGGCGCTCGCGGCAACCTGACCAAGCTGATGAAGGCGCGCTTCGATCTGGAAGCGAACTGCCAGCCGCAGGTTTACGGCCTCGGCATCAAGGAATTGTGGGACATCGATCCCAAGAAGCACAAGCCGGGCCGCGTGATCCACACGCAGGGCTGGCCGCTCACCGAAAGCGACAGCTGGGGCGGGGGCTTCCTCTACCATCAGGCGAACGGGCAGGTCGCTTTGGGCTTCGTCACCGCGCTCGATTACAAGAACCCCTGGGTCTCGCCCTATCAGGAATTCCAGCGCTGGAAGAACCACCCGGCGATCCGCGAATATCTCGAAGGCGGCAAGCGCGTTTCCTACGGCGCGCGCGCGATCAACGAGGGCGGCTGGCAGTCGGTGCCCAAGCTCGCCTTCCCCGGCGGCGCATTGATCGGCTGCGCGGCGGGCTTTGTGAACGTGCCCCGCATCAAGGGCAGCCACACCGCGATGAAAAGCGGGATGCTGGCGGCCGAGAGCATCGCTGCGGCGGTGGCGGCAGGTCATGAAAAGACCGAGCTGATGGATTACGACGCGGCTGTGCGTTCCAGCTGGATCGCCGACGAATTGAAGGTCGTCCAGAACGCCGAACCTGCGGTCGCCAAGTTCGGCGGCGATATCGGCACGGTGCTCGCGGGCATCGACATGTGGATGCGCACGCTGAAGATCGGCCTGCCGATTGCGATGAAGCACCACGCGGACTACACCAACACGGGCCGCGCCGATCTCTACCCCAAGATCGATTACCCCAAGCCCGATGGTGTCATCACCTTCGACCGCCTCACCAACGTCGCCTACAGCTACACCAACCATGCCGAAGACCAGCCCTGCCACTTGCAAGTGAAGGACCTGGAGCTTCAGAAGGTGAGCGAACTCGGGGTCTTCGGTGGGCCGTCCGCACGCTATTGTCCGGCAGGGGTCTATGAATGGCTGACCGACGCGGCTGGCGAGCCCAAGTTCCAGATCAACTCGCAGAACTGCGTCCACTGCAAGACCTGCGACATCAAGGACCCCAACCAGAACATCAACTGGGTGACGCCCGAAGGCGGCGGCGGGCCGAATTATCCGAATATGTGATGGGGAGCGTCGAGCGATCTTGTGAGTGCTCGACGCTCGGTGACTTCGCCGTCGTCGGCATGGGCGGCGATGGGCGGGACGAGCGCGTCTTTTCGACTTTGATGGAAATTGCAAAGCATGGCGGCGATGCATGGTGGCTCTACGCATCCCGCTGCTCGGCATGCGGCCAAGACTGGATGATCGCTCAGGAAGAGCGCATCCACGACAACTTCTATTTTAAGCGCCTTACGGCTGGCGAGTTGAAGATGATCGAGGAGCAGGGGGCATGGCCGCCGGATTTCGTGCGGTTCGAGGACGTAATCAGGCTCGGCCCCGATCACGGGCAAGTCGCCCGGTTCTTCGACACCAATGATCTCACCGACACCGTGAAGGAACTCATGGAAGTGCGTTCTGACATTTCGGCACGCGAGATCGCCTACATGTTCGTGTTGTCGGAGCCTGAGGCTGAAAGACTGATGGATCGTGCTGCACGCATGAGCTGGAAGCAGCTTCGTCCTTTCGCATGAGTACAATTGAAACCGCCTACGCCAAGATCAACCTTGCGCTGCATGTCCGCAGGCGAAGGGAGGACGGGTATCACGAGCTTGAGACGCTGTTCGCCTTCGTCGATGCGGGCGATGTGCTGAGCGCCGCGCCTGCCGCGCAGGACAGTCTGCATGTGGTGGGCGAGTTCTCGGGATTGCTCGGTTCCAATCTCCCTTCCCCCCGGGGAAGGGCCGGGGATGGGGGCTCCGCCCTATCGTCTGCCGAGCCCCCACCCCCAGCCCCTCCCCAAGGGGAGGGGAGCGTCTTGGACAATCTCGTCGCCCGCGCGCTCAACGCTCTCCCTCGCCCCCAAGGCCTTGCAGTGACGCTGGAGAAGAACCTGCCCGTCGCGGCTGGCCTTGGGGGCGGCTCAGCGGATGCAGGCGCGGTGTTCCGGATGGTCGAGGCGCTGCACGGCCTGCCGGAGGACTGGCAGGCTCGCGCCGCAAAGCTGGGCGCAGATGTGCCTGCCTGCGTGCTCAGCCGCACCCATATCGGGCTGGGCACCGGCACCGAGCACTTGGAGGTCGAGGACGACCTTGCCGGAACCCCCGTCCTGCTGGTCAACCCGCGCGTGCCGCTCAGCACCGGGCCGGTGTTCAAGGCGTGGGACGGCGAGGATCGAGGGGCATTGCCGCAAGGCCCGGCGTCCAAGATCGCAAGGGAGGGGCGCAATGACCTTGAAAACCCCGCCATTTCGCTCTGCCCGGTGATCGCCGATGTGTTGGCGGCACTGGCCGAGACCAAGCCGTGGCTCGCACGGATGTCGGGCTCGGGCGCGACCTGTTTTGCGCTCTACGACACCGCCGAGGCCCGCGATGTGGCAGCGGCAGCGATGCCGTCTGGCTGGTGGACGATGGCGGGGCGACTACGGTGAGGGCGCCTCCCAACACCCGTTCGTGTCGAGCAAAGTCGAGACACCAGAGCACGGCCTCTCGACTACGCTCGAGGCGAACGGCGGTCGGGACATGAACGAAGTCTTCCGCCAAATCGGCGCGCCCGCTCCCGGCGGCATCGTGCTGGTCGCCGACCACGCCTCCAATGCCGTTCCCGCCGACATCACCCTCGGCATCCCCGAGCATCTGCTCCACGAACACATCGCCATTGATATCGGCACCGCCGCGATCGCCGAGCGGCTGGCGCAGGACCATGCCATCCCCGCGCATATCGCCGCCGTCAGCCGCCTGGTCTGCGATCTCAACCGCGAGGAAACCGCCCCCGGCCTCGTCCCCGAAACCAGCGATGGGCACCCGATCCCCGGCAATGTCGGCGCAGACAGGGAAGGGCGGCTCGGCCGCTTCCACCGTCCCTATCACACCGCGCTGGAGCAATGGCTGGAGGCTGCCGAGCCTGCGCTGATCCTCTCGCTCCACAGCTTCACCCCGCGCCTCGCCAGCCGTGACGAGCCGCGCCCGTGGCAGGTCGGCGTGCTCTACAACCAGGACGATCGCGCCGCGCGCATCGCCATCCCGCTGCTCGTCGCCGAGGGGCTGCATGTGGGCGACAACCTCCCCTATTCGGGGCGCGATCTCAACTACACGATGAACCGCCATGCCGAAGCGGCGGGCCGTCCTTATCTTGGCGTGGAACTCCGGCAGGATCTCACCCAGACCGCTGAGGATCACACGCGCTGGGCCGCGCTTCTGGCAAAAATTGCGCAAAGGGTTGCGTCAGCGCTTGGCTAGAGGCAGGGGACGTTACGCAAAACGCCGCAATCGGGAAATCTTATGTCGTCCAAGTTTGACAAGTCGAAGCTCCCCAGCCGCCACGTTTCGGTCGGCCCGGAGCGCGCGCCGCACCGTTCGTACTATTACGCGATGGGCATGACGGAAGAAGAGATCGCCGCGCCCTTCGTCGGCGTGGTGAGCGCAGGCAACGATTCCGCACCCTGCAACACCACCTTGAACGCGCAGGCCGATATCTGCCGCGAGGGCGTGATCGCGGGCGGCGGCACCCCGCGCCGCTTCAACACCATCACCGTCACCGATGGCATCGCGATGGGCCACCAGGGGATGAAATCCTCGCTCATCAGCCGCGAGATCATTGCGGATTCGATTGAAGTATCGGTGCGAGGCCATTGTTATGACGCGCTTGTCGGCTTTGCCGGCTGCGACAAGAGCCTGCCCGGCATGATGATGGCGATGCTGCGGCTGAACGTGCCGAGCATCTTTGTTTATGGCGGATCGATCCTCCCCGGCACCCACCGCGGCAATGATGTGACTGTGGTCGATGTGTTCGAGGCGGTCGGGCAATACGCCGCCGGCAATTGCCCGCTGACCGAGCTGATCGCGCTCGAAAAGGTCGCCTGCCCCGGTCACGGTGCCTGCGGTGGGCAGTTCACCGCCAACACCATGGCCTGCGTCGGCGAGGCGATCGGTTTGTCCCTGCCGAACAGCAACATGGCGCCCGCGCCCTACCGTTCGCGCGATGATATCGCGGTCGCGGCAGGCAAGCAGGTGATGGAGCTGGTCGCCCGCAATCTGCGCCCGCGCGACATTTGCACCCGCGAGGCCTTCATGAACGCGGCGCGCGTCGTCGCGGCCACCGGCGGATCGACCAACGCGGCGCTCCACCTGCCCGCCATGGCCAGCGAGGCGGGGATTGCCTTCGATCTGTTCGATGTCGCTGAAATCTTCAAATCAACGCCTTACATCGCAGACTTGAAGCCCGGCGGTAAGTACGTCGCCAAGGATATGCACGAAGCGGGCGGGGTCTACATGGCGATGAAGACCCTGCTCGACGGCGGGTTCATCGACCCCAACCCGATCACCGTCACCGGCAAGACCATCGGCGAGAATCTCGAAGAGATCACCTGGAACCCTGACCAGAAGGTGTTCTACGATGTGAAGACTCCGATCACGCCGACCGGCGGGGTCGTCGGCCTCAAGGGCAGCCTTGCCCCCGATGGCGCGATCGTGAAGGTCGCCGGGATGGCGCGCCTGCAATTCTCCGGCCCCGCCCGCGTCTTCGATTGCGAGGAAGATGCCTTTGCCGCCGTCGAGAAGCGCGACATTGCCGAAGGCTGCGTGATCGTGATCCGCTACGAAGGGCCCAAGGGCGGCCCCGGCATGCGTGAGATGCTCTCCACCACCGCTGCGCTCTACGGGCAGGGCATGGGCGAGAAGGTCGCGCTGATTACAGACGGGCGCTTTTCGGGCGCGACGCGCGGCTTCTGTATCGGCCATGTTTGCCCGGAGGCGGCCGATGGCGGGCCGATCGCGCTGGTGGAAGATGGCGACATCATCAGCATCGACGCGGAAACCGGGACCATCGAACTGGATGTCGCGGCCGATGTGCTGGCCGCGCGCCGTGCCGCCTGGCAACCGCGCACCAATGATTACCAGTCGGGCGCCTTGTGGCGTTACCAACAGGTCGTCGGGCTCGCCCGCTACGGCGCCATCACTCACCCCGGCGCCAAGGCTGAAACCCATGTCTTTGCGGATATCTAGTCTCTCCGCGCTGGCTTTGCTGGCGGGGTGCAGCGGTGCGGGCGATAGCGGCGACATCCCGCCGCCGCCGCCCGGACGGGAGGTCGATTGCGCCATTGGCGCAGGCGCGGCGCTGTCGCCGGTCTGTTCGCTGGAGCAGGCTGGCAATGATGTGATCATCCACCACCCCGATGGCGGTTTCCGCCGTTTGGCGCGTGATCCTGCCACCGGCACGCTCACCCCGCGCGACGGGGCTGACCCGCTGGTGAGCGAGGGAGGCGGCGAGGGTGCCGTGGCCTTTGCCATCGGTGCCGATCGCTACAGCATTCCCCTCCGGTTGCTGGCGCCCGCACCGAAGTGACGTCCGGGCAGGTTCTCACCGCTGCGCAGATGCGGGCCGCTGAACAGGCACTGTTCGATGCAGGGGTGAGCGTGACCGAGCTGATGGAGGTTGCCGCAGGCGGCGCGGCAGACTGGGTGCGCCGCGTGGCCGCAGGCCGGCCGGTCACGGTGCTGTGCGGGCCCGGGAACAATGGCGGTGATGGCTATGTTATCGCTCGGCTTTTGCGCGCTGCGGGAAACGCGGTGAAGGTGATTGCGCCGTTCGAACCGGTAACCGATGCGGCTCAGGCAGCGCGGCGCCGGTGGGACGGGCCCGTCAGCACCGCTGGAACGGCCGAGGGCGAGGTGTTTGTCGATTGCCTGTTCGGCTCTGGCCTTACCCGTCCGCTGGTGGCCGAACATGTCCTGCTGCTGCGCGGGCTGGCGGCGCAGCACCGTTACAAGGTGGCCGTCGATCTGCCATCCGGCACGGCGAGCGATAGCGGCGCGGTGCTCAATGACCGGCTGCCCTCCTATGATCTGACACTGGCGCTCGGCGCGTGGAAGTTTGCGCATTGGAGCCTGCCGGGCCGGGCGATGATGGGGCAGATGCGGCTCGTGAATATCGGAATTGCAGCGGTGGAGGGGGCGGCGGGGCTGGCCGGGCGTCCCCGGCTGAGCGGGCCGGCTGCCGACAGTCACAAGTATCGCCGGGGACTGCTGGGCATTGTCACGGGCGCGATGCCGGGCGCCAGTCTGCTGGCCGCCGCCGCCGCTCAGCGCAGCGGCGCGGGTTATGTGAAATTGCTCGCCGCCACCGCCGATCCCCGCACGCCGGTCGATGTCGTCACGGCCCCGCTATCTGATGCGCTGGCCGATCCGCGGATCTGCACCGTGCTGATCGGACCCGGGTTGGGGCGGGATGAGGCCGCGCGCGTCATGCTGGCCGAGGTGCTGGAGCGCGCCCCTGCACTGGTGCTCGATGCCGATGCGCTGGTGCTGCTGCGTCCCGGCATGCTGATGCGCGGCGTCCCGGTGCTGGCCACGCCGCACGATGGCGAGCTTGACACCTTGTGCCGCCAGTTCGGCGTCATCGCGGAAAACCGGCGTGAACGTGCGCTCGCCCTGGCACGGGTGAGCGGGATGGTGGTGCTGGCCAAGGGGCCTGACAGCGTCGTTGCTGCGCCTGATGGCCGGTTGGCGCTCGGGCTGCCCGCGCCAAGCTGGCTGTCGGTCGCAGGCACCGGCGATGTGCTCGCCGGTATTGCGGCAAGCCGGATGGCCGCAGGATCGGATCCCTTTGGTGCCGCGTGCGAAGCGCTGTGGCTGCACGGTGAGGCAGCGCGCCTTGCCGGGCCGGCTTTCACGCCGACGCAGCTTGCCGAACGGGTGTCCGAGGCGCTAGCGGCCTGCCTGTGAACACAGATACAGACCTTGGGGAACCCATCATCCGCCTCGCCGCCAAGGGCGACGGTGTGACCGTCTCTGGCCGCCATATCGCGGGCGGTGTGCCCGGCGATCGGGTCGATGATAGCGGCGTGATCACGCCGGGGCCGCATCACATCTCGCCAGCCTGCCGCCATTTCGGCGTATGCGGCGGATGCCTGTTGCAGCACGCCGATGACGCTGCGCTCACCGAGTTCGTCGAGGGCCGGGTCGTGAACGCCGCGCGGGGCCAAGGGCTGGAACCGGCTGAATTGCTTCCCGTCCACCTCTCTCCGCCCGCGACCCGCCGCCGCGCGGGGCTGCATGGGCTGCGCACCGGCAAGGGCGCGGTGGTGGGTTACCGCGAGGGTGGATCGCACCGTGTGGTCGATCTGGCCGAATGCCCGGTGCTCCATCCTGCGCTCGCCACCCTCATCGCGCCATTGCGGCGGTTTGTGGCGGCGCATGGGCCCAAGGCGATGGTCGGGATCGATCTGACCGTTGCGGATCAGGGCGTTGAAGCGGGCCTGACCCACTTCCCGCTCGAAGGTCTCGGCCCGACCGAGGCGGCGCTTGATTTCGCGCGTGATCAGGGGCTTGCAAGGCTTACCATAGACCAAGGCTATGGCCCTGAGACGCTTTGGGAGCCTGAACCGGCGACAGTGACCTTGTCGGGCGTGCCGGTGAGCTTGCCCCCCGGCGCGTTCCTTCAGGCGACCGCAGATGCGGAGCGCGTGATGGCCGCCGATGCTGCCGAATGGTTGGCGGGTGCAGGCGTGGTTGCGGATTTGTTTGCAGGGCTTGGCACCTTCGCTTTTGCCCTGAGGCAGGGACGAAAGGTGCTGGCCGTCGAAGCGGAGCGCGCGGCGCATCTCGCTTGCAAGGCGGCCGGGGCGATGAGTGGGGGCCGCGTACTGGCGCTCCACCGCGATCTGTTCCGTTCCCCGCTCCAGCCCGACGAGCTGAACCGTTTCGATGCCATCTTGCTCGATCCGCCGCGCGCCGGCGCCCGTGCCCAGGTCGCGGAAATTGCCGCGAGCACGGTGTCGCGGGTGGTCTATGTCAGTTGCAATCCATCCAGTTGGGCGCGCGATGCGGCGGTGCTGGCAGAGGCTGGCTTCCGCCTTGAAAAGCTGCGGCCCGTTGGCCAGTTCCGGTGGTCAACCCATGTGGAACTTGTAAGTTATTTCGCGCGTTAGGCGCGTAAGCTGGCGAGGATTTGCGCTTCCAGCCAATCGCGGTGCGCAGGGTCGACATAGGCGTGACCAGCGCCTTGGCAGCGGCAGATGCGCGGATCGCTTGCGCCCCAAGCCGCTTCAAACACCTGCGCGGTGCGATCCCTCGTCGCGATCAGAATGCGAACCGGACGGTCAAAATCGGCCAGCCCGGTGCGCATCTCCTGCGCCAGGCTTGACGGCGGCGGGGGCGGGCGGACAGCGTGGGCAAGCCCGCGCGCGAGTTTACCCAGATTGACACCTCCGCCCAGCAATCGCATGACTTCGCGCGGGTTTTTCAACTTTTCAAGATAGCGCGCGCGGATCGCCGCAGGGGGTGGCGTATCGCCTGCTGCGCTGTCGTTGTCATCGTGTTCGATGGTCCACGGATTGGACAGCACCAAACCGTCGCATCCCGCGCCGCCTGCCAGCATCAGGGCCGATGCCGCGTCGCAATTGCCGAAAGCGATTACCCGCGACAATTGGGGAACCATCGCCCGGAACGCGTCGATGGCGCTGCTGATGTCCTTGGCGGAATGACGAAAGCCGCGGTTCTCGCCCTCACTGTCGCCAATCCCGCGGCGGTCGAACCGGAACACCGGAAACCCGGCGCGGGCGATGCGGGCGGCCATATCGGCTTGCCCGCCAAAGGCACCGGAGCGGATTTCGTTGCCGCCGCTGACGATCAGCAGGCCCACGCTCCCCGGCGCAGTGTCGAGGGTTGCCACAAGGGTGCTGCCGCCGCAGGCAAAGGTATGAGAAAGGCGGGTCATCCCTCTGAAACCCCGACATCTTCGGCGATGATCGCGGCCAGACGATCGGCCTGCGCCGCGCTTTCGTCCGGTTCGGCGCGCAGCCACAAGCCCGGTCCGCCAAGCGCGCTTTGGGCAATGTCGGATTGCCCGGGGGCGAGCCCGGGTTCGGCCGTTTCCAGTTCCCCGATCATCGCTGCGCCAAGGGGCCAGCCACCAAGGACCAGCCCCTGCTCGCGGCCCTGCGCCATCAGCGCTTCGGAGGTCTCGGCCATGCCCGCCTCCCGCGCGGCAATGGTGCGGGCGCGGATCATGCCGCGCAGCAGTTTGGGCCCGGACTGCGCCGCATAGTGCCAGCCCGGCAGAGTTGCCGGCGCTATCAAAGCGCCTGCGCGGATCGCCAGCACATGGGTCGCGCCCACCGCTGCGGCCGCTGCCACCATGTCTGCGCGCCAGCCTGCAAGGGTTTGGTTTTCCAGCGGAGCAAGGCTTTCATTGCACCCTGGCAAATCAGGCAGGAAGCCATCGATCCCGGACGCATCAAGCCGCCGCATTACTTCAATTGTGAAGCGTCGCAGCCGGTTGGCTTCATCAAACCATGCCGGGCAGATCAACACCCGCACCGCGCGGCCGCGATCAAACGCGACGAGCAATTCTTCGCTCGCCAAGCGGCCGTCTGCGGCCGGAATATTCCAAGTGAAAATCACCCGAGAGCCGCGCTGGCAGGGGGCAAGACCGGCCTAGCGGGGGTCTAGTTTTGCACGGGCAAACGCCAGCAGACCGCCAAAGGTTTCCAGCATCTCGCCATCCACATCGTCATCCTCGATCACGATACCGAAGCGGTCTTCCATTTCGGTGAGCAAGCCTGCGACCGCCATCGAATCCAGTTCGGGCAGGTGCCCAAACAGCCCGCTTTCCGGACCAAAGGCCGAAGCCTGCGCCGGATCGAGCCCCAGCACATCGGCAAGCAAGGCCTTGAGTTCGGTATCGAGCGCGGCGTCACCTGCTGCGCTGTCGATGTTCGGCAATGTGGTCATGTTAGCCCAATTCCCTGTATTCAGCCGTGGCGGCGGGGCTTAGCCATGCGCGGGGCCGGGTGCAAGCGCTGCAACTGCTAAGGCCGGGCTTGGGGCCTTGCGCGGCGGATCATCCGCTTGGCGAGCGCGGGCCAGCTTTTGGGCTGTGCCGGGTCGAGACAATCGATGCAGAACCGTGAACGCACCTCCTCCATCCAATCGGCCTTGTAGCTTTGATCGCCGGTGCCGAAATCGACGAGGTCAACGCGGTCGGTGTCGATCACATGGGCGAACAGGGCAGCGGTCAGCGTGGTTCCGGCTGACAGCGGCTTATGGCTTTCAAGATGGGCGAGCTTGTGGATGTAGGCGATTGAATTTTCGACGGTCCAGCATTGGGCGGCAACCGCCACACCTTCGGCGCGTGCGATCCCGAGCCGCAGGCGGCCTGCCTTGCCCTCGGCCTCGGCAAAGGCGCGCAGCATGGCGGGCTGATCCTCGGCCGGTTTCCAGCTGGCGGCATAGATCGCCTCGTAATCGGCCCAGACGCCCGCGTCGAAATGGGTCAGCACCTCGACGTCGACCTTCTTCGCCTTGCGTTTGAGCGTGGTGCGCAATTGGCCGGGGCGGCTTTCCCAATATTCGGCAAAGCTGCGGCCTTTGACCGGCAAGATGTGATTGATATCGCAGGGTTCCACGGCGACCGTCCAGCCTGCGGCCCTAAACGCGCGCGCCAGCCGATCCGCCGATCCATCCTCGCCGGGCACGGGTTCAAGCGTCACCCTGTGGCCGCGGCTCCTTAGCTGCCGCGCGATGGCTTCGAGCAGGCGGTCTCCCGCCGCGCCTTCAGGGGCAAGCTCGCGCCAGGTGAAGCTGTACCAGTTGCGCAAGGGCGCGATTCGCCCACCCGTTTCGGTCAGGGCGAGAGCGGCGGCATTATCGGCGTCGCTGGCGATTGCGATCAGCGGGACCAGTCCCGTGGCAGCGAGCAGCGCAAACCATTCCGCGCGGTCGAAGGGCGCAGTCGAGCGGGACGCAGTCAGCGCTTGCAAGACGTTAACGCTATCGTGATACCGCGCTTCGATCACTTGAAAGAATGCTCCCGTTCATGCCGGACCACCCCGATCCCGCCCTGCGCCCGCTTGACCACCTTGCCGAATTGGCAGGGGCGGCGGGGCGCGGTGACAGACCGGCGCTGGTGCTGCGCGAGATGACGCTTAACCACAATCAGTTAAGACAGCGTGTCGCGTGGCTGGCCGGATGGCTGGCGCAGATGCTGCCGGAGCGCGGCGCGCGGGTGGCAAGCTGGGCGGCCAAGGGCGAGATCACCTGCCTGCTGCCGCTCGCTGCCGCGCGGGCAGGACTGGTGCACGTGCCGATCAACCCGCTGCTGAAACGCGCGCAGGCCGCGCATATCCTCGCCGATAGCGGCGCGCAGCTCTTGATCGGGACAGGTTCGCGGCTTGCATCGCTGGAACAGGGCGATCTGCCGCCGGGCTGCGCGGCGCTGGGGGAAGCCGAGGCATTGGCCGCGGCTGAGGCGGCCGGGCGCGAACTTGGCCCCTCCGAGGCTGACCCGGCGGAGCTTGCCGCGATCCTCTATACCTCCGGCTCGACCGGGCGGCCCAAGGGCGTGATGCTGAGCCATGCAAACATGTGGCTGGGTGCGGTCAGTGTGGCGCATTATCTCGGGCTGGCCGATGATGACGTGACGCTGGCGGTGTTGCCGCTGTCGTTTGATTACGGGCAGAACCAGCTTTTCAGCACGTGGTTTGCAGGCGGGTGCGTGGTGCCGCTTGATTTCCTGTTCCCCAAGGATGTGGTCAAGGCGTGCGCGAAGCATGGGGTGACGACGCTCGCTGCCGTTCCGCCGCTGTGGGTGCAATTGACCGAGGCTGATTGGCCCGCCGAAGCGCGCATGCCCTTGCGGCGGCTGACCAATAGCGGCGGGGCGCTGACGGTGGATCTGGTGCGCGCCTTGCGCGGCCTGTTCCCTGACGCGCGATTGTTCCCGATGTATGGCCTGACCGAAGCCTTCCGTTCAACCTTCCTAGACCCTGCGCTTACAGATTCGCATCCGACATCAATGGGTAAGGCGATCCCCTTTGCAGAGATTCTCGTTGTCAATGATGCGGGCGAGGTCGCTGCGGATGATGAGGAAGGCGAACTCGTCCATTGCGGGCCGCTGGTGGCGCAGGGCTATTGGCAGGATCCGGAACGTACGGCGGAGCGGTTCAAGCCCGCGCCTGCCGCCTCCACCTATGGCGGCACCGCCGTGTGGTCGGGCGACCGGGTGCGACGGGCGGCCGATGGCTTGCTCTATTTCGCCGGGCGCCGCGATGCGATGATCAAGAGCGCGGGCAACCGCATCAGCCCGCAGGAGATCGAGGAAGCGGCGCTCGCCAGCGGATTGGTGGCAGAAGCGGTTGCGCTCGGCGTGGCGCATCCGCGATTGGGGCAAGCGGTGCATCTGGTGGTGCGCGGCGATCCGGCGAGGGCGGAGGAACTGCCCAAGCGGCTCCAGCGCGATCTGCCCAATTTCATGCAGCCGCAAGCCATCCATTGGCGCGATGCCATGCCGCTCAATCCCAATGGCAAGATCGATCGCACGGCCTTGCAGGCCCAGCTCAATCAGGAATTTGCCCAATGAAGCCCGTCGGCCCGATCCCCGCTGGTTACGAGACCATCGCAGGCGAACTCGCCATCGGCGGCCAGCGCGCGAGCGATTTGGTGGCCGAGGCGGGGCGCACGCCGCTGTTCGTCTATTCGCGTGAGCGGCTTGATGCCCGCGCGGCGGAATTGCGCGCGGCGCTGCCGAAGCGGGTGGGGCTGAACTACGCGGTCAAGGCCAACCCGCACCCCTTGGTGATCCGCCATATGGCGCCGCTGGTGGACGGGTTCGACATTGCCTCGTCAGGCGAACTGGCGCTGTGCGTCGAGGCGGGGATCGATCCGCGCCGGATCAGTTTTGCCGGGCCGGGCAAGCGCGATGACGAGCTTGAGGCCGCGATTGCTGTGGGCGTCACGCTCAATTGCGAAAGCGAGGGCGAGGGCGACCGCGCGCTTGCCATCGGCCAGCGTCTGGGCATTGCGCCGCGCATCGCGGTGCGGGTCAACCCCAGCTTTGTGATGACCGGATCGGGAATGAAGATGGGCGGCGGGCCCAAGCAGTTCGGGGTCGATGCCGAGCGCGTGCCCGATCTTGCCCGTCACCTGATTGCGCAAGGGGCGGAATGGCAGGGCCTGCATATCTTCACCGGCAGCCAGACGTTGAGCGCCGATGCGATCATCGAGGCGCAAGGCAATGTCCTCGATCTGGCGGCGGAATTGACCGAAGCCATCGGCCACGGCTGCCCCAAGCTCAACATGGGCGGCGGGCTGGGAATACCCTATTTCCCGGGCGATACGCCCGTTGATCTGGCCCGCGTGGGCGCGGCTTTGGCGCAGCGGGTTGCAGGCCTCCCGCCAGCGCTGGCCGAGACCGAGCTGTGCATTGAACTCGGGCGCTATCTGGTGGGCGAGGCGGGGGTGTACCTCACCCGCATCATTGATCGCAAGGTCAGCCACGGCGTCACCTATCTCGTCACCGATGGCGGGTTGCATCACCAGCTGGCCGCGTCAGGCAATTTCGGCACGGTGGTCCGGCGCAATTATCCTTCTGCGATTGCAACACGCTACGGCGAGGAGGCGACAGAGGCTGTGAACATTGTCGGCTGCTTGTGCACGCCGCTTGACCGGCTTGCCGACAATGCGGCCATGCCCCGCGCCGAAGTGGGCGATCTGGTCGCGGTGTTCTGCGCCGGGGCTTACGGCGCGACGGCATCGCCGAGCGCTTTCCTTGGTCACGGCCCGGCAGCGGAATTGCTGGTCTGACGCGTCACAACAACCTGCGTTAATCCCCGCAAATCCGCTGTCCCATTGCGGGATAGGGCCGGATTTGGCGCTGTATAACTAACCAGATGTTCACCATTTCCAGCGACAAGGGCGGTTCAATCCGGGCGGTTCGTGTTGCAGGTCGCTCCTGCGCGGATACGGGTCGCCCGCTCAAGATTTGGCCAAGGATCCTCGACCCATGTTGCATCGTCTGCCTTTGAAGCACCTCGCCGCACTCGGCCTTGGCGCTGCCATGCTGGCGGCCTGCGCGGGCGGCGGCAAGGAGCTTCCCCCGGCCAGCTATGGTGATGGCAGCGTCGCCCCGTCCGAAGAATACACCATCGGCCCGCTCGACGAGATCACCATCCACGTCTGGCGCAACCCCGAACTCAGCGCCGACAAGGTGCGCGTGCGCCCCGATGGCCGGCTGACGATCCCGCTGGTGCAGGACATCCCGGCGGTCGGCAAAACCGCCACGCAGCTGCAGGATTACATCGCGGGCGAATTGGCCAAGTATATCGAACAGCCGATCGTGTCGGTCATCGTCAACACGCCCGAGGGCAATTTCACCCAGCAGGTGCGGATCATCGGTGCAACGCCGCAGCCCGCGTCGCTGCCGTTCCGCGCCAACATGACTGCGCTCGATGCGATGATCGCGGTGGGCGGGCTGAACGAATTTGCCGCTGGCAACCGGGCCAAGCTGATCCGTCTCAATCGCGAAACGGGCACGCAGGTGGAATATCGCGTCCGTCTGGCAGATTTGATCCGCAAGGGCGATTCGTCGGCGAATGTGATGCTGATGCCGGGTGATACCATCATCATCCCCGAGAGCCGGTTTTAAAGGCGGGCACGGGGGATGAGCGAGATTTTTGACGAACTGCGCGCCGCGCTGTGGTCGGTCTGGCACCGCCGCTGGCTTGCGATTGCGGTGGCGTGGGGCGTGTGCATGATGGGCTGGCTGGTCGTCAGCCTGATCCCCAACACCTACGAATCCAAGGCGCGCGTCTATGTCGATGTGCAGGACGTGCTGTCCAAGCAGCTCGGCATTGCGGGTGACGGTAAGGAAGAAATCACCCGCGTGCGCCAGACCCTGTCGAGCGCCAAGAACCTCGAAAAGGTCGTCACCTCGACCCGGCTTGGCGAAGGGATCACCGAGCGCGGGTCGCTGGACGCCGCGATTGCCGAGCTGGAAAAGAAGGTCAAGGTGACGAGCGAGCAGGACAACCTGTTCGAAATCACCGCCGAAATTAGCAGGGGCGATCTGTCCGATGCCGAAAACGCCGTGCTGGCGCGCGATGTGGTGCAGAAGCTGCTCGATATCTTGCGCGAAGAACACGTGATCGGCAGTCGCACAGGGATCAGCACCGCGATCGGCGATCTCGACCGGCAGCTTGACGAACGCAAGCTGGAACTGGAGCAGGCCGAACAGCGCCGCTTGGCCTTTGAATCGCAATATCCCGATCTGATCGGCGGGTCTGACAGCCTGTCGAACAAGGTGCAGCAGGCCCGCACCGAAGTGCGCAATGTGGATGCCGATCTGGCCGCGGCTGAAAGCGGGCTTGCCGCGATTGCCAGCCAGTTGGCCAATACCCCGCGCACCCTGGCCGGCGGTCCGCAGGCCACCGGCCCGCGCGCCGCGCTGCAACAGGCGCAGACGCAGCTGGCTGAACTGCGGTCACGCGGGCTCACCGATAGCCACCCCGATGTGGTGGCGACGACGAAGCAGGTGGCGATCCTTGCGCGGCAAGCGGCTGCGGCCGGTGATGATGCCGGCGGCACGCCCAATCCGGCCTATGCCTCGCTGATCGCGATCCGCAGCGAACGCCAGGCCACGGTCGAAGCCCTGCAAGCCCGGCGCGCCGCGCTTCAGAGCAATTCTGCCGCGCTGATGGCCAGTCAGGCCAGCGAACCGGCTGTCGCTGCCGAAGCCAACCGCATCAGCCGCGATTACGACGTGCTGCGCCAGAATTACGAAAAGCTGCTGCAAGACCGCGAGGCGCTGCGCACGCGCGGTCAGGTGGAAAACAAGGCCAGCCAGTTCCGGTTTGACATCATCCAGCAGCCCGGCGTGCCGCGCAATGCGGCAGCGCCCAATCGTCCGCTGCTGCTGCTCGGCGTGTTGATTGCCGGGATCGGCGCCGGGATCGCTTCGGCCTATGCGCTGAGCCAGCTCAAATCCAGCTTTGCCACGCCGCAAAAGCTGGAGCGCGCGTTCGATCTGCCGGTGATTGGTTCGATCTCGCTGACAATTTCGGATGCTGCCCGGACGCTGGAACGCCAGCGGCTGAAACAATTTGCCGGGGCCTGCGGAGGGCTGGTGGCGATGCTGGTGATCTTGCTGGCGATCGAGTTCGTCTCGGTCGGAACGATGGCGTGAGGACGGGAAAAGCGCGATGACCGAACAGGGCAAGATCAACCGCGAAGGCGCACGGCCCGCATCGCTGTTCGAGCGGGCGGATGTGACCTTTGGCCTCGATCCGCGCGCGCCTGCGCCCAAGCTGCCGGCGGCACCGCAGGTGCCGCAGAACCTGCGCCAACCGGCACGGCCTGCGGCGGCGCCGGCCTCAGCCGCGGCGCCGGTCGCGGTCGACCGCGCTGCCCCACAACCTGCGCCGACTTTTGCGCCCGCCCCTCAGCAAGCCCCCGCAGCACCGCAACCCGTGGTGTTTTGCGGCCCCTATGCCGCGATTGACCGCGATCATCTGCGCAGCGGCGGGTTGATCGTGCCCGAAGATCCGGTGACAGGGTTGCTGGAAGAATTCCGCATCGTGAAGCGCGAATTGCTGGCCGATGCGCGCGCAGGCGATACCCCGTTGGCCCGGCGCATTCTGGTGTGTTCGCCTCATCCGGGCGAGGGCAAGACGTATTGCGCCACCAATCTTGCGATCGCGCTGGCGGCAGAGCAAGGCCTGGAAGTGCTGCTGGTTGATGCCGACGTGGTCAAGCCGAGCGTTGCGCAGCGGTTGGGAATTGCAGCCGACCGCGGATTGATGGATGCGCTGGCCGATCCGGCTGTTCCGGCTGAAAGCCTCGTGATCCGCACCGACATCGACGGGCTGTTCGTGCTGCCTGCGGGCACCGCCAATTCGCGCGACGCCGAATATCTGGCAAGCGCTCGCACGGGCGAAGTGCTTGACCGGCTGACACAGGGCGCGCCCGACCGGATCGTGATTTTCGATACGCCGCCCGCGCTGGCCGCATCGCCCGCTGCCGAACTGGCCCAGCATGTTGGCCAAGCATTGCTGGTGGTGCGGGCTGACGAAACCAGCCGCGCCGCGCTGGAGGATGCGCAGCAGCTGCTGTCGGCCTGCGGCGATATCAAACTGCTTCTCAATGCCGCGCGCTACAGCCCTTCGGGCAGGCGCTTTGGCAGTTACGGCACGAAGGGGAAATGACGATGCGTGCCCGCTCATTCGGATCACTCTTGCTGGCCGCCGGGCTGATCGCCGCTGCAGCCGCGCCTGCCCATGCGCAGGTTCAGAGCCAGAGCCAAGGCCAAGGCCAAGGTGGCAATGTGCAGGGCCAGCGCGCCAACCGCGTGGTGCAGCCCTATATCGAGGTCGGGCAGGTCGTCTCGGCCGAGCTGAGCCCGGGTGATGATGTGCTCACCTTCACGCAGATTGCCGCCGGGGTCGATCTCAACGTGCAGGGCCGCAACAGCGGGGCGGCTGTTTCGCTGCGCTATGAACGCAATATCGGCTACGGTGACGACACCGTCGATGCCAACACCGTCAGCGGCATCGCGCGCGGCACGCTGGCGCTGGTGCCGAACACGCTGAGCCTTGAGGCTGGCGGTCTGGCATCACGCACCCGAATCGATGCGGGCGGCGGCACCACCGCCAACCCCCTGGTGCGCGAGAATGCCGAAAGCCGCATCTACAGCGCCTATGCCGGGCCCAGCCTCAACACCCGCGTCGGCGTTGTCGATGTCCAGGGCGTGACGCGCGTTGGGTATAACCGGTTCGAGGCTGACGATGCGCTGGTGACCCAGCAGGGCGCGCTGGTCGATGTGTTCGATGACAGCGTGACCTATCTGGGCCAGCTGCGCGCAGGCGTGCGGCCGGGCGAATTGCTGCCCGTGGGCCTCGCGGTGACCGCAGGCGGCTTTCAGGAAGATATCGGCAACCTCGATCAGCGGGTGCGCGACCTGTATGTGCGCGGCGATGTGACAGTGCCGCTGACCCGCAGTCTCGCGCTGGTTGGCGGGGCGGGGTACGAGGATGTCGAGATTTCCAGCCGCGATGCGGTGCGCGATGCCAATGGCGTGCCGGTGCGCGGGCCGGATGGCCGGTTTGTTACCGATGCGTCTGCGCCGCGCCAGATCGCCTTTGATGTCGATGGATTGCTGTGGGATGTCGGGGTGCTGTGGCGGCCCAGTTCGCGCACCAATTTGCAGGCAGCGGTCGGGCGGCGATACGATTCGACCACGTACTACGGCAACTTCACGTACGTCCCCAGCCAGCGCAGCGCCTTTGCGGTGTCGGCCTATGACGGGGTGAGCGGGTTTGGCGGGGCGCTGGGCAATTCGCTCGCCGCCCTGTCGAGCGATTTCGAGGCGATCCGCAATCCGGTGACCGGCGATTTCGGCGGGCTGGTGAGCGGCACCGAAGGCCAGGCGCTGATCGGCGGCTTGGGCTCGGCCCGCTCGGCTGCGTTCCGCGGGCGCGGGGTGCGCGCTTCCTATCAGCGCACGATGGGCCGCACGGTGGCCGCGATTGGCGCAGGCTATGACCGCCGCACCTTTATCGCCGCAACAGGCACGGTGCTGGCGCCGCTCAACGGTGTGACGGACGAAAGCTATTACGTCACCGGCGGGCTGACGCGCGAGATTGGCCGCAGCGCCAACATCACCACCAATGCCTACGTCAACTGGTTCGATGCGGCGGGCGATACCAACACCGTGACCGCGGTGGGCGCGTCGGCGGCCTATAACCAGTCGATCACCCAGCGTCTGGTCGGCCGGGCGGCGATTGCGGTTGATTATTTCGACAGCGAATTCACCGCGCAGGATTTCGCTTTCGCCACCGCGCTGGTCGGCCTGCGCTACAATTTCTGAGGGGAGTGCAAGACCTCATGTACGAACAGTTCTACGGTTTCAGCGGGCGCCCCTTTCAGCTGACCCCCGATCCGCAATTCTACTTTGAAAGCACCGGCCACAAGAAGGCGATGA
Organism: Porphyrobacter sp. TH134; assembly: GCF_002855495.1. GTDB lineage: Bacteria > Pseudomonadota > Alphaproteobacteria > Sphingomonadales > Sphingomonadaceae > Erythrobacter. Next base: position 70,298 of record NZ_PKRO01000004.1, read on the forward strand.
GCTATCTGGGCTATGGCCTCAGCCAAGGCGAAGGCTTCATCGTCATCACCGGCGAGGTCGGCGCGGGCAAATCGACGCTGGTGGCGCATTTGATGGAGCGCATTGATCCGTCGGCGCTCACGGCTGCGCAGGTGGTGACCACCGCGCTCGACAGCGATCAGGTCGTCCATGTTGTCGCGCAGGCGTTCGGACTGGCGGTTGAGGGGCATGACAAGGCCGGCGCGCTGGGCGCGCTCGAACGCTTTTTCCAGGACGAGGCCCGCGCGGGCCGGCGCTGCCTGCTGGTGGTGGACGAATGCCAGAACCTTGGCCTTGATGCGCTGGAAGAACTGCGCATGCTGTCGAACTTCCAGCTTGGCTCGCACCCCTTGCTGCAAAGCCTGCTGCTGGGTCAGCCCGAATTCCGCCGCACCGTCGCGCACCATCCGGGGCTGGAGCAATTGCGCCAGCGGATCATCGCGTCCCATCACCTTGATGCGCTGGATGCCGAAGAGGTCGAACATTATGTCCGCCACCGGCTTGGCCATGTCGGGTGGGACGGTCAGCCTGGCTTTGAACCCGGGCTGATCGATGCCCTGTATCGCCAGACAGGCGGGATCCCGCGGCGGGTCAATCAGGTGATGAACCGCCTGTTGCTGCTGGGGGCGATTGAGGAGCGCGACCTGCTTTCGCTGGCCATGCTGGGTGATGTCATCAGCGAAATGGCGGCCGATCAGACCCGCGGTGCGCGCGGCAGCGATCTGCATTCCGCGCCCGCCGGGCCCACCGCCCCTGCGCCCGCAGCCCCCGGCACTCTGCCTGCCACCGAAGTTGCCGCCCTGCTGGCCGAACGTGATGCGCGCACCGCCGAACTGGAAGCGGCGATCACCGCCTTGCAAGGCGCTCGCCTTGGCCGCGAAGGGGCCGATGGCGAGGCGCTCTCGCCTGAGGATGCCCGCATCAACGAAGCCCGCCTGGCCGCTGAACTCGAACGGCTCGAAGCGCGGCTTGAAGAGCAGGAACAATCCTTCCGCCACGTGCTGACGATGCTGATCGAATGGCTTGAGGATGACCGGTCGCGCGAGGCGGCCTAGGATCATGAACGCGCCTTTTTCCGCGTCGCCGGTGCCCGGCATCGTCAACGGCCTTTCGGTTGATGTCGAAGACTGGTTTCAGGTTGGCGCCTTTGAAAACGTCATCGCCCGCGGCGAATGGGACAGCATCAAGACCCGCGTGGAGGACAACGTCTACCGCGTGATCGACCTGTTCGCCGAGGCCGATGTGAAGGCGACGTTCTTCACGCTGGGCTGGGTGGCCGAGCGGCACCCGGAGATGATCCGCCGGATCGTCGATGCGGGGCACGAAATCGCCAGCCACGGCTATGATCATGCGCGGGTGTTCACCTTCACACGCGCCGAGTTTGCCGAGGATATCCGCAAGGCGCGCGCGATTTTGGAAGATGCGAGCGGGGTGAAGGTCACCGGCTACCGCGCGCCAAGCTTTTCGATCGATCAGCGCACCCCTTGGGCTTTTGCCGAGCTGGCCGAACAAGGCTATGCCTATTCCAGCAGCGTCGCGCCGGTGGTGCACGACCATTATGGCTGGCCCGAAGCGCCGCGCTTTGCCTTCAGGCCGTTGCCGTGGTCCTCGATGATCGAACTGCCGGTGACCACCGCGATCCTTGGCGGGCGGCGTGTGGCAGCGGGCGGGGGCGGGTTTTTCCGCGTGCTGCCTTATGGCTTTTCGCGCTGGGCGATCCGGCAGGTGAACCGCACTGATGGGCGCCCGGCAGTGTTCTATTTCCACCCGTGGGAGGTCGATCCCGATCAACCGCGCGTGGGCCATGCGCCGCTGCGTTCGCGGTTTCGGCATTACACGGGCCTTGCAAAGATGGCGGACAAGCTGCGCGGGCTGGTCCATGATTTCCGCTGGGGGCGGATGGACATGGTCGCTCACCGCGAAGCGGCGCGGGCAGGCGATCTGGTGCTGGCCGGCCCGGCTGAAGGCCTTGCCGCATGAACGCGCCGGTGAAAGCCGGCGAAGTGGTGCGCGTCGTTGATCTGCGTGACGGGCACGAATTGCGCCGGATCGAAGGCTTTGTGGCAGAAAGCGGCGCAAGCCTGTTTCACCGCCCGGCATGGTTGCTGGCGGTAGAAGCCGGCACCGGCCAACGCGCCGCCGGGATTGTGGCCGAACGGCTTGGCACGGTGACAGGCTGGTTGCCGATGACGCAGGTGCGATCGGCGCTGTTTGGCAAGGCACTGGTGTCGAGCGGGTTTGGCGTCGGCGGCGGGATCATCGCGGGCATGCCTGCAACTGCCGACGCGCTGGCCGATGCGGCCCAGGCAATGGCCATACAAGGCGGCTTTGCCGGGATCGAATTGCGCGGCGGCAAGGTGCCCGAAGGCTGGGAGTGCTGGTCAGACAAGCATTGCGGCTTTGAACGCGCGCTTGCCGCTGACGACGAAGCGGAATTGCTCGCGATCCCGCGCAAGGCCCGTGCCGAAGTGCGCAAAGGCCTTGGTTTTGGGCACCGCATGACCATCGGGCGGAGCGCGCAAGATCTGGCGGCCCATTACGCCTGCTATAGCGAGAGTGTGCGCAATCTTGGCACGCCGGTGTTCCCAAAGCGGTTGTTTGCCGCGATGCTGGACGCCTTTGCCGAGGCCAGCGACATCCTCACCGTCTGGCAGGGCGATACCCCGCTGGCGAGCGTGCTCAGCTTCTATCACGGCGGCGCGGTGCTGCCCTTCTGGGGCGGCGGCGTGTTTGCCGCGCGGGCCGCTCGCGCCAACGAAGTGATGTATTACGAGCTGATGCTCCATGCCCGCCGGCAGGGCATCGCCCGCTTCGATTTCGGGCGCTCCAAAACCGGTAGCGGGCCGTTCGCCTTCAAGAAGAACTGGGGCTTTGATCCGGTGCCACTAACCTATGGCGCATGGACTGCGCCCGGCCAGCCGCCGCGCAACATTGATCCGACCGATGCCAGCTACAGCCGCAAGATCGCGCTGTGGAAGAAGCTGCCGCTGCCGGTCGCCAACACGCTGGGGCCGTGGATCGCGCGCGGGCTGGCTTAGGGGGGGCGTGATGGGCGCAATTTTGTTCCTCGCGCACCGGGTGCCCTTCCCGCCGGACCGGGGTGATCGCATCCGGTCGCACAATCTGCTGAAAGCGTTGGCACGGCTCGCGCCGGTGCATGTCGGTTGCTTTGGCGAAGGGCAGGGCACGGGCGCGGGCGAGGCCGCCCTGGACGACATAGCGGCGTCCTGCTGCATTGCGCCGCGCACCAAGCCGCTGCCGCTCGCCGGGGTTGAGGCGGTGCTGACAGGCAAGCCGGTCAGCCTCACCGCGTTCCGTTCCCGCAAGCTAGCCGCTTGGGTGCGCGAGACCATTGCCCGCCATGATATTGCCGCCATCGTCGTGTTTTCGGGCCAGATGGGGCAATATGTTCCGGCTGATTTCACGGGCCGCGTGGTGATAGACCTGTGCGATGTCGATAGCGCGAAGTTCGCCAGCTACGCCGAAAATGGCGAGCGCGTGTGGCTCAACACCCGCGAGGCGCGGTTGCTGGCGGTGGAGGAAGAACGGCTTGGTGCTCGCGCCGATGCGACGATCCTGATTTCGCAAGCGGAGGCCGCGCTTTATCGCAGCCGCTTGACCGCGCCCGGGCGGATCAAAGTCGAGGTCATCGGCAACGGGATCGATGCGGGTTTCTTCGATCCTGCCGCCACTATCCCGCATCCGGCGCTGGCCAGCGTTCCAGGGCCGCATTTCACGTTCACCGGCCAGATGGATTACCGGCCCAACGAACAGGCCGCCTTGTGGGTGATCGAGGCGTTGATGCCCAAACTGCGCGCCCGTTATCCGCAAGCGGTGTTCCATGTCGTCGGCCGCAACCCGACGGGCAAGCTGATGGCCTATCATGGCACCCCCGGCGTGCAGGTGTGGGGCGAGGTTCCCGATGTGCGCCCCTTCATCGCCGCTGCCGACGCCGTGCTCGCCCCGCTGCTGATCGCCCGCGGGGTGCAGAACAAGGTGCTGGAGGCGATGGCGATGGCCAAGCCGGTGGTGCTGACGCCCGACGCCGCGACCGGAATTGCCGCGCGCGATGGCACCGATTGGCTGGTCTGCCCGCCCGATCCCGCCGCCATGTGCACCGCGATTGAAGCCCTGCTTTCAAATCCTGACGCACCCGCCCGGATCGGCGCAGCGGCAAGGGCTTTCGTGATCGGTCATCACGGTTGGGAGGCGATGATGGCCCCGCTTGCAGGGCTGGTCGGCATCGCCGCGGAGGGCCAGCGCCATGCCGCCTGAAAGCACGGCTTTGCCAGCACCTCCCGTTTCGGCCAGCCTACCCGCGCCATGGCGCACACCGCTCGCATCATTGGGGGCGGCGGTGTTTGTGCTGATAGCGGTCACAGCCCATAGCTGGGGCGCGATGCTGCACCAGTGGTGGAATATCGACACCTATAACCACCTGCTGTTTGTCCCCTTCATCGCGGCCTGGCTCGCGGCGCTGAAAGAGGAGGAACTGGCCGCGCTGACCCCGCAAGCCTTCTGGCCCGGCCTGTTGCTGGTGGCAGCGGCACTCGGCCTGTGGGGCGCGGGCGAGGCTTCGGGGATCAACCTGCTGGCTCAGGCAGGCGCGGTGGCCGCGGTGCAAGCGGCGGTCCTGACGGTGCTGGGGGTGCGGGTCAGCTTGCTGCTGGCGCTGCCGCTCGCCTTTGCCAGCTTTATGGTGCCCTTCGGCGACGAGATCATCGCGCCGCTGCAAACCATCACCGCCGAAATCGCCATCGCGCTCACGCATCTCAGCGGCGTTCCGGCGCGGATCGAGGGCATTCATATCTACACCCCCGCCGGCCTGTTCATCGTCGCCGAGGCCTGTTCGGGCGTAAAGTTCCTGATTGCGATGGTGACGCTTGCCGTGCTGGTCTGCTTTACCCGCTTCACCCACTGGCGCCGCCGCACGGTATTCCTGGCCGCCTGCATCATCGTGCCGATCCTTGCCAACGGCGTGCGCGCATGGGCGACGATCTATGTCGCGCAATTTATCGGGGCCGAGCGGGCGAGCGGGTTCGATCACATCGTCTATGGCTGGATTTTCTTTGCGATCGTGGTCGTTGCCATGCTGGGCGGGGCATGGCGGTTTTTCGACCGCGAGCCGGAAGATTATGGCTGGCGGGCCGAGACCATCGCCAGCTGGCCCAGCGTCGTCCGCGCCGAGGCGCTGCGCTTTGCGCCCACCAGCGCCGCGCTCGCGATCATCGTCCTTGCGGGCGTTGCCGCGCTGGCCGCGCTGCTTTAGGCGGCAAGACCATGTGCGGGATTGCCGGGATCTTTCATGCCGAAACGCCCAAGCCGGTCGACCCGTTGCGGGTTGAGCGGATGTGCGATGCGCTCGCCCACCGCGGGCCGGACGGCGCAGGGGTGTGGACGGGCCAAGGTATCGGCCTTGGCCATCGCCGGTTGTCGATCATCGACCTCGCGGGGTCCCCGCAGCCGATGCACACGCCCGATGGCAGGGCGGTGATCGTCTTCAACGGCGAGATCTACAATTTCCGCGAATTGCGCTGTGAGCTCGAACAGGCTGGTTTCACCTTCCGCACCTCGGGCGATACCGAGGTGATCCTTGCCGCGTGGCAGCGCTGGGGGCCGGATTGCCTCAAGCGGTTCGACGGGATGTTCGCCTTTGCGCTGTATGACCGCGACAAGCGCCAGCTGTTCCTGGCCCGCGACCGCTTTGGGGTGAAGCCGCTGTTCTATGCGCCGCTGTCGGACGGCAGCATTGCCTTTGCCTCGGAGCTGAAAGGCCTGCTGGCGCATCCGCTGCTGCGCCGCCGGGTGAGCCCGCAGGCGATCGAGGCTTACATGACCTGGGGCTATGTCCCCGATACGCACTCGATCCTTGCAGGCGTGGAGAAGCTGCCGGCCGGCCATTTCTGGCTGCTGGAGCAGGGCCGCGCGCCGGGCCGCCCGCAGCGCTGGTGGGACATCGACTTCACCCAGCGCGAGCGGGGAAGCGAGGCCGATCTGTCGGCGCAGCTGGTGCATTTGCTGCGCGAAGGCGTGCGATCACGGATGGTGGCGGACGTGCCGCTGGGCGCGTTTCTGTCGGGCGGGGTGGACAGTTCGGGCGTGGTCGCGCTGATGAGCGAGGCCAGCAGCCAGCCGGTGCAGACGTGTTCCATCGGTTTCGATGTCGCCGCCTATGACGAGACGTCTTACGCGCGTCAGGTTGCCGCGAAGTTTGGCGCAGACCATGCCGAACGGATCGTTGCGACCGATGATTTTGGCGCCATCGATCAGCTGGCCGCGATGTTCGACGAGCCCTTCGCCGATGCCTCGGCCTTGCCGACATGGCGCGTGTGCCAATTGGCGCGCGAGCGGGTGACCGTGGCCCTGTCGGGTGATGGGGCCGACGAGGCTTTCGGCGGATACCGGCGGCAGGTGTTCCATCATCATGAAGAACGCGCCCGTTCCGTCCTGCCCGCGGGCCTTCGCGCCCCGTTGTTCGGCGCGCTGGGCCGCGCATGGCCCAAGGCCGACTGGGCACCGCGCCCCTTGCGCGCCAAGGCGACCTTGCTGGCGCTGGCTGAAAGCGGGGAGGAAGGCTATGCGCGCGGGCTATCCGTGACACTGCCTGATGCACGCCGTGCGCTCTATTCCGATGCCTTTGCCGCCAGCCTTGATGGCTTCCGGGGCGAGGATGAACTCATCGCCCTGATGCGCGCCGCGCCGGGCCGCTCGGGCCTCGACCGGGCGCAATATGCCGACCTTGCGTTCTGGATGCCCGGCGACATTCTCACCAAGGTCGACCGGACGAGCATGGCGGTGAGCCTTGAAGCGCGCGAGCCGCTGCTGGATCATCGTCTGGTCGAATTCGCCGCGCGCCTGCCCGAAGGCATGCGGGTGCGCGGCAGCACCGGCAAATATCTGCTGAAGAAATCGCTCGAACGCTATCTGCCGCATGACATCCTCTACCGCCCCAAACAGGGCTTCGTCACGCCGATTGCCGAATGGCTGCGCGGGCCGCTTGCCAGCGCGGCGCGCGGGATCGGGGCCAGCGGCGGGCTGGCGCAGACCGGGTTTTTCGATGCCAAGTCAATCAGCGCGATGGCCGAGGCGCATATCGGGGGCCGCGCGGACCATTCGCGCACGCTGTGGCAATTGCTGATGCTGGAAAAGTCGCTGACCCAGTTGGGGGTGAGCGGTTAAACCACTCTCCCTCCCGTTCGCCCTGAGCTTGTCGAAGGGCGGTTCTTCCGCTTCAGCCTCGGCCTGAAGAAAGTGCGGCCCCTCGACAAGCTCAGGACGAACGCAGGCAGGACCTAGTCCTCGGCCCCATGCCCGAGCGCCATGTAATCGGCGCTCTGCATTTCGTTGAGGCGGCTCACCGTCCGCTCGAATTCAAACGCCCCGTCGCCTGCCTGATACAGCGCTTCGGGCGCGGCGGCGGCGGTCACAAACAGCTTTACGCGGTGTTCGTAGAGCGCATCGATCAGCTTGGTAAAGCGGATCGCCTCGTTGCGGTTCTCCGGCCCCATGCGCGGAATGCCGACGAGGATGACTGTGTGAAAGCTGCGCGCAATGGCGAGATAGTCCGCCGCACCGCGGTTAGCGCCGCACAGCTTCTTGAAGCTGAACACGCCCACCCCCTTGAGGCTTTTGGGCACATCGAGCGTGCGCCCGCCGCCCAGATCAAGCGTGCCGCTGGGCACATGGGCAGCGTCTTCGGGTTCGAAGTCGGTGAGACGAAAGAACGCCTCACGCACCTGCGCAGTTGCTGCGTCACCCAGCGGTGCATGCCACATCGCCATCCCGCCGATGCGGTCGAGCCGGTAGTCGGTCTGGCCATTGAGCGACAGCACATCCATCCGGCGGATCACCAGATCAATGAATGGCAGGAACAGCGAGCGGTTCAGCCCGTCCTTGTAGAGGTCTTGCGGCGGGCGATTGCTGGTGGTGACGATCACAGTCCCCATTTCCATCAGCGCCGTGAAAAACCGCCCCATGATTGCAGCATCGGCGGTGTTGTTGACCACCATCTCGTCAAACGCGAGGCAGCGCAGATCGCGCGCCATGTCCTGTGCAACGGCGATCAGCGGGTCGCGGCGTTCCGCCTTGCGGGCATCGGCGATGCGGCGGTCGACCTCCAGCATGAAGGCGTGGAAGTGGACCCGACGCTTGGCAGACAGGCCGAGCGTTTCGACGAACAGGTCCATCAGCATCGACTTGCCGCGCCCGACACCGCCCCACAGGTAGACCCCGCGCGGGTCGGGCGTGGCTTCGCGGGTGCCGGTCAGGCGGGCGAACAGGCTCTTTTTGGGCGGGGGTGCCTCAAGCTCGTCCTGCAACCGCGCCAGCCGCTCGGCCGCTGCGCGCTGATCGGGGTCTGCGCGCAATTCGCCGCTGGCAATCAGCGCATCATAACGGGCCAGCAGTCCGGGCATGCCTGGTCAGGCTTGGCTGCGCATCTTGCGCACAATGCCTGAATAGCTGGCGATGATGTCTTCGCCGCCATCAGCGCGAGGCTGCGTGGCAAAGCCGCGCAGGAACAGCATCCGCCCGGTTTCGCGCACAATCTCGCTCACCGCATCGAGCGGCCGAGAAGGATCGCCCGCGCCCACAAACTGGGTGGACAATTCAACCGTCACCGATGGCCCCGCCTCGCCGCTGCCGTTGATGTGCATCGCGGCGAACAGGGCAATATCGATCAACCCCAGCGTCACCGCGCCGTGGATGTTGTCACCCAGATTGGTGTGGCGGCGTTCGGGTAACATCCGCAGGCGGCATTTGTCGCCTTCCTTGCGCACCCGCATGTCGCCCAGAACAGCGGTATTGAACCGCGTGCGATCCACCAGATTCCAGCTGTGCCAGCCTGCCTCGCCGCCGCATTCTTCGGGCGCGAGCGCATGGTGATCGAACGGCGCGCCCAAGGGTTTGCTGCTCGCCATATCTTCGCGCCTGTCAGGTCGGTCTGCGAAAATCAGATCGCGCGTTCGGCCATCATCTTCTTGGTTTCAGCGATCGCCTTAGCGGGGCTGAGGCCCTTGGGGCACACATTCGCGCAGTTCATGATCGTGTGGCAGCGATAGAGGCGGAACGGGTCTTCCAGATCGTCCAGACGCTCACCCGTCATCTCGTCGCGGCTATCCGCCAGCCAGCGATAGGCCTGAAGCAAGATCGCCGGGCCGAGGAACTTGTCGCTGTTCCACCAATAAGATGGGCAGCTGGTCGAGCAGCAGGCGCACAGGATGCACTCGTAAAGGCCATCAAGCTGTTCGCGCTGTTCGGGCGATTGCAGCCGCTCCTTGCCGCTCGGCGTGGGGGTGACGGTTTGCAGCCACGGGCGGATCGAGGCATATTGCGCGTAGAAGTGCGTGAAATCAGGCACCAGATCCTTGATCACGTCCATGTGCGGCAGCGGGGTAATGCGAATCTCGCCCTTGAGGTCTTCGATCGCGGTGGTGCAGGCCAGGCCGTTCTTGCCGTTGATGTTCATCGAACACGACCCGCAGATGCCTTCGCGGCACGACCGGCGGAAGGTCAGGGTGGGATCGACCTCGTTCTTGATCTTGAACAGCGCGTCCAGCACCATCGGCCCGCATTCGTCGAGGTTGATTTCGAACTTGTCATACCGCGGGTTCTGGCCGGAATCGGGATCGTAGCGATAGACCTTGAACGCCTTCACGCGCCCGCCGGATGCCTTGTGCACCTTGCCAGCGTTATTGATCTTGGAATTCTTGGGGAGAGTGAAGGTCGCCATGAACTGATCCCGTTTCGAGTTGGCACCTATCTAACGCGATTGTGTGCCGGTGCAAGCGGGCGCTGTTGCGTGCTTTTGCACAAGAGTTGAATGCACCACACCAGCCGGAACCATGCGCACGGCCATGCGCTTGGCCCAATGATGACACGTGCACCCCAATTTTCGCAAGACAGCCCGCGCTGGCCCCGCGTCGCTGCCGTTTTTGGCGCCAGTGGCGGGATCGGCCGCGCCTTGTGCGAGGGCCTGGCGGCGGGCGGAACCGCGGTGATCCATGCCGGGTCGCGCGCCGGGCTTGGCCCAGATGGGGCGGGCATCCGGCCCTTTGCCTTCGATCTGAAGGACGAGGCCAGCATTGCTGCTGCGGCAGACGCAATGCGGGATGATCCGCCCGAGTTGGTAATCGCGGCAACCGGCGTGCTGACCTTGCCTGACGGCACCGGGCCGGAGCGGACGTACAAACGCCTCGATCCGGCCACGATGGCCGAAGTGCTGGCCCTCAACACTATCGGCCCGGCGCTGATCGCCAAGCATATGCTGGGCATTATGCCGCGCGGGTCTGCCTTCACCTTTGCCGCGCTGTCAGCGCGGGTCGGATCGATTTCGGACAATCGGCTTGGCGGGTGGCATTCTTACCGGGCGAGCAAGGCGGCGCTCAATATGCTGCTGCGCAACTTTGCGCTGGAAATGGCGCGCACGCATCCCGAAAGCGTGATCGTGGGCCTGCATCCCGGCACGGTTGATAGCGCCCTGTCCCAGCCGTTCCAGTCGGGCCTTGCAGAAGGTCAGCTGACCCGGCCAGCCGATGCTGCGGCCAATTTGCTGGCCGTGCTTTCCGGTCTGACACCGGAACAGTCCGGCAAGGTCTTCGATTTTCGCGGCGCAGAAGTCCCGGCCTGAGCACAAAGCACAGCTGTTCTCGTCCCATCTTCGCGCTACAGCCGAGCGGGAAGGGGAAGGCGATGGGGATTTCCAGCTGGTACGAGGCGAATATCATGCCGCGCCTCATCACTTGCGCCTGTAGCCAGGGGCAGGTGATGAAACGCCGCGCGGCCGTGGTGCCCATGGCGCGCGGTGATGTGTTTGAACTGGGCTGCGGCGGCGGGATCAATCACGCCTTTTATGATGCCGCTGCGATCACGTCCTATGCCGGGATTGATCCGCATGAAGGCTTGCTCGGCGCCGCGCGCGAGGCTGCACAGGCCAAGGGTTGGGCCGCTGATCTCAGGCAAGGGCGGGGCGAGGCCATACCCTTTGCTGACGCCAGTTTCGACTGCGTGGTGTGCACCTTCACCTTGTGTTCGGTGAGCGATCCCGGACAGGTGATGCACGAGCTGCATCGCATCCTGCGCCCCGGCGGGCAGGCGCTGTTCCTCGAACATGGCCGTGCGCCCGATCGCGATGTGCGCCGCTGGCAGGAACGGATCGAACCGGTCTGGAAGCGCCTTGCAGGGGGATGTCATCTGACCCGGCCCATCGGCGAAGCGCTGACAAGCGCGGGCTTTGCGGTCGAGACGCTGGGCCAGGGCTATACCCCCAACGCCCCGCGGTTTGCCGGGTGGATGGAGTGGGGCATCGCCCGCAAATCCCGATAACAAAGGGGCGGGAGAGGTTGCCCGCTCCCGCCCCGAAATGCTTGGCCTGATCGGCGTGCGATTATTCGCCGAATGTGCGTTGCCACCAGCCGCGCCGCGGCTTTGCCTCGCCTTCGGGTGCAGCATCGCTTTTGGGCGCGGGAACCGCGTCTGCCGCTTCCGCTGCCTCGGCCACAACCGGAGCGGCTACCGCCGCCGGCTCGGTGGCTTCCGCGGTTTCGGCAGGCTCTGCCTCAACCACCTTGGCCTTGCGCGGCGCGCGCTTGCGCTTGGGCTTTTCCGCTGGGGCCGCTTCGACAATGTCGGCGGTGGCCTCTGCTTCCGGAGCGCTGTCGGCTTCGGCGGCAGCTTCCGCTTCAGCGGCGAGCATCGCCTTGGTCTTGCGCGGCGCACGCTTGCGCTTGGGCTTTTCGGCCGGCGCCGCTTCTGCTGCTTCCGCACTGATTTCCGGCTCCGCTACGGGCGTGCTGGCTTCCGGAACCTCGGCGTCGGCAGGGGCAGCGTCCTCGATGGCTGCCGCATCGGCGTCATCGCCCGCTTCACCGGCGTCGCCTTCGTAGGTTCCATCGCGGCGCTTGCGACCCCGGCCACCGCGCCGGCGACGCTTCTTGGGGCGGCCTTCGCTGTCCGTCGCGCCTTCGGCAAAGGCCTCATCGCTGCCGGCTTCGTTAGGCGCATTGCCGTTATCGTCGCCGTCTTCGCCGGTTTCGGCGTTGTCCCCGGTGCTTTCGCCCCCAGTGCTTTCGCCCTCGGCGCCTTCGCCATCTTCACCGCGATTACGGTTGCGCCCGCCACGGCGGCGGCGACGCTTCTTCTTGTTTCGCCCTGCCTCATCCTCGGCATCGGCGCGTTCGCGGCGGGGTTGGCGCGGTTCACGCTGTTCGGCGTCTGCCTCGGCCTCTTCTTCGGCGAAGTCTTCCTCGTCCTCGGGCAGATCATCATCGTCATCGTCGATGATCGGCTCGAACTTGGGGGCGAAGGCCGGGCGCGGGCCGGAGCTGGAAACGCTCATCTTCGCGCCTTCGTCTTCACCCTCAGGGATGACAGCGACATTCACGCCGTAACGCTGTTCGATCTCGACCAGATCGCTGCGCTTTTCATTGAGCAGGTAAATCGCAGCCTCGGTGCTGGCGGACAGGCGAATTTGCGTGCCCTTGCCGCGCGCCGCTTCGTCTTCGATGAGACGCAGCGCCGACAGGCCTGCCGATGAAGCGGTGCGAACGAGGCCCGTGCCATCGCAGTGCGGGCAGGGGCGGGTGGTTGCTTCCAGCACGCCGGTACGCAGGCGTTGGCGGCTCATTTCCATCAGCCCGAACGAGCTGATCCGGCCCACCTGAATGCGCGCACGGTCGTTCTTCAGCGCGTCCTTCATGGCCTTTTCGACCTTACGGACGTTGTTCGAATACTCCATGTCGATGAAGTCGATCACGACCAGGCCCGCCATGTCGCGCAGGCGCAGCTGGCGGGCGATTTCGCGCGCGGCTTCAAGGTTGGTATGGAGCGCGGTCGCCTCGATCCCGTGTTCCTTGGTCGAACGCCCGGAGTTGATGTCGATCGACACCAGCGCTTCGGTCGGATTGATGATGAGATAGCCACCGCTTTTCAGCTGCACCATCGGATCATACATCGCGCGCAGCTGGTCTTCGGCGCCATAGCGCTGGAACAGCGGCACGGGGTCCGAATAAGCCTTCACCCGGCGCGCATGGCTGGGCATCAGCATCTTCATGAAGGCCTTGGCGGACTTGTAGCCCTCCTCACCTTCGACGACGACTTCCTCGATTTCCTTGTTGTAGATGTCGCGGATCGCGCGCTTGATCAGGTCGCTGTCCGAATGGATCAGCGCCGGCGCCACCGATGCCAGCGTGTTTTCGCGGATGTCGTCCCACACGCGGGCGAGGTAATCGAAGTCACGCTTGATCTCGGGCTTGGTGCGGCTCATGCCGGCGGTGCGCACGATCAGGCCCATGGTCTTGGGCAGCTTCAAGTCGGACACCATGTCCTTCAGGCGCTTGCGATCGCTGGTCGAGCTGATCTTGCGGCTGATCCCGCCCCCGCTGGAGCTGTTGGGCATCAGCACGGTATAGCGCCCGGCAAGGCTGAGATAGGTGGTCAGCGCCGCACCCTTGTTGCCGCGTTCTTCCTTGACGACCTGCACCAGCAGCACCTGGCGGCGCTGGATCACGTCCTGGATTTTGTAGCGGCGACGCAGCGCCATGCGCTTGGCGCGAACTTCATCGACCTGCTTGGCGCGGCTGCGGGCGCCCTTGCTGTTGGCGGGATTGTCGCCGCCCTTGCTGCCCTGACGGCGGCGTCCGCGGCGGCCTCGGCCACGGTCCTGATCTGACCCTTCGGCCGATTCTTCGCCGTTCTGGTCGTCATGATCGTCGCTGTGATTGTCATCGGCGCCGTCGTCATCCGATGCGCCGCCTTCGAATGTGGCGACGTCGTCCTTGTCGGAAGTGTCGACCTCTTCCACGCCATTTTCGGCAAAGTCTTCAGCGAGCGATTCGCCGCTGTTGTCTTCAGCGTCGTATTCTTCGCCGGGAGAGATGCCTTCATCCTCTTCCTCGGCGCGCAGACGCTCTTCTTCTTCGGCGGCCTCAGCCTCTTCGGCCAGCAGCGCATCGCGATCCGCCTTGGGGATCTGGTAATAATCGGGGTGGATTTCGCTGAAGGCGAGGAACCCGTGACGGTTGCCGCCAAAGTCGACGAAGGCCGCCTGCAACGAGGGTTCAACCCGGGTTACCTTGGCGAGATAGATATTGCCTTTGATCTGCTTGTGTTCGGCAGATTCAAAGTCGAACTCCTCAATCCGGTTGCCTTGCAGTACCGCCACCCGGGTTTCTTCCGGGTGGCGCGCATCGATAAGCATGCGCGTTGACATTCAATAGTCTCCATGCGCCCGGCCTTGCCCGCAACGGGGCATGAAGGGGGCGCGAATTGTGTGGTGAACCGGCGTGCCTTAAGGGTGCGCCGGAAGGGATAATCGCGCAAGGACCGCCAGCGGCGTCCTGCGCGAAGCTTGTGTCTGCAATCACGCACGTGCGGCCAACCGCCGCGTCTTGACCCGGCACAGCAACCATGCGCGCTGGGCGCATTGTGCTCGTTACCGGGGAAAAGCGCTCTGTCACTGCATCAACCTGTTTTGGGCCAAGTACCGAATAAAACGGAGTGGGGCCCGCCGCGAGAGACAGGCATCAGGACACGTAGTGTGTCTCTGTCCTACCTCTCTGGAAATCCTGCTAGCACTGTGGGGCAAACCCCGCAACTCTATTGCGTTTCGCGCCGCCAAGAACGTAAGCCGCAGGGGTGATGAGCTATCGCACTGTGCTGATGATTGTCGTGTTGGTGCCAGCGCTGCTGCTGGGGGCTGCGGCGTTGAGCGGGATCACCGTTCCGGTGCCGCAGTGGGGGCGCGATTATGTGCTGCGCTTTATCCTTGTCGATGAGCAGGGACCGCTCGATCTGCCGCCGGTCGCCGGACCGAATGATCCATCCCGCCCGCTGGTGGTTATCGATGCCGGGCACGGCGGCCGCGATCCCGGCGCAATCGGGACGGATCCTGAGGGACGCAAGATCAATGAAAAGGACATCACCCTTGCCATCGCTCTCGCCCTGCGCGACGAATTGCTGCGCCAGGGCGGCATCAGGGTTGCGCTGACCCGCGCGGATGACCGCATTCTCGCGCTGCCACACCGGCCCGAAATTGCCCGGCAGCTGGAGGCCGATCTGTTCATTTCGATCCATGCCGATTCCGCTGGCGAACGCGGCGATGTCAGCGGGGCCAGCATCTACACCTTGTCAGACGAAGCATCGAGCGAGGCCGCGGCGCGGTTTGCCGCGCGCGAAAATGACGCCGACCGGCTGAACGGCATTACGATCGAAGGACAAAGCGCGGCTGTCAGCACGATCCTGGTCGAGCTGTCGCAGCAACGCACCCAGGAAGATGCGCTCGCCTTTGCTGGTCTGGTGGTGCGCGAAGGGGCAGGCAAGCTGGCGTTCGTTCCAAAGCCCCAGCGTGCCGCCGGGCTTGCCGTGTTGCGGGCCCCCGATGTGCCATCGGTTCTGTTTGAAAGCGGGTTTGTAACCAACCTCACCGATCGCGCGCGGCTGACCACCCCCGAGGGACGGGCACAATATGCCGATGTGCTGGCGCGCGCCATCCGCGTCTATTTTGCGCGGCGCAGCGATGCGGCGGCGGGCGGCGAATAAGGTGGGAAATCGGCTAGCCTTGGCCAATCCTCGCGTGCTAGTCGCGCCGGGCGCATGACTGAACCCGACGCCTCCTTTGATGCCGAGCCCGGCAGGCCCTCCACCTGGGCCTACCTGCGTTACCGCGCGCGCCGCGATCTGGGCGGCGCGCTGGCGTGGTTTCGCGCGCGATGGCAGCAAAGCCTGCTGTTCAGGCTGGTCGCCGGCGCCCTGGGCGTGTTCCTGGCGCTTTGGATCGCGGTGTTCGTATGGCTGGCAAGCGACCTGCCCGAGGCCGAGGCGCTGCTTACTTATGAAACGCCGCTGCCAACGGTGGTACGCGGGTATGATGGCGACATCGTCCACACCTATGCCCGCGAACGCCGCGTGCAGCTGCAATATGCTGATTTTCCCGATCAATTGATCGCTGCTTATCTGTCGGCAGAAGACAAGACGTTCTTCAGCCACGGCGGGGTCGATTTTCTGGGCACGGCCAATGCGGTGTTTGATTATGCCCGCAAAATGGGATCGGGCGAACGGGCTGTGGGCGGTTCGACCATTACCCAGCAGGTCGCGAAAAACCTGCTTTTGGGTGACGAATATTCCGTCAGCCGCAAGCTCAAGGAAATGATCCTCGCCGGCCGTATCGAAGGGGTGCTGACCAAGGAGGAAATCCTCGAACTCTATCTCAACGAAATTCCGCTGGGGCGGCGCAGTTTCGGGGTGCAGGCCGCATCGCGGGCCTATTTCGACAAGGACGTTGACGATCTGGCGCTGCACGAAATGGCGTTCCTGGCGATCCTGCCCAAAGCGCCCGAGCGGTATGGGCGGCAGGGCCAAGAGCAGGCGGCACTGGAACGACGCAATTTCGTGCTGAACCAGATGGAAGCCAATGGCTTCATCACCGGCTCGCAGCGCCGAGCGGCCGCTGCGCAGCCGCTCGGGCTTGTGACCCAGCGCACCGAGCGCAGCGTGGATGCCGGGTATTTCCTCGAAGAAGTCCGGCGCGATCTCATCAACCGGTTTGGCGAAACCGCCGAGGATGGGCCGAACTCGGTCTATGCTGGCGGGCTTTGGGTCCGCACCAGCCTCGATCCGCAAATGCAGCTGGCCGCGCGCGATGCGCTGCGCGAAGGCCTGCTGCGCTATCACGGCGGACGGGCCTGGGCTGGGCCGATTGCGACGATCGACGTTGGGGACGGCAATTGGGCAAGCCAGTTGCAGAGCTCGCCGTTGGGGATCAGTTATAAGGACTGGCGCGTGGGCGTTGTCACGAGCCGGAGCGGCGCATCGGCGCGGATCGGCTTTTCCGACGGCCGGGAAGCACCGCTGACCGGCTTGCCCAGCCAGCTCAAAGCAGGCGATGTGATCGCGGCCAGCCCGTCCGGCAATGGCTGGCAGGTACGCACTATCCCCGAAGCGCAAGGCGCGCTGGTGGTTGAAAGTGCGCAGACGGGGCGGATTTTGGCGATGCAGGGCGGGTTCGATCACCGCCTGTCGGATTTCAACCGGGCGACGCAGGCCAATCGGCAGCCGGGATCGACCATCAAACCCTTCGTTTATGCCGCCGGGCTCGACAGCGGCATGACCCCCTCAACCCAGGTCGATAACAACCGTTTCTGCTATTATCAGGGCGCAGGTCTGGGCGAAAAATGCATCCGCGGCTCGGGCAGCGGCGGGCAGTATCCGATGCGCTACGGGCTGGAACAGTCGCAGAATATCATGACCGTGCAGATCGGCATGACCGCGGGCATGGGCAATGTCGTCAAGGGGATCGAGAAGCTGGGGATCGGCAAGTTCCCGGCCTATCCATCGACCGCGCTGGGTGCGGGTGAGACGACGCTGGTCAAGATGGTGGCGGCCTACAGCGCGCTGGCCAACCATGGGCGGCTCAATCCGCCGACAGTGATCGACTATGTACAAGACCGGCGCGGCAAGGTGCTGTGGCGCGCGGACAACCGCGATTGCCGTGCCTGCAATATGCCCAAGTGGGATGGCAAGCCCATGCCGCGCTTCGGCGTCAGCGGCGCGCAGGCGATGGATGCGCGCACCGCGTTTCAGGTGATGCACATGCTGCGCGGCGCGGTCAGCCGCGGCACGGCGACCGTGCTCAATCCGCTGGGCCTGCCGCTGTTCGGCAAAACCGGCACCACCACCGGGCCCAAGGACGTGTGGTTTATTGGCGGCACGCAGCAATTGATTGCCGGCGCTTATGTGGGCTTTGACCAGCCGCGCAATATGGGCGGCTACGCCTTTGGCGGCACGATTGCCGCACCGATCATCAAGAGCCTGATCGAAAAGACGAAGACCAAGTGGTCCGACATTCCTGCCGTTGCGCCAGCTGGCGTGCGGATGGTGCGGGTTGACCGCCGTTCGGGCAAGCGCGTGTTCGATGGCTGGCCGGCCGACGATCCCAAATCGGCGGTCATCTGGGAAGCCTTCAAGCCCGATACCGAGCCAGAGCGCTACACGCGGCAGGACGCCATCGCCTCGAAACGCAACGAAATCCTCGCTCTGATCCGCGCGGGCCGGCAAAATGCCGAAAGTGCGGTGGTTGATTTGCCGGAAGAACCAGCCGCCGAGATTGCGGGCGAAGGCGGGATTGACTGACAGGCGCTGGAACCGCTGGCAGGGCTGGCGGGTTGGATGGACATGAACCGCAAAACCACCGCTTCGCTTGGCGCGCTGACCCTGTTGGGCATGGCCGCTTTGACTGTCACCAGTGCCTCGGCTGAATTGCCCAAGGGAGCCAAAGCGCCGAGCTTTGCGACGGCGGCGGCGCTTGCCGGTAAGGAGTTCGGCTTCAACCTCTCTGCCGCGCTCGCCAAAGGTCCGGTGGTTTTGTATTTCTATCCCAAGGCCTTCACCAGCGGATGCACGCTGGAAGCCAACGCCTTTGCTGCGGCCATGCCGGAATTCAAGAAGGCCGGGGCCAGCGTGATCGGCATGTCGAACGACGATATTGCCACGCTCAAACGGTTCAGCCGCGAAGAATGCCGCGATGCGTTCCCGGTCGGGGTGGCCAATCCCAAAATCATCGGAGCCTATGATGTGGCGATGGGCACGTCCGGTCTGACAACGCGAACGTCCTATGTCATTGCGCGCGATGGCCGGATTGTTGCCGTGCACTCCAACGCTGACTATCGCGGCCATGTCGACAAGACGCTCGCGGCCGTGCGCGCGCTCAAGAAGTAGGGCCGGCGGGGCAGCGGTCAGGCCGCTTTACAATCGCGCGCGCGGCGCTAAGCGGTGCCGACTTTTTGCGTATCACTGAAGGATAGACCATGCGGGCCGAGGGCCAGGCATATATCAACCGGATCGAAGCGGCGCTGGCGCTGGTGCGCCTCTCGCTCGACTGGGACCGCGCGCTGCGCCGCCTTGATGAACTGAATGCGCGGGTGCAGGACCCGAACCTGTGGGACAATCCCAAGCAGGCGCAGGCCATAAGCCGCGAGCAGAAATCGCTTGAGACGGCGGTGAACACGGTCAACGAAATCGCCGCCGAAATGGCCGACGCAATCGAATTCATCGAAATGGGCGAGGCCGAGGGCGAAGACAGCATCGTGGACGATGGTCTGCGCACGCTCGAACGCCTCGCTGACCGGGCTGATGCTGATAAGGTGCAGGCACTGCTGTCGGGCGAGGCTGACGGCAATGACACCTATCTCGAAATCCACGCCGGTGCGGGCGGAACCGAGAGCCAGGATTGGGCCGAAATGCTGTTCCGCATGTATGGCCGCTGGGCCGAACGGCGCGGCTTCAAGGTCGAGACGGTCGAATATCAGGCGGGCGAGCAGGCCGGGATCAAGTCAGCGACGCTGCATATCAAGGGTGAGGGCGCCTATGGCTATGCCAAGACCGAAAGCGGCGTCCACCGCCTCGTCCGCATCAGCCCCTATGACAGCAGCGCCCGGCGCCACACCAGTTTTTCAAGCGTGTGGGTCTATCCCGTTATCGACGACAGCTTTGAAATCGACATCAACCCGGCCGATCTGAAAATCGATACCTACCGCGCATCAGGCGCTGGCGGTCAGCACGTCAATACGACGGACTCCGCGGTGCGGATCACGCACCAGCCATCGGGCATTATCGTCGCCAGCCAGCAGGACCGCAGCCAGCACAAGAACCGCGAAATCGCGATGAATATGCTGAAAGCGCGGCTTTACGAGGCGGAGATGCGCGCGCGCGAAGAAGCGGCGAGCGCTGAACATTCCGCCAAGAGCGATATTGGTTGGGGTCACCAGATCCGGTCTTACGTGTTGCAGCCCTATCAGATGGTCAAGGATCTGCGGACAGGCGTGGTCTCGACCGCGCCCGATGCGGTGCTGGACGGAGCCATTGATCCCTTCATCTCGGCCGCCCTTGCGCAGCGGGTGACCGGCGAGAAGGTTGAAATCGAGGACACGGAGTAAGCGCGATGCGGGTTTGGCGTGCGCTTCTGGCCAGTGCAGCAGCGTGCGGCGCAGCGCTGCTTGGCGGGTGCGACGGACTGGCGCCGACGGGCGCCGACAGGCCTGAAAGTGCAACCGCCTTCCCCGCGCCTGACCGTCCGGTGGCCAGCGTGGTTTCGACCCAGTTCTCCACGGAAGACGACCGTGACGAGCGCAATGAAGCGCAGGTGGTCATGGACCTTGCCGATATTCGCCCCGGTATGACTGTCGCCGATATTGGTGCAGGCGAGGGCTATTACACCGTGCGCCTAGCGGAACGGGTGGGCGCCGATGGGCGCGTGCTGGCGCAGGATATCAGTCGCGAGGCGCTGGACCGGCTCGGCCGCCGGGTTGAACGCGAGCGGCTTGAAAACATCTCGATCAAGTTCGGTGATACCGACAATCCGCAGCTTCCGCCCGACAGTTTCGACCGGATTTTCATGGTGCACATGTACCACGAAGTGACTGAGCCTTATGCCTTCTTGTGGAATATGTGGCCAGCGCTCGGGTCAGGGGGCCAGATCATCGTGGTGGAAAGCGATAGCCCGGTGGGGCGTCACGGCCTGCCCCATACGGTGCTGTTCTGCGAGTTTGAGGCGGTGGGTTATGTGCTCGCCGAATACATCGAGCGACCCGACATCAAGGGCTATTTTGCGCGTTTCCAGCGCGGGCCTGCCCGCACTGCGCCCGATGCAATCAAGGTGTGCGACGCAGGCTAGCGCGCGTGCCGTCTCAATCGTTGCGGGCTGCGTATCTCGTGACTATGTGACCAACACAGAATGCGCGCCATGGGACGGCGCGAAAGGGAGTTTTCATTGTTCAAGGGATTGAGCCCGATCGTCTATGGCGGGCGCGAAGTCTGGCCGCTGGTGGAAGGTGGCAAGGGTGTGTCGGCGACCAACCATTCAAGCTCCGGCGCATGGGCGGCGGCCGGCGGGATTGGCACTGTCAGCGCGGTGAATGCCGACAGCTACGATGCCGATGGAAACCCGATCCCGCAGATCTACCACGGCCGTACCCGCGAAGAACGCCATCAGGAACTGATCCGTTACGCGATCGACGGCGCGACCACGCAGGTCAAGAAGGCCTACGAAATCGCGAACGGCAAGGGCGCGATCAACATCAACGTGCTGTGGGAAATGGGCGGGGCGCAAGCCGTGCTCGAAGGCGTGCTGGAAAACACCCGCGGCATGGTGACCGGCGTTACCTGCGGCGCGGGGATGCCTTACAAGCTGGCGGAAATCGCGGCGCGGTTCAACGTGTGCTATCTGCCCATCGTCAGCTCCGGCCGCGCCTTCCGCGCGCTGTGGAAGCGGTCCTATCACAAGGTTCCCGATCTGATGGCGGCGGTTGTCTATGAAGACCCGTGGCTGGCAGGCGGGCACAATGGCCTCTCCAACGCCGAAGACCCGACCAAGCCCGAAGACCCGTACCCGCGCGTGAAGACCTTGCGCGACATGATGCGCGCCGAGGGTGTGGCCGACACGGTGCCGATCGTGATGGCGGGCGGGGTGTGGTACCTGCGCGAATGGAACGACTGGATCGACAATCCCGAGCTTGGCACAATCGCCTTCCAGTTCGGCACGCGCCCGCTGGTCACACAAGAAAGCCCGATCCCGCAGATCTGGAAGGACCTGCTGCGCACCGTCGAGCCGGGCGATGTGCTGCTCCACAAGTTCTCGCCCACGGGCTTTTATTCGAGCGCGGTCAAAACCCCGTTCCTGTATGATCTGATGCACCGGTCGGAGCGCCAGATTCCGTTCTTCAAGCGCGGCGAGGAAGAAGGCACGGTCCAGCTTGGCGATGACGGCAAGGCGCGCAGTTTCTGGGTGCGGCCGGAGGACAAAACCAAGGCCGAAATGTGGATGCGCGCCGGGCATACCGAGCCGCTCAAGACCCCGGATGAATCGATCGTCTTTGTCACGCCGCAAGCGCGCGATACGATCCGCAAGGATCAACAGGACTGCATGGGCTGCTTGTCGCACTGCGCCTTTTCGAGCTGGAAAGACCACGACGACTACACCACGGGGCGTCTGGCCGATCCGCGCAGCTTCTGCATCCAGAAGACATTGCAGGACATCGCCCACGGCGATGATCCCGACAACAATCTGGCCTTCGCAGGCCACGCGGCCTACCGTTTCAAGACCGACCCGTTTTTCTCCAACGGCTACACGCCGAGCGTGGGCGAATTGGTCGAGCGGATTTTGACGGGGGATTGACGCTGCGGCGCGGGTGCGGCGGCGTTCAGCCCCGCACCAGCGCCGTCAGCACCTGATCGGGCGGGCGGTGGCCGTCTGCCCACATGCGGATATTGGCGATGACCTTGTGGCCCGAATCTTCGCGGCCTTCGGCGGTGGCGCTGCCGATATGGGGCAGGGTCATCACATTGGGGTGCGCAATCAGGCGCGCATCGACGTGGGGTTCGTCCGGGTATACATCGAGCCCGGCGCCGGCCAGATGCCCGGATTCCAGCGCGGCAATCAGCGCTTCCTGATCGATAAGTTCGCCGCGCGCGGTGTTGATGATGCTGCTGCCCGGCTTCATCAGCGCAATCCGGCGTGCATCGACAAGGTAACGGGTGTCGTCTGTCAGCGGGCAGTGCAGGGTGAGGATGTCGGCCTCGGCCATCAGGGCGTCGATATCGGCGACGTAGCGCGCGCCCAGCATTCGTTCGGCCGCTTCCGGCAATGGCTTGCGGCCCCAATAGGCGATCTCCAGCCCAAAGGCGCGCGCGCGGTGAGCGACCGCCTGACCGATCCGGCCCATCCCGACAATCCCCAGCACCTTGCCTGCCAGCTTGCGCCCAAGCAGGCCCGAGGGCGCCCAGCCGGTCCACTTGCCGCTGCGGATCAGGCCGGTGCCCTCGCGGATGCGGCGCGGCACGCCGATGATCCCGGCCATCGCAAGGTCGGCGGTATCGTCGGTGAACACGCCCGGCGTGTTGGTGACAATGATCCGCCGCGCTGCTGCGGCGGCAAGGTCAATATGTTCAGTACCAGCACCAAAGCTGGCGATCAGGCCAAGCCGTTCGCCCGCGCCCGCAATGAGATCGGCATCGATCCGGTCGGTGACGGTGGGCACCAGCACATCGCAATCCTGCATGGCCTGCGCCAACTGGTCGCGGGTGAGCGGCACATCGCTTTCGTTGAGGACCACATCAAACAATTCGCGCATTCGCGCCTCGACTGTGGGCATCAGATGACGGGTGACAATCACGCGCGGGGGACTGGCGAGCGGACGGGGAGGGCGCTGGGTCATGGGAGGTGGGCTAATGCCACAGGGGCTGCGCGGTCAAGGCGCGGATGCGCAACGCATCGCTTGAATCTGCATCGCACAAGGCGCTATCGCCAAATCATGCAGGGATTTCGTTTTTTATTGATGCTCGGCCTCGCGCTGATGCTGGCAGCCACGGCCGCGCTTGCACCGCTGCGGGCGCAGGACCGGACGCTGCCCTATTGGGCCAGCCTGCGGTATGACAAGGTCAACATGCGGGTCGGCCCCAGCGCGGAATACCCGGTGACATGGGTCTATCTGCGCAAGGGCCTGCCGGTCAAAGTGGTGCGCATCCGCGAAGGCTGGCGATTGGTCGAAGATCATGAAGGCACGCAGGGCTGGGTCGCGGCAAGCCAGCTTGATCCGGCACGCGGCGCATTGGTGACCGGCGCCGGATTGGCCGACATCATGGCCGGACCGAACGCCGCCTCAGGCGTGAAATGGCGCGCGCAGCCCGGCGTGGTGGCGGCCATCAAACCGTGCAAGTCTGGCTGGTGCGAGGTCGATATTGCCGGGCGCAAAGGCTGGATGAGCGCTGCGCGCCTGTGGGGTTCTGAACCGCTGCCGGGCGACGAATAACGCGCGCCGCCCGGCTGCTGCCGGATCAGATCAGTTCCACGGCAATCGCTGTGGCTTCACCGCCGCCAATGCACAGGCTGGCAACGCCGCGGGTCTTGCCCTGCTGTTTGAGCGCGTTGAGCAAAGTCACGATGATCCGCGTGCCCGATGCGCCGATGGGGTGGCCAAGCGCCGTACCGCCGCCATTGACGTTGATCTTGTCGTGCGGAATGCCGAGATCGCGCATCGCAAACATCGCGACGCAGGCGAAGGCTTCGTTCACCTCGAACAGGTCGACATCGTCGATGGTCCAGCCAGCCAGACCCAGCACCTTCTGGATCGCGGGAACCGGCGCGGTTGTGAACTGCGCAGGTGCCTGCGCGTGGGCAGCAGTGGCAACCACGCGGGCGAGCGGGGTCAGGCCCTTGGCTGCGGCCACGCTCGCGCGGGTCAGTACGACGGCTGCGGCGCCGTCAGAAATCGAGCTTGAGGTGGCCGCCGTGATCGTGCCGTCCTTGGCAAAGGCAGGCTTCAGCTGCGGGATCTTGTCCGGGCGGCCCTTGCCGGGCGCTTCGTCATGTTCGACCACGACATCGCCCGCGCGGGTCGAGACCGTCACCGGCACGACCTCGTCGGCAAAGGCACCGCTGGCGATGGCGCGATTGGCGCGGGCGAGCGATTCGATGGAATAGGCGTCCATATCCTCGCGGGTGAGCTGATAGGCGTTGGCGGTGTCCTGTGCGAAAGTGCCCATGGCGCGGCCCGGTTCGTAGGCGTCCTCCAGTCCGTCGAGGAACATGTGGTCATAGGCGGTATCATGGCCCAGCCGCGCGCCTGAACGGTGCTTCTTGAGCAGATAGGGCGCATTGGTCATGCTCTCCATGCCGCCGGCCACCACCACACTGGCAGTGCCGCTGGCCAGCGCTTCGGCGCCCATGATGACGGTCTGCATGCCGCTGCCGCACACTTTGTTGACGGTGGTCGCCTGCACCGAAAGCGGCAGCCCCGCCTTGATCGCCGCCTGACGCGCAGGCGCCTGGCCGAGGCCGGCGGGCAGCACGCAGCCGATATAGGCGCGGTCGATATCCTCGCCCGAAACACCCGCGCGCTCGACCGCGGCCTTCACCGCGATGGCGCCGAGATCGGTCGCGGCCACCTCGGCCAGCGCGCCCTGCATCGCGCCCATCGGGGTGCGGGCGTAGGAGAGAATGACGACGGGATCGGCGGGGGAGAGCTGGGTCATGGCAATGTCCTTGCGTGACAGGATGAATATCTGGCGCGCGATGTAATGCTGCGATGCGTCAAAGGCAATCACAGGCAGGGGTGGACATGGGCAAGGGCTGGTAGCCCGGTGAAGCGCCTTGCCACGGGAACGCCTTTGCGCAACAACGCGTCTCAAATAACAACGCATATGTCCGAACGGGAGAACGACATGGCCGATGACCGCCGCGAAGAACTCGAAAGCCTGCTGGCGCGCCAGCGCGCCGCCTTCACCGCCTCGCGCCCCGAGCCGCTGAGCCAGCGCAAGGACCGCATCAAGCGGGCCATCGCGCTGGTCAAGGATCATGGCGACGAATTTGCCAAGGCGATGAGTGCGGATTTCGGCAGCCGGTCGGTGCAGCAGTCGATGCTGACCGATATTGCCGCAACCGTGGGCGCGGGCAATCATGCGCTGAAGCATATCGACCAATGGGCCAAACCGGAAAAGCGCAAGGTCCAGTTTCCGCTCGGGCTGCTCGGCGCGCGGGCCGAGGTGCGTTATGAACCCAAGGGCGTGATCGGCATTTTGTCGCCGTGGAATTTCCCGGTGCAGCTCGCCTTCGGGCCGCTGATGCAAGTTCTCGCCGCCGGTAACCGCGCGATGATCAAGCCCAGCGAGTTCACCGAGCGCACCAGCGAGTTGATGGCGCAACTGACGGCGGAATATTTCGCGCCCGAAGAAGTGGCGGTTGTGACCGGCAGCCCCGAAGTGGCCGCCGCGTTCTCATCGCTGCCGTTCGATCACTTGGTCTTCACCGGATCGACCGCCACGGGGCGGCGCGTGATGCAGGCGGCGGCGGCCAATCTTGTGCCGGTGACGCTGGAGCTGGGCGGCAAATCACCCGTCATCATGGGCCGCAGCGCCGATTTTGCCAAAGCGGGCGAGCGGATCGCCATCGGCAAGATGCTCAATGCCGGGCAAATCTGCCTCGCGCCCGATTACCTTATGGTGCCCGAAGACAAGGCTGACGAAGCGGTCGCAGGGGTCACCAATGCGGCGTCCGCGATGTATCCGCGCCTGCTCGACAATGACGACTATGCCTCCATCGTCTCCGACCGTCATTTCGAGCGCTTGCAGGGGCTGGTCGCCGATGCCCGCGACAAGGGCGCAGAGGTGATCGAGGTCAACCCTGCGGGCGAGGATTTCGCCAATGCCAACCAGCGCAAGATGCCGCTGACGGTGCTCCGCGGCGTGACCGACGACATGACCGTGATGCAGGAGGAAATCTTCGGCCCGGTGCTGCCGGTCATGACCTACAAGGCGGTCGATCAGGCGGTGGATTACATCAACGAACATGACCGCCCGCTTGGCCTCTACTATTTCGGCGAGGACAAGGGCGAGCAGGAGCGTGTGCTGACCCGCACCATCTCGGGCGGGGTGACCACCAATGACGTGGTGTTCCATGTGTCGATGGAAGACCTGCCCTTCGGCGGGGTCGGCCCGTCGGGGATGGGGAGCTATCACGCGATCGAAGGCTTCCGCGAATTCAGCCATGCGCGCGCGGTTTATCACCAGCCCAAGATCGATATTGCCAAGCTGGGCGGGCTGAAGCCGCCCTATGGCAAGACCACCCAGCAGGCGACCGCGCGGATGATGAAATAGCGTGCGGGGGCACAAGCTCCCGCAACTTATGTTCGATTTCCTGCAACACACCTGAGGGCTTTTCCGCGAGTCGCAGGCTTGCGCGCTGCGTGCGACAGGCTTAGGGCGACGACGGGATTAATAGCTTGGACATCGCCGTGATCGACCTCAGTCAGTATCTGCCGATACTGTTATTCGTGTTCGTTGCTTTCGGAATTTCGATCCTCTTCGTGGTCGCACCGATGGCGGTGTCGCGCCTTACCGGCACGCATAATCCCGATGCTGAAAAGCTGTCTGAATATGAATGCGGCTTTCCTGCCTTCGAGGACGCGCGCAGCCAGTTCGATGTGCGCTTCTACCTTGTGGCCATCAGCTTCATCGTGTTCGATCTTGAAGCTGCATTTTTGTTTCCCTGGGCCGTCAGCCTTGATGTGACAGGCTGGACCGGGTGGGCCGGGATGATGGTGTTCCTGTTCATCCTTGCAGTCGGCCTCGCTTATGAATGGAAGAAAGGGGCGTTGGACTGGGAATGAATACCATCGTTACTCCTCCCCAGGGTTCTTTGGCCCAAGGATTGCCCGATATTTCTGCGCTGACCACCGCTGCTGGCGGCGAAGTGCGCACCCCTGATGCGAGCTATTTCACGGCGCTTCAGACCGAGGTGAATGACAAGGGCTTCCTCGTCACCTCGACTGAGGACCTGTTCCAGTGGGCGCGCACTGGCAGCTTGTGGTGGATGACCTTCGGCCTTGCCTGCTGCGCGGTCGAGATGATCCACGTGAACATGCCGCGCTACGATATGGAGCGTTTCGGCGCCGCGCCGCGCGCCTCTCCGCGCCAGTCGGACGTGATGATTGTGGCGGGCACCTTGTGCAACAAGATGGCCCCAGCGCTGCGCAAGGTCTACGACCAGATGTCGGACCCGAAATACGTCATCTCGATGGGCAGCTGCGCCAATGGCGGCGGCTATTATCACTACAGCTACTCGGTGGTGCGCGGCTGTGACCGGATCGTGCCGGTCGACATCTACGTCCCGGGCTGCCCGCCGACGGCCGAGGCGCTTCTTTATGGCGTCATGCAATTGCAGCGGAAAATCCGCCGCGTCGGCACGATCGAGAGGTAAGGGCGCATGGCCGTTCTGCATTCCGCACCGCGCTTCGCCTCGAACGAAGGCGTGATCGACGCCATCAGCGAAACCATTTCGGTCTGGCTGATCGAGGCGCACGAGGCGCATGGCGAGGTGATTTTCCGGATCCAGCGCGATGCGGTGGAAAAGGTGCTGCGCATCCTGCGCGATGACCACGCTTACCAGCAACTCATGGAAATCGCCGGGGCTGACTATCCGAGCCGGCATGAGCGGTTCGAGGTCGTCTACATGCTCCAGAGCCTGACCAAGAACCACCGCGTAATGGTCAAATGCTCCGCTTCCGAGGACACCCCGGTGCCCACCGTTACCACCCTTTGGCCCAATGCTGGGTGGTTGGAACGCGAAGTATTCGACATGTACGGTGTGACATTCGCCGGGAATGCGGATTTGCGCCGTATCCTCACCGATTACGGTTTTGAAGGCCACCCGTTCCGCAAGGACTTCCCCCTGACCGGCTACACCGAATTGCGCTATTCCGAAGAGGAAAAGCGCGTGGTGTACGAGCCTGTGGAGCTGGCGCAGGAAATGCGCAGCTTTGACTTCCTCTCCCCCTGGGAGGGCGCGGATTACGAGCTGCCCGGCGATGAAAAGTCGCGCGGTGCGCCCACCGTGAACGCCGTCAAGACCACCGAAAGTGCCAGCCAGACCGGCGCGGGCGTCGCTGCCAACGCCTATGCCGCCAAGGCCACCACATCCGCGCAGAAGGCCAGCGACGCGCCTGCCCCGGGCGCGCCCAATGCTACCTCGAAGGAGGGCGGTGCATGAGCATGCAACGCGAAGAATCGCTCACCACCACGGGCGAGGTTATTTCCAACTACACGATCAACTTCGGCCCCCAGCACCCCGCCGCGCACGGTGTGTTGCGGATGGTGATGGAGCTTGACGGCGAAGTGATCGAGCGGATCGACCCGCATGTCGGCCTGCTCCACCGCGGCACCGAAAAGCTGATCGAGCACAAGACCTATCTTCAAGCGCTGCCTTACTTTGATCGCCTCGACTACTGCTCGCCGCTGGCGATGGAGCACAGCTACGTCCTCGCCATCGAAAAGCTGCTGAACCTCGAAGTGCCGATCCGGGCACAATATCTGCGCGTTTTGTTCGCGGAATTGACCCGCATCTGCAACCACATGCTCAACATGGGCGCGCACATCCTCGATGTCGGCGCGTTCACGCCGAACCTGTGGATCATGGACCTGCGCGAAGATTGCCTCAACTTCTTCGAGCGCGCGAGCGGCGCGCGGATGCACAGCGCCTATTTCCGTCCCGGCGGCGTCCATCAGGATGTGCCGGAAAAGCTGCTGGTGGATATCGGCGACTGGCTAGACAACCGCTTCTTCCAGCTGTTTGAAGACGCGATGAGCCTCGTGATCGACAACCGCATCTTCAAGCAGCGCAATGTCGATATCGCCGTGGTCAGCCGCGAGGATGCGATTGCCTGGGGTTTTTCGGGTCCGATGATCCGCGCGGCAGGCATTCCGTGGGATCTGCGCAAGAGCCAGCCCTACGACGTCTATGACCGCATGGAGTTCGACATCCCCGTCGGCACCAATTCGGACTGCTACGACCGCTTCATGGTGCGCGTGAAGGAAGTCTACGAAAGCGCCAAGATCATCCGGCAGTGTTTGCGCGATATGCCGCAGGGGCCGATTGCCTCGACTGACGGCAAGGTCTCGCCCCCCAAGCGCGGCGAAATGAAGCAGTCGATGGAAAGCCTGATCCACCACTTCAAGCTCTACACCGAGGGCTTCCACGTGCCTGCGGGCGAAGTTTATGTGGCGACCGAAAGCCCCAAGGGCGAATTCGGCGTCTATCTCGTCAGCGACGGCACCAACAAGCCCTACCGCTGCAAGATCCGCCCCACCGCGTTCTCGCACCTTCAGGCGATGGACTTCATGTCCAAGGGCCACATGCTCCCTGACGCGACCGCCATTCTGGGCGCGATCGACGTGGTGTTCGGGGAGTGTGACCGGTGAGCAATCTCGACACCGCCCGGGCCATGATCGACGCCTACAATGCGCAGGACGTCGATGCCTATGTCGCCTTCATGACCGACGACGCTTGCGAAGCGAATTATCGCGGCGATGTGGTGCGGGAAGGCAAGGAAGGCACCCGCTCCGGCCTCGCCGCTGCGTTCGCGCGTTGGCCGCAGAACCAGGCTGAAATCGTGGAGGCGCAGGCCATCGGCAATTACGTGCTGATGCGCGAACACGTGACGCGCGGTCCCGCGACCGATGGTTCGCCGCTGGTCGAGCCCTTCGATGTGATCGCTGTCTATTCCTTCGAGGGCGACAAGTGCTCTCGCGTGGAGTTCATCCGCTAATGGCTGACCGTACCCCCGCTCCCGATACCCCCGAACTGCGCGCCCGCTGGGGCGGCTTCGCGTGGACGCCGGAGAACAAGACAACCGCCGACTGGCACATCGCCAAGTATCCTGAAGGCCGCCAGCGCTCGGCGGTGATGCCGCTGCTCGATCTTGCCCAGAGGCAGGTCGGCGCTGAGACTGATACGCAGGGCTGGCTCCCGCTGCCGGTGATCGAATATGTCGCCAAGTACCTGGGCATGCCGGTGATCCGCGTGCTTGAGGTGGCCAGCTTCTATTTCATGTATAATCTGAAGCCCGTGGGCAAATTCCACGTGCAGGTGTGCGGCACCACGCCCTGCATGCTGCGCGGCTCGGACGACATCATGGCCGCCTGCAAGAAGCGCGGGATGGTGAAGGGCGGGGTTTCGGCCGATGGGCTGTGGACCCTCACCGAAGTCGAATGCATGGGCAATTGCGCCACCGCGCCGATGGTCCAGATCAACGACGACAATTACGAAGACCTGACGCCGGAGCGCTTGGGCGCGGTGCTCGATGCGTTAGAGCGCGGCGAAACGCCCAAGGCGGGCACGCAGGAGCCGGGCCGTCATACCTCCGAGCCAGCGGGCGGGCCGACCACCTTGAAGGATATGGTCAGCGCCAATCACGATTATCGGGGCGAATGGTAACGTGACCGCTGCCGCCTCCTTCCTCGGCGCGTTGCTGTTGGCGTTCATCGCCTACAAGCTGCTGATGGGCGTGATCCGCGTCGGCGTGATCCTGCTCATCATCGCCGTGCTGGCAGGGCTGTGGCAGTCGGGAGCAATGGGATGAACCCGGTAACGCTCGCCTTCGCCATCCTCGGCCTCAGCGGCTTTGCGCTTGGCGCGGTGCTGAGCGCGATCGGGCCTTACGAAATGGGCGTGATCCTGATGGGTCTGGGTCTGGTGTTTCAGGTAATTTCGCTGGTGCGTATCAAGCGCGCCAAGAACAAGGGAATGCAGTGATGCTCGCGGATAAGGACCGCATCTTCACCAACGTCTATGGCTTTCAGGACTGGGGCCTGAAAGCGGCACAGGCGCGCGGCGATTGGGATGATACCAAGGCGATTCTGGCCCGCGGGCAGGATGCGATCATCGACGAAATGAAAGCGTCGGGTCTGCGCGGCCGGGGCGGGGCGGGTTTTCCGACGGGGCTCAAGTGGTCCTTCATGCCCAAGGAATCGCGCGATGGCCGTCCGAGCTTCCTCGTTATCAACGCTGACGAGAGCGAGCCCGGCTCCTGCAAGGACCGCGAAATCCTGCGCCACGATCCGCACAAGCTGATCGAAGGTGCGCTGGTCGCCGGCTTCGCGATGCGCGCCCGGGCGGCCTATATCTACATCCGCGGCGAATATATCCGCGAGGCCGAAGTGCTGCAGGCCGCGATCCACCAGGCTTACGAAGCCGGATTCATCGGCAAGAACGCCTGCGGTTCAGGCTACGATTTCGACGTCTTCATGCACCGCGGTGCGGGCGCTTACATCTGCGGCGAAGAGACCGCGATGATCGAGAGCCTCGAGGGCAAGAAGGGCCAGCCGCGCCTCAAGCCCCCGTTCCCGGCGGGCGCGGGCCTCTATGGCTGCCCGACCACGGTCAACAATGTCGAAAGCATCGCGGTTGCCCCCACGATCCTGCGGCGCGGCGCGACGTGGTTCTCCTCCTTCGGGCGTGAGAACAACAAGGGCACGAAGCTGTTCCAGATTAGCGGCCACGTGGAGAAGCCCTGCGTCGTCGAAGAAGCGATGAGCATCAGCTTTGAAGAGCTGATCGAAAAGCACTGCGGCGGCATTCGCGGCGGGTGGGACAATCTGCTGGCGGTGATTCCCGGCGGTTCCTCGGTGCCGCTGGTGCCGGCAGCGCAGATCCGCAATGCGCCGATGGACTTCGACGGGCTGAAGGAACTGGGCTCGGGCCTCGGCACCGCGGCGGTCATCGTCATGGACAAGTCGACCGACATCGTCCGCGCGATCAGCCGCCTCTCCTATTTCTACAAGCACGAAAGCTGCGGCCAGTGCACCCCCTGCCGCGAAGGCACGGGCTGGATGTGGCGCATGATGGAGCGCCTGCGCACCGGCGATGCGGCGATCGAGGAAATCGACATGCTGCAGGAAGTTACCAAGCAAGTCGAAGGCCACACCATCTGCGCCTTGGGCGATGCCGCCGCGTGGCCGATCCAGGGGCTGATCCGCCATTTCCGCCCCGAGCTTGAGCGGCGGATCAACGAGCATAACGCGCAATTCCAAGAGGCAGCCGAGTAATGCCTAAAGTCACCGTAGACGGTCAGGAAATCGAGGTCCCGGCGGGCGCGACTGTGCTTCAGGCGTGCGAGCTGGCGGGCAAGGAAATCCCGCGCTTCTGCTATCACGAGCGCCTCTCCATCGCTGGCAATTGCCGCATGTGCCTCGTCGAGGTGAAGCCCGGGCCGCCCAAGCCGCAGGCCTCCTGCGCGCTGCCCGCTGCCGAAGGGCAGGAAATCCGCACCGACAGCCCGATGGTCAAGAAGGCCCGCGAGGGGGTGATGGAGTTCCTGCTCATCAACCACCCGCTCGATTGCCCGATCTGCGATCAGGGCGGCGAGTGCGATTTGCAGGATCAGGCGGTCGCCTATGGCCGCGGCGGCTCGCGCTATCACGAGAACAAGCGCGCGGTGACCGAGAAGTACATGGGCCCGCTGATCAAGACGATCATGACCCGCTGCATCCACTGCACCCGCTGCGTGCGCTTCTCGGAAGAGATCGCGGGCGTGGACGAGATCGGCGCGCTCTATCGCGGCGAGGATATGCAGATCACCACCTACCTCGAACAGGCGGCGGCGCATGAATTGAGCGCCAATGTCATTGACCTGTGCCCGGTCGGCGCGCTGACCTCGCGGCCCTATGCCTTCGAGGCGCGGCCGTGGGAGCTTAAGAAGACGCTCAGCATCGATGTCTCGGACGCGGTGGGGGCCAACATCACGCTCCACT
This sequence comes from Porphyrobacter sp. TH134, assembly GCF_002855495.1. GTDB lineage: Bacteria > Pseudomonadota > Alphaproteobacteria > Sphingomonadales > Sphingomonadaceae > Erythrobacter. Next base: position 103,382 of record NZ_PKRO01000004.1, read on the forward strand.
CCAAGGGCCGCGAAGTCATGCGCGCGCTGCCGCGCGTCAACGACGACGTCAACGAGGAGTGGCTGTCGGACAAGGGCCGTTATCAGGTCGACGGCCTGACCAAGCGCCGCCTCGACCGCGTTTGGGTGCGCCGTGAGGGCAAGCTCCAGCCTGCCGAGTGGACCGAGGCTTTCGGGATGATCGCCTCTGCGCTGGAAGGCGACAAATCGAGCATTGCGGCGGTCGCGGGCGATTTGCTCGATGCCGAGACGATGTTTGCCGCCAAGGCCCTCGTCAATGCCTGCGGCTCGCGGCTCACCGAGGCGCGCCAGACCGGCATGACATATGACGTGTCGAACCTCGCGGCGGTGAACTTCAACAGCACCTTCGCCGGTATCGAGACGGCTGATGCAATCCTGATCGTCGGCAGCAATGTCCGCTGGGAGGCGGCGCTGCTCAACGTCCGTCTGCGCAAGGCGGTCAAGGCGGGGGCCAAGGTCTACATCATCGGCCCCGAATGGGATCCAACCTATCCCGCGACCTTCCTCGGCTCCGACCTCAAGCTGCTCAACCGCATCCCCAAGGAATTGGGTGATGTCATGAAGTCGGCCCAGCGCCCGGCGGTGATCGTCGGCGCGGCGGCGCTCGCCAAGGGCGCGCTGCCGGCGGCGCTCAAGCTGGTCGACAAGTTCGGCCTCGTGAAGGACGATTGGAACGGCTTCAACGTGCTGCACATCTCCGCGGCGCGCATGGCCTCGCTGATGCTGGGCTTCACGCTGCCGGGCGGGATGGGCGACATTGCGGCGGCTGCGCCCAAGGTGCTGCTCAGCCTCGGTGCTGACGAGATGGACTACGCGCCCTACGCGGGGAGCCTCAAGGTCTATATCGGCCACCACGGCGATAAGGGCGCGCATCACGCTGACATCATCCTGCCCGGCGCATCCTATGCCGAGAAAGACGGGACTTACGTCAACGCCGAGGGCCGGGTGCAGTTCGCCGAGAAGGCCGTGTTCGCCCCCGGTGACGCGCGCGAGGACTGGACGATTTTGCGTGCGCTCGCCGATGCACTGGGCGTCACCGTCGGCTTCGACAGCTTCAGCGAGCTTCAGGCGAAGATGATCGCCGCCGTCCCTGCGCTGGGCGAAGAAGGCCTCGCCGATTACGGCGCGCTGCCCAAGGCCGACAGCGGCGCCAAGTTCGAGGGCGAGCTTGCGGGCTACCCAGTCAAGGATTTCTACCTCACAAACCCCATCGCCCGCGCGAGTGAGGTGATGCAGCGCTGCTCGGACGAACTGCTCCACGGGGCGGATGTGAAGGAGGCTGCGGAATGACCGCCTTCTTCCAATCCCTTGGCCTTTCCTACGACTGGGCCTGGACCGCCGCGACCTTGACCGGGATCATCGTGATCTCGCTGCTCGTCATGTTCTCTGTCGCCATGGTGATCTACGTCGACCGCAAGGTGCTGGGCGCGATCATGATGCGTCGGGGCCCCAATGTGGTCGGGCCCTTCGGGCTGCTGCAATCCTTCGCGGATGGCCTCAAGGTCTTCCTGCAAGAAACGATCATCCCGTCAGCGGCGAACAAAGGCATTTTCCTGCTCGCGCCGATCATTACCTTCACCGTCGCGCTGGCGGCGTGGGCGGTGATTCCGTTCTGGGACGGCGGGGTTCTGGCCGACATCAACGTGGGCCTGCTCTACATCCTCGCGATCTCCTCGATGGGGGTTTACGGCGTGGTGATGAGCGGGTGGGCGTCGAACTCCAAATACCCGTTCTTCTCGGCGATGCGCGCGTCCGCGCAGATGATTTCCTACGAGGTCTCGATCGGCTTCGTGCTGGTCTGCGTGGTGCTGTTTGCGGGAACCTTCAACCTCTCGGGCATCGTGAACGCGCAACAGGGCTTCGGGCTGGGGCTGATCAACGCCTATGCAGTGCATCCCCTGCTGTTCCCGATGTGGGTGGTGTTCTTCATCTCGGCCCTCGCGGAGACCGCGCGCGCGCCCTTCGACCTCACCGAGGCCGAGAGCGAGCTCGTCGCGGGCTACCAGACCGAATATTCCTCGATGAGCTTCGCGCTGTTCTGGCTCGGCGAGTATGCCAACATTCTGCTAATGTGCTCGCTGAACACGCTGCTGTTCTGGGGCGGGTGGCTGCCGCCGCTCGATATTCCTGTGCTCTACGCGGTGCCGGGGATCATCTGGTTCCTGCTCAAGACCTTCGTGTTCTTCTTCATGTTCAGCTGGATCTGGGCGACCGTGCCGCGCTACCGCTATGACCAGCTGATGCGCCTCGGGTGGAAGGTGTTTCTGCCGATGAGCCTGTTCTTTGTCGCAGCGACGAGCGGCTACCTGATGGCGACGGGGCATTTCGGATGATCGAAGTGCTTGCCCTTCTCTTTCAGCCGACATTGGAACCATTGCCACCGCAGAGCGCGAGCGGCTTTGTCGCGTCGGTTCGCTACGACTGCGCGGTAGTCGATGAAACTGGGCGACAAATGGCGCTCAAGCTTCTCAAATCCGGTCAAATGACGATGATAGGCGAGTATGGAGAACGGCAAAGGAAAGGGACTGATTTGCCGTTTATAGAGCCGGAGTATCGGGTTCTTGAAGGAAGCGATCCAAGGTTCGCTTCGATGATTCAATTTGCGCCGCCGCGCCGTCGGATAGGATGGCACGAGTTTGTTCGTTCGACAGATGGTAGTGGCGAATTTTCAGGCATGTTTGAATTGCTTCGGCATGAGCTGAGCACCGGAATCGATCCGGTGACCGGACAGTTAAGTGGATCGGCGATCATTATGTACATGCCTCGGCCTAGCGCCCCGGAGCAGACCGAAACCCTAGGCGGAGTGTGTGTCGCGACGAGACTTGAGGATCAATTGAAATGACCACCGTCTCCCACCTCATCAAATCGTTCACTCTCTGGGAATTCCTCAAGGCGCATGCCTTGACGCTGAAGTATTTCTTTAAGCCCAAGGTGACGATCAACTACCCCTTTGAAAAGGCCCCGCTCTCGCCCCGCTTCCGCGGCGAGCATGCGCTGCGGCGCTATCCGAACGGGGAGGAACGCTGCATCGCGTGCAAGCTGTGCGAGGCCGTGTGCCCCGCGCAGGCGATCACCATCGAGAGCGAACCGCGGGAGGACGGCAGCCGCCGCACCACCCGTTACGACATCGACATGACCAAGTGCATCTTCTGCGGCTTTTGCCAGGAAGCCTGCCCGGTTGATGCCATCGTCGAGGGGCCGAACTTCGAATACGCCACCGAAACCCGCGAAGAGCTGCTGTATGACAAGGCCAAGCTGCTTTCGAATGGTGACAAGTGGGAACGGGCCATCGCGGCCAACCTTGAAGCCGACGCCCCCTATCGCTAGGGCGCGCCGGACAAAGGAAACGGGGTCAGATTTTTCGTTGTTCCGGCGCTGAGGGATCAAGGCGGCGGAACAGCACTTGGACTAGGGATCAATTGCCGCTTTCTGGGCTCTGGCATCGGCCGGGGTGGTGGATCGGCGGAGTACCATCATGATACAGGCCATCGCCTTCTATTTCTTTGCGACCATCGTTGTCGCCGCCGCCGTGATGACGATCATGGCGCGCAATCCGGTGCACTCGGTGCTGTGGCTCATCATGGCGTTTTTCAACGCTGCGGGCCTGATGGTGCTGGTCGGCGCGGAGTTCATCGCCATGCTGCTGGTGATCGTTTACGTGGGCGCAGTCGCGGTGCTGTTCCTGTTCGTGGTGATGATGCTCGACATCGATTTCGCCGCGATGCGCGCGGGGCTGAGCCGCAATGCGCCGCTCGGGCTGCTGATTGCTGCGGTCCTGCTGGCCGAATTGCTGCTGGCTGTGGGCGCTTATGGTGCGGGCGGGATCCAATTGGGCACGCCTGATGGCAGCGCGGCACAGGCGGCAGGCGCCAGCAACATCGCCGCCTTGGGCGCGCTGCTTTATGGCCGCTACATCGTGCTGTTCGAGATTGCGGGGATCATCCTGCTGGTCGCCATGATCGGCGCGATCGTGCTGACCTTCCAGCCATCAAAGCCCGGTGCGCGTGCGCGGCAGGATGTGGGCAAGCAAATCCGCCGCCGCCCGGAAGATGCAACTGTCATGAAAAACCCGGAAATCGGGCAAGGGGTCGAGCTGTGATTGGGATCGAACATTACCTCACCGTCAGCGCGATCCTGTTCGTGCTGGGCGTGCTGGGGATTTTCCTCAACCGCAAGAACGTGATCGTCATCCTGATGGCGGTCGAACTGATCCTGCTTAGCGTGAACCTCAACCTCGTGGCCTTCAGCGCGTTCATGCAGGATCTGGTGGGTCAGGTTTTCGCGATGCTGGTGCTGACCGTAGCCGCGGCTGAAGCGGCGATCGGCCTTGCGATCCTGGTGATCTATTTCCGTACCCGCGGGTCTATCGCGGTTGACGATATCAACCGGATGAAGGGGTAAGACGCCCATGCATCCGATCCTTATCATCGTATTCGGGCCGCTGCTGGCTGCGCTGGTCGCCGGGCTGGGCAACCGGATGATCGGCAATGTTGCCGCCAAGTCTGTGACGACCGGCGCGTTGTTTCTTTCGGCGGGCCTGAGCTGGCCGATTTTCCTCGGCTATCTTGGCGGCACGCAGACCGCTGAGGTGGTGCAGGTCTTGAAGTGGGTCGAAAGCGGCACGCTGAGCTTCGATTGGGCGCTGCGCGTCGACACGTTGACCGCAATCATGCTGGTGGTGATCAATTCGGTCTCGGCGCTCGTCCACCTCTATTCCTGGGGGTACATGGAGGAAGACCCGGATCAGCCGCGCTTCTTTGCCTACCTGTCGCTGTTCACCTTCGCGATGCTGATGCTGGTGACGGCCGATAATCTCGTGCAGATGTTCTTCGGTTGGGAAGGCGTGGGCCTGGCCTCTTATCTGCTGATCGGTTTCTGGTTCAGGAAGCCCAGCGCTGGCGCGGCCGCGATCAAGGCCTTTGTGGTCAACCGCGTGGGCGATTTGGGCTTCATGCTCGGCATCTTCGGCACCTATCTGGTGTTCCAGACGACCTCGATCCCCGAGATTCTCGCGGCGGCCCCGGCGATGAGCGGATCGACGATCACCTTCGTCGGGATGCGTCTCTACACCATGGATATCCTGTGCATCCTGCTGTTCATCGGCGCGATGGGGAAGAGCGCGCAGCTGGGCCTGCATACGTGGCTGCCCGACGCGATGGAGGGGCCGACGCCGGTCTCCGCGCTGATCCACGCCGCGACCATGGTGACAGCGGGCGTGTTTATGCTGTGCCGTCTGTCGCCGATGTTCGAGACGGCACCGACCGCGCTGACCATCGTCACCATCGTCGGCGCTGCCACCTGCTTCTTTGCCGCCACGATCGGCACGACGCAGTGGGACATCAAGCGGGTGATCGCCTATTCGACCTGTTCGCAGCTGGGCTACATGTTCTTTGCCGCGGGCGTGGGCGCTTACGGCGCGGCGATGTTCCACCTCTTCACGCACGCCTTCTTCAAGGCCCTGCTGTTCCTCGGTGCGGGCTCGGTGATCCATGCGATGCATCACGAGCAGGACATGCGCTATTACGGCGGCCTGCGTAAGCACATTCCCTTCACCTTCTACGCCATGCTGGCGGGCACTCTGGCGATCACGGGTCTGGGGGTGTATCACCTTGGCGCTGGCTTTGCGGGCTTCTGGTCGAAGGACGCGATCCTCGAAGTCGCGTTTGCGCGCGGCAATGGCGCCGGGCAAGCCGCCTTCTGGGCTGGGGCGGGTGCGGCCCTGCTGACGAGCTTCTATTCGTGGCGCCTGATGTTCCTGACGTTCTGGGGCAAGCCGCGCTGGGAGCAGTCGGAGCATATCCAGCACGCGGTTCATGGCGATCATGGGCATGACGATCATGCCCACGCCGATCATGGGCATGATAATCACGCCCATGATCATGCCTCGCATGACGGCACGGCGGGCTATCACCCGCATGAAAGCCCGGTTTCGATGCTGATGCCATTGGGCGTCCTGACGCTCGGGGCGGTAGGGGCAGGGCAGGTGTTTGCGCCCGCCTTCCTTGATACGGCGGCGTTCTGGAACGGCTCGATCTTCTACAACGAAGCGCTGATCCACGCGATGCATGCGGTGCCGTATTGGGTGAAGTACACCGCGCTTGTGGTCATGATCCTCGGCTTTGTCGGCGCCTATGTCGCCTATATCGCCAAGCCCGACATTCCGGCAAAGTTCGTCGCGACCTTCGGCGCGCTCCATAACTTCGTCTACCGCAAGTGGTACTTCGACGAACTATATGATGCGATCTTTGTGAAGCCCGCCTTCGCGCTGGGCCGCGCCTTCTGGAAGTTTGGCGATATCGGCACGATCGACCGTTTCGGTCCCAACGGCATCGCCTGGGTGGTCGAGCGTTCGTCGGTCGCGGCCAAGCAAATCCAGTCGGGCTACGTCTACACCTACGCGTTGATCATGCTGCTCGGGCTGGTCGCCGCTGTCACCTTTGTTCTGCTTTAGGAGCGCGCTTCGTAATGGAAGGCCTTCCCATCCTGTCGTTGATGATGTGCGTGCCGCTGGCGGGCGCGGCGTTGTGCCTGTTTTCGGGCGCGGCTGCTGCCCGCTGGATCGCGCTCGGGGCGACGCTTGTCACCTTTGTGCTCGGCGTGTTGCTGTGGTCGAATTACCAGATCGGCGGCCCGCAGTGGCAGTTCACCGAACGCGCTGAACTGTTCGCAGGCTTTAGCTATGCGCTGGGGATCGACGGGATCGCGCTGATGCTGATCATGCTCAGCGTGTTCCTGATGCCGGTGTGCATTTTGGCCAGCTGGGAATCGGTGACCAAGCGCGTCGGTGAATACATGGCAGCCTTCCTGTTCATGGAAGTGCTGATGATCGGCACCTTCGCGGCGCAGGATCTGTTCCTGTTCTACGTCTTCTTCGAAGCCGGCCTCATTCCGATGTATCTGATCATCGGCGTGTGGGGCGGGGACAATCGCATTTACGCCAGCTACAAGTTCTTCCTCTATACCCTGCTGGGATCGGTGCTGATGCTGATCGCGATGTTCTGGATGGTGGCCGAAGCCGGCACCTCCGACATCCCGACGCTGATGCAATACAGTTTCCCGCCCGAGGCGCAGACGTGGCTGTGGCTCGCCTTCTTCGCGAGCTTTGCGGTGAAGGTGCCGATGTGGCCGCTGCACACCTGGCTGCCTGACGCGCACGTGCAGGCGCCCACCGCAGGGTCTGTGATCCTGGCAGGCGTGCTGCTGAAGCTCGGCGGATACGGTTTCATCCGCTTCAGCCTGCCGATGTTCCCCGAAGCGTCCGCGCAGTTCGCATGGCTGGTCTTCATGCTGTCGATGATCGCGGTGGTCTATACCTCGCTGGTCGCCCTAGTGCAGAACGACATGAAGAAGCTGATCGCCTATTCCTCCGTTGCGCACATGGCGATTGTCACGGTTGGTCTGTTCGCCTTCAACGTGCAGGGTCTCGAAGGCGCGATGATCGTGATGCTGTCGCACGGCCTTGTATCGGGCGCGCTGTTCCTGTGCGTCGGCGTCATCTACGACCGTCTGCACACCCGCGAGATCGCCCGTTACGGCGGCCTTGCCATCAACATGCCCTATTATGCGCTGTTCTTCCTGCTGTTCACGATGGCGAGCATCGGCCTGCCAGGCACCAGCGGCTTCGTCGGCGAGTTCCTGTCGCTGGCGGGGATTTACCAGACGTCGAGCCTGGTCGCGCTGATCTGCACCACCGGGATCATTCTGGGCGCGGCCTATATGCTCTACCTCTACCGCCGCGTGGCGTTTGGCGGGCAAGTCAACGAAGACGCCGCCGCGATGCGCGATATTTCCGCGCGCGAGTGGGTGATGATGGCGCCGATCGCTGCGGCCGTGCTGTGGATGGGCGTTTACCCTGAAAGCTTCCTCGCGCCGATGCGCAAGGATATCGCCACACTCGATGCGCGGCTTGTTGCTGCGGCCCCAGCGTCGGACGCGCGGCTTGCACCCGGTGCTCCCCGCGCCGCGGCGGCCAATGCGCTGCCGCATCATGAGGGGCAAGATCATGCCGGCGCCAAGGAGGGCGCGCACTGATGGAATTCGCTGCTTCTTTCGCGCTTGTGATCCCGGAATTGGTGCTGATTGCAGCCGGCCTCGTCCTGCTGCTGGTGGCAGCATGGAGCGGAGACAAGGCCGCGCGTGTCATCGCCATCATTGCGGCTTCCGCGTTGTTTGCAGCCGGGTTGCTGCTGGTGCCAGGCCTGCATTTCGGCACAGACGGTCCGGCGACGTTTGCCTTTGGCGGGCTGATCAAGGTCGATAGCTTTGCCCTGTTTGCCAAAGCGCTGATCTATCTTTCGGCCATAGCGGCGCTGATGGTCGCGCCTGCCTTCTTCAACAGCGCGGCTGCCGGGATCGAGCGCGGAATGCGTGCCGAATATCCGGTGCTGATCCTGTTCGCCGCGGTCGGCATGAGCATCATGGTCTCGGCCAATGACTTCATGAGCTTGTATCTCGGGCTCGAGTTGAACAGCCTGTCAGCTTATGTGCTGGCGGCAATCCTGCGGCGTGATAGCCGCTCGGGTGAGGCGGGGCTGAAGTATTTCGTCCTCGGCGCGCTGGCCTCGGGCATCCTGCTGTATGGGATGAGCCTGCTTTACGGCTTTACCGGCGGCACCTCCTTCGCAGCTGTCCGTGCGGGGCTGACAGGTGAGATGGGGATCGGTGCCCTGTTCGGCGTGATCTTCGTGCTCTCCGGCCTTGCGTTCAAGATCTCCGCCGTTCCGTTTCACATGTGGACGCCCGATGTTTACGAAGGCGCGCCAACGCCGGTCACCGCCTTCTTCGCCACTGCACCCAAGGTCGCTGCCGTGGCGCTGACGGCGCGCGTGGTGTTCGAGGTGTTCGGCGGACAGGTCGCCGCATGGCAGCAGATCGTGATGTTCACCGCGCTCGCTTCGATCATCTTCGGTGCGCTTGGCGCGATCGGGCAGGAAAATCTGAAGCGCCTGCTGGCCTATTCGTCGATCAACAATATCGGCTTCATCCTGCTAGGTCTGGCGGTTGCCAATCCCAGCGGTGCCAGCGCGATGCTGGTCTATCTGTTCATCTATGTCGCCATGAGCATCGGCAGCTTTGTCGCCCTCCTGATGCTGCGCGGCGAGGACGGCGCCTTGTTTGAAACCTTCGCCGATATTCGCGGGCTTTCAGTGACGCAGCCGGCGATTGCCTGGGCGCTGCTGATGTTCATGTTCAGCCTGGCGGGTATTCCGCCGCTGCTCGGCTTTTACAGCAAGTTTGTGGTGTTTCAGGCGACGATTGAGGCAGGGCTGGTCGCTTTCGGCGCCATTGCCATCGCTGCGAGCGTTATCGGGGCGTTCTACTACATCAAGTTCGTGAAGGTGATGTTCTTTGATGAACCGGCCGGCGTGGTCACCGGCAAGAGTAATACGGGGCACTGGGTGCTGCTGGGCCTTTGCGCGCTGATCGTCTCGCCGCTGGGCTACCTGCTGACCCCGTCGCTGACCGATCTGGCCGACAAGGCTGCGGCTTCGCTGTTCCTCCCGGTTTGACCAGAACGCCTGACATTGTGCTGGTTGAAGAGACCGGCTCGACCAATGCCGACCTTGCTGCTGCCATTCGCGCTGGCGAGGGCTGGCCTGAAGGCAAGTGGCTGGTGGCCCGCCGCCAGACCGCAGGGCGCGGTCGCCAGGGCCGGGCGTGGTTTGACGGGGCTGGCAACTTCATGGGGTCGGCCGTGGTTGCCATCGGGGAGGGCGGGCCGCCGCCCGCCAGCCTCAGCTTCGTGGCCGCGCTTGCCGTACGTGATGCCGTCGCTGCGGTGCTGGGAGAGGACGCAGACCTTGCGCTGAAATGGCCCAATGATGTGCTGCTGTCAGGCGGCAAGCTGTCCGGTATCCTGCTTGAAATGGCGCGCGGCCATATCATCGTCGGTATCGGCGTAAACCTTGCCAAGGCGCCCGATCTTCCGGATCGCAAGACCGCTGCTGTCGCGCAGGTCACACCCCCTCCCGCGCTTGAGGATTTTGCCGCCAGTCTGGCGGGCGCGTTTGATCGCAGGCTCGAAAGCTGGCGTACCTATGGCCTTGGCGCGACGCTCCAGGCGTTTCTGGTGCAGTCGATCCACGCACAGGGCTCCCCGCTGACCGTGCACGATACCGATGGTTCGGTGCTGTCGGGCTCCTTTGCGGGGCTTGAGGAAAGTGACGGCGCGTTACGGCTGCGCTTGGCGGATGGCAGCGAACGTGTCATTCGCGCTGGCGACATTTCGTAAGGGAAGGACTGCCAGAGATGCTGCTCGCCGCCGATGTCGGGAACACCAATGTCGTCTTCGCCCTGTTCGCCTACGGGGAGGACGGCACGCATCACATTCGTGCGCGCTGGCGCATCGCCACCGATCCGCGCCGGACGGGCGATGAATATGCGGTGTGGTTGCTCCAGCTGCTGAAGATCGAAGGGGTTGAGCGGGACCAGATCACTCAGATCATCGTTGCTTCGGTCGTGCCGCGCGCCGACCACAACCTGACCGTGCTCTGCCAGAAGTATTTCGGCATTACGCCGCTGTTCGCCGGGCAGGGCAAAGCAGCGTGGCAGTTCGAGATCGATGTCGATCAGCCCTCTTCGCTGGGAGCGGACCGGGCGCTCAACATTCTGGCGGCGCACCACAAATTTGGCGGCGATCTGATTGTGGTCGATTTCGGCACGGCGACCAAGTTTGAAGCGGTCGATTACACCGGCGCCTACAAGGGCGGATCGATTGCACCGGGGATCAATCTTTCGCTGGATGCCTTGGTCGGCAAGACCGCCAAGCTCCCGCGGATCGCCATCCGCGCGCCGTCCACCCGCAGCGTTATTGGTCGCAACACCGAGGATCAGATGCTGATCGGCGTGTTCTGGGGCTATGTTGCGATGATGGAAGGCATGGTTGCCAAGATGAAGGCCGAAATTGGTCGCCCGGCAAAGGTTGTAGCGACCGGCGGGCTCGCCATATTGTTCGATGACGCCACCGAAATTTTCGATCACGTCGATGCCGACCTCACGCTGGACGGCCTCGCAATTCTAGCGCGTCAGGCTGAAGCCGCCTGACCATTTTTCAAAGAACCGGAAAACTCTTGAAGAACGATTTTACTCCCGAAGACGAACTCCTGTTTCTTGCTCTTGGCGGATCTGGCGAGATTGGCATGAACGTCAATCTCTACGGCTGTCAGGGCAAGTGGATCATGGTTGATCTCGGCATGACCTTTTCGGGCAATGAATATCCCGGCGTGGAACTGGTGTTCGCCGATCTCGATTTCATCGAGGAACGGCGCAAGGACCTGATCGGCATCGTGCTGACCCACGCGCACGAGGATCATATCGGCGCCGTGCCCTATTTCGCGGGCGAACTGGGCGTGCCGCTCTATGCCACGCCCTTCACCGCCGATCTGGTGGCGCGCAAGCTGGAAGAAGCCGGGCTGCTCGGCAAGGTCGAGATCATCATCATCGAGGAAGATCACGGTGAGATTGAACTCGGCCCGTTCACCATCACGTACCTCCCGCTGGCGCACTCGATTGCCGAGGGCAACGCGCTGCTGATCGACACGCCGCATGGGCGCATCTTCCACACCGGGGACTGGAAGCTTGATGATGATCCGATCATCGGCGAGCCGACGACCGAGGAAGAACTGCGCGAAATCGGCGATGAGGGCGTGCTTGCACTGGTCTGCGATTCCACCAATGTCTTCAATCCCAAGCCTTCAGGCTCGGAAGGCGCGGTGCATTCGGCGCTGATGGAGGAAGTCGCGCGCCACAAGGGCAAGCGTGTCGTCGTTACCACCTTCGCCAGCAATGTCGCCCGCCTGCAAACGCTGGGTGAGGTCGCGCGCGAAACTGGTCGGCAATTGTGTGTTGCGGGCCGCTCGCTCGACCGGATTATCGAGGTGGCGCAGGATAATGGCTATCTTGAAGATTTTCCCACCCCTGTCAGTTTCGATACCGCGATGGGCCTTCCGCGCGGCGAGATTTTGATCATCGCGACCGGCGGTCAGGGCGAACCGCGCGCGGCGCTGGGCCGGATGGCGGACAACAACCACCCGATCGAACTGGTCGCAGGCGATGTGGTGCTGTTCTCCTCGCGCCAGATCCCCGGCAATGAAATCCCGATTGGCAAAATCCAGAACCAGCTTGCCGCGCGCGGCATTCAGATGGTGACCGATCGTCAGGCCTTTATCCACGTGTCAGGCCACCCCGGTCGGCCCGAACTCGAAGCGCTGTATAGCTGGCTGAAGCCCCAAATCCTTGTCCCCGTGCATGGCGAGATCCGCCACATGGCCGAGCAGGCGCGCGTCGGCAAGGCGAGCGGAATCCCTTCTCAGGTCGTGCAAAAGAATGGCGATCTGGTCCGGCTCGCTCCGGGCAAGCCCGGCAAGATTGCCGAGGTGCGTGCCGGGCGCCTGGTGCTCGATGGCGATATCATCGCGCCGGCCAATGGCGATGCGATCACGATGCGGCGGCGCATTGCGCAGGATGGCGTTCTGGTGGTGGTGCTGGCGCGCGGAGCCAAGCCGATGATCGAGGCGATCGGCCTGCCGCTTGATGAAGACCTGCCCGATTTCCTTGAAGAAGCGGCGAATGACGTTCTGGCAGCCATCAGCCGTCTCAAAGGCAAGGACGCCCGCGATCAGGCTGTTATCCGCGAAGCTGCGCGGCTTGCCGCACGCCGCGCGGCCCAGCGCTGGTCTGGCAAGAAGCCGCAGGTGCGGGTGGTCATGCCGGGGGGGGGGGCGGCAGCCTGATGCAGATCACCTCCGTCGCGGCGATCTATTTCCTGTTCTGGGTGATGAGCGCCTTCGTGATGCTCCCCTTCGGGGTGCGGACGGCCGAGGAGGCGGGTGTGGATCATGTCCCCGGCCAAGCCGAAAGCGCGCCGGTGAACTTTCAGCCGCGCAAGCTTGTTCTGCGCGCGACCATCATCGCTACAGTGCTGACCGGGCTGTTCATTGCCAATTACATGAATGGCTGGGTAACGGCGGCCGATATCGATTTTCTGCCCAAGCCGCCGTTAGCAGGCCAAACCTAGCGCAGGCGCTGGATCGCGTGGGCGAGGGCGACGTAAAGTTTGCCCATGTCCGATCCCAGCATCGTCACGCTCAGCACATGCCCATCGCGGGTTGAGAGCGTTTGCCGCAGCAGCGCTTCAAAATCGTGGATGTACCGGCTGACATTCGCCTTGAAGCTGTCGTCATTCGAATAGAGCGCGGCGATATCCCTGGCGGTGCCATTATCGATCAGGCGGACAGCCCGGCGTGTAAAGATGCCGCGGTCACCTTTCAGATAGGCGTCCCATGCGGTGTCGGCGATTTCGGTCGACAATGCGCCTGAGATATCGATGGCGGCCGAATTGAGGCTGTCCGTGATCAACGCCATGCGCCGGGTGAAATCATTATTCACCTGCTCCTCGGCCAGTTCGCGCGCCCGGTTGACGCGTTGTTCGAGATTGCCGGTGAGCTCGTTGACCTTCACCAATTGATCGCGCAGCTGAATCGCAGCCTCGCGCCCGACGCCTGAAGCATGCGCGGCCGACTGTTCGAGCTTGCCGAGGGTCGTCGCGCTTTCGTTGCGCAATGCCCGTTCGAGCACTTCGACTGCCTCGCTGCCGATACTGTTTGCCAGCGCCAGCATCTTTTCGCGCGCGCCGTGTTCAAGGGTGGAAAAGGCCTGCGTGATCGCGGCCTCCAGCCGGCCGAGCGATTGGCGCAAAGCCTCCTGCGTTTCGCTGGCGAGCGCGCCGCTTTCCTCTGCAAGCCGGGCAAAGCCGCCTCGCAGGCCTTGCAACCGCGCCAGCGCATCGTCTGCCCCTTCGGCCAGATTGCTGCGCAGCCCAGCAATTGCGCTGTCAGCCGCGTCAATTTCAGCGCGGGTGCCCTGCAAATAGGCCGACAAATCGGTGCCGGCGTTGGCGCTGCTCAGCATCAGCGTTTCAACCCGTGCCGCCCGCGTCTCGACATTTTCAAGCGCGGCGTTGGCGCTCTGAATGGCACCCGTCAGATCGCCCTTGCAGGTGCGTTCCCCGGACTGAAGGATCTCCAGCAACCGCACGCTGCTGTCTGTCAGCTCATTCAATTGCGCCGCTGTTGCAGCAAGGGCAGCGCGCTTGTCGGCGAGTTGCTGCGCGAGGGCCCCGATGCCGGTGCCCAGACTGGTGCGGGCCGTCTCGCCCAACTCGCTTGCCTCGCCAATGATCCGTGCCAGCTCTGCGGTTCGCCCGGCGAGGGCATCACCTTGCGCCACCAGCTTTTCCGCATCGGCGATTTGCGCGTCGCGGCGCTGGGACAGGGCATCATCCAGCGCTGCAAGCCGCTGGGCCAGCACTTCGCTCGCCTGCGTCTCGTGGGTGTCAAATGCCGCCTGCCGCTGCTCCATCGCTTCGGCCAGAGCCAGATTGCGGTCGGCAAGCTGAGCGCTGAGGTCTCCGATTTGCGCGCGCAGTTGTGCGATACGATCAGCCGCAGCCTCGCTCGTCTGGCGCTCAATCGCTTCCACTTCGGCCAGCTTTTGCGCCATTTGCGCATGCAGATCGGCCATGGCTTTTTCAAGCTGCTGCTGCGCGGTCTGGGCGGCAGCCTGCATGGCAGAGGCAAGCGCATCGGTTGTGGCTGAGGTCTGATGCGCCCGTTCGCGCAGCGCTGCCAAAGCCTCCGTTTCAAGATCGCTCACACGGGCGCGGTAAGCATCAGCCTCGGTACGGAGCGACGCAAACCGGTCGCCGATCAACGCCTCGATCCGGGCCAATTGATTTTCAACGCCGGTCAGGGTTTCAGCAACGGCGGTTCCCACCTGATCGACCTGCACTTCGCTGGCCTTGCCCGCTGCGGTAAGGCGATCAAAGCCGCCCGCCAGCTGCCCCAATTGGTCTGCGGCCACCCGTCCGGCGCTGCCGATCTGATTGGCGACGTCGCGCGCGGCATTGGCGATGACGGGCAGGTCATCGCGTAGCTGGTTCATGTTGCCGAGCGCGGTCTCGCTGGCGCTGCCGATGGCTTCGACCTGCGCGCCATTGCTGGCGATCAGCGTCTGCAATTCGCCCGCATGGACCGACAACCGTTCAGCTGCGATCCTGCCCAGCGCATCGAGATCGCGCGACTGTGCTGCCAGGAACTCACGGGCGAGGCTAAGCTCGCGGTTGACCACCTTGAGCCGTTCTTCCAGGGCAGCGCTCTCGCGGTTCATCAGAGCAGCCGTGGCGGCAAAGCGGTGCGCCTCGGCGCGCGAGGAGCGCATGGCGAGAAGCCATGCAATTCCGACCAGCGTCACAGGAACCGACCACTGCGTGGCCCAGTTTGCCCATTGCGCAGGCGCGGCACCGGCCTGCATGGCGGTGAGGTGCGCCCAGCCATAAAATGCGGTCCACCCGGCAATCGCCAGCCCTGCCAATGTCGGCGCAAGCCAGGGCGCAGATGCTGACGGCACAGAATCTTGCGCCGCGTCTTCAAGCCAGGGTTCACCAAGATCAAGAGGTTCGCTCAACGCTGGCACGTCCGGCAAAGCCGGCGCGTCCGCTTCGTCATGGCCGCTTGTGCGCCCGACGGCGCTCATCTTGTTTTGTCCCGTCATGACACAAGGCATACCACACCCCGGGCCGTGATAAACCCTGCTTTAACCTAATCCGGTCTATCCCCCGGTCATGGCATTCAGTTACGGAGCCCTTGATGCGACCCTCGCGGCAGCGGCCGGCAATGATGCCGCCTTGCTGCGCGAGCTGCGCACAGCCTTTCTCGACAGCGCCGCGCGTCAGCTTGATCTGCTGAAACGGGCCCGCTGCGATGGAAACTGGCATGTCGCAGCGATGCGCCTCAAGGGGCTGGCGGCAAGTTTTCATGCGGATGACCTGCTTCAGGCGGCGGAAATCGCGCTCCACGCCGCGCCCGGTGAACCGATGGCGATCCGTGAGGTTGAAGCGGTGCTGGCCCGGTTCCAGCGCGCGCAAAGCCGCGATCCCCAGCGCTAAGCGCGGGCGCCTGACGCAAGGCGGGGGCAAAGCTGCTCTGCCTGCTTGAACGTGCTCCCACAAACCGCCACCTTTGCGACCACTGCACCAGGCAGATGGTCGAAAGGGGTTAAACAATGCGCATCGGCCTGATAGCCGCGCTGAAGCGCAGCGACGAGGGCGCACGGCGGGCAAACCTGCTGCTGGCGGGGCGCAGTGTCATCGGATGGCAAGCAGCCTTGTTGCAGGAACTTGGGGCCGAGCGGGTGCTGTGCCTGACCGACAGAACGCCGGCATCGGGCGAGATTCTGGCATTGCAGCATGCGCTTGAAGCCGGCGGTTGCGATTTTCACGCGCTCACCGGGTTTGCCGCGCTTGCCGCTTTGGTGCGCGCCGAAGACGATCTGGTGATTATCCAGGATGGGTTGGTGCCCGGCACGGATATGGCCAAATCGTTGTTCAATGCAGGGCCCGCGCTGCGCCGGGGTGTGGCGACGCTGGCTGCGGATCATCCGCTGGCCGCCGCGTACCCGGATGATTTCGAGCGGATCGACGCAGCAAGGCATTGGGCCGGCGTCTTGGTGATGCGCGGCGCCGCCGTACAGCAGATCGCTGACTTTCCAGCGGATTGCGATGCGATTTCGCTCCTGCTGCGGCTCGCCCTGCAGGCTGGGACACCGTGCCGCGATCTTGGAGCGCGCGAACTGGTGACAGAACAATGGCTGTTGGCCAGCGATCTGCAGACTGTTGATCATTATCAGGCAGGATTGATGGCGCGCCTTGCCCCGCCTGCCGATGGGTGTGCGCCGTTCCATGCGCTTGCCGGGATGCTGGCGCGCGATCTTGTGACGCGCGGTCTGGAGCAAGGTGGCAAGGTGGCCGCTGGCGCCGGGCTGATCGTGCTGCTGGCGGCTATCACAGTCGCTGTGTTCGGCTTTCCGGCCATCGGGCTTGGGCTCGCGGCACTTGGCGCTTTTGGCGCTCAGGTCTCGCTGGCGCGGCTTGCGCTTGTCAGCCGCCTGCAAAATCGCCTGTCACCGGCACCTTCAGCAAAGCGGCTTGGTGGCGTCACTGACGGGTTGGTTGGTGTGACGTTATGGTGTTCATTGACCCCAGACCTGACCGGGCAGCCGCTTGCGGTGCTGGGCCTGCTGACCATCGGCCTTGCGCGGCTTGCAGCCCGGATGCGGCCTGCGCCTGTCGGCATCATTGCGTCAGACCGCGTCACCATTGCGCTCGTATGCTGCGGCGCGGCCAGTTTGGGCGTACTGCTCGAAGTGACGGCCTGTCTCGCCTTGGGGCTATTGACAGCTTTGCTACTGCGCACTTCCCCGGAATAATCTAACCCGGCCTTAACTATACGAATGTTATGGCCGCAGGAGCATGGGCGAAGAGACGATTGACCTTGCCGCCGACAACGCTGTCGAGGCGATTGTGCGGGACGAGCTCGCGCGGGAAACCCGCGCGCTGAAGGCGGTTGTCCCAGTCTTGCGCCACCTGCTTGCCAGTGATGCCCATGCCTTGGTCAGCGACGCCATCTTGGCGCGGGTGAGAGGCATGATTACCGATCTTGCCGGGCAATTGCTGGCCGCCGAGGCTGGATATGACCCTGCCATCCGCAGCGGCGCCGTCAATCCTGCTGCCGTTGATCAACTGGCCCAGACACTGATGGCGCAAGAGGCGTTGCTGCGCTTTTGCCACGCTTTGGCGGCGGAATATCTCATTGCCGAGCGATTGCAGCAGCGCCATGCCATCGATCCGGTGCTCAGCCCCTTGTTACAGGAACTGATTGCCTCCGACGATCCGGGCATTGCTGGCCTTGCGATGAGCACGCTCGCCGCGCAGTCCCGTTTTATCCAGAGCCAGCGGCGAATGGAGCTGGCGCTAGGCGAGCTTCCGGCCGAGCTTTTTCACGGCCTCGCCGCACGGGTTGACAACAGCGCGGGTCTGGCCCGCTTGCAGGCCGATTATGACGAGGCGAGGGGGCGGTTGGGCTTGCTCGCCCGTCTGGTTGCTTCCATGCGGCGCGGCATGGTTGCCGCCCTGGGCCTCGATCATGCCGGGCTCGCTCTGTTTGCCAGCGCGCTTGATGCGAGCACGCGCTGCGGGCGGGATGATGCCGTGCTGGCCTGTCATGAAGGCCAGAGCATGCGCCTCGCCTTGCTGCTGCGCGTCAGCGGCCTGAGCGATCCTGCCATCGGGCGTCAGCTGGTGCTGGTCGATCCAGCCGGCCAGCTGCCACTTGCGCATGGTCAGCTTGCCGCAGACCGTGCCGCTGCGCTGCTTGCCTCGCACGATAGCTTGCAATGAATACGATGGACCGCACCGACAGCCTGCTCGGTACCTATGTGCTGACCGACGCGCGGGACCGGCTGCTCAGTGCCGATGCGCCGTTGGCCGAGTTGCAGGAACGCTGCGGCGGTGATCTGCCCGGAACGCTGGCGATCCCTGAACTGTTGGCGCTGGTGCAACAGGCCCGGCGCATGGGTCTCAAGATCGCGCGCAGCTTCAGCGCCTTTGACGGAGAGGCCGAAGTTACCGGCTTTGCCCGCATCCATCCGTTGGGCGAGCATGACGGCGGCGGCTGCGAGGTGTTGGTCGAAAACTGGCAGCGAAGCCCGCTTGTCCAGCCCAGCACGCGCGAATTTGCTGCCCGGCTCGACGCGATCGACCGGGCCACCGCCGAAGTCAGCGCGCGGCTTGATGCCCGCCAGCAACTCCAGGTGCTCAGCACCAGCGCGCCCGATGCTGCAGCGCTTCAGGTTGCCGCTCTGGCCGCGCATGGGACAGTGTGGAGCGCCTTGGTCGAATTGACCGGCATAACCCACCACCAGCCGCTGCACTGGCGCTTGCTGGACGGGGCTGCCTGCCGGTTTGCCGGATCGCAGCGGCATTGGCGCGTGCGGCTGATCCCGCTGGGGCCAGATGAACAAAACCCCTCGGGCTTCGAACTGCTGTTGATCGCCGATGAGCCGATGGCGGAAGAGACCCCGCCCGATCACGCTGAACCGGCTGCTGCCGAGGCCTCACCTGCGCGGCTTGTCGGCATGTCGCTCACGCCAGTACTCCGCAAGCCGGTTGCGCGGATTATTGCCAATGCCGAGACGATCCATGCCCGTCTCGCTGGCCCCTTGCGCGAAGAATACAGCGAATATGCCGGAACCATCGCCAGCGCAGGTCAGCATCTGGCCGCGATGCTGGACGATCTGGCTGACCTCGAAGTGGTCGAGACGCCGGGCTTTGCAACCGCGCGCGAACCCGTCGATCTGGCTGACGCTGCCGCGCGGGCGGCGGGCATTCTCGGAGTGCGAGCACAAAATCGTGACACCGTGCTGCGGCTCGAGGGCGTTCGCGGGGCGGCGGTGGCCAATGCCGAATTCCGCCGCGTCTTGCAGATCCTTATCAACCTGATCGGTAATGCCATCGCCTATTCCCCTGCGGCCAGCACGGTGACCATTGCGGCGCATGGGGCAACCGCGGGGCGGGTGGCCGTTACGGTCGCTGATGAGGGGCCGGGCATAACGCCTGAGCAACGCACCCGCATTTTCGACAAGGGCGAGCGTCTGGGCCGCGATAGTGATGGCGGGCGAGACAGCGGTTCGGGCCTTGGCCTCTATATCTCGCGCCGTCTGGCCGAAGCCATGGACGGGAGTCTGACGGTCGAAAGCGCCCCGGGCGGCGGGGCCCTGTTCCGGCTTGAATTGCCGGCCGGCTGAGGCACCTGGGTACCCTACTGCAACTGCAAAAAACGCGTCATTTGCTGCTGCGGTACCGAACTAGTCCAATAATCGCTGCGCCTGCAGCTGACAGGGCAAGACCGCGCAGCACCCAGTCGCCTTGCCCCAGCATGAAACTATCCGCAGGCCAGCCGAGCAATCCGGCGCCCTGCAGGGCCCAGATGATGCCCAGCGCAATCAGGAACAGGCCTGCTGCGCGGAGCATCATCATGGGAATGGCTGCCGCTTAACGCTTGCCCAGCGGCACGTAATCGCGCTGTGTCGGGCCGGTGTAGAGCTGGCGCGGGCGACCGATCTTCTGGCCGGGATCGCTGATCATCTCGTTCCACTGTGCCACCCAGCCCACGGTGCGGGCCAGCGCGAACAGCGCGGTGAACATGGTGGTCGGGAAGCCGATCGCCGACAGGATGATGCCCGAATAAAAATCGACGTTCGGGAACAGCTTCTTCTCTATGAAGTACGGATCGTTGAGCGCGATTTCTTCAAGCTGCAAGGCGGTCTCGAACAGCGGATCGGTCACCTTCAGGGCCTCGAACACTTCGCGCACGGTCTTCTGCATCACCGTGGCGCGCGGATCGTAGTTCTTGTAGACCCGGTGACCGAAGCCCATCAGGCGGAACGGATCGTTCTTGTCCTTGGCGCGCTCGATGTAATGCGGGATCTTGTCCGGGGTGCCGATCTCACGGAGCATGTTGAGCGCCGCTTCGTTCGCACCGCCATGCGCCGGGCCCCACAAGCAGGCAATGCCAGCCGCGATGCAGGCAAACGGGTTCGCGCCCGAAGAGCCGGCAAGCCGTACAGTCGAGGTCGACGCGTTCTGTTCGTGATCGGCATGCAGGATGAAGATCCGGTCCAGCGCGCGTTCGACCACCGGGTTCACCACATAGGGCTCAGCCGGCACGCCGAAGGTCATGCGCAGGAAATTGCCGGTGTAGCTCAGCGAGTTATCAGGATAGATAAAGGGCTGACCGACCGAGTACTTGTAGGCCATAGCCGCGATCGTCGGCATCTTGGCAATCAGGCGGTGCGAGGCGATCATCCGCTGCTGCGGATCGGCAATATCGGTGCTGTCGTGATAAAATGCCGAGAGCGCGCCGACCACGCCGCACATCACCGCCATCGGGTGAGCATCGCGGCGGAACCCGCGATAGAAGGTCATCAGCTGCTCGTGCAGCATCGTGTGGCGGGTGATGGTGTAGCTGAAATCGTCCAGTTCTGCCTTGCTCGGCAGTTCGCCGTTGAGCAACAGGTAGCTGACTTCCATGAAGCTGGAATCTTCCGCCAGCTGTCCGATCGGATAGCCGCGGTGCAACAATACGCCCTCATCGCCATCGATATAGGTCAGTGCGCTTTCGCACGATGCGGTCGACGTGAAGCCGGGGTCGAAAGTGAAGGCACCCGTCTGGGCATAGAGCTTGCGGATGTCGATAACATCCGGGCCGGTGCTGCCCTCCAGCACGGAATAGTCGAAGGATTTACCCCCGAGTTCGAGTTTCGCCAGCTTGTCTGCCACGATGATTCTCCTGTCCAAGTTTTCTGCCCCCGCAGCGGCGCGGCTATGCAGCCTGTGCGTCGAGCCGAGCGAGAGCTTCGTCCCGGCCCAGAAGGACCAGAACGTCAAAGATACCGGGTGAGGTGGTCGTCCCGGTGAGCGCCGCGCGCATCGGCTGCGCCAGCTTGCCAAGTCCCAATCCCAGCTCCTCGGCGAGCGATTTCGTAGTGGCTTCGAGCGCCTCGCTTGTCCAGTCGTTTTCCGCCTGAAGCGCCCCGTGGATCTTGCGTAGAATCGAACGCGCGTCGCCTTCGAGCAGGCTTGCGGCTTTCTCGGTCATTTCCAGCGGATGCTTTGCGAACAAGAAGCCAGCACCGTCAGCCACTTCATCGAGGTTCTTGGCACGCACTTTGAGCACCGGCATGGCGCGGGTCAGCAGGTCCACGTCAGCTGCCTCGCCGATGCGCGCCGCCACCAACGCGGCCAGGCGCGCATCATCGGCCTCGCGCAGATAATGGCCGTTGAGGTTCTCGAGCTTCTTCATATCGAACCGCGACGGGCTCTTGCCGACGCCTGCCAGATCGAACAGCTGGGTCGCTTCTTCGCGGGTGATCTCCTCGCGGTCGCCGTGACCCCAGCCCAGCCGCAGCAGATAGTTGAACAGCGCTTCGGGCAGGATCCCGAATTCGTCGCGATAAGCCTCAACCCCGAGCGCGCCGTGGCGCTTGGACAGCTTGGCACCGTCGCTGCCGTGAATCAGCGGGATATGGGCGTAGACGGGATCGGGCCAGCCGCCCTCGATTTCGTTCATCGCCCGGATAATCGGCAGCTGGCGGAAAGCATTGTTGAGGTGATCGTCGCCGCGGATCACATGGGTCACGCCCATGTCGTGATCGTCCACCACCACCGCGAGCATATAGGTCGGCGTGCCATCGGCGCGCAGAATGATGTAATCGTCGATTTCCTCATTCTTCACCGTGACCGCGCCCTGCACCTGATCGTGAATGGTCACTTCGCCCTCGGTGGGGGTCTTGAGGCGGATGGTGAAGGGCGCGCCTTCGGGGGCCTCGGCAGGATCGCGGTCGCGCCAGCGCCCGTCATAGCGCAGCGGCTTTTTGTTGGCCCGCTGTTCGGCGCGCATCGCTTCGAGTTCTTCGGCCGTGGCAAAGCACTTGTAGGCGTGGCCAGCGTTCAGCAGCTGCCAGGCGACCTCGGCATGGCGCTCGGCCCGGTCGGATTGGAACACCGGGGGGGCATCGTAATCCAGACCCAGCCAGGCGAGTCCTTCGATGATTGCATCGATCGCATCCTGGGTAGAACGCTTGGCGTCGGTATCCTCGATCCTGAGCAGTGTCCGGCCGCCATGGTGGCGGGCATAAAGCCAGTTGAACAGCGCCGTGCGGGCGCCGCCGATATGCAAGTAACCCGTGGGCGACGGGGCGAAGCGGGTGACGACTTCGCGGGCCTTGCTTGCGGCGGGGCTGCTGCTTTCGCTTGCCATATGCTTTGAATTCCTGTTCACTTTGAGCGGCTTGGCGATGGCCTGAGGTGGGGCCTGACATGAGACGGGCCGATCGGGGGATGAGCCGATGCGCAACGTGCCGATCATTCCGATGGGCGAGGACCCGGACGGGCGCGGTGCCGCCGGACAACCGACGCCGCGCCCTTGGCAAACACCGCGCCCCTTGTCCAGCACCGCGGGCCGGAACGGGCGTTGGATCGGCACAGCCGACCGTTTTCTGGCCGAGGCCGGGTTTGACCGTGCGCCCTGGTTGGCGGTGATCTTTGCGCTCGGGATCGTGGTCTGGTTTATCCTGCCCAGCAAAGGGATGTGGTTGGCTGCCATCAGTGCCAGTATGCTGGCTGCGCTTGGCGCAATGGCGGCCTGGCCGACCGGCAGCCCTGCGGACGAAAACCGTGCCAGCCTGCGCCTCGCCGTGGTTACCTGCGCATTGGTCTTTGCGCTGGGCATCGCGGTGATCTGGGCCCGGTCCAGCATTGTTGGTGCAGAGCCCATCGCGCGCCCTGTCGTCATGTTGCTGCATGGCAAGGTGATCGCGCGTCAGGACCAACCCGCAGAAGGGCGGCTGCGGTTGACGCTGGCCGTCCGCGAGCCCGCAACGGGCGCGGCGCGCAAGATCCGGGTCAATGTGCCACTGGATGCGCTCGGGCCAGCCGGGCCGCCGCCGGGCCTTGCCGAAGGCGCTGTGGTACGACTGCGGGCGAGGCTGATGCCCCCGGCCAGTCCGATGCTTCCGGGCAGCTACGATTTTGCGCGGGCCGCATGGTTTCAGGGCCTGTCGGCAACCGGGACCATGGTCGGCCCGTTGGTGGTGATCAACCCGGCCATCGCCGACCAGGGGATCGCAGGCTTGCAACGGTCGCTGGCAGAGCATGTCCGCGCGCGGGTGGATGGTTCGCCCGGCGCCATCGCTGCCGCATTTGCCAGCGGCGACCGCGGCGGGATCGCCGAGGCGGACGAGGCGGCGATGCGCGATTCGGGGCTGACGCACCTGCTATCGATCAGCGGGTTGCATGTGAGCGCGGTGATCGCGGCGGCCTATGTCGCTGCGCTGCGATTGCTGGCGCTGTGGCCAGCTTTGGCGCTTCGGGTGCGGCTGCCGGTGGCGGCGGCCGGGATCGGCGCGCTGGCCGGGATCGGTTACACCTTGCTCACCGGCGCCGAAGTGCCCACCGTGCGCAGCTGCGTCGCCGCTTTGCTGGTGCTGGGCGCGCTCGCGCTGGGGCGCGATGCGCTATCGATGCGGATGGTGGCTGTGGCGGCAGGGTTTGTGCTGCTGCTCTGGCCGGAAAGCGCCATCGGGCCGAGCTTCCAGATGAGTTTTGCCGCAGTGCTGGCGATCATCGCTGTGTCCAGCAGCGCGCCGGTGCGCGCCTTTCTTGCCCCGCGCGAAGAGCCGTGGTGGAGGCGGACCGGGCGTCAGGTGGTGATGCTGTTTGTCACTGGCGTGGTGATCGAACTGGCGTTGATGCCAATCGTTCTGTTCCATTTTCACCGGGCGGGCATGTACGGTGCACTCGCCAATGTGGTAGCGATCCCGTTGGTAACATTTGTCTCCATGCCGCTCATCGCGCTCGGTTTACTGCTCGACCTTGTGGGCCTCGGCAGTCCTGCATGGTGGCTGACAGAGCGCTCGCTCGCATTGCTGCTGGCGATTGCCCACATCACGGCCGCACAGGCAGGCGCGGTCACATTGATGCCGCAGATCAGCGGGCTTGCGGTCGCGCTATTTGCGGCAGGCGGCCTGTGGCTGGCGCTCTGGCACGGACGGGTGCGGCTTGCGGGATTGGCGCCGGTGATGCTGGCAAGCCTGCTGGTCGTGCTGACCCCGGTTCCCGATCTTCTGGTCGCAGGTGACGGTCAGCAGGTGGGCATCACCGTGCCCGGCCCTGATGGAAGGCCGCGCCTTGTCTCCCTGCGTGATAGCCGTTCATCCTACACCCGGGACAATCTGATGGAGCTTGCCGGCGTTGCGGCCGAGCCGGTGCCGATTGCCGATTGGGAGGGCGCAAACTGCTCCTCGGCATTTTGCACCCTGGTGCTGAACCGGGGTGGACGTGACTGGGTGGTGCTGCTCGGGCGAGGGCGGGCCCAGGTCGAGGAGCGCGCTCTTGCTGCCGCCTGCGCTGAAGCCGATGTCATTGTGTCCGAGAGGTTCCTACCGCGATCCTGCCGCCCCCGCTGGCTTAAGGCTGACCGGCGCTATCTGGCTCAAAGAGGAGGGCTGGCGATTGATCTGGCCGCTGGCCGGATCACCACTGTTGCTCAAAGCCAAGGCACGCATGGATGGTGGCGTCCCGCGCCCGATCAGCCCCGCCCGGCCGCGCCGCAACCACCGTCCTAGCCGCATCAGGCAGAGGTCAAACCCGAGGCAGAACCGATCTGGCAGGGGGGCTAAAGCGATCAAGGCCGCCCCAAGGATCCGCCTGGAGCGGCCTGATGTTCGATCTAACTATTGTAATATCCTGAAAACAAGCCGGGCCTGCGGTTTTGTACGCGAAGGTCAGCTCACCACCTCAATGATAGCGGCGCAGCAGCCCGGCCAGCTTGCCCTGAACTTCGACTTCATCGGACCGGTAGAATTGCGGATCATAGGCCGCATTGGCCGGATCCAGCCGCACCTGACCGCCTTCCTTGCGCAGGTATTTGAGCGTTGCTTCCTCGCCGCGCACCAGCGCCACCACGATCTCGCCATCGCGGGCGGTGTTGGTGCGCCGCACCAGCGCAAAATCGCCATCGAAGATCCCGGCTTCAATCATCGAATCGCCTGATACTTCAAGCGCATAATGCTCCCCGGGCCCAAGCAGGGCCGCAGGCACCGGAAGGGTCGAATGGCCTTCGAAAGCCTCAATCGGCGCGCCGGCCGCAATCCGCCCGTGCAGAGGCAGTTCGATCACGTCATTCGCTGCAACGCTCTCCGCGACGCGCGGCGCAGGGGGGACCATCGGTACCACATTATCGCCCGCCGGCACGGCGGCGCGGGCCGGGGTCGTGTCACCGGGTTCGCGGATCACTTCGAGCGCGCGCGCGCGGTTGGGCAGGCGGCGCAGGAAACCGCGTTCTTCCAGCGCGGAAATCAGCCGGTGCACGCCCGACTTGCTTTTCAAATCGAGCGCTTCTTTCATTTCCTCGAAACTTGGCGAGATCCCGGTTTCCTCCAGCCGCTGCTGGATGAAACGGATCAACTCGTGCTGTTTGGCTGTCAGCATGGATCAAAACTCCCTTGGTCGCATTCACGCCCCGCCAATCGGCCCGGCGCCAGTCCCAGATGTGCTCCAAGAGGCACCGGCCCGGATGAGCCTGTGGTGCTTTGCGTGCACGCCCGTTCCGCCTTGGCATGGTTGATGCCATTAAGGTGAACGAACAAGGAACAATTAGGCAACTGCCGCAAAGCTGTCAAGCGCGCCGAACGCCAAACCCGCGCAATTCAGCCATTTTGGAGCTTGAACACCGGAACAGGCGACCCTGCGGCAAGCGGCGGGGCATGGGCGGGGCGATCGATCAGACAATCCGCCGCCGCCAGCGCAGACAGGGCCGAGGAATCCTGCGAGCCGGCCAGCTGCGGCGCGCCGTCATGAAACACCGCGCGCAGGAATTCGCGCCGGGGGCCAACAGCGGGCAGGTCTTCACCCGCATAGGCCATCTCTACCTTGGGCAGCGGTTCGGGATCGCCCTGTGCCGCACGCACCAGCGGCAGCGCAAACAGGAAGGCGGTAACGAAGCTCGACACCGGATTGCCGGGCAGGCCGAGGATCACCTGCGTGCCGCTCGCACCCGGCCGGGTGGCGACCAGCAGCGGCTTGCCGGGCTTTATGGCAATCTTCCAGAACGCGATTTGGGCGCCCCAATCGGTCAGCGCGGGCTTGATGAGGTCGTGATCGCCCACCGAGGCCCCGCCCGAGGTGATGAGGATATCGGCCCCTTCCGCCTTGGCCAGCGCAGCGGCGAGCGCGGCGCGGTCGTCCGGTACCGGGCCCATGCGCGTGATCTCGCAGCCCAGCGGCGCCAGCATGGCTGCAATCATGGCCGCATTGCTGGCGGGAAGCTGGTGAGGGAGGCAATCGGCAGGGTCAGCCGCCAATTCGTCGCCGCTGTCCATCACGGCCACACGGACCGGGCGGGTTACGGTCAGCGTGCCGTGTCCCGCCGCCAGCGCAAGAGCGAGGCGGGCGGGGGTGATGCGGGTGCCTTTGGTCAGCAACAGGTCGCCCGCATGAAAATCGAAGCCGCGTGCCCGGATATGGCGACCGGGCGGCGGCAGCTCGGTCGCCAGAATGAGGCCAGCTTCATTGACCGCGTCTTCCTGAAGCAGCACCCGGTCCGCGCCCGGAGGAATGACCGCGCCGGTCGAGATCCGCACGCACTGATTTTCGGCCAGAAGCTCGCGGTAGGGCGCGCCGGCGCGGCTTTCTCCCACGAGCAGCCAGGGCCCTTCGCCGGGCGCGAGGGCATAGCCATCCATGGCCGAAAGATCGGCGGCAGGCTGGGTGCGCGCGGCGCGGAGATCTTCGGCGAGGATCCGACCAAGCGCGGTATCGGCGGCGACAGGCTCAGACGGCAGCAGCGGCGCCAGCGCCAGCAGCATTGTCTGGGCTTCTTCAAGGTCGAGCAGCGCGCTCAAGCGTCGTCCATATCCCGGGCGGCCCAATCGCCCGAGTTGCCGCCCGACTTGGCCACCAGGCGGATGCTGCCGATCACCATCCCCTTGTCCAGCGCTTTGGCCATGTCGTAAATCGTGAGGAGTGCGACAGAAACTGCTGTCATCGCTTCCATTTCGACCCCGGTTCGGCCCGTCAACGAGGCTGTGGCGGTGACGCGGATCCCGGAAGTTTTGTCGCTATCTTCATAGGCAAAATCGATGCTGACCGCCTCCAGCCCCAAGGGGTGGCACAACGGGATCAAGTCGCCCGTGCGCTTGGCCGCCATGATCCCGGCAATGCGGGCGGCGGACAGCACGTCGCCTTTGGGAGCGTTGCCTTCGCGGATCGCTGCCAGCACCTCGGCCGCCATGGTGATCCGCCCCGATGCCACTGCGCGGCGGGCGGTTGCGGGCTTCCCGCCGACATCGACCATGTGCGCAGCGCCGCTTTGATCGAGGTGGGTGAGTTTGCTCATGCAGCCTGTTCTGGCCTGAGCAGCGCGGCTGTGGCACTCGCAATATCGACAGCGCGCATCAGGCTTTCTCCGACGAGAAAGGTGCGTACGCCTGCCGTTTCCAATCGCTGGCAATCCGCGTGGCTGTTGATCCCGCTCTCGCCCACGATCAGCGTGCCGGGCGGCATCAGGGGGGCGAGCCTTTCGGTGACGGCGAGCGAGGTCGTGAAGGTCTTGAGGTCGCGGTTGTTGACCCCGATCAGGCGGGATTGGAGCACGCGAGCGGCGCGCTCCAGCTCGGCCTCGTCGTGCACTTCGACGAGCACGTCCATATGGTGTTCGCGCGCGGCGGCTTCGATCTCGGCCATCTGCGCGTCTTCCAGCGCGGCGACGATGATCAGGATCGCATCGGCCCCGATGCTGCGCGCCTCAAGGCATTGCCACGGATCGACCATGAAGTCCTTGCGCAGCACCGGCAGGTCGCAGGCGGCGCGGGCGGCGACGAGGTAATCCTCGTGCCCCTGAAAATAAGGCGCGTCGGTGAGGACCGAGAGGCAGGCCGCGCCGCCTTGCTGATAGGCGGCGGCGTGCGCGGCGGGGTGGAAATCGGCCCGAATGAGCCCCTTGGAGGGGCTGGCCTTCTTGATCTCAGCGATGAGGGCATAACCGCTGGCGGCACGGTCGCGCAGTGCGGTTTCGAACCCGCGGGGGGGCGATTGCGCGGCGGCGGCCTCGGCCAGCGCGGCGGTGCTGGTCGCGGCCTTGCGGGCGGCGACTTCCTCGCGCTTGGTGGCGCAGATTTCTTCGAGCTTGTTCATATCTCTCACTTCGCCAGCGCGATCCACTTGTCCAGCAGCGCCATTGCCGCGCCGCTATCCAAGGCCTCCGCCGCCACGCCTGCGCGTTCCCGCCAGTCGCTGCCGCGCCCTGCCACCGTCAGCGCGCCTGCCGCGTTGAACAGCACCGCGTCGCGATAGGGTCCGGGGGTGCCCATCAGGAGCGCCTTCAGCGCAGCGGCGTTGTGCCTTGCATCGTCGCCCCGGATCGCTTCAATCGGGGTGTGGGGAAGGCCCGCTGCCGAAGCGTCGATGCGTTCCATCGTGAAGGCGTTGCCGGTCACCACCGCGACCTCGTTGCCGCCCGCAAGGCTCAGTTCATCCAGCCCCTCGTCGCCCGAAACGATCAGCGATTGGCCGGTGCCCAGCCGTGCCAGCGCGCCGGCATAGATCGGCACATAGGCAGGGCGCGCAATGCCGATCAGCTGGCTGGTGACGCCTGCGGGGTTCGAAAGCGGGCCCATCAGGTTGAAGATCGTGCGCTGGCCGATGCGCACCCGGATGGGCTGGATGCGCGCCATGGCCGGGTGGTGGTTCTTGGCGAAGAGGAAGCAAATGCCGATCTCGGCGAGCGTCTTTTCCGCCGTGCGCCCGGCGGCGTCCATGTCGAGCCCCAGCGCCTCCAGCGTGTCCGCCGCGCCCGCTTTCGAGGATGCCGCGCGGTTGCCGTGCTTGGCGACCGGCACACCGCAGGCCGCAACCACCAGGCTGACAGCGGTCGAGACGTTGAGGGTGTGGTGCCCGTCGCCCCCCGTGCCGCAGACGTCGATCGCGCCTTGGGGAGCGTCGATGGGGATCAGCCGAGCCCGAAGGGCACGCGCCGCGCCCGCGATCTCGTCCGCCGTCTCGCCGCGCGCGGACAGGGCAACGAGGAAGTCGGCGATCTCGTCTTCGGAAGGACCGCCATCAAGCAGCACGCCGAAGGCGGCTTCAGCCTCGGCCTCGCTCAAGGGCGCGGTCACATCGGGGAGAACGCTCATGCACTCAGCCTTGCGGGCAGCATGGGATCAAGCCCGCAGAGGCGCACGAAATTGGCAAGCAGCGCGTGCCCGTACTCGGTGGCGATGCTTTCGGGGTGGAACTGCACCGAGTGGATCGGCAGGCTGGCGTGGCGGAAGCCCATCACGCTCAGGCGATCGCTGCCCGGCGTTTCGGCATGGGCGTTGGCGACCAGTTCCTCCGGCACATTTACCACCTCAAGGCTGTGATAGCGCGTAGCGATGAAGGGGGAGGGCAGGCCCGCAAACACTCCCGACCCGTCATGCGTGACGGGCGAAGTCTTGCCATGCATCAGCCCGCCGCGCTGCACCGTGCCGCCGAAATGCTGGCCGATGGCCTGATGGCCCAGACACACACCCATTAGGGGCTTGCCTGCGTCCGCACAGGCAGCCACCAGATCGAGGCTGATGCCCGCCTCGTTGGGTGTGCAGGGGCCGGGCGAGATCAGGAAGCCCGCCGCGTTCGTCCGCAGCGCCTCGGCAGCCGTGAGCGCATCGTTGCGTTCCACGCGCACTTCGGCCCCCAGCTCCATCAGGTAATGGACGAGGTTGAAGGTAAAGCTGTCGTAATTGTCGATCACGAGTATCATTGCGCGGCTGCCTTCTCGCGTTTCGTCACCACGATGATCGGCCCGACGCGGCCCTTGTCGAGGCGCCCGGTCGCCGGATCCCACAGGCTCGACACCTGCCCGTCGAGGTAAAGCGCCATGGTCACCTTCACCTCATCACGAAAATAGCGCGCCAGCTGCCCGAAGCTGATCGGCGCGTCGGAGATGACAAAATGCGCCTTCCCGCCCGCGTCCACGCCTACGCCGTTGCGGATGGCGCGCGATGGGCCATTATCCTGAATCTCCGGGTGCAGCTTGCCATCGATCAGCAGCAGCGGGCCGGATTGGGTGCCGAATTCGGGCCGGTCACCGACTGTCTCGAAAAAGGTATTGCTGCCCAGCACCCGCCACTTGCTTGCCGAACCGAAGAACACCCCGTTGGGCTTCATGTAGAAGTTGGAGGTGTTGCCTTCGGGCCGGGCGCTGCGGTCAAGTTCCGACCGGCGTTCGCCCGCTTCGACATAATAGCCCATGGCCTTCAGATCATCGCCATACATCCCGCCATTCATGGCAAAGGCGATGGTTGCCGGATCTTGGCTGGCGGAAAATGCGGCAAGCGAGCCGAACGGCTGCTTGTCTGCGCCAAGGTTGGCCATGCCAATCCGGTGCTGAGCGGGATCGGCGGTGCAATGGGTGAGCGGTACGTCCTCGAACACCACAGCGCGGCAGGCGGACGGGGTGGTAGCGTCAGCCTTGCTGGGCGCGGCGGCGGGCGTATCCTCGCGCTCTGACCCGTCGAGATTGATTTTGACGACAGCCTCACCCGCCGGCGCCTCGGAACAGGCGGCAAGGCCAAGCAGCAGGCTGGCAGCAAGCACGGCGCGGGCCATCATTGCCCATACCCCGGCTCGCCCGCGACCCGCACCGCTTCACGCGCGGCAGCGATCAGTGCGCCGGCCTTGGCGCGGCATTCGGCAAGTTCGTAATCGGGATCAGAATCGGCAACGATGCCCGCACCGGCCTGCACGTGCATCACCCCGTCCTTGACCACGGCGGTCCGCAGCACGATGCAGCTGTCCAGGCTGCCGTCGGGCGCGAAATAGCCGACGCCGCCCGCATAGGCGCCGCGTGTTTCCGGTTCGAGGCTGGCGATGATCTCGCACGCCCGGATCTTTGGCGCACCCGACACGGTGCCTGCCGGGAAGCCTGCGAACAGCGCATCGAGCGCGTCTTTCGCCGGATCGAGCTGCCCCACCACATTGCTGACGATATGCATGACGTGGCTATAACGCTCGATGGTGAAGCTGTCCGTCACCTCGACTGTGCCCGCTGCCGCCACGCGGCCCACATCATTGCGCCCCAGATCGAGCAGCATCAGATGCTCGGCCCGCTCCTTGGGATCGGCGAGGAGGCTCGCTTCGTTGGCGTCATCTTCTTCACGCGTGGCTCCGCGCGGGCGCGTTCCGGCAATCGGGCGGATGGTGACTTCATCGTCGCGCACGCGCACCAGGATTTCGGGCGAGGAACCGACCAGCGCAAAGCCCGGAAGGTCGAGGAAATAGAGAAAGGGCGAAGGGTTCACCCGCCTGAGCGCGCGGTAAAGCGCCAGCGGGGGGAGGGTGAAGGGGCAGGTAAAGCGCTGCGCCAGCACCACCTGAAAGATATCGCCCGCAACGATGTATTCCTTCGCCGCCAGCGCCATCGCCTTGTAGTCATCGGGTGCAATCACCGGGGCAAGGTCGGGGAGGGTGTCAGGCAAGGTCTCGCTGTGGGGGACCGGCGCGGCCTGCGCGAGCTGGCTTAGCGTTGCATCGATCCGCTCGCCCGCGCGCGCGACGGCTGCGTGTGGGTCGGCGGCTTCCCAGATCGGGGCGATGGCGAACAGCGCATCCGTGAGACGGTCAAAGACGAGGATCACCGTCGGCCGCACGAACAGCATGTCAGGCAGGTCCAGTGCGCTTTGCGGCGCGCGCGGCAGGGTCTCGACGAGGCCGATCGTCTCGTACCCAAAATAGCCGACCAGACAGGCGAGCGCGGGCGGCAGGCCTGCGGGCATGGGATCAATCCGGCAGGTCGCCGCCAATGCGCGCAATTCGGCCAGCGCATCGCCGGCCAGCGGCGTGAACGCCTCGCGGTCGGTGCGCCAGTTGCGGTTGATCTCGGCGCCCGATCCCTTGGCGCGGAACACCAGATCGGGGTCAAGGCCAAGCAAGCTGTACCGCCCGCGCACTTCGCCGCCTTCGACTGATTCGAGCAGAAAATCGCCGCGCCCCGGTACGATCAGCCGCCGCGCTGCGCCCACCGGCGTATCGCTGTCGGCGATGATCCGCCGCCACACCAGCGCGGCCCGGCCATCGGCCAGCATGGCGGCGGCAGCGGCGGCGTTTTCCGGCAATCCTGCGGCAATTGTGGTCACGACGCGCTCACGCCTGTGCTTAGGGCTGTTCGCCGGTCAGCTGGCGGCGCACCGCAGCAATCCCGTCTTCATTGCGCGTAACGCCCACTTCCTTGCGCATCGCTGCGGTCGCCTGGCTGCGATATTCCTGCGACAAGGCCTGGCCCAGCTGCTGGCGGGTCTGCGCAATCAGCGCGCCCTCCTTGTCCAGCGGAAGCGTGCTGATGTCTTCCAATGCCACGACGTACCAGCCCAGATCACGCGGCCCTTCCAGCGTCTTGACCGTGCCTTCGGCCATGCTGAACATCAGCACCAGCGGCGGGGCGATGCCGGCACGCTGGCGGGCCAGCAATTGGCGCCGTTCCAGATCAATCGCCTCGCGCTCGAACCCTGGCTTGTTTTCGGCTGCCATCGCCGCTGCCAGCGGCATCCCGCCGCGCACCTTGGCAAGAATGCGGTCAGCCGCCTGTTTGGCGAGCACAGCCCCTTGCGCACGCTTCCATCCGGCAATCGCGGCCTCGCGCACTTCGGCAATCGGCGGGGCAGAGGCTTCTTCGACCCGCGCGACTTCAAAGATGACGAACTGTTCGCCCGGCACCACTTCAGCCAGCTGCGGCTCGCTTTCTTCCATCTGGAACGCGGTGGACAGCACCGGCACCAGCTGGGGCACGATTTGTACGCCGGGCTGACCAAAGGCCTGTCCATTGGCAAGCAGCGCAGGGGTCGTTTCGACTGTCAGCCCATAGGCCTTGGCAACTTCGGGCAGGGCCGTGCCGCCATCAACTTCGCCTTCGATCTCGGCGATGAGATCGGCGATGGCCGCGACCCGCTTTTCCTTGGCAAGCTGTTCGGTGATTTCAGGCGTCGCCTGTGCCAGCGTGCGGGCCGGCGTGCGCGCGATGGTGTCGAGCCGCGCGACATACCAGCCCAGTGTGCCCTGCGCCGGTTCAATCATTGCGCCCTGGGCAGCCTTGAACGCAGCCTCGGCAAAGGCAAAGCTGGTCGCGCCCGCCATCGCCTCACGGTCGCGGGCTTCCGATTTCGAGGCGGTGAACCCGGCCTCGCGCGCCGCCGCTTCCAGCGAAACACCGCCGCGGATGCGCGCGGTCAGCGCCTTGGCGGCGTCCTGCGTGGGGACAACAAAGCTGGTGACACCGCGCGTTTCGCTTGCCGCATACTGGGCCGCGTCACGCTTGTACCGCTCGGCGATTTCAGCCGCGGTCGGCGCGGCGTTCACTTTGAGGCTGTCCGCGCCGAACACCGCAAAGCGCAGCGTGCGCCGTTCGGGACGGATGAACTGCGCGCGATTATCCTTGTACCACGCGGTCAGCTGCGCTTCGGACGGGGCACCGGCAGGCGCAAAGGCGCTGCTGGGGATCAGCGCGATTTCGCCCTTGCGCTTTTCCAGCACGAGCGCGGCATACTGGCGCGCGATCTTTTCGGGCAGCTGCGGCGCGGCCACGGCGGAACGCAGTAATTGCTGTTCGATCAGCCCGTCCTCAAGATCGCGGCGGAACACCGCATCGCTGAGGCCACGTTGGCGCAGCGCGCCGATATAGGTCTGTTCGTCAAATTCTCCTGTAAGACCCTGGAACGCCGGGATCTTGAGGATTTCGCTGTTCACCAGATTGTCGCCCGCGCGCAGGCCGTAGCGGCGGCCATATTCGCCCACCGTGAAACGATCGATCAGTTGGCGCACCACTTCGTCAAAGCCGCCGTCGGCGACGAATTCGGGCATGGTCAGCGTCGGGTTCTGGCTGCGTACCTGATCCAGCGCGGTGTTGGCCGAAAGGGTCAGATCGGTCAGCGGGATGGAAGTGCTGCCGACAACCGCCATACGGTCATTGTTGGAAATCCCGCCAAACGTGTTGCCGGTGATGTCCGAGGCAGCAAAGGCCAGCGCCATCAGCCCGAGGAAGGCTAGCGCGATCGAGAGGCCGATCTTTGACTCGAAAAAGCGGCGGAAAAACGAAATCATGACGTAACGGACCCCATCGGAGGCTGGCTGATGGCAGGGCGCGCTGGCTACCCATGCGCGCACTGCAAAGGCTTGCGGCGTTGGGGCGCTTTAGAGAGCATGCGACCGCGCGGCAACAGGTTCGCGCGCCTTTTGACTAGTGCGGCGTCCTCGGCTAGCGGCTGCAGCCCCGGGGCACTACAGCAAAACACAGAATCGCAGCCCTTGGGGTCAAACCCTCTCAATTTTCAAAGAAGTGCAGGACAGATCATGACCCGCCGACCCTATATCGTCGGAAATTGGAAGATGCATGGCACCCGCGCCATGCTGTCCGAAGCGCGTGCGATCGACCGCGCGGCGCAGCGTCACATGAAGGTCGAGGTGGCCCTTGCGCCGCCCTATACCTTGATCCACCCGATCCACCGCGAGGCTGAACAAATCGCTGTGGGCGCACAGGATTGTCACGAGGCTGACGGCGGCGCGCATACCGGCGACATATCGGCCGCGATGGTCGCGGATGCCGGGGCCAGCTTTGTCATCCTCGGACATTCCGAACGGCGTCAGAACCACGCAGAAAGCGACGCATTGGTGCGCGCCAAGGCCGAAGCGGCGCTCGCAGCAGGCCTGCGCATCATCATGTGCTGCGGCGAAAGTGCCGAAACCCGCGAATCGGGCAAGGCGGTGGCGTTCGTGAAGCGCCAGCTCAAGGCATCGCTGCCGCCGGCAGACCAGATGCCTGCCGATCTGGCCGAACGGCTCACCGTGGCTTACGAGCCGATCTGGGCCATCGGCACCGGCACGGCCGCAACGACGGCCGACATTGCCGAAATGCACGGTGTTATCCGCGCGCTCCTGATCGACCTGCTGGGCGAAGAGCAGGGGCGCGAAGTGCGCATTCTGTACGGCGGTTCGGTCAAGCCCGATAACGCGGCTTCTATCTTTGCCGTGCCCGATGTCGGCGGAGCGCTGGTGGGCGGGGCGAGCCTGACCGCTGACAGCTTCATGGGCATCGCGCTGGCCGCAAGCGAGCCGTTCGACAGCTGAGCTGACCTGCCCGCAGCCCCGAGACGGGCGCGCGGGCTTGCCGCAGCGGCTTTGCGGGCCTACATGGCGCGCACGCAACCACCGGGCGCATATCGCCCTCCGCACGAGATCAATGCATGTCCTTGTTTATCTTCCTCACCGTCATTCAGGCCCTGGTGGCCGCTGCGCTAGTCGCTGTTGTGCTGATGCAGCGCTCGGAAGGCGGCGGGCTTGGCATTGGCGGCAGCCCGGGCGGCGCCTTTGGAGCGCGCGGGGCAGCGGACTTTCTGACCCGTTCGACCAAGTGGCTGGCGGTGGCATTTGTGACATTGTCGATCGTGCTGGCCGCGCTCGCCGTGCGCGAAAGCCGGGTTGGCGGCGTCACGACAACGCTGGAACGCGGCGCGCCGGCTCCGGCAGCCCCTGATCTGCTGGCTGATCCGGTGCCCGCACCGGCAACACCCCCGGTTCCGGCAGAACCCGCACCGGCAGCGCCGGCTGACGAGGGTCAGTCCGCGCAATAAAATCATGATGTGCCGCCCCCTGCGGCACGTTTAGTTCTCGCATCAACGGCACTGTGGATGGCGCGCTGGTTGCGGCCGCAATTCGCTTGCTCCGAATCCCTCTCGACGCTTAAGGCCCAACTCCCATGGCGCGGTTCATTTTTATCACCGGCGGCGTGGTCTCCTCGCTCGGCAAAGGTCTCATGGCAGCCTCACTGGCGGCCCTCCTTCAGGCGCGCGGCTACAAGGTCCGCATCCGCAAGTTCGACCCCTATCTCAATGTCGATCCGGGCACGATGAGCCCGTATCAGCACGGCGAGGTCTATGTGACAGATGATGGGGCCGAGACCGATCTCGATCTCGGGCATTACGAACGTTTCACCGGGGTGTCGGCGCGCCAGTCGGACAACATCACGAGCGGGCGCGTTTATCGCGACATCATCGCGCGCGAACGCCGCGGCGATTATCTGGGCGCAACCGTGCAGGTGATCCCGCACGTGACCGACGAGATCAAGGCCTTCGCGCTCGCCGATCAGGACGATCACGATTTCATCCTGTGCGAAATAGGCGGCACGGTCGGCGATATTGAATCGCTGCCGTTCATGGAAGCGATCCGGCAGCTGCGCAACGAGCTGGAACCGCTCCAGACCCTCAGCGTCCACGTCACGCTGGTGCCTTATATCAAGGCCGCGGGCGAGCTGAAGACCAAGCCGACCCAGCACTCGGTGCGCGAGTTGGCGAGCCTGGGGATCAAGCCCGACATCCTGCTGTGCCGCGCCGAACATCCGATCCCCGAAAGTGACCGCCGCAAGATTGCGCAATTCTGCAACGTCCGGCCTGAAGCGGTCATCCCGGCGCTTGATGCGCCGTCGATCTACGCTGTGCCGCAGCAATATCATGCCGAAGGGCTCGACCGCGAAGTGCTGCGCGCCTTCGGCATTACCGATGCTCCTGCGCCTGACCTGTCCGCCTGGGAAGACGTCACCGACCGCCAGTTCAATCCCGAAGGCGAAGTGACCATCGCGGTTGTGGGCAAGTATGTCGGCCTGCAAGACGCCTATAAAAGCCTCAACGAAGCGCTGGTTCACGGCGGCATGGCCAACCGGGTCAAGGTCAACATCAAGTGGATCGACGCCGAAATCTTTGAAGGCGACGACGATGCCGAAATCATCGCCGCATTGGAACCCATGCATGGCATCCTCGTGCCCGGCGGCTTTGGTGAGCGCGGCAGCGAAGGCAAAATCGCCAGCGTCCGCTTTGCCCGCGAGCGTCAGGTACCGTTCTTCGGCATTTGTCTTGGCATGCAGATGGCCTGCATCGAAGGCGCACGCGCGGCCGGATTTGCCAACGCCTCCTCCACCGAATTCGGCCCGACACAGGCGCCCGTGGTGGGTATCATCACCGAATGGATGAGCAAGGAAGGCATCCAGAGCCGCGCCGAAGGCGGCGATCTGGGCGGCACGATGCGGCTTGGTGCCTATCCGGCCAAACTCAGCCCCAACAGCCACACATCGCGTATCTATGGCGGCGCCGAGGTGATCTCTGAACGCCACCGCCACCGTTACGAGGTCAATAGCGCCTTTATCGAGCCACTGGAAAAGCAGGGGCTGATTTTCTCAGGCATGTCGCCCGACGGGTTGCTTCCTGAAATTGTCGAGCGGCCCGATCATCCGTGGTTTGTCGGGGTGCAGTTCCATCCGGAGCTGAAATCCCGTCCGTTTGATCCGCACCCGCTGTTTGCCGGTTTTATCGCCGCGGCACTGGAACAATCGCGGCTCGTTTGATCGCATGAAACGTCGGCAACGACGCGGGTGCTGCGTCCGGCCTTGCGACCCATTGTTTTGCAATTGGGGCGCGATGTTTTGTTTTCTTGCGCGGCGCGCAGATTGGACTTGCGTGTTTTTGTCAATCCGCATTAGACGCGGGCCGGGGTTGATGATTTCCTAAAGACGCAC
The DNA here is from genome assembly GCF_002855495.1 of Porphyrobacter sp. TH134. Taxonomy (GTDB): domain Bacteria; phylum Pseudomonadota; class Alphaproteobacteria; order Sphingomonadales; family Sphingomonadaceae; genus Erythrobacter. The sequence continues at coordinate 141,384 of NZ_PKRO01000004.1, forward strand.
GCCTAAGCCTCAGCTATGGCCGCTGCACGAGATGGCGACACGGTTGGCGCAGCAATTGGCAGCGTGGGTTCAACGAGCTTGCCTGGTTTTGTCCGTCTTCTGCGACCCGGACGGATAGGCCCAGGCAGGGCGGCGAAAGTCGCGGGGGCGGATCGCAAGATCCGCCCCCTTTTCATTGCAAGCCAAACATCAGACCGCTTATGCGGCGCTGGCAGCCGTATCGCTATCGTCGCTGGGCACCGCTGTCAGCGTGGCCGTGCCGCCAATGGCGATCTTGCGCGGCTTCATCGCATCGGGCACTTCGCGCACCAGATCGATAATCAGCAAGCCATCGGCCAGATCGGCGCGCTCCACCCGCACGAAATCGGCCAGTTCAAACCGGCGTTCGAACCCGCGGTTGGCGATGCCGACATGGATCAGTTCCGACCCGTCCTCGATCTCTTCGCGCTTGCGGCCCTGCACAGTCAGCAGGTTCTGCTGCGCGGTGATATCAATATCCCCTGCGCGAAAGCCCGCTACCGCCAAAGTAATGCGGTAATTGTCTTCGCCGCGACGCGAAATGTTGAAGGGCGGGTAGTTGTCGCCTGCATTCAACCGCGCCTGATTTTCGAGCAGGTCGAACAAACGGTCAAAACCGACAGTGGAGCGGCGATAGGGCGTAAAATCAAAACGTGACATTGTTGCAAATCCTCGTGTCTGAGCAATTTGGTTCGGTTTGCAGGCCTGCCGGATGCAGCACCTGCCGTGCCGCCGATGTGCTTCCCAAGGCTGGCGAAACACGGCGACACCGCCTATCTGGTTTGGCGACACAAGCTTTCAAGAGGGATTCATGACAAGCCCCCACATCGATATCTACACCAAGTTTGGCTGCCCCTATTGCGTGCGGGCCAAGCGCTTGCTCGATCAGAAGGGCGCGGCCTTCACCGAGCATGACATCACGATGGGCGGCCCCAAGCGCGACGAAATGCTGGCCCGTGCGCCTGATGCGATGACAGTGCCGCAGATTTTCATCGGTGATACGCACGTGGGCGGATCGGACGATCTTGCTGCGCTGGAGGCTGCGGGTAAGCTTGACGCATTGCTGGCAGGGTAGGGGCTTGCTGCCTTATGCCTAAGATCGCGATATTGCAGATGTGTTCGGGGATTGACCCGAACCGCAATTTCGAGACCATTCGCGCTGCCGCCCACGCCGCGCGCGAGGGCGGGGCGCAGATGCTCTTCACGCCGGAAATGTCGCTGCTGCTTGATCGCGAGCGGGCCCGCGCGGCGCAGCATATCGTGCCGCAGGATCAGTCGGATCATGTCGCGATGCTGCGCAATATCGCCGAGGAGTGCAGCCTCACGCTCGCGCTCGGATCAATGGCGGTCGCGGTGCCGGGCGGCAGAAACGCCAACCGCTCGATGGTCTTTCTGCCAAACGGAGAACCTCCTGTCACCTATGACAAGATCCACATGTTCGATGTGGAACTTGCCACGGGCGAAAGCTGGCGGGAAAGTGCGGCCTATCGGCCCGGCGACGCGGTTGTCACGGTAGGCGATACGCCGATTGGGCGGCTTGGCCTTGCGGTTTGCTATGATCTGCGCTTCCCGGCCCTGTTCGGCGAGCTTGGCAACCGCCGCTGCGACGCTATCGCGGTGCCCGCCGCATTCACTAAGCCCACCGGCGCTGCCCATTGGCACGTGTTGCTGCGCGCCCGCGCGATCGAAGCGAGCGCGTTCGTTATCGCCGCCGCGCAGGTCGGCCGCCACGAGGATGGGCGCGAGACCTATGGCCACAGCCTCGTCATTGATCCGTGGGGTGACGTGCTGCTGGATATGGGCGCGGAGGCACCGGGCCTCGCCTTTTGTGACATCGATCTGACGCGCATTGCGGAAGTCCGAGCCCAGGTGCCGGCCCTTGCCAACCGCCGCGAAATCGTCGCATCGTAATCCGCCATGATTGTATTCGACCTTTCCTGCCACGAAGGCCACCGGTTTGAAGGGTGGTTCGGCTCGTCCACGGACTACGAAGACCAGCGCGCCCGCGGGCTGCTGGCCTGTCCGTCATGCGGATCAGCGCAGGTGACCAAGGCGCCGATGGCCCCTGCGGTCCCGGCCAAGGGCAATAGCCGGCAAGAGGTGCTGCCGCCGGCCGCTCCGACGCAGCAGCTCGCCAATGCGCCGATGCCGCCGCAAGTGCAAAAGGCGCTCGTGGCGCTGGCGAAGGTGCAGGCCGAAGCGCTCAAGAACAGCACCTGGGTCGGCGACAAATTTGCCGAGGAAACCCGCAAGATGCATTATGGTGAGCGCGATGAAGCCCCGATTCACGGTCAGGCAAGCCTCGCCGAAGCTAAGGCGCTGATCGATGAAGGCGTTCCGGTCGCACCGCTGCCGTTCCCGGTCGCGCCACCGGAAAAGTTGAATTGAATGGTGGTCCCGCGGTGCTATGAAGCGCGACGGGACCCCGTAGCTCAGCCGGATAGAGCACCAGATTCCTAATCTGGGGGCCGCGCGTTCGAATCGCGCCGGGGTCACCACATCTTCAGCAGAAACGAGAATAGGGCGCTCGGCCCAACCGGAGTGACGGGAATATTAATCCGTCATTCGGTATCTGGCCGTAGCGCCCTACGAACCCTTGTTTACCGACAGAGGGCTAATTTTTCGTAAACTGTAAATCGCGTTTTGTCAGTCGGTTTTGACAGACTGCAACCGCCGCCAGCGCCGTTCCGCGTGGAGCGACAGCCCCAGCACGCACAGCGACAGGCCGAACATCAGCGCACAGGTTCCGCCCCATCCCGACCAATCGTAAACAGCCGTGCCCGCCGCGCTGCCAATCGCGCCGCCGATGAACATCGCAACGATATAGGACGTGGTCAGCCGCGTGCGGATTTCAGGGGCGAGCGTGAACAGCGTCATGCGCCCGGTCACATCAATCGTCGGGCCGACCATGTTGACGATCAACAGCGGCACCAGCAGGCCCCCGATGCTGAAGCCAAGGGGATAGAACAGCGCAATGCCCGCCAACTGCACCGCCGCTACTGTTAATCGCGCCTTGCGCGCACCCACACGGTCGGCCCAGCGGCCCAGCCTTGGCGTGGTGAACACGCTGATCGCCGCAACGCCTGCCAGATAGCCGACATCATCCGTTCCATAGCCCATCGCCGGGCTGGTCAGGTGCAACGCCAGTGCCAGCCAGCTTGCCGTGAAGATCGCAAAGTTCAGGCCCTGAATGGCCGCTGACAGCCGCATGTCCGGGTGCTTGGCCGCAAGGCTGAAGACTGACGCGATCAGCGCAGAATAACGCGCCTGCGCCTGTTTGGGTGCGGCGCGCTCGCTGCGCATGGCAATCGGCAGGAACGCCGTCACCGCCGCCATCAGTGCGAAGGCCCCGACATAAACGGCGTGCCAGTCGGCATATTCGGCGATGATCCCTGCGCCCATCCGCGCCACCAGAATCCCGAAGATCACCGCTGCCGTGAGCTTCGCTGTGACCTGACCCAGACGTTCCGGCGCGACCCGTTTGGACGCGAAGGCCGGGATCAGATAGGGCGCGATCGTGCAGAACCCCAACAGAGTGGAGGCGGCGGCGAACAGCACGAAGTCCTGCGCCAGCACCATCCCGCCCAGACACAGCGTCTGGCCTGCAACAAAGATCAGGCACAGACGGCGGTTGGCGTAAAAATCGCCGAGCGGCAGCAGCAGCAAAATGCCCAGCGCCAGCGCCAATTGGTTGAGCGCCGGCACCAGCCCGATCTCAGCCTCGCCAACCCCGAAGGCGCGCGCCACATCGCCGATGATCGGGTGGATGTAATAGGCATTGGCCGTCACCACCGCGATGGTGAGCGCCAGCGCTGCTTCCTGCGTGCGAGTGAGTAGGGCAGGGGAAGGGGCATCGGGGGCAGGGTGGCTCATCGGCGAGGCGAGTAGCAGATCGAAACGGGATTGCCATGCCCTGCATCTTGTCCGAAGGCTCTCATATTGGTGAGTTGGATTGGGCGCCCGCAAGCCGCCAACCCGCCATCACAGACAGGAGAGGATGCGTGCCAATGTCCGATCACGAAACCGATGAACTCGCGGACATCCGCCGTGCGGTGCGATCCTTGTGCGATGGGTTTCCGGGGGAATACTGGCGCGCCAAGGACGCGGCGCGGGCCTATCCGTCGGAATTTGTCGATGCGCTGACGAAGGCCGGGTTTCTGGCCGCGCTGATCCCGGCGGAACACGGCGGCAGTGGTCTCAGCCTTGAGGCGGCTTGCGTGATCATGGAGGAAATTCAGGCCAGCGGTTGCAACGGCTCTTCCGCCCATGCGCAAATGTACATCATGAATACGCTGCTGCGCTATGGCTCGCCGGAGCAGAAGGCGCAGTACCTTCCCCGCATCGCCAGCGGGGAGTTGCGGCTTCAAGCGTTTGGCGTGTCGGAACCTACCAGCGGGACAGATACCCTCAGCCTCAAGACCCGCGCGGTCCGGGACGGCGATGACTACATCATCACCGGCCAGAAGATCTGGACCAGCCGGGCCGAACATTCCGATCTGATGCTTTTGCTCGCCCGCACGACCCCGCGCGAGGAGGTGGCCAGCAAGACCGAGGGGCTGTCGATCTTCCTGGTGGATATGCAGGCTGCGCTCGCGCGCGGGATGACGGTCAAGCCGATCCGCACGATGATGAACCACTCGTCCTGCGAGGTTTTCTTCGATGACTTGCGCATCCCCGCATCCGCGCTGGTGGGCGAGGAAGGCAAGGGCTTCCGCTACATCCTGTCGGGCATGAACGCCGAACGCATCCTGATTGCGGCCGAGTGCATCGGCGATGCGAAATGGTTCATCGAGAAAGCGACCGCCTATGCCAAGGACCGCAGCGTATTTGCGCGGCCGATCGGCCAGAACCAGGGTGTGCAGTTTCCGATCGCGCGCGCCTATGCCCACATGCGCGCTGCCGAATTGATGGTGCTGCACGCCGCGCGCGTTTACGACGAGGGCGGCAATCCCGGCGAGGAAGCGAACATGGCCAAACTCCTCGCGTCAGAGGCCAGCTGGGCCGCTGCTGACATGTGCGTGCAGACCTTCGGCGGGTTCGGCTTTGCCGAGGAATATGATGTCGAACGCAAATTCCGCGAGGCGCGGCTTTACACCGTGGCTCCGATCTCGACCAATCTGATCCTGTCCTATCTCGCCGAACATGTGCTGGGCCTCCCGCGGTCTTACTGAAACGTCGCAGTCTTCCCGAATTGTCGGCAATCCGCAGGGATTTGCGCGCATTGCGGCGTATTGTTCTTGCAGGCAGCCGCCAAGTGTGATTCTGTAGGCACGACGAGAAAGGGATCTTTCGCCACATGCGCAAACCGGTATCGGACAGCAAGCTCAAGCGAGTGGTAGCCCTTGGCGCGCTGCTGCTGATGATGGGTTTCGCCGTGGCTGGCCCCACCGGCCTGCTGGCATGGAGCGAAAATGCCGCCGCGTTGGAAACGCGCAAGGCTGAAATCGCCAAGCTCACCGCCCAGCGGGACGCGCTGCGCAACCGGGTGGTTCTGCTTGATCCCGAAGCGGCCGATCCCGACCTTGCCAGCGAACTGGTGCGCGAACAGCTCGGCGTGATGCGCGAAGATGAGGTCGTCATTACGCTGGAGGATTGATTCGGAGCAAACGCTCAGGATCGCCTGATTTCGTATGCGTGTTGCATTTTCCGCTACGGCTTGGCGTTGCGCCGCGCCCATGTCCCTGACTATAGGACAGTAGTGCGCTTCTCCTCCCCATGAGTGCGCCACAGAGAGGGATACTTGTCTTGGCCAAACAGCCTGCCAAACCGTCCGCGACCGCAGCGGACGATACCGATTTCATGCTCCGTTCCTTGCAGGAGGCCTTCGAAGCGAAGAAGCGCTATGCAGCTTCGCCCGAGGAGATGCTGGAGTTCTACCGTCAGATGCTGCTGATCCGGCGGTTCGAGGAAAAAGCGGGCCAGCTTTACGGCCTTGGTCTGATTGGCGGGTTCTGCCACCTTTATATCGGCCAGGAAGCGGTCGCCATCGGTCTGCAATCCGCGCTCGATAACGAGCGTGACAGCGTCATTACCGGGTATCGCGACCACGGCCACATGCTGGCCTACGGGATTGATCCCAAGGTGATCATGGCGGAATTGACGGGCCGCGAGGCCGGGATTTCCAAGGGCAAGGGCGGGTCGATGCATATGTTCTCGACCGAGCACAAGTTTTACGGCGGCCACGGCATCGTCGGCGCGCAGGTGGCGCTGGGCGGTGGCCTGGCGCTCGCGCACCAGTACAACGAGGACGGGGGCCTGTGCCTTGCCTATTTCGGTGACGGTGCGGCCAACCAGGGCCAGGTTTACGAGACGTTCAATATGGCGGCGCTTTGGAAGCTGCCCATCGTCTTCGTGGTTGAGGACAACCAATATGCGATGGGCACCGCCAGTTCGCGTTCGTCGGCAGAAACGCGCTTTCACCGGCGCGGGACCGCGTTTCGGATCCCGGGTATGGAAGTGAACGGGATGGACGTGCTCGAAGTGCGCGCCGCCGCCGAAGTCGCCTTTGCTCATGTGCGCGCAGGCAACGGCCCGGTGCTGATGGAGTGCAACACGTATCGCTACCGCGGGCATTCGATGTCTGACCCGGCCAAGTACCGCACGCGGGAAGAAGTGCAGGAACAGCGCGACCATCACGACCCGATCGAAGGGCTGAAGAAGACCCTGATCGAGGCCGGGAAGACCGAGGAAGATTTGAAAGCGATCGACAAGACGATCCGCGCCGAAGTGGCGGCTGCGGCTGACTTTGCCGAAACCTCGCCCGAACCGGGCGCGGGTGAACTCTACACCGATGTTCTCGTGGAGGAGTATTGAGCCATGGGAATCGAACTGAAGATGCCCGCCCTGTCGCCGACGATGGAGCAGGGCACGCTTGCCAAGTGGCTCAAGGCTGAAGGCGACCGGATCGAACCGGGCGATATCATCGCCGAAATCGAGACCGACAAGGCGACGATGGAATTCGAAGCCATTGATGAAGGCGTGCTGGAAAAGATCCTGATCCCCGCCGGGACCGAGGATGTTGCCGTGGGCGCAGTGATTGCGCTGATCACCGGGGATGGGGAGGAGGCCCAGCCTGCTGCCGCGCCCGCTGCTGCTGCTGAACCGGCTTCCCAGCCCGTCGCTGCCCCGGCCAAGCCGCCAAAGGCCGAAAAGCCCGCTGCTGCCGCGCCTGCCGCCGATCCTGCGATTCCCGCCGGAACGGCGCTCGTCAGCACTACGGTGCGCGAAGCGCTGCGCGACGCGATGGCCGAGGAAATGCGCGCCGACCCGCGCGTTTTTGTGATGGGTGAGGAAGTCGCCGAATATCAGGGCGCCTACAAGGTCACGCAGGGCTTGCTGGCGGAATTCGGCCCCAAGCGCGTGATCGACACGCCGATCACCGAATACGGCTTCGCCGGTATCGGCACGGGCGCGGCGATGGGCGGCCTGCGCCCGATTGTGGAGTTCATGACCTTCAATTTCGCGATGCAGGCAATCGACCACATTATCAACTCGGCCGCCAAGACCAACTACATGTCAGGCGGCCAGATGCGCTGTCCGATCGTGTTCCGCGGACCCAATGGCGCGGCGTCACGCGTGGGCGCGCAGCACTCGCAGAACTACGGGCCGTGGTATGCCAGCGTGCCGGGCCTGATCGTCATCGCGCCCTATGATGCAGCCGATGCCAAGGGGCTGATGAAGGCGGCGATCCGCTGCGAGGATCCGGTCGTCTTCCTCGAAAACGAGCTGGTCTATGGCCGTAGCTTCGACGTGCCCGACATGGACGACTACGTCCTGCCCATCGGCAAGGCGCGCATTGTCCGCGAGGGCGCCGATGTCACCATCGTCAGCTACTCGATCGGCGTCGGCCTTGCGCTTGAGGCCGCGAACATGCTGGCGGATGAGGGGATCGATGCCGAGGTGATCGACCTTCGCACGCTGCGCCCGCTCGATAAGGAGACGGTGCTGAAAAGCCTCGCCAAGACCAATCGTCTGATCGTGGCGGAAGAAGGCTGGCCGACCTGCTCGGTCGCCTCGGAGATCATTGCGATCTGCATGGAGGAAGGCTTCGACGATCTCGACGCGCCGGTGCTCAGGGTCTGCAACGAGGATGTGCCGCTGCCTTATGCGGCCAACCTTGAAAAGCTCGCACTGATCGATGCCGCGCGCATTGCCGAGGGCGCGCGCAAGGTATGCAACAAGTAACCAGCCAAATGCCGCCCGGCCCTAGGTGGGCCGGGCGGTGATCAGGTTGGGCGGTTAGCCGAGTAGGTGCTGCAACTCGCCACCGGCGCGGCCGGGTTGCCGGGAAACAGGCCGTTCGCGCTCGGTCCGCCAGACAGATTGCGGTTGTCGCGCACATTGAAGACCGCGGTGTAAACAATCTGTTGTTCGTCAAAGAGGTTCATCGGCGTGAGGGAATCGAAGTCGTAAGCAACCTCGACAAACATCACGGCAGTACCTTGAGCTGCGGTGATTTCCTGTCCGGCCCTGCCCATGCCGGCAAATCCGGTGCCGGTGGCGCCGTTACCCTGAACGCCGTAGGACGAAGGGTGATTCTTGGCCCCGCGGCACCGCTGCCACGCGATCCACTGGCCACCTTGCGCATTACGCTGAAGGCTTGAAAGGATGATCCGGCCGCGGGTAAAGATGCCGATGTTTTCGCCGACCTTTTCGGCCCCGACGAAAGTTTCGTTAATGTCGGCTTCGGTCACCTCATAAACCGACAGTTGGTTGGAAGTGCCGACGCGCGAAGCGTTGTCTGCCGTTTGCGTCGCAATCTGGCTGACCAGCATATGCGTAATCACCAGCGATGCGGTGTCGGTGCCAAACATTCCCATGCCCAGTACCAGAGGCGCAGCAAAGGCAAATTCGACCATCGCCAGACCGGATGTGCAGCCGCAAAGCCGCCGCACCAGCCGACGCTGGCGGGAGAGCGGCAGATGTTCGGAAAAACGCATCATTAGCATGTCCTCACAGACGTACCTCGACCAGTCTGAACATCGAACGGCTGAGTTCGCAGCACGGTCGATCCTCTCAGCGTCACATTGCTCGGCAGACCGATCAAGCCAGCCATCGGAAACAGGCGCGGGTAGGTGACGGTTGCAGTGTAGAGAATCACGTCGCGCGCCCCTCCGATCCCGGCCTTGCCGCCCTTTGCATCCCACCCGTTATTATTGTTCGCGTCGATATAGGTGTCGCCGGCATCGCAGTTGCCGTTGTTATTGGTATCTCTGGTGAGTTGTTCGGCTTTGTTGACGTCAGAAAAATCATAGAATGATTGCGGCGTCATAGTGATTGTCGCATTGTTTGGCATGACCGCGCGAACTTGCGATGACAGGAAGTCGTCGATTGTGGCCGTGTTGGCCCTTCTGCTCTGTATTGTCAGATCGCGACCGGCCTTTTGAAGCGCGCCCTGCAGAACGGAAGACGTGTATTGCGAATGGGCCATGTCAAACAGGCCTATGATCATCACGACCAGAACGGGCCCGACAATGGCGAATTCCACCAGCGTCACGCCGCTGCTATCACCACACAGGCGCCGCAGCAGCTTAAAGCGGAACGGATTGCGTACCATCATGATGTGAGCCTCAGTGCGGCGATCTGTGACGCTATTCGCTGGAAAGCATTGTTCAGATCGGCATTGTTGTCCGCTTCAAAAGCCCGGTCTGGCGAGGCGCAGTTTCTGAGGCTTGTGGTTAGATCGGTGCCGAAAGCCACTACCCAAACAGTGATGTTTTCAGCCTTCGCTGCCGCGCACGCAGCTTGGAACCGCGCTTCGTGACGGGCATTCATCTGATCTTGGCCGCCGTTGGTTGTGATCCGGCGATCCCACGGTTCAATTCCGTAAGGGGTGTAAGAAAACCGGTTCGGGGCGAGAAGACCGTCCGTCATAAAAACGATGTGCCGCGAGATGGCCTGTCCGTTTGGCGCTGTCTGGTTTTCAGAGGCGAAGATCCCGCGCGGCGAAAGATAGCGCGCGCCCCAGATCATGCCAATGTCATGATACGTTCCACCCAATGCAACAAGACCGTTCACGTACGTTTGAACTTCGGCTTTGGTCATGACCTGCAATTTGCGCGCCCGCGGTACGCAAACGTCCCACCCCGTCCGGTCGGCGCGCCAGGTTGGTTCGTCCGCTGCCTTGGTAACGTTGTTCCGCGTAATATCGCCGTCCGAATTAAACCGCATCCACACCGCGCGGTTCAGCATCGGCTTCCATCTTTGGGCTTCAGTGGTTGGAATCAGATTGATGTTGAGGTCGTTCGCGTCTGTGGGCACGGGATTGAACGAACTGGCGTTTGTAGTGGACGCTTCCTCGATGCAGCCTCTCCAGGTGATCGTTTCCCACGTGCCGTTCGTCCCTGTCGGCATTTGAATCTGCTTGTTGGCATTGGTGTAGAGCGTTGACAGGTTGACCGATCCCCAGCCGGGTAGTCCCGTAGCGGGCGTGTAACTGCAGTTGTTGGCAACCCCCGTGGTGACCAAGCAATAACGATATTGCGAGAAGCCTGCGTTAGAGTTGAAGATGGGTACACGCGACTGGTAAGAATGGCTTGATGCCAAATAGCTGACCGGAAGGTCGAACCCGACATTGACCGCGTTTGAGTAAGGCATAAACCCATAACGCACGCGCGAGGCGGTAGACGCGGTCAGCGCAATTGAATCGTAAAAACTGACCACGGCAGCGCGCAGGCCTACGATCAGCGAATTTGAAGCCTCGCTATTGTTGTTATTGCCGCCGCCAGGACAGTTATCCACCCGATCTTCCGGACAGTTCATCGAGCCGGTCACATCAAGTACAAACATGATGTCGGTATTCGAAATGTTCTGGTCTGCGCTGCATGTTACGCTGAGATTGAACTGGTTGTAGCCAAACGCTGCCATGATGGTTGTTGGCAGCACACCGGTGGCCGTGCCAGTCACAACGCCGCTATTGTTGGCGGTGTAGTTGCGGGTGCGGTTTGTTACCCCGAAGGTGCCATCACTGAAGTTCTGATCGAAGAAGTTGAACCCGACCTGCTGGTTGGCCGTGGTCAGAACGATGCCTGTCATCGCCTTGCGCGCGGCCAGCGCGCCGGCATCGCAGGCGGACTGCATGCGCGCGGCGGCCATGTAATACCGGCTGGCATCCACCCCGCCGCCGACCATCGCCATCAGCGGAACCAGCGCTGCTGCCGAGATCGCAAGCGTGTTGGCCGTCTTGTCGCGCAGCAGCCTTCGCATGAACGGCATGTTGGCCTGCTTTTCTTGCCCCATCGGATCGTAACCCTTCCCCTGATGCCTTCGCAAACCTATTGCGGGCAATACAGATGCACCGTCCGCCACTAACCTGTTCTGGTAAGCGGAACGCAAAAGATCATGGTTAAGAATGTCTTAAGCACAGCCGCAGGGCCTTGTTGTCAATGGACACCCAGTGTTACGAGCTAAGGCGACACCCAGTGTTACGAGGTGTCTCGTTGTGACCGTGCGATGATTTCAGGGGCGGGGAGCATGCTCCCCGCCCCTGAAATTTCGCTGCTG
>NZ_PKRO01000050.1 GCF_002855495.1 Porphyrobacter sp. TH134
CCGCTCCCGCAAAAGGGCAAAGTGGACGACTTTTACGCCGCCCGCAGCAACACTTCGTCGCCGCTACCGTGGTCTAATTTTGCACCGCCGTTCTCACAATCGACAGCTATCAGGGCAAAGAGAATCCGATCGTTATAGTTTCACTGGTTCGGAACAATTGGTCTGGTCCGCAGGAGAATGGGACTGCTACGATCCGCCCAGGCTTTCTGGCCAAACCTAATCGAATAAACGTGGCGATGAGCCGGGCAATGGACCGGCTCATAGTCGTCGGCAGCCGCAGCCGCTGGGCGAAGGGTGGCCCCATGGAAAGGATCACCAAGGCATTTGCCGAATGCCTAGACGCTGAAGATGGTCAGGTCCTTGGAGCGGACGAACTGCTGATTTCAACCGCTGGCGCGAGCTCGACGATACGGGACGGCGTCCAGATGGAGAGTGCGAAGTGAGCCAGAAGCCGCGGAACAAGCTCAGCGTGCGCGTTCCTCGCGATACGCTGGTAGACGATAGTGAGGACGGTCCGCTCATTCTCGGCATTCTCGACCTGTCGCTCCCATGTCGACGGTTCGTGGTCGAGCACAAGGTTGCTGAGGTAGGCAAGGTTTCCGTAACCGCGGAGTTCCTGCTGCGGTTCGTGAAGGCGCTCGGCAGTTGCAGCGAGGAGGACGCCCAGACATTCTTCGGGTACAGTCGGCGCGAGATGGCCTATGTCCTCGCTGAAGTCGAGGAGGCCGATTATGTGGATCGCGTCGAAGGGCGGCTAACGCTGACCGCCAATGGTACAGGACTGTTCCAGCCAGGAAGCGATGATCCGCTGATCTTCGAGGTGGAGCGAAATACGGCACGCATTGGACTCGATCTTCTCTCGCTTGCCCCTGCCGACAGTAGGTCGCCGAGCGTCTTCGAACTCAGTCTGCCGGAACTTCCGCTCGCTGATCCGGCGCAAATCAGTTCCGCAACGGACAGGGTCCCCGTACAGTTTCGGAGACACTTTCGCGAACTGTCACCCCGAATGGACTCGGTCGCGGCAGCGCGAAGATCGCTTTATTCGATCGATGCGGTGCGCGCCGAGGAGCGCTTCACTAATGTCGTGCGCGTCAAGCTCGTTTCCACCGGTATGAAGCCGATGCAGGTCGAAGTTGATCTTTCAGACTGGCGTTCGGATCACGAGTTGGCCGACCGCGAAGCCGTTAGCCGATCGGTTGTGCAAATCACTGAGAGGCTCGGCTGTTCCCGGCGAGAGGATGATGTCGATGCCTACCGTCTGTTGATTGAGCTAGCACCCGAGTATCTCAATGAATGGACAAGGCGCGATGGCTTGAGCGTCGAGCGTTTTTACCGGCACGCCTTCACGGCCAGAGGCGATGTCCGGGCCGACCGCCAAACAACTCCGATTCTCGGAAGCCTGTTCACGGCTGAGAATGCGCGCCGACTGCTGGAGGTCGCCAATTACGGATTACGTCGCACGAAGCATCCGTCGCCCGTTCTCTTCTGGACGGTCCCGCAAGCGCCGCTGTGGGGCAGCACATCCATCATGTCCGAGGCCGTCGATCAACTGCGCGACTTAGTGATGCGCGCTGGCGACTTCTGCCAGGTCGAGGCGATCGCTTTGACCGCCGGCAAGCCAGAGCCGTGGATCAAGCGCGGGTTTACAGGCTGGAGGGAGTCTCAGAGCCTTGTTTTTCCAGGCGGGTTCGAAATGCTACTTGCCCCATGCGGCTTCGTCGCCGCCAGTGTCCACGCCCCCATCGGGGCACCTTCGGGTGTCCCGGTGCCACTCGGTTTCGCCAGTTTCGATCCCAGAATTGTCGATAGGGCGATGGCAATGTTAGCGGGTCAGGCTCCTCGATTTGGGTTGAACGAAGCGCTGTCGCAAGAACTAATCTCACCACCGGTATCGCTTGATCCCGAAACGTGATCCAAGTCGTGATAGCGCACCCTTAGGGATTGGATGACCGATTGGATCGAAGGAAGATGCGTCGTTAGTTGTTCTGGCCCTCGAATTCTCGGCTCACGCCTAGGGGCAGCGCTCAACAGCGGCGGGAGGAAGGATCCGAGGCCACCGACACTATCGGGCTGCTCCTGAAGGCTTTGGAGCACCGGGGCGCGCACGGCGACTGGGAATGTCATCGTACGTGCGCGAGGACATTGGGAGTACTTGAGAACGTCCGCTTGTAAACGACGGCTGCCCCCAAGCGACCGGCTTATGCATGGACGGCAGGTTTCAGAAACAAGCATCGCGCCGCCGAATGGCGCGTTTTCGGGCGGTTCTTGCGATTCCGTCGGCGAGGCCGGCAGCTTCGGTGGACGCGCTGGACGCCGAGGATTATCCTTCGCCGCCATGTTTCGCCTCCATTGCACCAAGAAGCTGCTTGATCGGATCAAACCCGAGATCGCTGAGCCCGGACAAAGCGACACGGCGCTGGGCAACTGGTACGCCACCGCCCTGTTCTGGAAGCCGCAATTAGCTTTGCTGGTTTCTGAGCGCACGCTTCTTCCCGTGCTGATGCCGCTGGCTCCTGCGGCCACGCTTGCTCGACGCTTCCCGGCGCAGCTGGCGCTGGTGCTGAAAGAGCACGGCGCCCCAAGCGAATTCATTGCGCAGGAAGTCTGGCGGATGGACAAGGTCCAGTACGCGAAAACTTCAAACCGGAGCGTCGTGGGCATCCTCAATGAGTTCGTTAAGCAGGCCGAATTCTGGCTGGCAGCCTATGCCTATGAAAAGGGCGATGATGACGACCTCCTGGCCGTTTCCGCCAAGCTCGCGGAGACACCTTGTAGCCCGTTGTACAAGGGCCCGGTTTCGCCAGACAGGGCCCTTCATGAACTCGTGAAGGCTGGTGCGCAGGCATGAGCCTGCTGGCCGTCAACTTCGCTCGGAGATCCTACAGCACTCGGCCGGAAACCCAGCTCGTTCGGTCAGGCGGGATCGGGCGGCAAATCGACAATCCGGAAGACAGCGCCCGATCCCGCATCACGGACCAGATCAACCCGCGCGCCATCCCAGTGATAGTCGAGGTGCCGACCCTGGAGCGGATTTGAAGCGCAGTCCGGGTAGAAGAGCGCGACGCATTCCCCACCCGGATGCCGGACGCTCGGGTAGACAATCCCGTCCGATCCCGCACCCCAAAGGTGCCGCGCGAGCGCTTGAGATGCGGCATAGCTGTCGGGATCGAGCGCCGAATCCGGCTTCCCCGCCTGAGGCCGGAGATCATGCAGGTCTGCATCGACCGTCATGACGATCTCCCGGAACTGCGAGGTCCAGCCAGGCGCTTCGTGGGTTCGTGCCATGAATCGGGCATGGTGGTGGATCGTCTCGAAAAGCGCGGTCTCGAACCGGTCGCCAACGTAGAGCACGCCGTAGCTGCCATCGGTGAAGCGGCTCGGCCGGTCAGTGCTGACATGGGTGAACGGCGCCATAAGGTAGGAGGCGCCGTTGCCGCCGACACGGCGGTCAACAGGCACTAGGTCGAGATTGCCAATCGTCGTCATGATGCGAGGATTGGTCTTCTGTTCCGCCGAGATCAGCAGTGGCCAGTCGGCGGGATCAGCGATGTCTTCGAACAGGTCGATCGGTGGAAAGGCACTGCGGATGATCCTGACAGCGCCCTTCCACTCGACTCGAGAAACGGGGATTTCTGCTTTTTCGCTCACCAGCCACCGCGCTCGGCGTCGAGGTAGCGACGCACCCGCATGATGTCGGTAAGCTCGCCTCCCAGCATCACGTCGAGCGCACTGGCTTCGCCAAACGCTTCATTCGCTGCCTTGATCCAAGTGTACCCGCGGGTCGCCTCCGAGAAGATGATGCGAAGCGCCTTGTGGATCCCCATGAGGTTGGACAGACGCGCGCGCCCATCACGCGAGATGCGCCCGGGGCCTTCTGCCTTCCATCGGCGATAGGAGCGCACTGGCATGTCGAGCAGGGTTGCCGCCTGCTCGTCGGTCAGTTCCCATTTGCCGAACAGATTGAGGACTGCCCGGAACATGGCAGCTGCCTCATCCTGGGTAATCGGATCGGGACGGAAGGCGGTAACGGAAGTATCAACGGGTTGCAGAGCCAGCATGGCAGTTCTCCATATGGCATCATATATGGCAAATAATGCCATTTGGCAAGGAACTCTGCCGATCATGCCAGTCTGGCAATCACGCTCGCCGCGCCCTCGATCGGCACGAAGAGCCGGGTCTGATAGCGGATGATCTCGGTAAAGCAGCCTTGGGCCTTGTACCAGTCGAGCCGAGCAGCACTCCATCCCGTAAGCTCAAGTCGCTGTGACCCATTGACCAGACTGCGTTTGACCAGGAGCTTTTCGCGGCCCGCGAGTTCCATGGCGCGGCCCGTCGCCAAGACGGTCTGGACAATGTCGTCGGCGGAAAGAGTTTGCTCGCGTTCCAGACCCAGCGCCCGGCACAGCTCCGGAACAGAATGAACGGGAACCTCGCGGCCGAGGAGCGAACGGCCATCCGCCGCCGAGATGCGGCTCACCCTCACGAAATCCGAAGGGAGCTTGTCCCAGACCGGCAGCAGGAGGCCCGTCGCAAGATACAAGCGCTCGCGCTTGTGGCTGGTCCGCGCTTCCTCAACCTCGGCTGCCCAGGCCTCGCGAAAAGCGTCGACGGAAATTGCCTCCCAGCTGCTCTCAGCGAGCTGATCCTCGGTGATGTGCGTGCGCTTCAACGGGCGCAGCAGTTCTAAGCGGGAAACGCGGGTGCCGTCATCAGCAAGAATACTGCGGGCAGGCACGAGCAAGGCAACCCGGCCTGAGCGAGCATTTCGAACCGGCCGTTGCCGCTGCCCAGCGAGGCCGTGAAGCTCCTCGAGCCGCTTCAGCGTCAGCGGCTTCAGGGCTCTGGCGATTTCCAGCTCCAGCAGATGGGTAGTCGCGCCCGATGCCGGATCGGTGCGCAGCAGCGTGTCGGACAGAACCGTGAAGTCCTCGACTACGATGGTCTCGAGGCCGAGATCGAGTGTGCCGGCCTGACGGGCGGCATCAATGCGCGCTTCGACCAGCCCGATGAACTCATCGAAGATCGCGTTCTGCAGGGCAATGGGTAGCGCCAGGATGCGATTGAGCCAGCGCTGGATTGATGGCAGGTCATCGACCATCGACCCGTCGGGCCCTTCGATCCGAAGGCCTGTCAACTCCTGGAAGCGCCCGAGACTGACCGCTTCGAGCTTTGCCGTGAACAATAAACCGAACCAGCGGTGGAGCGCCTCCTTGGCGTAGATGCTCTCGAGATTGTCGGCGGGATCGAAGAGGTTCTGCCCGCCGGTCTGGCGCTGCCCGCGCGTCAGAGCTCCCAGGCTGTCCAGACGCCGCGCAATCGTCGAAATGAACCGCCGCTCGCCACGCACATCGGTGGTCACGGGCCGGAACAACGGAGCCGATGCCTGGTTGGTGCGATTGGTGCGGCCAAGCCCCTGGATTGCGGCGTCAGCCCGCCAGCCCGGCTCGAGCAGAAAGTGGACGCGGCGGGCCTGGTTCTTCGCGGCCAGATCGGCATGGTAGCTGCGCCCGGTTCCCCCGGCATCGGAGAACACCAGTATGCGCTTGGCACCGTCCATGAATGCCTGGGTCTCGGCGACATTGGCGCGCGGCGAGCGGGATTGGAGTTTCCGGCGACCATCGCGGTCGACGATGAGCCGACGGGTGCGACCGGTGACTTCCGCAACCTGGTCAACGCCGAAGCGTTCGATTACAGCATCGAGGGCTGTGGCGATAGGCGGCAATGCACAGAGCTGCTCGATCATCCGGTCGCGCGCGGCAAGCGCAGAGCGACAGAGCACAGGAGCGCCATGCTCGTCACTCATCGGCTCGGAGCGAGGATTGCCGTTTTCGTCGGTGAACACCGCCATCAGGCGGACAGGGAAGCTCTTGGCGAGATAGTCGATCACGTATTCCCTTGGGGAGAGGTCGATCTCGAGAGCTTCGCGCTCCTCGACAGACAGGTCGGCAAGTCGTCGATCAAGCATCGCTTCTGCCGTCGAAACCAGCTGGACGACCACAGCGTGACCATCAGCAATCGCCGTATCGATCGCGGGCAGCAAGCTGGGGAGCTTCATCGACAGTAGCAGCTGCGCGAAGAAGCGCTGCTTGGTTCCTTCGAAAATCGACAGCGCTGCGGACTTGGCACCGGAGTTGAGCGTCCCTCCGGTTTCGCAGTCGACGATCCGCGTCGCCTCCAGCGCGTCGCGCAGGTTGGTGTGAATGATCGCCCAGGCTTCGGCGTAGGCATCGTAGATCGCGATCTGATCCTCGGTCAGGCAATGCTCGAGGATCTCATATTCGACACCGGCGAATGAAAGGGCCCGGGCTGTGTAGAGTCCGAGCGACTTGAGGTCCCGCGCAACCAGTTCCATCGCGGCGATGCCGCCGTCGCGAATGTCGGCAACGAAAGCCTCGCGATTGGCGAAGGCGGTCTCCGGACCCCAGAGCCCGAGGCGCGTCGCATAGGCCAGGTTGTTGACGTCGGACGCACCGGTTGCCGAGGCGTACAGCACGCGCGCCCGGGGCAGGAGGTTCTGCAGACGCACCCCGGCAATGCCTTGCTCCGATCCCTTGACCTTGCCGCGCGATCCTTCACCGCCGGCAGCGTTGGCCATGGCGTGCGCTTCGTCGAACACGATCACGCCGTCGAAATCCTCACCGGCCCAGGCTAGGATCTGGTCAAGGCGCGTTGCGTCGTTTCGACCCGAACGCAAGGTCGGATAGGTCACGAAGAGGATCCCCTCGCGCATCGCGATGGAGGTGCCGAGTTTCCAGGACGCCAGAGGTTGGATGTCGATCGGGAGGCCGCCAAGGGCGGCCCAGTCGCGGCGCGCGTCTTCGAGCAGCGCCTCGTTCTTCGAAATCCAGATATGGCGGCGCTCGCCGCGCACCCAGCGATCGAGAATGACGCTCGCGACCTGGCGTCCTTTACCAGCGCCGGTGCCGTCCCCAAGGAAGTAGCCCTGTCGGTAGACCTGACCTTCCGCCGAGGCCTTGAGCGAACAGCCCTTGTCCTCGGGCTCGAACCGGCCGGGAAGATCGCGGGCGTGAGCGCTGGCGGCGTAGATCAGGGTCTCTGCCTGGGCATTCGATAGCAACCCTTTGGCGATAAGTCCGCCAGGCAGCTGCGGCACCGCGTCCGGCTTGGGTGCCGAGATCGACCCCATGGCGACGGACTCGACGAGCGGCGTTGGATGCTCGGCCGCGCCATCGATCACGATCCGGCTGGGGCGATAGGGCAGATTGTGGCCAACCTGAGGGGCGACCGGCGCAGGGGTTTCAAGCGACTGGTAGGTAAGCGACCCGATGGCGGAGGCTGAAGGAGTGATCCTCGCTGGTGTAGGCAACGGCCTGCGCGGCACCGCCACAAGGCGAAACGGCGCACGAGCCGGAAGGCTCGATTGCTCAGTAACAGCCTCCAAGCTGGCGCGAGCCGGCAAAGCATCGACAAGATCGACCAGCTGGCGAAAGTCGTTTGTGCGGATAGCGACAGGCTCATGGGAGCCTTCCACCTTGTCGAAGACCAACAGCCGCGTGGTGATGCCGGTGCCCTGTCTGACGAACGCGCGTTCGACGTCGGCAATGAGCCGCAGCGAGATCGGCCCCTTCAACCCCGCCAAGAACTTCGCACAGTCGAACCATTTAGGCATGATCGCGACAAGCCGCCCCCCGGACGCCAGACGGTTCCAGGCCGACCGCAGATGGCGCGAGCCAGTGTGACTATCGTGCCCTCGCTCAATGCCGTGGGAATAGGGAGGGTTCATCAGCACGACGCTCGGGATGATGGCTGGATCGAGCAGTTCGTCGATCAGCTCAGCGTCATAGCCGGTCACTCGGGCCGCAGGGAACAAGGCGCTCAGGCAGTCGCGGCGAAGCGGCGAGATTTCGTTGAGGGCAAGGCGCGAGCTGGCCTTGGCGGTCCAGACCGCGAGCATCCCCGTTCCGGCCGATGGTTCGAGCACAAGTTCGCCAGTGGCCAGCGCGCAGGCCCGAGCAGCAAGCCAGGCAAGGCGCGGCGGCGTTGCAAACTGCTGCCATTCGATCTGCTCGTCGCTGCGATTGCTCTGGGTCGGAACTCGGGCATCGAGGCCGCAGAAGAACTGTTCCGCCTCGTCGATCGGGCTCGTGGGCTGGACTTGATCTGATGCTTGCAGATGTTGAACCTGCGCCAGCTCGAGCGCAGCGTGAGCATCACGGACTGACCATGCCCCGAGTGCATCGGTTCCGCCGAAGTGGTCCATCATGATGCGGTTGATGTCGCCGCGCGAAAGCGCGCTGCCTGCTGCCAATTGCAACGCCATTGCTTTGGCTGCCGTCACGACAAGCGGCGGAGATGGTGGATCGAATGCGAAGGCGAGGGAAGTGTTGGACATGGGAAACCTCCTGACGAGGTCCTGCGCCTCGCAGGCCTCAATCAGCCGAAGGCCCCCTCCCCTCTGGCTCGCTGATCAGGTTTGCCGAGCGAGCCTTGCCTTGAGTTCATCGTTCCAGTCGAGACCGGTCGACGCTGGTGCTCGCGAGTGGATCACACGGCCTGATGCAGAATAGGCCTTTCGTGCGCGCTGATCCGCGAGCTCGCCTCCCGGATCATTGTCGATGAACAAGTGGAGCTCGCGCACACTCTCGGGAATCGCGACGAGGCCGAACCGCTCGTTCCCGAGCGTTGCCCAGCAAGGAATCCCAAACAGCTGCATGGCTGACAGGGCGCTTTCGATACCTTCGGCAAGGCCCAACCGGCCCGCGGCTGGCGGGGCAAGTCTGACAGCACCACAGCTGAGGCTTCCCAGCGCACGCTTGGGACGCTCGAAACCCGCCAACTTGCCGCTCGCAGTATCGATAAACGTCCTGTGCACCGCTATTGTGCCGATGTCAGTCGTGACGTTCGCCAACATTGCAGGGAGGAACTGGACCGCGCCACGTGGTCCGAGCGGCGTGCGCTCGAGGTAACGGAGCTGATCAGAGGCACGCAGGATCCCGCGCTGCGCGAGGTATCCTTCGGCAGGGCTGTCGGAGATCGCCGTCGCCGATTGCCACAAACGCCGCGCGTTGGAATCGAAGGCCCTATTTTCCTGTCGATCAGCGACCACGGCACTAGAGCCATCGAACAGGTCACGGCTGCGAACACCCTGGCGGTCCAGTGCTGCTATGACCTCCTCGTTCGAGCATCCCGCGAAGCAATGAAACAGGATCGCCTTTCTTCCCAGTGTCACGCTCAAAGAGGGAGTTCGGTCATCATGCGCCGGGCAGCAGCACATGCCTTTGCCCCGACTCCATGTACCCTGAAGGCTTTCGACGATCGCGCGGGCGCGGCGTTCGAGTTGATGAGGTTTGTCTAACGGGGGCATCGACCTTCTCCGGTTGAGGTGCCCTCCCCGTGCAGCCTCCACTCTGCACTCGCGCCAAACCAATTTCCTACGCCACTTGTTCTATATATGTTCTCACTCGATTCGGCTATAGAAGGATCGAGAAATGACAATGAAAGCTATCTTGGTCGCAGGCTTCGCGATCACCTCTGCTACCTCCGCCAGAGCCCAGGATTTGTCCGCGCCAGCCACAATCGAAGCCCCCGCGAGTCACTCCGAAGGCATCCGGATTGCTGAAACATCGAACGGCTTCCAGCTGGTCGAGCATGGGCTGTGGTCATCCCGTCAGGCCGGCCCGGCATCGGGTCTCATTGTACCACAAAATGGCCGGGTGAACCTGCCATACAGATACGAACCCAAGGCCAAACCTGGCCCCTCCGACTTCAGGCGAGCAAGCTACCTTCCCCACATCTATGCGGCGGAAGCGAAGTACTCATTGCCCGCGGGCCTGCTCGATGCGCTCGTATGGACAGAATCTCGATATAACCCCTTCGCCGTCAGCCCTGCAGGCGCAGCAGGTCTTGGACAGCTGATGCCAGCCACGGCAAAAGAACTCGGGGTCTTCAATCGCTTCGATCCTATGGCCAACATCTTCGGCGCGGCGCGGTATCTGCGGCAGATGCTCGACAGGTTCGGCGTGGTTCACCTCGCGGTGGCTGCCTACAATGCGGGTCCCGGCGCAGTGGAACGCGCAGGCGGCATTCCCCGGAATGGCGAGACGCCCGGATATGTCCAAGAGGTCCTTCGACAATGGCGTTTCTAAAGATCGACCCACGATGGCCATAGCACGGCCCATCATCCTGCAGTTTCTAGCTGGGCGGATTTGTTGCGGTTGCGAACCCCTGTGAGATTAGCCGACTTTGACTTCGACTGGATACTTGGCTGCAATCTGCATTACCTCCTTACCCCACAGCGCCAACGCCTCCCGTTTCTCGTTGGTATACTGGTGACGGTGATAGACGCCAGCGACGCCAGCCATAGCTGATCCTGACTGGTGATTGAGCACCGCCTCAGAAACCACCAAGGGTATGCCAAGACGCTGGAGACCAGTTGCCACCGTCCGTCGAATATCATGCATGGTGAAGTGACCGGCCTCATAGCCGAGCTTTTCGTCCACGCTTGCCCTGATGCGCTTCCAGGCCTTCGATAGTCCGCTGACGCTGTTCGTATTGGTGACCTTCGATGCCAACAGGATCTGGGATTGCTTGTGGGCCTCGTCAGGGTCGATGCCAGCCGCCATGAATATCTCGGTGATGACTGCCAGGGCCTTGGCGGATAGCGGCACCACATTCGCTTTGCCGTTTTTCGCTCGGTCGCCCGGAACTGTCCAGACTTTCGCCTTGAAGTCGAACTCATCGCACGCCGCATCAAGCACTTCACCTCTGCGTTGAGCCGTAAGAATAAGCATCTGCACGAGATGGCCGAACGGATAGCCATCCTCGACCGCAGATTGCCACAGCGCAGCAAGCTCACGGTCGCTGAGTACACGGTCGCGAGGCTCATTCCGCTTCGGGCGCCACGCATCCCGGCAGGGGTTGGCTGGCATATGCTCAAGTCTGGTGAGCGCCCACGTGTAGAAGGTCGAAAGATGGCGATACACGATGCGCGCCATCGTCAGGGTTTCCTTGCCCCGCTCGAACGCAATTTTCTCAACGAAGCGGCTCACGTCACTTCGGGTAATGGAGTCCGCGAGCCGGTCTCCAATCTCGGGCTCGATGTATTTTCGGAACACTCGATCGAACTCCCTCGCGCTCCGCTTTTTGCCCTCGATCTGCTGAGCAAGGTACGTCTCGTAGAGCTCCGCGACTGTCCCGACCCCTTTTGATCCCTTTCTTTTTGCCCCCGCCTTTCTGGCGATGCTCTTGCCCTGCTCGACATCGACAAGCAGATCGCGCGCCTTCTTTCGGGCATGGGCCAGTGTAAAGCTTGGCCCATGGCGTCCGATTGTCACATTCAACCATTTGCCCTGAACCCGCTTGCGCAGAATGTACGTCTTGATACCACTGGCACCCATGCGGAGCCTGAGGCCGGGTACGATACCATCGGCGAGCTCAACCTGACCCGCAGTCGGCGCCTTCAGCCCTGCGATCTTCGCATCCGTCAAACCTACTTTGTTCGCCATATGTACCTGCTACCTTAGGTAGCTTTTTGTAGTGGATACTGGCGAACATTTCAAGAACAATGCGGACTATGAATCGCAGATTTCCGCCATTCTTGGACCCATGCGGACGCGCTAGGACCCTCTGATCATAGCTCTTAATCAGCGGGTCCTTGGTTCGAGCCCAAGTGCGTCCACCATCATTACACATTCACCTTCTTGGTTCCCTTAATCACATGACGAGACACGCTCGGCGTGTTCGCGTTGCATTTCCCGTTGATGGAGCACGGGCTCCAAGATGATGCTTGACCATCACCTGCCCTTGCGTTCACATTTCGATGTGATAAATGGCGCATATGAGCACATCATCCATCACACGCGTTCGCGATCTCATCACATCGGGCGTCATGACCCGCGCTGGCCTCGCGCGCGCTGCGGGACTTCATGCCAACACCCTGCGTGATTGCACCGAGGATAGCTGGAACCCGACCGCGGAAACCCTCGCCAAGCTCGACGCCTTTCTTGATGCCAACGCCGACAGGCCGGTGCTCGCCACGATCGAGGAGATCGTCGACGAGGCGCGCAACGGGCGCATGTATATCCTGGTTGATGATGAAGACCGTGAGAACGAGGGCGACCTCATCATCCCCGCGCAGATGGCGACCCCGCAGGCGATCAACTTCATGGCGATGCATGGCCGCGGCCTGATTTGCCTGGCGTTGACCAAAGACAGGGTCGACACGCTCGGATTGCAGCCGATGAGCCGCAACAACAAGGAATCGATGCAAACGGCCTTCACCATCTCGATCGAGGCGCGCGAAGGCGTTACCACCGGCATCTCAGCGGCCGACCGCGCCCGGACCATTTCGGTTGCAATCGATGCGGCCAAGGGCGCGGACGATCTCGTCACCCCCGGTCACGTCTTCCCGCTCACGGCACGCGACGGCGGCACATTGGTGCGCGCAGGCCATACCGAAGCGGCCGTCGATATCTCGCGGCTGGCGGGCCTGAACCCAAGCGGCGTGATTTGCGAGATCATGAACGAGGATGGGACCATGGCCCGGCTCGATGATCTGGTGAAGTTCGCCCGGCGGCACGATCTGAAAATCGGCACGATCCGCGACCTCATCGCTTACCGGATGCGCAATGACCATCTGGTCGAGCGCCTGTCGGAACGCGCCTTTACCTCGGATTACGGCGGCCATTGGCGCATGATCACCTATCGCGACCGGGTGGCGGGCAGCGAGGCCTATGTCCTGCAAAAGGGTCATGTGGTTCCCGGCGAGCCCACCCTCGCCCGCGTTCACCCGATCTCGGTGTTTGACGATGTGCTTGGCGCGCCCGGTGCCCGCAAGCGGACGTTGCAGCGGGCCATGCAGGCGATTGGTGCGCATGGCTCTGGCGTGATCGTGATCCTGACGGGCCGCGTCGGCACCGGCGAATGGAGCGCTGACGAGGAGCTGCGCAATATCGGCATCGGCTCGCAGATTCTGGTCGATCTGGGCGTGACCGATATGGTTTTGCTGTCAAACAGCCGCCCCGATCTTGTCGCGCTCGAAGGCTACGGCCTGACCATCACTGACTTCCACCCCATTCCGGAGTAATCACCCCCATGGCCGACATTCTAATCGTCGAAGCGCGTTTCTATTCCCATTTGAACGACATGCTCATCGCTGGCGCCCGCGCTGCGCTGGAGGCTGAGGGGCACTCGGTCGACGTGCTGACGGTGCCTGGTGCGCTTGAAATTCCGGGCGCAATCGCGCTGGCCGCCGAAGCCGATCGCTATCACGCGTTCGTCGCGATCGGCGTTGTGATCCGCGGCGAGACCTATCATTTCGAAATCGTTGCAGGCGAAAGCGCGCGTGCGATCATGGCCCTGACGATGGATGGTATCGCGATCGGCAACGGCATTCTTACCGTCGAGAACGAGGCGCAGGCACTGGTCCGCGCCGATCCCGCGCAGAAGGACAAGGGCGGCGAGGCAGCCAAGGCCGCGCTTGCGCTGCTGGCATTGCAGGATCGGTTTGGCCGTTGACGCTTGGGCGGGCGGGCGTCCCGTTCTGACGCACGCCCGCCGCTACGTAGTTTCCCTCTGTAGATTTCCATAAGGAATTAACGCGATATCCCACCACGCGCTGCTGGTGTTGATGGGTCGCAAACACCAGCAGATAAGCCAACACGCTTGGGATCTGACCTTGGAAAACCTCTCACATACGACGCCGAATATCATCGGCGCGATTGCCATCATTGCCGCGCTTGAAAAGCAGCTCGCCGCGCTCGATCAGGCGGGCGCCGCCATTGCCGCAGCGCATGTCGATGCGGCAATTCAACAGCTCAGACTGGATCAGGCGCGCGCGGCGGTGTCACCATGATCACGCAACTTTCGCTATCTAAACAATAACCTGCGTATTATCCCGTAAAGCCAGGCTGCGTTTGAAATCCTATGATGGCCGCAGGGCAAGTTGGACAGTGATCCGGCAGCCCTCGGGGCAACAGGGTAACACGGCAATGTGCAATGGCGGGCAAGTTGCGAACGGGGCGGATCAGTCCGAACCTGAAGCGTTGCCGCACCCGCTCGCCAGCGAACTTCTGGCTATTGCAGAACGGCTCCGCATTGCCGCTACATCGGCGGGATCCTCAAGCGAGCACGAGGTGGCCCGTCCGCCGGCAATTGCGCGCAGCCACCTCGCATTGGCGCGCAAGGCCTATAGCTTGCGCCGCAAGCGCGCGGCGATTTTCGGCAATACCGACCTGTTTGGCGAGCCTGCCTGGGATATTCTGCTCGACCTTTACATTGCCCAGGGCGAAGGCAAGGCCGTGTCCGTTTCAAGCGCCTGCATAGGCTCGGCGACGCCCCCAACCACCGGCTTGCGGTGGTTGGGCGTGCTCGCGGACGCAGGCTTGATCGCGCGCGAGGCCGACGCGGAGGACAACCGCCGCGTACTCGTTCGGCTGACCGCTGCGGGCCAGAAAGCGATGGAACGCTTCTTCGACGCGGTTGACGCGGTGATCTAACCGCGCACGCCAAAGCAGGCGGCGCCGGCGTAGCCTGCACTATCACCCAGCTCTTCTTCAATACGGATCAGCTGGTTGTATTTGGCAAGCCGGTCTGACCGCGCGAGTGAACCCGTCTTGATCTGGCCGCAGTTGGTGGCAACCGCCAGATCGGCGATCGTCGCATCCTCGGTCTCGCCCGAACGGTGGCTCATCACGCAGGTGTAGCGCGCACGGTGCGCCATATCGACGGCGGCGAGTGTTTCGGTCAGCGTGCCGATCTGGTTGACCTTGACCAGCAGCGAATTGGCGAGGCCGCGGGCGATCCCGTCCTTCAGGCGGGCAGGATTGGTCACGAACAAGTCGTCGCCGACCAGCTGGACCGTGTCGCCCAGCTTGGCGGTGAGCGCGGCCCAGCCTTCGAAATCATCCTCGCTCATCCCGTCTTCGATGGAACGGATCGGATATTCGGCGGCAAGCTTGGCGAGGTAATCGGCCATTTCGTGCGGGGTGAGGCTCAGCCCCTCGCCCGAGATTTCGTAGCGGCCGTCGCGGAAGAACTCGGTCGCTGCGCAATCCAGCGCCAGCACGATGTCCTCGCCCGGCGTGAAGCCAGCCTTGGCGACGCTTTCCATGATGAAATCGAGCGCGGCGCGGGTGCTGGCAAGGTTCGGCGCAAAGCCGCCTTCATCGCCAACGCTGGTGGCCAGGCCCTTTTGCGCCAGCCCTTTCTTCAAGGTGTGGAACACCTCAGCGCCCCAGCGCACCGCTTCGGCGATGCTACCGGCACCCACCGGCATGATCATGAATTCCTGAATATCGATCGGGTTGTCGGCATGTTCGCCGCCGTTGATGATGTTCATCATCGGGACGGGAAGCATGTGGGCCGAAACCCCGCCGAGATAGGAATAGAGCGGCAAGCCCCGCGCATTGGCCGCCGCCTTGGCCACCGCCAGCGACGTGCCGAGGATCGCGTTCGCCCCAAGCCGCGCCTTGTTCGGCGTGCCGTCCAGTGCGATCAGCGCCAGATCGATATCGCGCTGGTCTTCGGCATCGAAATTGTCGGTCAGCAGTTCGCGGATTTCGGTGTTCACCGCCTCGACCGCCTTGAGCACGCCCTTGCCGAGATAGCGGGCCGCATCCCCGTCGCGCAGTTCGACCGCCTCATGCGCACCCGTTGACGCGCCCGAAGGCACGGCGGCGCGGCCAAAGCTGCCGTCGTCAAGCAGCACGTCGACTTCGACGGTCGGATTGCCGCGGCTGTCGAGGATTTCGCGGCCGTGGATGTCGATGATCGCGGTCATGTTTGGCTCCGGCTGTAATGTGGTTTAGGGTGTTAAGACACTTCAACACTATGATAATGAAGACGGCATGATTCTGGCTTGTCGATTCCAGTCAGGCCGGACGCGAAATGTCCCTATGCGCGCGAATGGCCGCGTGCAAGCGGATGGCGCGCCCCGGCAAGGATCGGCCGAATAACCAAGGAGTATCACGATGGCAGACACGACCCCGACCAAGAAAACCCCGGCAAAATCAGCCAAGGGCGCGGCCGCCATGTCCGAAGGCCCGGTCAAGGCAGCACCCCGCAAGACCGCGGCAGCCAACAAGGGCGAGGATGCAACGCCCGCTTCCCCTCAGGTGGTTGAAGCCAAAAGCCGCTTCAACGCAGCACTTGAAGAAGCCAAGGCCGGTGCCGCGGCGCTGCGCGCCGAAGCGGAAAACCGCCTCAGCTCTGTCGGCGGACAGGCCAAGGGCAAAGGCACCGATCTGGTTGCCGAAGCCAAGAACTATGGCGAACAGGCCAAGGGCAAGGCCAGCGAACTCGCGGTCGAAGGCAAGCAGGTCGCTACTGACGCTATCGCCTCGCTGGGCAAGGTGGTGGGCGACACCGCAGTCCAGATAGACGAGAAGCTGGGCGAACAATATGGCGATTATGCCCGCAAGGCCTCGCGCACGTTGCAGGAAACCTCGGCAAAGCTCGAAGCCAAAAGCGTTGAGGAACTGAGCGAAGATGCCCGCGCTGCGGTTCGCAAAAGCCCGGGCGTTGCGGTGGGTGTTGCAGCCCTGGTCGGCTTCTTTCTGGCGCGCATGCTGGGCGGAAAGCGGCGCTGATCGCGCCTGAAGGCTGACCCATGCACAGCACCGACCCCGGCTTGTCCGAAGCGCCGGATGGCACGTGGCCCGATCCCGATATCACGCCCGAGACTGCGGCGACGGACGTCGGCGGGCAGGACAGCGGCTTTACCGATCTGCGCGATGATATCAGCGTGCTGATCGAGGATGCGCGCACCTATGCCGAAGCCGAAATCGCCTTCCAGAAAACCCGCGCCAGTCTGGCAGGCACACTTGCCGGACGCGCGCTGGTGCTACTGGTGTTGGCGTTGGTGCTGCTCCACATCGCGCTGATCGCTTTGGCGGTGGGCGCGGTGATCGCGCTGGCACCGCTGGTGACGATCTGGGGCGCGATCGCGATTGTGGTGGGCGTTTTGCTGATCGGTGTTGCCGCGCTGGTCGGCAGCGCGGTGGGTGAGGGCAAAGTGCTCGGCGCTCTGTTCGCACCCGGGGATGACGCATGACGACCTTGCCGCAACGCTTTGTCGAAGACCGGCAGCTGCGCGACGCCGCCCGCGCTGTGCTGGTCGATGACATCAATCGGCTGCGCGAAAATCTTGCCGAGGAAGGCATCGCAAGCCGCGTATCATCGGGCGTAAGCTCGACGATTTCGGCCCGCATCAAGACCGGCGCCCGTGATGTGCTGGCACAGGCCAAGGCCCAGGCGAGCGATCATCAGGGCGTGCTTGCCGTGCTGATTGGCGCGATCATCCTGTGGCTGGGGCGCGGGCCTATCATGGATTGGCTACGTGATTTCACCGGTGATGACACCGACCCTGATACCGATACCGATACCGAAGCTGCTCAGTCCGCTGCGGCTGCGCCAGGAGATTTAGAATGACCAACCCCACCCCTCGCCATGCTGCTGCCGATGCTCGCGATTCGCTCCGGGCCCGCATCGAGGCGGCCGAGCGACGCAATGAAGCCCGCGGTCTGGCCGATCAGGCGCGTGAGGCTGCCTCGGCCGCGGCGCAATATACCCGTGCCCATCCCTTGACGGTGATCGGCGGCGCGCTGGCGCTAGGCCTCCTCGTTGGTCTGCTGACCCGCCCCGGCCGCCGGGTCGCCAGCAAGGTTGCGCATGGCACCGCCGGTGCCATTTCCAGCGCTGCGGCAAGCGCCCGTTCCGGGGTCGGCACTGTCAGTTCGCGGGGCGGATCACGGATCGGCCGGATGATCGGCGAGACCGTTTTGTCTTATGCCATGACCATGATCGACGAAGCGCTCGATGCCGCGCAAACCGGCCAGGAACGCGCTGCCGAGCTGGGCGACGCTGCCGGATCACGTGCCAAGCGCCTTGCGACCGAAACAGCGCAGGCCGCAGGATCAGCCGCTGACAGCACCCGCACCTTGGCGCGCAAGACAGGCAAGGCCGCCTCGGATGCGGCGCGCGATCTGGTGCGCAAAGTCCAAGGCTAAGGCACCTTTACGCGAGAAGGTTTGCCCCCGGCGAAACAATCGCTAAGGGGCGCGCAGACTTCCTCCCCAAGGGTACACATCATGGCAGAAACCACTCCCACCCAGCGGCTTCACCTCGTAATGGGCGGCCGCGTTACCGATCCGCGCGGGCTTGAATTCCAGGACCCCGAGAGCATTCACGTCGTCGGCGTCTACAGCTCGTACGACGCGGCGGTTGAAGCATGGCGCGCGCAGGCGCAGCGCACGGTCGATGATGCCGAGATGAAATATGTGGTGGTCCACATCCATAAGCTGCTGACGCCCGAGGATTGATCCGTGTTGAAGGACAGTTCACAGGAGCCGTAAGGCGACATCCAGCTTTACGAGGTGTCGCCTTGGCCTGATCGATTTCCCGGCGGATGGTCTTCCGG
>NZ_PKRO01000051.1 GCF_002855495.1 Porphyrobacter sp. TH134
ATCCGATTATCTTGGCGACCAACGTAGCAGCAGAGGCAAAAGCCGGCAGCGCCGCGTCGGTGAGGGGCCTATATGGGCCACCTCAGATTCGGTCAACAGGATTCTCGCGCTTTTTTTCCCGGACACCATTTCGTTCGAGATTAGCATTTGGCGGCGCCCTCCTTCGCTACCAACAAACCAACCGTAGGAGAATCAAACAGCCTCAAAGCTGCTTGTGAAGGACAGCAAGATCCCATGCCCTTTCAGCTGCCGGGATCGGTTGCCCCGGCACCGCCGCCAAGCGATACGAACAAGGTTGCGCGGTTCTGCAGCCACGCCCGGCGGGTGGCCAGCAGTTGCTGCTCGGCACTGAACAGGTTGCGCTCGGCATCAAGCACTTCGAGATAGTCAGCCACACCCTCACGGTATCGCGACCGTGCAATCCGCGCGATTTCGGATTGGGCAATGCGCGCCCGTTCCAGCGTTGCGATCTGCTGGGCGAGATATTCGCGCCCCGCCAGCGCATCGGACACTTCGCGGAATGCCTGTTGAACGGTCCGATCATAATTTGCGACCTGTTCGACCTCCAACGCCTTGGCGAGATCGAGATTCGCCTCGCGCGTGCCGAAATCGAAGATCGGGAGCGAGATCGACGGACCAAAGCTCCAACCCAACCCGTCCTGGTCGAAAAGATTGCCGAGGCTACCCGACGTCAGTCCGGTATTGCCCGTCAGCGAAATCGACGGAAAGAACGCCGCCCGCGCCGCGCCGATATTGGCGCGAGCAGCGCGCAGCTGTTCCTCAGCAGCGACAATATCCGGTCGCGCCAGCAACAGTTCGGATGGCAGTCCTGCCGCCAGACGGCGCTCATCGGCTTGCACTGCGAGCGATAGTCCCGGCGGCAAGTCTTCCATCGTGTTGGCTCCCACCAACACCGCC
This sequence comes from Porphyrobacter sp. TH134, assembly GCF_002855495.1. Classification (GTDB taxonomy): domain Bacteria; phylum Pseudomonadota; class Alphaproteobacteria; order Sphingomonadales; family Sphingomonadaceae; genus Erythrobacter. Next base: position 919 of record NZ_PKRO01000051.1, read on the forward strand.
AGCTGATTGCGCAATTGCGCCAGCGCGAGCCGTTCGCTGGCAATCTGCTGTTCGGCCTGGGTCAGCAGCGTTTCGGCCTGACGATAGGGCAGCGCGGACGTAACACCTGCATCAAGCCGCAGCTTGGCGATCTTCAGCCCTTCACGGCGGCTCGCAGCGGTCGCTTCGGCCAGTACGATCTGTTCTTCGGTCTCAATGATCTCGAAATAGGTCGTGGCCGTATCAGCTATGAGCGAAAGGTAGAAGGCCCGCTGGGTCGCTACCTCGGCGAGGTAAGTCGCCCGCGCCGCATCGCTGAGATTTTTGACGCGGCCCCAAAAATCGAGCTCGAAGGCGCTGACACCCACCCCGATATCGAAACGGTTGAAGGTGAAGGAAGACGGCAAATCACCGCCGCCAGCTGCAAACGCCGGGTTGCCGGCCGTGGCCTGCTGTGTGCGCGTGCCGCTGGCCGTGGCGACCAGATTGGGCAGGCGCCGGCTGTTCTCGATCCGAAAGCGCGCACGCGCCTGCTCGATCCGGGCGGTTGCAGCCATCAGGTCGCGGTTGTTTGCAAGCGCCGTGGCAATGAGGCTTTGCAGGCGCGGATCGCGATACCATTCACGATATGACAATTGCGACGCCACCACTGTGCCATCGGGCCGATATGAGGGATCGAACGCAGGCGCGCTCGCAAGGGCCGGACGGGTATCGTCCGGCGCCAGATTGACGCAGCCAACCAGCATTGCAGGGGCCAGCGCGAGGGGAATCAGGCGGTTCATTGGAGGGGCTCCCCATCCTTTTGCAAATCGGATGGCGGCAGCGGCTCCGTCCGTCCGCCCTCGCCCTTGCGACCGATGCGGCGGACCATCAGATAGAGCAGCGGGATCAGGAACACGCCCAGGACAGTGGCCGCGATCATGCCGCCCAGCACGCCCGTGCCAACGGCGACGCGGCTGGCCGCCCCCGCCCCGCTCGCCAGCACCAGCGGCACCATCCCCATCGCAAAGGCCAGCGAGGTCATGATGATCGGCCGCAGACGGAGCCGCGCAGCAGACTTCACCGCTTCGAGCGGGGCGATGCCGCGTTCTTCCTCCTCGATTGCGAATTCCACGATCAGAATCGCGTTCTTCGCCGCCAGACCGATGATGGTGATGAGACCCACGTTGAAATAGACGTCGGCGGAAAGTCCGCGCAGCATCGAAAACAGCACCGCGCCCAGCACGCCCATCGGCACGATCAGCAGCACAGCGAGCGGGATCGTCCAGCTTTCGTAAAGCGCCGCGAGCACGAGGAAGACGACCACTACAGAAAGGCCAAGCAACAACCCGATCTGCCCGCCCGCCTGCTTTTCCTCGAAGGAAATGCCGGTCCATTCATAGCCGATACCCGGCGGCAAGTCGCCGGCAAGCCGCTCCATCTCGGCCAGCGCAGCACCAGAGGATTCGCCGGGCGCGGCCATGCCCGACAGCGTCATGGCCGGATAACCGTTGTAGCGGGCAAGGCTGGCAGGCGCAGCAGACCATTCCGCCGAGGCGAAAGCGCCGAAGGGCACCAGTTCGCCCACAGCATTGGGAATGCGCAAGGCCAGCACATCATCGGGCGTCATGCGGAAGGGGGCATCGGCCTGAACCAGCACCTGCAACACCCGCCCTTCGCGGTTGAAGTCATTCGCATAAGCCGAACCGAAGGTGATCGAGAGCGCGGCATTGACCTCGGTCATCGAGAGACCCAGCGCACGGGCCTGCACCCGATCGATCTTGACCTTGACCTCGGGGCTCGGTCCCTGATCCTCGGGCCGCAAGCCTGTGATCAAGGAGCTTTGCGACGCTGCACCCAGCAGTTGGTCGCGTGCGGCAATCAGCGCCTCGCGCCCCAGCCCGGCGCGATCCTGCAGTTTGAGCGTGAAGCCGCTGGCCTGCCCAAGCGACTGGATCGCCGGGGGCTGAATGACAAAGGCGGTCGCCCCATCGTTCTGCATGAACAGGCCCATCGCGCGTTGCAGCAGAGATTCCGCGCTGCTTTCGGCAGCAGAGCGTTCGCCCCAGGGCTTGAGCGAGGCGAACATGAGCGCGTTGTTCTGGCCCTGCCCGAAAAAGCTGAAGCCGCGCACCACGACCAGGCTTTGCACCTCGTCCTGTGCAAGCCAGAAATCGGTGACGGGCTTCAGCGCCTCGTCCATCCGCTCCTCGGTGGCCCCGGGAGGGGCTTGCACTGCCGTGATGAGAAAGCCCTGATCCTCGGTCGGAAGGAACGCAGTCGGCAAGCGCACGAACAACAAGACAGTGACGGCGACCAACGCGAGGAAGACCGCCATGCCCCGCTTGGGAGCCGACAGGATGCGCGTGTTGGAGCGATCATATTTGCCCTCCATGCGGGCAAACCAAATGTTGAACTTGCCGAGGAAACGACCGACGAACCGGCCCGTTCGGGCGATCCAGCCGCGCCAGCCCGGCTGTTGCGGCATAGCTTCCCCCTGCCCCGCAGGTTCAGCCGCATGGGCGCCCCCATGCCCCTCGCCCGTAATCGGCTTGAGGAAGGTGGCACACAATGCCGGCGTGAGCGACAAGGCGAGAAATGCCGAGAAAAAGATCGCGATCGCCAGTGTTACCGAGAACTGGCGGTAGATGCCGCCCGTCGAACCGGGAAAGAACGCCATCGGCACGAACACCGCGATCAGCACCAGCGTGATGCCGATGATTGCGGTGGTGATCTGATCCATCGCCTTGCGCGTGGCCTCGAGCGGGGACAGCCCTTCCTCGCGCATGATCCGTTCGACATTCTCGATCACAACAATGGCATCGTCGACCAGAATGCCGATCGCCAGGACCATCCCGAACAGCGAAAGCACGTTGATCGAAAAGCCGAACAGCCACAGCCCCAGACATGCGCCTGCCAGCGCAATCGGCACCACCAGCGTCGGGATCAGCGTCGCGCGCCAGTTTTGCAGGAAGAGATACATGACGAGGAACACCAGCAGCATCGCCTCGACCAGCGTCTTGACCACCTCGTCCACCGACGCCTGCACGAAGGGCGTGGTGTCATAGGGGATCGACCATGTGACGCCGCTCGGCAGGCCGGATTCCAGCTCGGCCATACGCGCCTTTACGCCTTCGGCTGCGGCGAGCGCATTGGCTCCGGTGCCCAATTGCACGGCCATGCCAGCCATGGGCGCGTTGTTCAGCGTGGTGGAGGTAGCGTAGCTCTGCGCGCCGATTTCGATCCGGGCCACCTCGCCCAGCCGCACCACCGCAGCGCCCGTATTGGCGCGCAGGATGATATTCTCAAACTCCTCGACCGTCCGAAAACGGCCTTCGCTGGTAATCGTGGCCGTGATCTGCTGGCCGCGCGCGAGCGGTTTGGCGCCGATTGAGCCGCCTGCAATTTGCGCATTCTGCTCGCGGATAGCGTTCAGCACCGCGCTGGGCGACAGATTATATGACGCCAGCGCGTCGGGATCGAGCCAGATGCGCATCGCATAGGGCGAACCAAACAAGGTGACATCCCCCACGCCGGGCACGCGGCGCAGCTCGTCGATCACCTGACTGGACGCAATATTGCCCAAGTCGGTGCTGTTCAGATCGCCATTGGTTGAGGTCAGCGCGACAATCAGCAGGAACCCGGCATTGGCCTGCCGCACGGTAATGCCCTGCTGGCGGACCTCCTCAGGCAAGCGCGCCTCGACCGTGCTGAGGCGGTTTTGCACCTCGGTCTGGGCGATATCGATATCGGTTCCCGCCTCGAAGGTCAGCGTGATGCTGGCCGTGCCGTTCGATGCACTCGACGAGGCCATGTAGAGGAAGCCCTCAACCCCGTTGAGCTGTTGTTCGATCACCTGCGTGACGTTCTGTTCGAGCGTCTGTGCATCGGCACCGGGGTAGACCACGCTGATCGTCAGCGATGGGGGGGCGACTTCGGGATATTGCTCGATCGGCAGGGCGCGCAAGGCAATGATGCCGGCCAGCAGGATGCCAAGCGCCACCACCCATGCAAAGATGGGGCGATCAATGAAAAAGCGTGCCATGGATCAACGCGCCCCGGTGGGTTGCGCCGGCTTGGACCCCGCAGGCTGCTTGCCCCCAGCGGCCGCGCGAGCCGCCTTCACCGGCACGCCGGGCCGCAATTTCTGGAGGTTACTGGTGATCACCACATCGCCTGGCTTCAGCCCGCTTTCGACAATCCAGTTGCCACTAACCAGCGCGCCCAGCTTCACCGGACGCGGGGCAACCAGCCCCTTCGCATCGATGACGAACACTGAACCGCCCTGTTCGGACAGCGTGACGGCGCGCTGGGGAACGACGATCCCTTGCTTGCGCTCACCCACAAACAGCTTGGCCCTGACAAATTCGCCCGGCAGCAACAGCCCGGTGGGATTGGGAAACTCAGCGCGCAGGCCCACAGTCCCGGTTTCCTCGTCAACCGAGAAAGCCAGAAAGTTGATGTAGCCGGGGATGGGATATTCGCTGCCATCGGTGAAGGTGAGGCGAACCTCGACCCGGTCGTTGGCATCCAGCGCGATCTTGCCTGCACTGATAGCACGGCGGATCGCCAGAACCTCGCTCGCCGCTTGTGCGAAATTGACATAGACCGGCGCCGTCTGCTCGATCCGCGTCAGCAAGGTGCCTTCGGTCTGACTGACCAACGCGCCTTCCGTAATTTCCGCGCGCCCGGCCCGCCCGGCAATCGGCGCGCGGACCGTCGTGTAATTGAGCTGGAGCGATGCGGCCTCCACCTGCGCGCGGATCTGAGCGACATTCGCTTCGGCCTCGCGCGCGGTCGCCAGCGCGGCGTCATATTCCTGACTGCTGATCGCATTTTCAGCGACCAGCGGCTTGTAGCGTTCCACCACGGCGCGTGCATTGCGCTCGGTTGCGCGGGCGCGATCAAGGGCTGCCTGCGTCTGGGCATAGCTGGCCCGCAATTCGCGCGGATCGATCAGGAACAGCGGCTGGCCTTCTGAAACATTGGTGCCTTCCGTATAAAGCCGTTTCTGCACGATCCCGGTCACGCGCGCGCGCACTTCGGCCTGACGCACCGGTTCGACCCGGCCCGGCAGTTCAATCACGTTGGGGATGGTTTGACCGGCGATGGTGACAGTCTGCACTTCAATCGGCTGAGGTGCAGGCGGCGCCTGTTCGCCTGAGCACGCAACGATCAGGAAGCAGGCGGCAATGCCGGTGCAGAGGCGCATCATCGGGAGAGGTCTTTCATTTAGTAGTTTTATTGCAACTGCGAAGGTGTAATGATCATTACACCAATGTCAATCACCCCGACGCCAAGGAGGCAAAATTGCATCATGGACGCCCCGTCTGACACGTTGCGACTCGACCGGCGCAGAGCTGCAATCATTGGCGCAGCGCGTCATCTGTTCATTGAACAAGGTTACGAACGCACGACTCTGGGACAAATCGTCACCCGCGCCGGCGGTTCGCTGGCGACAGTCTACAAACTGTTCGGCAACAAGGACGGGCTGCTGGAGGCGGTGATCCGCGAAAATGTGGCGTCAGGCGAAACGCTCGTCCGCGACGCCGAGGCTGCGCAATTGTCTCCGGCAGACACATTGCGCCGGATCGCCGAAGGGCTTCATGAACAATTTCTTGATCCCGAAGTCATCGCGCTCGTCCGCATCGTCATCGCGCGCAGCATCAGCGAACCACAATTCGCGCGGCAATTCTTCGAACGAACAGCCAACCGCACCCGCGACGCGATCGCCGCCTTATTTGCCCGGTGGCAAGGCGGCGGTGTAGCCATGAACGGCTCACCAGAATTTCTTGCTGAAATGTTCATGGGTTTATTCGTCAGCGACCTGCAAACACAGGCTATCAGCCATGGCGCGGCGGGCGGCCAAATGCCTGAGCGCCTCCACGATCGCACTGATTTCTTCATCAGGGCAGCGGACCTTTCATCCAAAACCCATCGCTGATTCCCGTAAGCAGCACCCTCATTCGGTGTTGGCCAGGCTTGGATTACGCCAGACAACGATCATGATCTTTGCAAAGCCGAAATCCTGGAAGCGCAATGGCAACGCACGCGCGAGCGCGAAAACGCCCAGCTGACCGACCTGATGATCATCAGGCCAAACGATCGTCCGCTTAACGATAGGGATGGGCCGCCACATGCTGCAAGGAGCGGGAAAACCGATCGGGCCTGGGCCTTCCACTGAAGGCAATTGCTCGGCAAGAACCAGACCAGGAATGACTTGGTTGGTAGCGGAGGAGGGACTCGAACCCCCGACACGCGGATTATGATTCCGCTGCTCTAACCGGCTGAGCTACTCCGCCCCGTGGGCATCCGGCGCTGCTTGGCTTTCCGGATTCGGCTCCGGGTGTCGGCCCGGGCGAGGCGCGCCAATAGGGCGGCCTTGGCGCTCGGTCAAGCCTTCGTTGGTGCCTCGCGGTTACAGCCTTTCACGACCGCGAAAAGCGCAGGTCTTGATCCGCTCCCACGGCCCGCCGCGATAGCGATGCAGCTCCAGTGCGGGGAAGATGAAGCGCCCTTTGGCCACCCATGGTGTAAGCACCGGCCCCAGGCTGGCTTGCAACGCGCGCGCCTCGTCCTTGGTCACCTTGTTCTGAATGGTGATGTGCAGGCGCGGTTCGTGCAGGTCTTGCGATGTCAGGCTACCGTGGAAATGCTCGGCGATCATGGCCCGCAAGGCGAGCAGCTGCGGCGCCTCGAGCGCGATGGCCGTGCCCTTCCCCAGATCCATCACCCCCTTAACCGCGCCGGTCGGGGCGGCAAACTCAGCCGCGATGCGCGGAAGGAAGTCCTGCAACTCGTCCAGCAACGATGGCGCAAAGGCGTGGAACAGCGTGACATGGGCGTGGAGGTGGTTCCGTTCGGAAGGGTAATGCGCGCGGCGCAGGCCCTCGGCAAAGCCCTGAAGGTCGGGCGGCAGGACAGCGGTGAGGATGAAGGGATCAGCCAAGCGCTAACCCGCCGCGCTGCATCACATCTCGCCCCGCTCGCGGCGGATCGCATACCACTTCGCCACATTCGCGTTGTGCTCTGCCAGCGTCGCGGCAAACCAGTGCCCGCCAGTGCCGTCGGCGACCATGAAAAGCGCGCCGGTGCTTTCGGGGTTCAGCACGGCTGCGATACTGGCGCGGCCCGGATTGGTGATGGGACCTTCGGGCAGGCCAACGCGGGTGTAGGTGTTGTAACCGTTGACCGCGGCGATTTCCGACTGGCGGATGCGGCGGCCCAGTGGTTTTCCCTTGGTCACCGGATAAATGATTGTGGGATCGGCCTGAAGCATCATCCCGGTCTTCACCCGGTTGGAGTAAAGCCCGGCCACCATGCGGCGTTCTTCGGGCTTGCCAGTCTCTTTCTCGACGATCGAGGCAAGGATCAGCGCATCGCGCATGGTGTCGACCGCGATGCCGGGGCTGCGCTTGCCCCATTCTTCGGCCAGCGCCTTGTCCATCGCGGCCTGCATCTGTTCGACGAGACTGGCGCGCGATTGTCCGCGTTCAAAGGCGTAGGTGTCGGGCAGGATCGAGCCTTCCGGCGGCACCGCAACCTCGCCTGTCAGCAGCGGTTCGGCCATCAGCCGCTCCCACACCAGGATCGAGGGCATGCCTTCGGGGATCGTCACGAAGCGGCGGATCACATCGCCCGACTGGAAGGCTGCGAGGATATCGGCCTGGCTCATGTCGGGGGTCAGAAGAAACTCGCCTGCCTGGATCGGCGTGTCGGAACCGAACACGCGGGCTTGCAACATGAAGCCGGACGCCGAGGAAATCAGGCCCTCGGCCTCAAGCTTATCCGCGACCGCTGCGACCGAAGACCCGGCAGGGATGGTGAAATTGGTGTCCTTGCCGACCGTCGCCGATCCAAGAAACACCCACGCCAGCACCAGCCCGGCTGCCACCAGACCGGCCAGAGCCAGCAGCAACCGGAACAGGCGCATCGCTATCAGTCGACCTTCTGCATTATGATCGAGGCATTGGTGCCGCCAAAGCCGAAGCTGTTGTTGAGCACGGCGCGCACTTCGCGCTTTTTCGCCACCAGCGGGACCAGATCGATGCCTTCGGTGCCTTCGTCAGGATCATGCAGGTTGAGCGTCGGCGGGACAATCTGGTCGCGCATCGCGAGGATGCAGAAGATCGCCTCGACCGCGCCCGCACCGCCCAGAAGATGGCCGATGGCGGACTTGGTCGAGGACATCGAAGCCCCGCCCAGCCCTTCGCCCAGCACACGCTTGATCGCGGCGAGTTCGATGGTGTCGGCCATCGTGCTGGTGCCGTGGGCGTTGATGTAATCAATATCGCCCGGCCCGAGGCCCGCCTTCTTGAGCGCCATGCGCATCGCCAGTTCCGCGCCCTTGCCTTCGGGATGCGGAGCGGTGACGTGATAGGCGTCGCCCGACAGGCCGTAGCCGGTCACTTCGGCATAGATCTTCGCGCCGCGCGCCTTGGCGCGTTCGTATTCTTCGAGCACGATCACGCCCGCGCCCTCACCCATGACGAAGCCGTCACGGTTGCGGTCGTAGGGGCGGCTGGCTTCGGTCGGGCGATCATTCATGCTCATATTGAGCGCGCGCGCCTGCGCAAAGCCGGCAATGCCGAGCGGGTTGACGGTGCTTTCCGCCCCGCCCGCCAGCATGATGTCGGCATCGTCCGCCATAATCATCCGCGCCGCATCACCAATCGAATGCGCGCCGGTGGAGCACGCGGTCACGACCGCGTGGTTCGGCCCCATGAAACCGTACTTGATCTGCACTTGTCCGGTGATGAGGTTGATCAGCCGCCCGTGCACGAAGTGCGGGCTGACCCGGCCGGGGCCGCGTTCGTGCAGATTGACACTCTCGATTTCGATCCCCGGCAGGCCGCCGATGCCCGACCCGATCGAGCAGCCGGTGCGCTCTTTTTCGGCCTGGGTCATGTCGAGAAGGCCCGCGTCTTCCAGCGCCTGCCCGGCGGCATCAATGCCATAGACGATGAAGGGATCGACCTGGCGCTGGACCTTGTGATCCACGCGCTTGTCGGGATCGAAGCCCCACGGATGATCCTTGCCCTTCACCTCGCAGGCGATGGTGCATTTCTGGTTCGAGGCATCGAACCGGGTGATCTGGCCCGCCCCGCTTTCCCCTGCAATCAGGTTAGCCCACGTCGTTTCGACATCGGCTCCCAACGGGGTGACGAGGCCAAGCCCGGTTACAACCACACGGCGCATTCGCGTTCTCCGATAAAGCAACAGGCCCAACCCGGTAAGGGCTGAGCCTGTCTAGGCCCTGATCCGCGCTCCCGGCAATTTGCTGCCTTGGGAAACACCGCAATCGTACCCTCGCGGGCAAGATTTCGATCAGCGCGGATGCCGGGGCATCGCTGGCGGGCCTTAGCCCTTGTTTTCTTCGATGTACTTGGTCGCGTCACCCACAGTGGTGATCTTCTCGGCCGCATCGTCGGGAATCTCGACGCCGAATTCTTCTTCGAACGCCATCACCAGTTCAACGATATCGAGGCTGTCTGCACCAAGATCGTCGATGAAGCTTGCATCCTGAGTGACCTTATCGGCTTCGACGCCGAGATGCTCGACGACAATCTTTGCCACCCGGTCGGCAGTATCGCTCATGTTATTCCCTCTACGGATTGGGTTTGGGTAATGTCGCGTCCGCCCTAAAGAAGGGTGCGGGGATACGCAAGTGGGCATGACAGTCAGCGCGCGTCCACCCCATCGTGGATCGCAAGCTGGCGTTCGGCCCGCAGGCGCGACGCGATCCGGCGCAGGCCATCTTCCGGCTCAAGCTTGCGGGGGCTGATCGCTAGCACAGTCTCGTAACTTTGCGTCGCCGCATCCAGATCGCCGCTGCTTTCATGGCACAGCCCGATATTGAACAGCACAGTGATGTCTTTGGGATTGTTCGCTTCAAGCGCCGCAAAGGCATCGCAGGCGGCGCCGACGTCGGTCTTGGTCAGGCGCAGTGCGTTGCGGAACGCCTGATGATCCTCCTTGGCGATCCCGCTGCGGCTTTCGAGCACGCGGATGTCTTCGGCCCGGTAGGTTGGCGCGATATCGGTGCGCACCCCCTGGGCAAAACGGCCAGCCAGCTCTTCGATCATCGAATCGACCGAAGGACTTCCCTGCTCGTCCTTGCAAAAGCGGCGGCTGACCGTCAGCGTATCGGTTTTCGCATAAAGCAGATCACCATTGCGGGCGACCAGCCGGACTTCAGGGCGCATCGTCACGTTACGTGCGCGGCACGGGTAGTTGACCTTTTTCTTCTCGGTGCATTTGCCGCGATTGTCTCGGACCGCGCATTCCTCGACCTCTTTTGTGCCGGAATCGGTATCGCGCACTTCAACTTCGGCGATGCCGCGCATCACAGCCTCGCCGTTGCCCCGCCCTCCCCTCGGGTCGGCATCCCGGTCATAGCGGTAGCTGTCGCCAAACAGGGGATCGCTGAAAGTCACCTGAAAATAGGGGCGCCGCTCGATGATTGCCCCGCGCAGGGCGGAATCGATCGAAAAGGCCACCCGTTCGCCGCCCCGCCCGGCAAAGCCAGCAATTGTGATTGTCTGGGCCCGCGAGGGCGCGTCAGTTTCAGCGGCATAGATCCCTTCAACCGGGAGCGTTTCCGCCTGCGCCACGGCCGAATACGCCAGCCCCGCCGCACACAACCCTGCTCTCAACCACAGCTTCGCTGTCATCGCGCCCTTCCCCCAGCTTTCCCCGCAAGCCTCAATCTGCCTGTTTTTTTGCAGCCTTCGCTCACAAAAACAACCGGCAAAACCAATCGGCAACCGCGCTGCGGGGCCGGGGTTAGCTGGCGGGTTTTACCGGCGGTTCAACCACGCGCAAATGCAGTTCGCGCAAGGACCGCGGCTCAGCCGGCGAAGGCGCGCCCATCAGCAGATCCTCGGCGCGCTGGTTCATCGGGAACAGCGAGATTTCGCGCAGGTTCTTCGCGCCGCACAGCAGCATGATGATGCGGTCGACGCCTGCGGCCATGCCTCCGTGCGGCGGCGCGCCGTACTGAAAGGCGCGGTACATCCCGCCAAAGCGTTCCTCCACGTCCGCCTTGCTGAGGCCGACGATCTCGAAGGCCTTCACCATCGTTTCGGGCATGTGGTTGCGGATCGAGCCGGAAGCGATTTCATAGCCGTTGCAGACCAGATCGTACTGGAACGCCTTGATAGTGAGCGGGTCCTGCCCGTTGAGCGCGTCAATCCCGCCCTGCGGCATCGAGAAGGGGTTGTGGCTGAAATCGACCTTCTTTTCGTCCTCGTTCCATTCGTAGAACGGGAAGTCGACGATCCAGCACAGTTCGAAGCGGCTCTCGTCGATGAGCCCGAGCTCCTCGCCCACACGGATGCGCGCCGCGCCCGCCAGCTTGGCGGCGTCGGCTTCCTTGCCCGCGGCGAAGAACAACCCGTCATTCTCGCCAAGTCCGAGTTCGGCGTAGAGTTCCGCCATCCGGTCAGGTCCGTGGTTCTTGGCGATCGGCCCGCCGAATTCGCCGCCCTTGCGGGTGACATAGCCGAGGCCCGCATAGCCTTCCTTGCGCGCCCAGTCGTTCATGTCGTCAAAGAACTTGCGGCTCTTTTCGTGTGTCGCGGGCGCAGGGATCACGCGGACGACACCGCCACCGCCAACGATCTTTTCGAACAGGCCAAAGCCGGACTGGGTGAAGTGCGAGGACACATCGCTAATGATCAGCGGGTTGCGCAGATCCGGCTTGTCGCTGCCGTACTTGAGGATCGCCTCATCATAGGGGATGCGCGGAAATTCACCCGCCGGGGTCACGGCCTTGTCGCCCGCAAACGCCGCAAAGGTGCCCTGGATCACGGGCTCCATCGTCTCCCACACTTCTTCCTGGGTGACGAAGCTCATTTCCAGATCGAGCTGGTAGAATTCACCCGGCAGGCGGTCAGCGCGGGGGTCTTCATCGCGGAAGCAGGGGGCGATCTGGAAATAGCGGTCGAAGCCCGCCACCATCAGCAGCTGCTTGTACTGCTGCGGCGCTTGGGGGAGCGCGTAGAACTTGCCCGCATGGATGCGGGAAGGCACGAGGAAGTCGCGCGCGCCTTCGGGGCTGGACGCAGTGAGGATCGGGGTTGAAAACTCGTTGAAACCGGCTGCGTTCATTCGCTGACGCATGTCCGCGATCACCGCCACGCGGGTCATGATGTTGGCATGCAGCGTCTCGCGCCGCAAATCGAGGAAGCGGTACTTGAGGCGAATGTCCTCAGGATAGGGCTGTTCGTCAGCCACCGGCAGCGGCAGTTCTTCTGCCGTGCTGAGCACCGTGATGGCGCGCGCATAAACTTCGACCTCACCCGTGGCGAGGCGCGGGTTCACCGTTTCGGCCGAGCGCGCCTTCACGTCGCCCTCGATGGTGATGACCGATTCCACGCGCAGCCGATCAAGCACAGCCAGTGCCGGCGAATCTGCATCGGCCACGATCTGAGTGATGCCGTAGTGATCGCGCAGATCGACGAACAGCAGTCCGCCAAAGTCGCGCTTGCGATGCACCCAACCCGACAGGCGGACGGTTTCGCCCACGTGGGTCGAGGAAAGCTGGGCGCAGGTGTGCGTGCGATAGGGGTGCATTGGCGGTGGTGTTCCGGAACTACAGGAAAGTGGTGGCGCGCCTCTAGGCGAGAGGGGCAGACAAATCCAGTGGGGGTATGTGCGGGGACAGCGCGTTGATCGTAACCCGATGGAAAGATGCATAGTCTAAGTCCGTCGGCGAGACTTTGGAGACCCCCCACCATGCAACGGGCTTTTGCCAACCGGGACGAACAACGGACTTTCCGTGACGAGCTGGAACAGATGCTGCGCCGGGGCGAGCCCGAGGCAGCACTTGAAAGGGCACGCAGCCGTCTGCGAGAGGTGGCAGGTGCCAGCCCGCGACTATCCGAGCTCGCCCTGAACACCCATCCCCACCAAATCGCTTTGTCCGGCTGGGACGCACTCGCCGCGTCCATCCTTTCGGCAGAGGAACACGGCAACAAGTCCGTGACCGCAATCGGCATCGATTTCAGCTGGCCGGGCCACTTTGCCAGCACCATCAAGAACGGCAAGACCGTGCTTGATTTCGACGCCCAGGGCGGTTTCACCCCCGTGCTTGAAACAAACTATTTCGGCGACTTGCGCGAGGTGAAGTTTTCCACGGCGACCCGCTCCGATATCCTCGCCGGGTACAGCGCCAGCGGATCAGAATGGCAGGGCGGCTTTATCGACATTGACAACCTGATCGGTGTGACGGGCATGGATGCCCTTTACGGCGCCGTTCAGTCTTCCAGCCCTGCCGAGGCCGACAGCGCCGAGAGTGATGCAAGCGTGATCAGCGCCTGCATCAGCGCCATACTCCTCCACCTTGCGGTCAAACGGCATATCGAAGCCGAAGGACTTCCAAAGCCCATGGCGGTTCTTGTGGGCAGCAACGAGGACTTTCCCTTCTTCGATGCGCCAGTGATGTCGGTCGACGAATCCCGCGCCTACGTCCGCCCTGCATCGCCCGCACGGCCGCAGGCGCCGTCGCAGCGTGCCGGGTGGCAGCGCAGCGAGCCTCCGCGCGGCGAGACCCAGCGCGAACGCGTCCGGCCCGAACGCTACGAACAGCCGCGTCAGAACGCGGGCAGTTTCGGCGATTCCGAGGATCTGGCCGCCATCGCCCGGGTCGCAGAGTCCCAGCTTCGCCACGTGCGCAAGCCGAAGGATATCCTCCCCGCGCTCGGCACCGTCGGGCTGTTCGCGCTCACGCAATATCTCGGCAAGCGCAAATAGCCGGGAGGAAACTGTGCGAAAGCGCCCCAGCGGCGCTTATGCGGTTTTCATTTTCGGCCTATGACGCTAGGGCGCGCATCGCGCGGCTGGCCGGGGTTCCCCCCGCCGCCGCCGCGCGCCAACAGGGCAGGCCCGAGCCGGATCAAGCGGCACGGGCGCAAACTGGGTTCGAACCCGAGGGCGGCACTCCGCCTGCTAGACACGAAAAGATGACATGAAAATCCATCCGCTGATTACCACGACCGAGGCCCTCTCCGATCTTTGCGGCCGGCTCGCTAAATCCGATTTTGTCGCAGTCGATACCGAATTCATGCGCGAAAACACCTATTGGCCCGAATTGTGCCTGGTGCAGATCGCCAATACCGAAGAAGCCGCCGCGATCGATCCGATGGCGGACGGCATCGACCTTACCCCGCTGCTCGACCTGATGTGCGAGAACGAGGATGTGCTGAAGGTATTCCACGCGGGCGGGCAGGATGTCGAAATCATCGTCAATCTGACTGGCAAGACCCCGCATCCCATCTTCGACACCCAGATCGCGATGATGGCGATCAGCCAGTCCGAACAGATCGGCTATGCCAACCTCGTCGAAACATGGATGGGTCTGACCATCGACAAGGGCGCGCGCTTTACCGACTGGAGCCGCCGCCCGCTGACGGATCGCCAGATCGAATATGCCATTGGCGATGTGACGCATCTGGCCACAATTTTCCCGCGCATCCTGAAAAAGCTGATCAAGACCGGGCGCGGGCTGTGGCTGGATGCCGAGATGGAAAAGCTCGCCGATCCGTCGAACTATCTCACCGATCCCGGCCTTGCGTGGAAGCGTATCCGCCAGCCGGGGCGCAATCCGCAGGTGCTCGGCCGGATGAAGGCTCTTGCCGCCTGGCGCGAGAGCGAGGCGCAGCACAAGAACATCCCGCGCGGCCGGATCATGCGCGACGAGACGCTCGCCGATGTCGCCAGCCATCCGCCCAAGACACAGGCCGACCTCGCCAAGGTGCGGGGGCTTTCTGCCGCATGGAAGGACAATGACATCGGCAAGCGCCTGATGAAGGTGCTGGCCGAAGCCGAGCCGCTGCCCAAGTCCGAAATGCCCGAAAAGATCAAGCAGGGCGCACCGCTGGGCAAGGAAGGCGCACTGGTGGCGGACCTCCTCAAGCTGCTGCTGAAAATCCGCGCCCGCGAGATTGACGTCGCCCCCCGCCTGCTGACCCGCGCTGACGAGATGGAGGCGCTGGCCGCAGGGGTCCGCGATCTGCCGGTGCTGCAAGGCTGGCGGTTCGAGGTGTTCGGCAAGGACGCGCTCGATCTGGTCGAAGGCAAGCTGGCTTTCGCAGTGGAAAAGGGGCGGCTCAAGATGACCCACATTGATGATGTCGTGGTGTCTACCCCTGCGCCTGCCCCTGGGGCCGAGCCCGCGCCTGCCCATCTGGCAGCGGAGTAAGCCAGCCCCGTGTCAACCTATCTGCCCACCATCAAGCAGTTGCAATATCTGGTCGCGCTTTACGAGCACGGGCATTTCGGCAAGGCCGCAGATGCCAGCTTCGTCTCGCAATCAACCTTGTCGGCCGGGATTCGCGAGCTGGAGTCGCTGCTGGGCGTCACGCTGGTCGAACGCAGCCGCCGGGTCGTGCGGTTCACTGCGCTCGGCGAACAGGTTGTGGCCAAAGCAGGCCGACTACTGCGCGAGGCTGAGGAACTGGCTGATCTGGTGCAGGCCTCCGGCAAGCCGCTGTCGGGCGAATTGCGCATGAGCGTCATTCCCACCATCGCCCCTTTCATGCTGCCGCGCGTGTTACCGCGCCTGCGCCGCGATCGGCCCGATCTCAAGCTGCTGCTGCGCGAGGAGACGAGCCACGATGCGCTCGAATCGCTGACCCACGGCAGGGTCGATTGCGTGTTGCTGGCTTTGCCGTTCGACACCGGCGATGCCACCATTGCGCATATCGCCCGCGACCGGCTGTTCATCGCCTTTCCGAAGGATGATCCGCGCGATCCGCCGCCCACCATATCGCCTGATATGATCGATCAGGGGCGGCTCATGCTGCTGGAAGATGGCCACTGTCTGCGCGACCATGCGCTGGCGGCCTGCAACCGCGCCGAACTGCGCGCCAGTGCCGCGATGATCGGCACGTCCCTGCACACGCTGGTGCAACTGGTGGACAATGACTTGGGGCTGACCATGCTGCCGGAAATGGCGCTGAAGGCGGGCATTCTCAACGGCACTCAGGTGGTCGCGCGTCCGGTCGACAGCCCGACAGCCCACCGCGAAATCGTGCTGGCCTGGCGCAAGAACTCGCCGCGCGAAGCCGATTTCCTGCTGCTGGCCGAGGAACTACGCGCCGGTTAACGCTGTGGCCGCCTAGCATTCGACCAAGGCAAGGCTCATCGCCAGGCCGGTGCCGAGCGCCATGCGCACCTTGCGCGGCGGAAGCGTGAAGCGCCCCCGCCTGCGTCCCAGCCGGGTTTTGGCTGCGGCTGCACCGTCCGATGCGGCGAGGCCCATCATCCGGTCGATCTGGCGATGTTCGATATCATCGACCAGAATGTGGACATCCTCGGCCAGCATCTCAGCATCGCCGATCAAGGCTGACGCACGGGCATAATCGCCTTGTGCTATTGCATGCTGCGCATCGCGCTGAAGTTTGCGCGCATGATCTGCCAATTGCCCGACATAAGCGCCAGGTTCGCTTGAAGCATCCGATCCCATATTCGGCAGTTTAACCCAAATGAACAGACCTGTTGCGAAAGTGGGGATTAGGGGATTCCCGTTTGGCGTAAAATCTGATTCACGCTTTGGATGCAGAGGTTTTGCGCTGAGCGGCTGATAGG
>NZ_PKRO01000052.1 GCF_002855495.1 Porphyrobacter sp. TH134
CCCGGAAGACCATCCGCCGGGAAATCGATCAGGCCAAGGCGACACCTCGTAAAGCTGGATGTCGCCTTACGGCTCCTGTGAACTGTCCTTCAACAATTGGCGGCCTCGGTCGATACGTCCGCGCCGGCAAAGCCTTCGAAGGTGTCGAACAGGCGGATGGTGCGATCCGGGAACAGCGTGTTGAGCAGGGCCGCCTGTTCGCCCTGATACACGCCCAGTTCGGCAATATTGCCCGCAACACCGCGTTCGCGCACCCACTCTGACGCAAGGCGCATCGCGTGGCGGCGTACAAAATCCTCTCCAATTCCGCTTGGGACGGTGCCTGACGGTTCGGGCCACAGATACATGGTGGCAATCCCGGCCAGCGGGATGGCCATGCCCAGCGCTTCGTTGATAGCGATAATGTCAGTGTTGACCCGCCGGCCCAGATCATCGCTGTAGCTGGGATAATAAACGCAGATGCGGTCATGCTGCATGCCGAGTTCGTACAATTGCGCGCGAATGGCATCGCCAGCCCGCGCGGCGATCACCACCAGTTCGGGATCGGAGGCGACGAGCTGCGCGGCAGAAACGACCGGATAGCCTTCGACCATTTGCCCATGGCGCTGCGGGTTGTTGTCGGCCAGCGTTACGATCCGATGCTGACCCGGTAGAACGCTGAGGAAATCCTTCATCGCGCTGCCGGTGCCGAAGATACCAATGTCCATGCCTGCCCCTTTTGTTCGGCAGGCCAGGTTCAGGCCATCCAAGGACAGCATGAAACACGTTTTGTGGAAACAATCCCTAACTTAGGGCACTAACCTCGTGGAGATTATCGGGCGGCGGTCAATTGCCGTCTTGCGGGAGCGGGCATCCCACGCTTCACGAACTGTTGTGAGGCTGATCGCCCAGATGACAGTCATGATCATCAACGGGCGGACAAACGGGCCCAGCACGACTTCGCGGGTGATGAGGCCTTCGGCGCCGGTGAAATAGAAATTGGTCACGCCTTCGGGCAATTGATCGATGGCGTAATCTATCGGAATGGCCAGCAGGTAGCACATCACAATCGCCCACTTGCGGCCAAACCCTCGCCACGGCTCCATCATCACGAACAGCAATATGAAGATCAGCGTGTAGATGCCGGATTCCGACGCGCTCAGCGCGGTCATGATCGCCAGCATGACCGCCCGCGCCGAGGTGTAGAGTTCAGGCCGCCACCAGATCGCCGCCGCCGCCAGCACAATCAGCCCCAGCGTGGTATAGCGCAGCATTGGCAGCAGCACTTCAAGCACATCGACGGCCTGCGACCCGATAATGCTGCCCAGCGGAAACGATCCCAGTTCCACCACCGAATAGAGCGGAATATAGGTGAAGGCGCTCCACCCATCGAGCAATTGCGCTGCCCGGTTCTGCGAAAAGGACACGATATTGGCAATGATCTGCTGCGGCGTGCCATCACCGAACAGCGCCAGCGTTACAAGGTAGATGACAACAGTGGCGATCAGCGCGCCTTCGGCCCATAACCACCGGCGCTTGAGCAGCATCGCAGCGACCGCGCCGATCAGGTAGATCTTGAAATTGATCGCCAGCCCGGCAAACACCCAGCGCAGCCGGGCCGAGGCCAGCAGCGGGCCAAAGCCCAGCAGCACGCAGGTATAGGTCATCAGCAACAGATTGCCGCGTTCCAGCGCGCTCAGCATCGGCATCCCGGCCGCCACCACCACCGTGCGCATCAGCGCGGTGCGCGGATCGATCTTGCGAAAGTTCGCATAGGTCAGCGCGATGTTGAGGGCAAAAAACACCCCCATCATCGCCAGGCCCAGCCAATCGCAGCCGCGCGGATCATACCCGGGGCTGCCTTCAAACATCCGCACCTCTGGATAGCACGCATCCAGCGTCATCACCCGCAGCACCACAAAAGACAGCGGCGGGTAGATCGTGCCCCAGGTATCATAGGCACCGGCCTGACGGGCCCAGAAGGCCGTGTTGAACCAGTCGGCAAAGGTGTCCATCGGCTCGTAGAAAAACGGCGACGGCAGATAGCCGAAGCGCGCCACATGCACCCCGCAGTAGACGATCGCAGCCACAATCAGCGCGCACAGGCCGATTTCGATCCAGGCGAGAGGCTGCTTGTGTAAACGGGACGGCGGCATCATCGCCCTACCCTACCCTTCCGGGGCCGCGCGAAACACCCACCGCTTCAGCACCAGATAATTGAGCAGCGAGACCGCAATCGTCACCACCAACCCTGCCACATAGGGCGACGGATAAGCTTTTAGCGCCAACCAGAGGAAGGCGGCATTGATAAAATAATTGACCACATAAGAGGCAATGAACGACCCCTTGGCACCCTGCTGACCGGCAAAGGCGATCCGGCTGTAGGTAATGTAATTGAACGCCACGCCCAGCACATAACCCACCGCCTGCGCAGCAAACACCTGCATACCCAGCCATACAAGGCCGGCAAACAACAGATAACCAAACACCAGATTGATAATGCCGGCCGCATAATAGCGCGCCAGTTGCAGCCACTCGCTGAGCGGCGGCAGGCGCTTGGGGATCATGTTTCAGGCGGGAAATTGACCCGCTCACGCTCCAGCACCAGCGCCTGATTGCGGGTCCGCTCGGAGATCAGTTTGATCTGAACACCCAGCAATCCAAGGAAGCCGAAAATAAGGCCAAACTGCGCTTCCAGCGCGGCGGCCAGCAGCCACAATTGCACCGATCGGCCAAACACCGCAGCAAACACCGCGCCGCCCAGACAAAACAGCGTCAGCAGCGCCATGAAGAAGGCCACGTATAACGGCGCCCGCAGCAGTTTCTTGGACGAACCGGCCAGCCCGTTCAGGGCAAAATCGAGCAGCGTGAAGAAGTTGTTGTTCGATTTGCCACCACCGCGCGGGGGGCGCTGATAGGTGATCGTCTCGATATCGAAACCCGTTTCCACCAGCAGGCCGCGAAAGAACGGCTCGGGCTCGTTCATCGCCTTGATCGCATCCACGACCTTGCGATCATAAAGGCCAAAGCCGGTGGCATTGGGGATCGCCTGATAATCGCCGAAGGTCTTTTGCAGCGCGTAGGACAATTCCCGAACGGCCGTCAGGATCGCGCCCGATTTTTCCGACTGTCGCACCCCCAGCACAATCGGCGTGCCCGCGCGCCAGCGGGCGACAAATTCCGGCAGCATCGTGGGCGGATCCTGGAAATCAGCGCACATGCCGATCACCGCCTCGCCGCGCGCTTCGTAAATCGCATGGGTAGGCGAGCGCATCTGGCCGAAGTTGCGGCTGTTGACGATCAGCTTGATGCGCGCATCCGTGCGGCACAATTCGCGCACCACTTCGACGGTGCGGTCGCTCGATGCGTTGTCGATGAAGATGATCTCGAACGACCGGGTGACCGGTTCGAGCGCTTCGATCACAGCGCGGGCGATGAGGGGCGCGTTGACCTCCTCGTTGCGGCAGGGGATGGCAACCGAGATTTCCGGCACGGACACCTGCTGCGCACCCGCCAGAACAACGCCTTCAGACATTAACCGGCTCCTGTTCGGCACGCTCCCCGCGCACCGGACGCAGGCGATAGGCTTCGACCGCACCCCACAGCAGCGCGATCAGAATGGCCAGCGCAACTGCCGGCAGCCAATATTGCCGCTTGGTTTCGACATGCGGCAGTTCCAGCAAGCGCATGTTGGCATCCGCAGTCAGATCTTCGACCGAGGTGCCGCGCAAGAACCGCAGATAGCTGTTGTAAAGCGACTTGGCGATTTCGAGATCGCGTTCAAGCCGGTAAAGCTCGCTCGAATTGCGCACCACCTCGCTCACGTTCTGCGGGCTTTGCGGATCGACCGACTTCGCCTCGGCAAACTGCTTGCGCAGCGCGGCGAGTTCGGCCTGCATCTGGCGGATGCTCAGATTGTTGTCGGCATAGATTTCCCGCGCGCGGGCAAGGTCGATTTCCTTGGAGCGGATCACGGTTTCAAGGAACGTGACCCGGTCACCCAGCGCGCCAATCCGTCCGCGCGGGTCGGGATAGCGGTTCTGGAGGCGGAAGGCATCAAACGCGGCTTCTGCCACGGCCAATTCGTCCGATGCTTCCTTGACCAGCTGTTTCAGGACTTTGCGCTTATAGGCGGTCTGGCGGCGGGCTACCCGCGCCAGCTCGCTTTCGATCGCGGTCTGAAACGCGCCGACAATCGCGGTGGCGCGTTCGGCATCAGTGTCCTTCATTTCGATCAGGACAATCCCGCCGCGCAGAGAGCGGACTTCGACCTTGCGGCGCAGATAGCGCTGCAATTCAGTACGGCCCGAAGTTTTCAGCTCCGCAGCCAGCGGGGAGTTCTTGATGACCACATCGCGCACGCCATCGCTATTGCCGATGCGCAGCGCCACTTCGACCGCGGCCTGATTGCCGAAAATGCTGCCCGCACCGCCCAATTGGCCCAGCGTACTGGCGAGCCCGAGCGCATCGCGATCAGTCGGCGTGAAGGACGCGGTGGCCAGATGCCGCTCGGGAAACAGCGCCAGCACAATTGCGATCACCAGCGCCGTGCCGAACACCAGCGCCCGGCCGGCGAAGGTCTGCAACACGCGCATGTTGGCGAGCCTGCCCGTCAGGCTGCGGGGACGCTTCATCGCAGCGACTCAATCACGGCGGCCGACAGCCCAAGCTGGAACACCACCGATGCAACATCGCGGATCTGCGCCCAGATATCATTCGTGCGGGTCCGAACCGGCATGAACACCACGTCACCCGGAAGTGCCTCGGCATTCAGCATCCCGCGCGCGCGGATCAGCACCTCGCCATTGGCCCGCACCACAAACGCCCGCTTGCGATCTGCCGCACGCAGCGGCCCGCCAGCCTGCTCGATATAATCGCGCAGCTTGCGGCCGCGGCCTTCAATCAGGAACGATGCAGGACGATAGACCGCACCGAACACGCCGATGGTGCTGGGCACAGGGGGAATGACGATCCGGTCATTCTGTTCAAGCAGCGTGCCTGAAGGAAGGCTGGTGGAAGCGGGCGTGAGATTGAGGACGACCCGGCCATCAGGTTCGCGTTCAGCCAGAAGTTCGATAACTTCGTTGGCGCTAGCAATTTCGGCGGCGCGGCGGTTCGGGTTCTGCTCCATCCCCCCTTCGAGCGGGGCCGCGGCCATCGCAAAACGAAACTGTTCGAGCGCTTCGTCATAGCTTTGGCGCTGTTGCTTGCGCACCGAAAAACGTTCCAGCCGGGTGCCGAACAGATAGGCGCGGCTGGTGGTACCGCCAGCCAGCGCCAGCGCTTCGTTCAGCGATGTGTTGGGGCTGACGTAGTAATTGCCGGGACGCTCAACTTCGCCTTCGATCCGCACCACAATCGACTGGCGCGCAATAGGTTGCAGCAAGGTGCCGCGCGACAGGACTTCGATCAGATCGCCGCCCTTGGCGGCGCGCGTGCCCGCATCGGCAATGCTCACTTGGATCGGCTCACGGTTCTGGGTGTCCGACGTGCGATACAGGATCAGGCGATCAACTTCGCCCATGACGTTCGGCCCGCCGGCAAGGCGCAGCAGGTCGGCCAGCGTTTCGCCCGCGCGCAGTTCGTAAATTGCCTCTTCCTGCACGCTGCCCAACGCAGCCACTTGTTCGCCTGCGGGCGGAATGAACAGCACATCCTCGTTCTGGAGGACGATGTCAGCTTCGCGCTGACCGCTGCGCAGCAAGCGGTAAAGATCAAGATCGGCGACCTCACGGCCATTGCGGTACACTTTGACCGACCGGAAGCTGCCGCCCGCATTGGGCCCGCCGGCCTGCAAGACGGCATTGGTGACAGTGGCGAGGCTGCTGAGGGTGAAAGCGCCCGGATTATTGGCAAAGCCGGTCACATAGACACGCACAGCGCGCAGCGACTTGAGCGTGACGTTGACGTTGAAAAAGCGGTACTCGGTCCCGATCGCCCGCACCAGCGTGCTGCGCAGATCAGCATAGCGCACGCCTGCGACCTTGATGGTGCCGACGCTTTCGAGATAGATATTGCCGTCGTTGTCGATCTCGCGTTCCACCGTGCCATCGACAGCGCCGGTCAGGTACAGCACGACGGTATCGCCGGGATTGAGGCGGTATTCCGGCGGCACAGTCGACGTGGCGGGCGCGGCGAAATCGCGGCTTGCATCAAGCAGAAGATCTTGCCCAAAGCGGCGCACCTTGCGCCCGGTCACATCTTCGACGTAGGTTTCAAATTCGTTCGGCAACGGCGGCGGGCGCAGCCGGATATTGCGGCCGAGCAAATCGCTATCCTGGCGTTCGCGATCCTCCCGATCATCTTCGTTTTCCAGCCGCAGCGGATCGAACAGCGACGACCCGGACACTTCCATATCGTCAAGCCGCTCTCGGCGATCCTGACGCTCCTCGCGTTCGTTGCGCTCTGGCTCGGTGCGGATTTCGTCAATTTGCTGACTGGAGCCACTGCCGGACGAGGTCTGGGCCGCAGCGGTGACGGGAAATTGCAGCAACGCCAGCGCGATGCTCAGAAAAATCGCTCTGGCGGGGTGTGTCATGGGTGCAATCATCAAATCAGACTAAGGATCCGGTCCTGCCACGGCCACGCATCAGCGCGGGGCTTGCAGGGGTGAAAAACATCGCTGCGCGCTCTATCATGCGAGCTGTGCAGCGACAAGCAAGCCGCTGCGCAGTGCCGGGGAAGCGTGCATCAGGCGGCCTGCGAAAGCCGCCGTGTCAACGTGCGGGTCAAATCGTCAAAATGCTCGTGGACATGGCAATCGATCGGCTCCCACGCCGGATCGGCATAGCCATAGGTCAGGAAATGAAACTCCATGCCGCGCTGCAACGCCGTTTCGTGATCCAGCTCGCTGTCGCCAACATAGATACAGTCGCGCGGATCCAGCCCCAGCTGCGCTAGGGTTGCATCGAGCAAATCCACCGCCGGCTTGGGCCGCAGTTCGGGCCGCCCGCCGACAATCACCTGAAAATGCGGCGCAAGGCCCGTGTCGCCCAGCACCTTTTCGCACAAGACCTGCGGCTTGTTGGAACAGATTGCCAGAGCATGACCTTGCGCCGAGAGCGCCGCGACACCTTCGGCCACACCATCAAACAGCGCGCCGGTGCTGGTGGTGGTGCGGGTGTAGACTTCACGGAAGGTGGCAAGATCCCGCGCGGGATCGATGCAGGCATCGCCCAGCAGTCCGGCCACCATCGCCTCGCCCCCGCGGCTCATGAAACCGCGCGCATGGATCGGATCGATCACCGCATCACATCCGCGTTCGCGCAGCATCTGCTGCAAAATGCCAACACACACGTAACAGCTGTCGACCAGCGTACCATCAAGGTCGAAGATGATCGCGCGGTTCATCGCCCCGGTGATAGCTCCGGTCATCGCAGCGTTCCGCACGGGGCCATCGCCTCGGCCAGTTCCGCGTCCGAGATGAACGGCACCAGGTCTTCCAGCGGCGAGGAGACCATCGAACCATCCTCAAGCCGGCGCGAGGACAGCTTGGGAGCAAATTGCTGGCGCTTGTCGATCATCACTTCGCAGATATGCGGGCCATCCCCGGCCAGCGCGGCGCGAACCGCCCCGGCCAGATCGCCATCGCGCCCCGCAAAGGACGAGGGAATGCCGAAGCCTGCCGCGAGCCGCTGAAAATCAGGAAACGTCAGCCCGCTATCCGGCCCGCACCCGACGATGTTATCGGCGAAATGGTTTTGCTGGGCCTGCCGGATCGAATGGTAGCCATCATTGTTGAGGACGAAAATCTTGATCGGCATGTTGATGCCGACAATCGTCTGCAATTCCTGAAGGTTCTGCATGATCGATCCGTCACCGGCGAGGCAGATGATCCGCTTCGCGCCGGCGCCGCTGGCATACCAGGCACCAATTGCGCCGGGCAGATCATAGCCCATCGAGGCGCAGCCAGAGTTGGTGTAAAGCCGCTGGCCCTGCTTGATGCCGGCAACCTGGAACACGGTGACACAGGCCGTCCCGTCGCCGGTTACGATGATGTCGTCCTCGGCCAGTTCTTCGAACAGGATGTGGCCAAAGGTGTAGGGATTGATCGGGCCTTCGGGCGAGGCATATTCGGGTAGCAGCACAGGATACTGCGCCGCGCGCGCCTTGTTGCGGGCGAGATAGGCGACGCGCGCTTCAGCCTGATCGTCTTCGGGCAGCGGTGTGTTGGCTGCCGCGACGAAGAAATCACGCAGATCGGCATGAACCGGGCGGTGCAAGGTCAAGGTCGGCTTGGCGAGTTCGGCGCTGTCGATATCGACCATGGCCACACGCGCGTTGCGGGCGAAGCTTTGCCAGTTGTAGCTGACCTGCCGGATATTGCAGCGGCATCCCAGCACCAGCACGTAATCCGCCGTCTGCACGGCAAAATTGCCGCCGCGATCACCCACTGATCCGGGCCGCCCGACATAGAGCGGGTGGGCGTTGGGCAGTACGTCATGCGCGTTCCAGCCGGTCACCACCGGCACACCCAGCCGTTCGATAAAAGCCAGGAACGCGGCATGCGTGTCCGACAGGCGGATGCCTGTTCCTGCCAGCACCACCGGGCGTTCAGCTGCGCACAGTTCAGCCATCAGCGCGGCCACTTCGGCACCCAGCGCCGCGCCCGTCAAGGCGCCCAGTTCGGCCTGGTTATTGGGCGCCTCGCCAAAGGCATCGTCTGCGGCCGGATCATAGGGAGCAAGCTCGTCCCACTCGACCGGCGCTGCCTGCACATCGATCGGCACGTCCAGCCACACCGGACCGGGCCGCCCCCGCAGCGCCAGCGCCAGCGCCTTTTCGGTGACCTTGCGCACATCGCGCGGTTCATCGAGCACGACGGCATATTTGGTGATCGGCTTCACCATCGCCACAATATCGACTTCCTGGTCGCCCAGCTGGCGCAGCGGGATGTCATAGCGGAACGCGCAGGTTTCGCGCTTTACCTGCCCTGACACGATCACCATCGGGATCGAATCGACATAGGCACCATATACGCCGTTGAGCGTATTGACCCCGCCCGGTCCCGTTGTGACATTGACCAGCGCGGGCTTACCGCTCAACCGCGCAAAGCTTTCTGCTGCGATGGCCGCGCCCTGTTCGTGATGCGTGTACACCTTGCGCATTCCGGTCTCCCGGCCGAAGGCATCGTTGAGATACATCGCGCCTCCGCCGGTGAGCATGAAGCACGTATCCACCCCGCCTTCGGCAAGGATCTTGGCAATCGCATCGGCAACCCGCATCTTTGCCATTATCAGGCCGCCTTCGCGCTCTGACGCTGTTCCATCATGGCGATCCGCTGTTCGTCCTCAGAGGCGATGGTCTGGTAGTAATCGCGCTTGTTCTTCAACCACAGCAGTTCAAACTCGATCGCCAATTCCATCCCGCGCGCCGCATCATTGCCATCCAGAACGGCGGCATCGAAGATCACCTTGCGGGTTTCGAAACGGTCAAGCCGGATCTGGCGCACCTTGCGCAGCGGGTTGATCGAATCCGGGCTGACGCCGCCGCCTACCACCAGATCAAGATTGTGACGCTTGGCCACTTCGGCGACGCCGCAGACATAGGAGACCATCTCGTCGGTGTTCACAAAATCGCGGGTCTTGCCCATCGAACCGGCAAAATCGACCCGGCCAAAGACCATGCCGACATTGCCCTTGCGCGCCACTTCGCCAAGCTCTTCCAGCTCGTCATAAGTCTTGCGGGTTTCGACGTTGAACAGGAAGCCGACATCGGGCTGTTCGTCGGCGGGATAGAACTTGTCCTTGCCGGCGACATACTTGCTCAGGGCATAGGGAGTCTCGATCATCGGTGCGATGATGTAATCGGCGCCGTACAGACGGCATTCGATCAGATCGCGGATCGCTTCGCAGCCGCCGATCTTGATCCCGACCTTGACGTCAGCCTTGCGGGCGATTTCGAGCAGCCGGAGCAATTCGTCCACCCGGGTGCCTTCGGCTTCAAACTCAGCCTTGACCGCGACAACGCCAAAATCGCCGCGCGCGCGCGACAGGATTTCCAGCATCTGCTTTTCGTAGAAATTCACCTTAGTCTCCTTTTTGGCTTTCGCGGTGGCAGCGCGGCTGGTGCCCTTTGGCTGCCTTGCGAATTATGCTTGCATTAGATGGGCTTGCGAGGTTTGCCGGATCCAATTCACAGTATCGCGCACCTGCATCCGCGGCTCTGCAAGTTCAAGATCAAGCTGCATGGCCAGGACTTTGGTGTCCTGAGCCAGCCCGAGGTAATCAGACCGGCTGCCGAATGTCAGATCAGGACGGCTGATCGCCACCGTCCCGCCGACCTCGGCGGCAACCAGCGCGGCGATATCGGCCATTTCCAGCACGACATTGCCGCACAAATCGACCGGAGCAGCGCTGCCATGCCCGCTGCGCAGCGCGCGCAGGACCAATCGGCACAGATCCGTGACATGCAGAAACGACCGGAACACCGGCTGGCGCGCCTCGATTCGGATGGCCCTGCGCTCCAGCGCCTGCACGGCGAAGTTGGAAACGGCGTAATCTTTCAACTTGTTGATATGCGGCCCGGCGACGTTGAAGATCCGCCCGCACAGCACCGGAACGCCGTGGCTTGCGCCATAGTCGAGGAACCGCGCTTCCTGTTCCAGCTTCATCACGCCGTACAGGTGCCGGTCCGTCCCCAGTTCGGCAAGCCGCGCTGCGCCCGATGATGCAACAAACACGCTGGCTGGCGCCGCTTTTTCCAGCGCGTCCAGCAAAGCGGCATCAATCGCGTCGTTGCCGCTGCGGAAGGCATCTTCGCCAAGCTCGGCAACCTTGCCCTTGGTCAGATAGGCCAGGTGAATCACGTGCGCGCCGGCAACGTCATCGGCGCTGATGGTGGTGAGCGGACGGATTGGCAGGCTGCGGCCGTCAGCCAGTGGCACAGCGCCCGCGCGCGAGCCGAACAGGGCGATCTCGTCGCCCTGCCCCAGCCCGTCACGCGCATCGCCTTCGGCCAGCAGCGCCAGCATGGCCCTGCCGATCCATCCGGTCGGCCCGGTTATGACCAAGCGTTCCATCTGCCGCACCTAAGCCTGCCCCTCCGGCTGCGCTCAGCGCCGCACGAACTTGGTGAGGGTATCGACCATGTAGCCGATTTCGCTTTCGCCAAGGCCCGGATAGACGCCCATCCAGAAGGTGTTTTCGGTCACGATATCCGAATTGGTGAGGTCGCCCACCACCCGGTATTCGCGGGTCTTCATGTACGGCTGGCGGGTGATGTTGCCGCCGAACAGCAGACGCGTGCCGATCTTCATGTCGTTGAGGTGCTTGACGATATCGTCGCGCGTGAAGGGGGCACCTTCGCGCACGGTCAGCGGATAACCAAACCAGCTCGGTTCCGAACGCGGGGTCGCTTCGGGCAGGATCAGCACGTCTTCCAGCGGACGCAGCAGGTCGCTGATCAGCTTGTAGTTACGGCGGCGCGCGGCAACGAAATCATCCAGACGGTCCATCTGCGCCAAGCCGACAGCAGCCTGCATGTCGGTGATCTTGAGGTTGTAGCCGCAGTGGCTGTAGGTGTACTTGTGGTCATAGCCGAAGGGCAGATCGCCCAGACGGCGGCAGAAACGCTTGCCGCAGGTGTTGTCCACGCCCGGCGCGCACCAGCAGTCGCGGCCCCAGTCACGCATCGATTCCATCACGCGCTTCAGGCGCGGCTTGTCGGTGAACACCGCGCCGCCTTCACCCATGGTGATGTGGTGCGCGGGGTAGAAGCTCAGCGTGCCCATGTGGCCGAAGGTACCGACGTGCTGGCCATCATAGGTCGCACCCAGCGCGTCGCAGCAATCTTCGACGACGAACAGGTTGTACTTTTCTGCAACGCGCATCACTTCGGCCACGTTGAACGGGTTGCCGAGCGTGTGGGCGAGCATGATAACCTTGGTCTTTTCGGTGATCGCCTCTTCGATCATCTCCGCCTTGATGTTGTAGGTCGGGATGTCGACATCGAGGAACACCGGCACGACGCCGTACTGGAGCGCGGGGTTGATCGTGGTGGGGAAGCCGGTCGCCACCGTAATCATCTCGTCACCCGCCTTCACCGCGTCATTGCGCAGGTAATGGCTGGTCAGCGTCGAGAACGCGACGAGGTTCGCCGACGAACCCGAGTTCACCGTCAGCGCGTGGTCGACACCGATATACTTCGACAGCCGCGCTTCAAATTCGGTGTTGAACCGGCCGGTGGTCAGCCAGAAATCCAGCGCGCTTTCGGCCAGCAGCTGCATGTCCTTGGCGCCATACACCTTGCCCGACACCGGCACCGCGCTCTCACCCGGGACAAACGGCTTGGGCGCATGGTGGGCTTCGGCATATTGCCCGACCAGATCGACGATCAGCTTGCGGAACTCAGGCTCGCCAAGATCGCGCAGCTCTTCGGGACTCGTGGGAATGGGACGGTTCATGCCAGTTCACTTTCTTCTGATAGCGTCGCGTTCATCAGTGCCTGATAGGCCGCAAGCTGTTCGCGAGAGATGGTCAAGGCATCCGCGCCGTCGGCGACGGCCTGATGCCAGTCAATGATACGGTCGATGGTCGTGCCAAGATTAAAGCTGGCACGCCAACCCAGTGCTGCCTGCGCTTTCGAGCAATCGAGCGTCAGCAGCGTCGCTTCGTGCTTGGTATGATCTTCCACGATCTGGTAGCTGCCGCGGCCCCAACGCTCGATCATCCGCTTGACGATCCAGAGCACGGGGCGGGTATCGCCGGGCACCGGGCCAAAGTTCCACGCCGATGCGATGGACGTATCGCCCGCAGCGAGACGCTGCGCGATCAGCAGATAGCCGCCGAGCGCTTCGAACACGTGCTGCCAAGGCCGCAGCGCGCCGGGTGAGCGGATGATCACCGGCTGACCCGCGCCGACCGCGCGCACGATATCCGGCACCAGCCGGTCCTTCGCCCAGTCGCCGCCGCCGATGACATTGCCAGCCCGCACCGAAGCCAGCAGCGGACCGGCGGGGTCACTGAAGAAGGACTTGCGCCATGACGCGATCACGATTTCCGCTGCCGCCTTGCTGGCGCTGTACGGATCATGACCGCCCAGCGCATCGGTCTCCCGGTACGGCCAGACCCATTCGCGGTTGTCGTAGCACTTGTCGCTGGTAACCGAGACAATCGCCTTCAGCCCCGGCACTCGCCGGCAGGCATCCAGCACATGCGCGGTGCCCTGCACATTGGTGGCAAAGGTTTCGCACGGCTCGTCATAGGACAGGCGCACCAGCGGCTGCGCGGCAAGGTGGAACACCACTTCGGGCTGCGCCTCGGTGATGACTCGCTCAACCAACGCCGCGTCCCGGATATCACCTTCGATGCTGGTCACCAGCTTGCCGAGGCCCGCCTGATTGAACAGGCTCGGCTCCTCAGCCGGGAGCGCCATCCCGGTGACCTTGGCGCCGAGCTCGGTTAG
Source organism: Porphyrobacter sp. TH134 (assembly GCF_002855495.1). Lineage (GTDB taxonomy): Bacteria > Pseudomonadota > Alphaproteobacteria > Sphingomonadales > Sphingomonadaceae > Erythrobacter. Next base: position 13,384 of record NZ_PKRO01000052.1, read on the forward strand.
CCACAAGGCAAGCCAGGCCCCTTTGAACCCGGTATGCCCTGTCAGGAAAACCCGGCGACCCGCCCAGAAATGGGGATCTACCAGCATTTCCACGGCGCACCTTCATTCCAGAGATCTTCGAGATAGAGCTTGTCGCGCAGCGTATCCATCGGCTGCCAGAAGCCTTCGTGGTGGAAGCCGTGCAGTTCGCCCGCACTAGCCAGACCCTCCATCGGCTCGCGCTCCCAAATGGTCGCTGGGCCTTCGACATAATCATCCAGCACGGACGGATCGGCTACAAAGAACCCGCCGTTGATCAACCCGCCATCACCAGCCGGCTTTTCGCGGAAGCCGGTCACGCGGTCGCCAGCAAATTCCAGCGCGCCAAAGCGGCCCGGGGGCGCAACAGCCGTCACGGTTGCCTTACCGCCATGCGCACAGTGGAACGCGTAAAGCTTGCCAATGTCGATATTGGCGACGCCGTCGCCATAGGTGAAGAAAAACGGCTTGCCATCCGGCAGGTAGGGGCGAACCGCCTTCAGACGCCCCCCGGTCATGGTGTCAGACCCGGTATCGACCAAAGTGATCCGCCAGCCTTCGTTGCGGTTGCGGTGCACTTCGGTCGTGTTCTTAGCCAAATCAATCGTCACGTCTGCCAGATGCAGTGCGTAATTGGCGAAATACTCTTTGATCAGATAGCCCTTGTAGCCAAGGCAGATGACAAAGTTCTTCACACCGAAATGCGAATAGATCTTCATGATGTGCCAAATGATCGGCATCCCGCCAATCTCGACCATGGGTTTGGGGCGAACGCTCGTCTCTTCGCCCAAGCGCGTGCCCAGCCCACCTGCTAGAATAACGGCGTAAGTATCTGGGGCAATCATGATCGAGCACGACCTCGGGCAAGGGTAGATTGATGGAAAGCGTTAGGCAAGGCGACCCCTCCCCACGCCCCGCTAGCGGACAGCGCATAGCCACCTGACATGGTCACGACAACCCCCCCAATTCCCCCAAAATGCAGCACCTTTTGTCCATTCGTCGCTTTTCTGTACCCGTCCGGCGCTGCTCTAAGCAGAACCCCGAGGTAGAAAGCCGCGAATGATACCGCGTCGCCGTGGCTGGTGCCTAGTGCTCCCAATACATCTTTGGTCGGAGCTGGCCTTTACTTTGCCTGAACGCCGCATGCGGCCAAACCCCGGCTAGCTGGCGCGATGCAGCCCACTACCGCGGCTCAGGTAACGGCCCGGATCGCTATGGCGAGCCCCGTACTCCTACGGGAACGGCCCTGACGATTTCTTCTGTCCAATGCCCTTATCACAGGATGGTTGAGTTTAAGCAGCCTGCGATATGTCTCGATCTGCGGTGGTCCTGCCCCTGCCCTCGGTGCTGTCCCCCCCGATGCCTTTTGCAGTCAGGGATGCCCGCCCTTCGAGACATCCGGACGCGCGGTGGTCTGGTCCCCCTGCCCCCGCCTTCCCGCGCGTCCGGACATCGCGCCCGATTGTGCATGACGTTTGCGTGTTGCCACCCCGCCAGGCCGGGCCAGGCGCAGTGGAAGCTCCGCGATGCAATGCTGGTGACAGGCGTTGCGTCTTCGATTGAGGACTGACCCTTGACCCTTGCAGGAAACCCGCCGCCGGACCATGCAACCGCCATCGCTCAGCGCCGTTTGCTGGTGCTCGATGATGATCCGGCGATCCTCAAGACGATCCGAATGATGGCCCGCAAGCTCGGGCTGGATGTGTTGACCTGCACAAAAGCAGCCGAACTTGAAACGGCGCTCGCATCCTTCGCCCCGGACTTTATCCTGATCGATCTGATGATGCCGCATCTCGACGGGATCGATGTGGTGCGCGCGATCGGTCCGCGTCCAGACTGCTCGCTGTTCGTCATGAGCGGGACGGATGCACGAACCTTTGAAGCCTCGCGCGAGGCGCTGGCCGCGTGCGCGGCGCCGATCGCCGGGTTCCTCAACAAACCCTTTGGCACCGCCGAATTGGCGCGCGTCCTGTCCGCTTCCGCGGCAGGACTGCACCCGCAGCCTGCCTGCCTGAAGAAGCACCCTCACAATACGATCCTGTCACCAGCCCAGTTTGAAAAGGTGGTCCGATCAGGCGGGATTGAACCGTTCTTCCAGCCGATCTTCCATTCGAACGGACGCACGCTGAAAGGGTTTGAAGCGCTCGCCCGCATTCAGGGTGGTCAGACATGTTACTTTGCGCCGGAATATCTCGGGCAATTGGTGGCCGACGAAAATCTGTCTGCCATCGTGACCGACACCATTATCCAGCGCTCGCTGCAATTTATGGCGGAGCTTCCCGGCAAGGATCGCCTCTCGATCTCGATCAACCTGTTCGGCACCCATGCCATTGCGGACGGGTTTCGCGAAAAGCTGGTTGCCCAATGCATGCGCGCCGGCATCGCCACCGATCAGGTCATTCTTGAACTGAGCGAGGCTGCCGTATTCAATCTGGATGAAGAAAAGCTGCGCAAGATAACCCAGTTGCGGCTTGCCGGGTTCGGGCTGTCCATTGATGACTTTGGCACCGGCCATTCATCGCTGGGACGGCTGGCCAGCCTGCCTTTTTCGGAACTCAAGATCGACAAGGCCTTCTGCCTCGCCCTGCCCCATTCCCAGTCAGCGGCCGCCGTTATCGAGGCATGTCTCGGGCTGGCGGCAAGGCTCAATATGAAAGTGACCGCCGAAGGCGTCGAAGATGAAGAAGTGGCAGCGCTGCTGGTCAGCATGGGCTGCGATCATCTGCAAGGGCACCTGTTCGGCAAAGCCATGTCTGGCGACACGCTGCTGCGCTGGCTGAACGGATCGTCACCGCGCGCGGCGGCATGATCGCTGTCCACAGCGATGGCCGTAAACAAGTCCTTATCGCCTGACACCCAGCCGCTACGCGTTTGGCCTTGGCCGGTTCACAAACCAGCGCCTGTCATCTTGAGGCCATGGTCAACATCCTCACCCGCATCGCCCTTGTCCTAGCCGCAGTTTGCGCCGTGACACCTGCCACGCCGGCCCATGCCGATGACCTGCGATATGCCCCGCAACCGGTGCACCGCGCAGCCCCATCGGCACGGATCGAAACCTGGGTTGAAGATTGGGACCCGTTTGTCCGGCGCTGGGTGCGGGCAGGCGAGCCAGGGCGTGATAGCCTGTCTGCAGCGGTGATACAGGCGCCCGCCGCTCCGCTCCGGGCCTTTGGTCCCTTCGTGGTGATCGACAGCCGGACCGCAGCGGTCATGGGAACGACCAACAGCGATAGCCCGGACGATTTCAAACGGATGCGCGCCGCGTTCCCTCAGATCAGCGCTTTGACATTCATCGATGCGCCCGGAACGATCAATGATCTTGCCAATCTTGAAGTTGGCCGGATGATCCGGGCGGCAGGGATTGCCACCCACGTCCCGGCGCACGGGTCGGTGCGTTCAGGCGCGGTTGAGCTGTTTCTCGCTGGCAAGCAGCGCACGATGGAGCCGGGCGCACGGTTCGCCGTGCACGCCTGGCGCGACGAACGCGGCCGGGGCCCGCATGATTTTGCCCCCGAAGATCCCGTCAACCGCCTCTACACCGCCTATTATGAAGACATGGGCATGAGCGCGCAGGATGCCAGAGCCTTCTACGATATGACCAACACAGCGCCCCATGCCAGCGCTTTGTGGTTCGGCCCCGAAGTGATGCGCGACTGGATCAAGGAATCTGCCCCTATGATGCAGGATACCCGCCCTGCACTTCTCCTGGCCTGTGCCCCGGATCTTATGTTCACACCCTTCGCGCCGCTGGATGATGTTGGACTTATGCCGACGCTGCGCTTTGCGCGCAGTCATCAAGCGCCGCTTGCAGCGCCTGAAGCGAGATGGGCTTGGGCAGGAACCTGACGGCACCAAAATCCACCGCGGCGCGCGCGACGAAACTTGATTCCACATGCCGGATACCGCCCTGTCAATGGACACCCAGTGTTACGAGCTAAGGCGACACCCAGTGTTACGAGGTGTCTCGTTGTGACCGTGCGATGATTTCAGGGGCGGGGAGCATG
>NZ_PKRO01000053.1 GCF_002855495.1 Porphyrobacter sp. TH134
GAATACCAGATCGGACAGCCCTTGCCGGGGCCATGCCCCGGCAAGGGCTCAAAGACCAAACTCCAAACGAATTTCCAGACGTGAAGTTACACCACCGCGGTCTTCGATCCCCGCGTCACGCAACGCCTGAAGGATCGCGCCGAGATTGGCATCAGCCAGATCAACGGCATGTCGTGCTGCGTCAGAATCCGGCCCCGATGCATGCATGACATGATCGACATCGAGGAAGTGAACAAGGAGCAGTTCCGGCTTGTGACTGCGGATCACTTCGGCTGCGAAGGCGGCCGTCATTCGGTCCAGCTTTTCGCCTGCGTCAGGATGTTCGAACGCAGGCACGGGGAATGAACCGGCCTTGGCTACCAATGCTTCAAAAAGCCCTGGCGTCGAGCCAGCAGCGATTTTGCCGGGCACATCATCGATCCCGAAGGAGAGGTTTTCAGGGATGAGAAAGTCGACCTTGGCGCCATAGGTGGCAGGCCAGGTTACGATTGCAGTGCTACGGCCGGCTTGGCGATAGGCATCCCAAAGCGTTGGCACCTTGATGTCGGAGGCGTTGAGATACCACTCCCGCGATCCCGGACGGAAATTGTTCGGGATACCGTTCCGTGCCGGGGCAACGCCCGTAACCAGCGTTGTGTGGGACGGGTAGGTGACCGTGGGGAAGACCCCGATCATCTTCTCTGCATGCACACCGCGGTCGCGCAGACTGAGAAGATTGGGGATCGTAACTCCCTCGCCTTCCGGATCAAGGTAGATTGCCGGCCGCAGCCCGTCGATGGAGATCATCACGGTGTAACTGGCGGGGGCTTCGGCCTCACCCTCACCGGCCGCAGCCCATGTAGGTGACAGCAACAGGATGACCGCAAGGGCGCGCGCCAGCACAACTGCGCTCAACCTCCTGGCGCTCGCCCGTAACGTTGAATCCTGGCGGACTGCCCCGCCTATTACCTCGTATTTCGTCATCATCCCTCACCTGTTGCCAGCCGCGCGATAGAGGCAACGAATAAGCGCATTCATTATCACATGCAATAATGCATGTGGTGCTGCAATTTGATGATGATCTTGTGACGCCTTCATGGCATGCTATGCCGCCGCAGCCGCTTGAAAGGAGCAACTGGTGACTCTGACCCGCGAAGATTGGCTTCAGGTCGCGGAGCAGCAGAGCGTCCAGACGCGCAGTTTGATCCTATCGGTGGCCGTCAATCTCATCGCGGAACTGGGCTATTCGCGCTTTTCGACTTCGCTCCTGGCAGAGCGCGCGAATGTCAGCCGAGGGGCGCTGCAGCACCATTTCGGCAACCGAAAGACCGACCTTGTCCTTGCCGTTGCCGAACATGTCTACGGCCGCTTTCAGCAGAATGCAGACCGGATCATTCCCGCCGATGCAAGCCTTGAAACACGCATTGAAAAAACGCTGGATTCGGCGTTCGAGATCTACAGCGGGCCAGAAGCGGTCGTGCTGCTGGAATTGTGGATGGCAGCCCGCAGCGATGAGACGCTCAAGGCAAGGCTTGCTCCGGTAATGGCAGGGCTGGATGATGCGATCGGGTCGGGTTGGGCCTCAAGGTTCAGCAGCACCGAGGCCACCGCTGAGCGAGTTGAAGCTGTCCGCTATCTGGCCCGGTTCATGTTTCGCGGCATGACCCTCGAGCGCCAGCTCTGGACGAACGAGGCGCTCGAACGTCGAGTGGTCGACTTAATGAAGGAATTGATGATTACGGTGCTCGTTGACCGTCCGACTGAATGAACATCGGGCCATCAATAGCAATCTGCGGCCAGCGTTCCCATGGCCATCTCCGCAAAAATCGGCCAGCAGCGCGATGTTTGCTGCGTCATGGACTGCCGGCTTTGGCGAAAGGCGCCGTCTTGGTAAGCCGGGCTGACTGACGCTTCAGCAAGCGGCGACATTGACAGCAAGTCCGCCGAGGCTGGTCTCCTTGTATTTCGAGGACATGTCGATGCCGGTTTGGCGCATCGTCTCGATCACCTGATCGAGCGAGACCTTGCCGACCTCGTGGCTGTGCAACGCCAAGCGCGCAGCGTTGACTGCCTTGACCGCGCCGATGGCGTTCCTCTCGATGCATGGGATCTGCACAAGGCCGCCCACGGGATCACAGGTGAGGCCGAGGTTGTGCTCCATCCCGATTTCGGCAGCAGCAGCGACCTGCTGCGGGGTGCCGCCCCAAACGGCGGCAAGACCCGCCGCCGCCATTGAACAGGCCACACCGACCTCGCCTTGACACCCCATCTCCGCCCCCGAGATTGAGGCGCGCTGCTTGTAGAGGAGGCCTATGCCTCCCGCCGTGAGCAGGAATTGCCGCGCCTTATCCTGCGCGCGCGAGCCATCGGAACAATATTCTCGAAGCACCGCCGGAATTATCCCTGCTGCGCCATTGGTGGGGGCGGTGACGACCCGCCCCCCGGCAGCGTTCTCCTCGTTCACTGCCATGGCAAAGAGGTTCAGCCGGTCCATCAGCACCTCGGCCTCGTTGGCGGGAGCGGCAGTGAGCTTGCGCCACAGTTCAGGCGCACGGCGGCGCACCGCGAGACTGCCTGGCAGATGCCCCTCCTTCGTAAGCCCGCGGTCGATACAGGCATGCATTGCGGCAATCAGGCGATCGATCCCGGCGAGGGTCTCTGCCTGAGGGCGCCATGCGGCCTCGTTGGCGAGCACCACGGTGGCGATATCGTGCCCATGGATCTCGCACAACGCCAGCAGTTCGGCGCCCGATGCATAGGGCTGCGCCGCGCGCACCGGGCTGACGACAAGATCGTCGGTGCTTGGCGCCGCAAGCTGGCGGGCTGAGGCAATGAAGCCTCCGCCCGTCGAATACCAGGTCTCATTGGCGATTGGCGCCCCGCCTTCGCCATAAGCACATAGGCGCATGCCGTTGGGGTGCAGTTCGGGGATCACGTCGCAGGCGAGCACAATGTCGCGTGCACGCTCGAATTGGATAGGGTGGGTGGCCAAGAGCCGGATCCCGCCCGTCTCTGCCTCGGCGAGGAGCGCGGGCACGTCGTCAGGATCGATGCTTTCGGGCTCCAGTCCCATCAATCCCAGCACGCAGGCATCGACCGACCCGTGCCCGACACCGGTTAGCGCGAGCGAGCCCTGCAACTCGATCGCTACCCTTCGCACCTCGCAGAGCTTGCCCGCCCCAGCCAGAGCGGCGACAAAGCGTCGGGCAATGCGCATCGGCCCCACGGTGTGCGAGCTCGAAGGACCAATGCCGATGCGAAAAAGGTGAAGGATCGAGAGCATAGGAAGCGCCTCTGGGCGACGGGAACCGATGAATGCGAATGCAAAACAAGGTCGGCTGACGCCGCTTGCAATGCCAGGATAGGCGCAAAAGCGTCGGCCCTCAACCCATCCCCTCACGCAGCGAACCATTGACTTTACTCGACGCACTACGGGTGAGACAAAAATGGCTACTGATCCCGATTTGTTGTTGACTGCGGATGCAAAAAAGCCTTTATTCGGACCGACCGGAGGAGGAGTACCAGTGGCAGCTTCCAGCGCCCATAGTGACGCGACCAAGCAGAGAATCGATGCCGGACTGCGCGCGCTCGCCGCCGCTCCGGCCGATGCCCGCACCGAAGCCGCAACCGCCGTCTTCGCCCCCGACTGCCGCTTCCACATCGCCCACCCCTTCAACGACCTGGACGGGCTGGCCGCGGGTCTGGACGGCTTCTTCACTCCGCTGCTCGACAGCCTGCACCACGCCTCTCGCACCCATGCGATCGTCGCGACCGACGAATTCGAAGGCGCTCAGATGATCGCGGTGATGGGGCATTGGCACGGCACCTTCACTTCCGACCTCGTGGGCATTCCGGCGAGCAACAAGCCTGCCTGGGTCCGTTTCGGCGAGATCCACCGCATCGATGCGGATGGGTGCATTGCGGAAAGCTGGATGCTGCCCGATATTCTCGATCTCATCCGGCAGGCGGGTCTCTGGCCGCTCGCCCCCAGCCTCGGGGCGGAGCACCAGTGGCCTGCGCCGGGCGGCAACGCACGAGCGCTTTCCGCAACCGACCACGCCGTCGGTCACGCCAACCTTGCGCTCGTGAGGGGAATGCACGCCGCGCTCGGTACCTTTGACGGCAAGAGCCTCGATTCGATGGACCTCGTTCCGTGGTGGAGCCCCAATTTCGCTTGGTACGGCCCGGCAGGGATCGGCACCGCTTTCGGACTCGACGGGTTTCGCACGGTCCACCAGATCCCCTTCCTGACCGCCTTCCCGGACCGGCGGGGCGGGCAGCATATCGGGCGGATCGGGGATGGTGATTTCGTCGTCACCGGCGGCTGGCCAAGTGTGACCGCCACCCACACCGGGAACGGGTTCTGCGGCATGCCGGCCACGGGGCGCCCGGTGGGCATGCGGGTAATGGACTTCTACCGCTGCGAGAACGGCCTCATAGCTGAAAACTGGGTGCCGCTCGATATCACCCACCTTCTGCTTCAGATGGGTTACGACATCTTGGGGCGGATCGCCCATCTGCGCGGCCATCCAAGGACCAGCCTGTGACCGGCGCGCCCTCCATAGAAAGTAGGATCGTACGCTACGCCGACCTGATTCCGTGCCGCGACGCCTTCATTGACACTCGTTCGCCAGGGTCGGACCAGAAGGAGAACTTCACCATCATCGGCCCGGGTGTGGCAGAAAACCCAAAACAGCACGTCCACATCAATGAGCCCCACGGCTTCAACATCGGCGGCGCCCGCCAACCGCCGCGCTGCCTCAATTCGCAGCACAGCCATGAAACGGTCGAGGTGTTCTACGTGTTCTCCGGGCGCTGGCGCTTCATGTCGGGCGAGCATGGGACAGATGGCGAGGTCTTCATGGGCCCGGGCGATCTGATCTCGATCCCGACCCGGCTGTTCCGGGGCTTCGAAAATGTCGGCGAGGATACGGGCTTCCTGTGGGCCGTGCTCGGCGGGGACGATGCAGGCCATGTCCTATGGGCGCCCTATGTGTTCGACATGGCCCGCGATTATGGTCTGGTCCTGCTTGAAGACGGCACGCTGATCGACACCGCCAAGGTCGAGGCTGTGCCCAAGGGCGCCCGGCTGATGCCCGAGACGACAGTGGCACAGGTTGCGGCCTTGACCCGCGCGGATTCGGCGGCGCTGGCGTCTTGCGTGATCCCTGCAGACTTGCCTCGCCCGGCGGCTCTGCACCCAAGGACAGCGGGGATCGCCGAGAGGCTCTTGATCGGCACGGCCCCCATCGATTGGCCGCATGGCTTCACCGTAGCCGAGGTGACGCTCGCCCATGATGCGGCGATTGCTGCCCACCGGCTGGCGGTACCCGATGTGTGGTTCGTGGCGGAAGGCTCCGTCGAAGTCGGCATCGGCGAAGAGACTGCGCTGTGCGGCCCCGGTGACACCATCACCGTGCCGGCGGGCGCAGTGCGCTCGCTTGCAAACCGCGGGAACGCCGCGGCGAAGGTGGTGCAGGTGCGCAGGGGCGATAAGCTGCCTGTGTGCGAACCGGTCTGACGCTATGCCCGGTCTGCTGGAAGGAAAGCGCGCGCTGGTCACGGGCGCAAGTAAGGGCATTGGTCGCGCCATCTGCCACGCTCTCGCCGCCGAAGGCGCGCATGTCACTGGTGTCGCGCGCGCTTCAAACGAGCTTGGCAGCCTGAGCGCGGAACTTGGGCAAGCCTTCGATCCCTGGCCTTACGACGTCACTGGCGAGGAGGTGCTGACCCGAATTGCCGCAGCGCCCGCGTTCGACATCCTCATCAACAACGCGGGGACCAACCGCCCAGAGCCATTCACGCAAGCCACCGACGCAGCGCTCGATCTGATGCTCGATCTGAATGTCAGGGCACCTTTCCGGATCGCCCGTGCGGCGGCACGCAAAATGGTGCGCGGAGCAACGATCATCCACATGACCAGTCAGATGGGCCGTGTAGGTTCACCGAACCGCACGGTATATTGCATGACCAAACACGCGCTCGAAGGGCTGTCCAAGGCGATGGCGGTGGAGCTTGCGCCCGCCGGAATCCGGGTCAACTGTGTCGCTCCGACCTTCGTGAAGACCCCGATGACCGAGACGATGTTCGCCGACCCGGCCTTTGCCGCCTTTGTGGAGCGGATGATCCCGATGGGCGAACTGGCGACGGCAGAACAGGTCGCCGCAGCGGTTGTCTATCTCGCTTCACCCGCAGCGGCCATGATCACCGGACACAGTCTGCTGATCGACGGCGGCTGGACCGCACAATAGAAAGGATTCGTCATGCCGCCTCCCGTCATGCGTGTCGCCACCACCGACATCACCGACATGATAAGCCCGGGCCCCGAGCGGCGAATGGCGTTGCCTGGCTTCGCCGATGAATTTGTCGATTTCCCGCACTACATCATTCGCATCACCGAGCGTATCTGGCACGACCGCGAGGTTGACCTGTGCCTCAAGTGGTACTCACATGATTGCGCGATCCACACACTCGCCGGCCCCATTACTGGCGCGCAAACCGTGGTCGACAACACTTGGGCCACGCTCGCCGCCTTTCCAGATCGAAGGCTGGATGGTGACAACGTGATCTGGTCGGAAGAGGGGAACGGCAGTTTCCTGTCCTCGCACCTCATCACGTCCAAGATGACCAATCTAGGCGACAGCGATTTCGGCCCCGCCACAGGCAAGCGTGTGCTGGTGCGGACCATCGCTGATTGCCTGTGCCGAGAGAACCGCATTGTCGAGGAATGGCTGGTGCGCGACAATCTTGCACTGGTAGAACAGCTGGGCTTCGATCCCCAGAAAGTTGCTGCGCGGCAGGCGGCGCAGGACGCGAAGGCGGGGCGTTCTCTGGTGGAGGTACTCGCGCCCTATCACGCCGAGGCACTCCATTCTGTCGATGCCGAAGCGGCGACTGATGCACAGCGCATCGCAGTCGATCTGCTACGTGCCTGTTGGCAGAACGGTGACCGCGGGCGGGCCGCAGCGCTATCGGATTTCCGCCTCAACGCGAGGGTGCCCGGTGGCCGCTTCCTTTATGGTCCTGATCAACATACCGACTGGCGCGCACCCATCCGCGCCGCCTTCGGCCCGCGTGCAAGGCTCCGAATCGAGCACATTGCCGAGGTGCCGTATCTGGGTGAAGCCTGCGATGTCGCCGTGCGCTGGTCGCTGGCGGGCACGCACGCAGGCGCGGGGGCCTATGGCGAGCCGACGGGCGCGCCCCTGCTAATCATGGCAGTCAGCCATTTTCGGGTAATCCAAGGCCGTGTGCGCGAGGAAGTCACCATCTGGGACGATATCGCCGTGCTGCGTCAGATCGCAGGCTTCACGCAAGGCTGAGAGCAGCGCCCGGCCCCCGTGGCTGACTGAGAGGGCCCTCGCCTGCGGCATCGGGGATAGGACGGCTGGAGAACGCTGGCGCCCGGCAAACGAAAGGGGCGGGAGGCCAAGCCCTCCGCCCCTTCATGTTTCGGCCCTCGCCTGTTCGCATCAGAACCGCAGGCTCAGGATAGCCCCCCACTGGCGCGGCGCGGCATAGCTCGCCTGCAAGGCCGCCCCGCCGCCCCAAACGAAGCGGGTGAGCGTCTGTTCGTCGGTGACATTGTTGACGAAGGCCTGGACCGAGATGTTCTCGTTGTAGGCCCAGGTCAGACGGAGGTCGACCTTCTGGAAGGACTCCTGCCGCTCCAGCACGGAATTGAACGGCTGGCCGAAGAAACTCGACGAGAAGTTCATGATCGCAAACGGCGTCAGCGTGCCGAGGCTGCCCAGATCAATCTCGTAGCTCGCGAACACCGCGCCGGTCCAGTCGGGCGAGTGCGGGATCGCATTGCCGCTGATATCGCAGCCGAAGGCCGCTGCGGGCTGGCCGGTGCCTCCGGTGCCCGGGATCAGACCGCAGTCATAGCCCGGCGCGAACACACGGCGCTGCCCAGCCGCGGCGATCTGCACTCCGTTGACGATGGTCGGCGCGGTCACACTGGCATCGGTGACGAGAATGCTCGTGCCGAAGGGCGCGGGCACCTGGTCGTATTCGGAGTAACGGGCATTGAGATAGGCTAGGTTGGTCCCGATCTCGAGCCCTGGCACCGGACGCCAGAGCAGCTCTGCCTCGGCCCCATAGGCGCGCGCGCGGGCGCTGTTTTCGATGATCGAGAGCGTGGTCGAACCCTGAGGCACCTGCCGCTGTTCCTGCAAGCCGCTGAAGCGGTTGTAGAAGGCCGCAAGGTTCAGTTGCAGGGTGTTGTCGAGGAAGCGGTTCTTCGAGCCGATTTCATAGGCTGTCACCTCTTCGGGATCGAAGGTCGGCTGCAGGGCCGCAGGGCCCTGACCCGAATTGAACCCGCCCGAACGGAAACCGGTCGAGACGCTGGCGTAGAGCAGGTTGTCCGGAGTTAGATCGTAATCGACCGCGAGCCGCCAAGTCGCCTTGCGGAACTTGGCCGTGTCGTAGGTTGCGCCGGTCAGCACGGTGGTGTTGGCGGCAAGGCACTGGAAACCGGGGCGCGGCGGAGGGAAAGTGGTGTAGGTGCAATTGGTGGGCGCGCCCTGCACCCCGAAGGCGCTGTCGGGGATCGGCCCGGTCGCCAGCGTGATCGCGGTGCCCTGCGGCACCGGCGGCGTGCCACTGGTTGGCAGGACGGCATTGGCATTGGCGAAGGCGAAGTCCTTGGTGTCCTCCGTCCACCGCAGCCCCGCGGTCAGACGCAGACTGTCGGTCACCTCGTAGCTCGCCTGACCGTAGAAGGCGACGCTCTCGGTCGAGGCGCGCTGCTGGTCATAAAAGCCCCCGCCGTTCTGGGCGAGATTGAGGTTGGGCGTCACGTTGCGGATGATGCGCGGCAACTGCTGGTTGATGAAGATGCCGGTCAGGTCGTCCTTGAAGTAATAGGCGCCGACCACCCAGTCGAGACGGCTGGTCGTGTCGCTGGACAGCAGCTGGATTTCCTGACTGAAAGTTTCGGCCCGCGTATCCTGGAAATCGATCGCAATCTGGTTGCCGGAAAAGTCCGAGTCCGACGTGCGCACTGCGCTGAAATCGGTGTAGCCGGTGATCGAGCGCAGCTTCACCCCGCCGAAGTCGTAGGCAAGGTCGGCGGTGAAAGCGGTGTTTTCGAGATCGAGGATAGTCGGTTGGTCGGTATCGATGGTGTAGCCATCGCCCGGCGCGACAATCGGCACGCCCAGATCGCTGGTCGCCGGGCCGCCCGGCAGCGCATCATTGACCCCGTCGCGGTTGCCGGGCCGGGTATTGAGGTTGGTCACCGGGGCCGCGTTGTAGAGTTGCTGGCGCGAACCGACGTCGAAATAGGAGCCGATGATCTTGTAGCCGAAGGCCGAACCGCCCGCCCCCTTGCGGGTCGAATAGTCGAACTTGAGGTAGGCCGAGAAAGCGTCGTTCGGCTCCCATTGGATCCCGGCACGAAGGTAGCGGCTGTTGTCGTCGAACAGGTTGTTGCCGAGCGGATTGACGTTCTCGACCCAACCGTCCGAGGTCTCGTAAGACCCCGCCACGCGCACCGCCAGCGTATCGCCCAGCGGCACGTTGACGAAGGCATCGGTACGGAACCGCCCGAACTCACCGACATGGACATCCGCCCCGGCGAGCAGATCGCCGAGCTCGGGCCGGGCGGAGCGGATCTCGATGTTGCCGCCAAAGGTGTTGCGGCCATAGAGTGTGCCCTGCGGCCCGCGCTGGACCTCGACCCGTTCGATATCGACAAAGCCGGTGGTCGCCTGGCTGGCGCGCGACTGGTAAATGCCGTCGACGAAGAAGCCGATGGTGGTGTCGCCGTTGACCCCGACATTTTCGGTGCGCACCCCGCGGATCGCCGGACGCGCATCCGAGCCCGAACGGCCGAAGGTGAAACCCGGCACAAAGCCTTCAAGCCGTCCGATGTCGAAGGTGCCGCGCGCAAGGATCTGTTCCGCGCTGAAGGCCGAGACCGAGATGGGCACGTCCTGGAGATTTTCCTCACGGCGCTGAGATGTGACGATGATCTCGCCGATGCCATCGGCGGCCTCGGTCCTGCCCGTGGAGCTGTCCTGTGCGTGGGCCGGCAGGGCGGTCCCGAGCGCGATGATGCTGACGCTGACGGCGATAGCGTTCTTGAACTGACCAGCCATGTGAATTCCCCTCGGGTTGGTTGCCGGGATAGAGGAATGCCGGATTTGACTTCGGATGCAACAAGAATCGTACTGGAATGGATCAATTAGCGTACATCAATTGCGCATTGTTGCAGAAATGCCATGCAATCTGAGCCCTTCAACAGCCTACGCCTTCAGAATCCTGAGCCGTTCCACTTGCATCCGAAGTCACTTATGCATAGGATCGCCTGCACTCACAGGGAGACGACACTCGTGGCACGCTATCTCAAAACCGGCATCACCGAGGATGCCGCCGCCGAAGCCGATGCGCAGGTTCGCACCACGGTCGAGGCCATCATTGCCGACATCAAGGCACGTGGTGATGATGCGATGCGTGACTGGTCGGCGAAGTTCGATGGCTGGAACCCTGCCGACTTCCGCCTCGGCCAGGCCGAAATCGATGCCGCCTATGCCGAGCTCGATCAGCAGACCATCGAGGATATCCGCTTTGCACAGGCGCAGGTGCGCAATTTCGCGCAGATCCAGCGCGATGCGCTGAAGGATGTCGAGGTCGAGACGCTGCCGGGCGTAGTGCTCGGCCACCGCAATATCCCGGTCAACTCCGTGGGGTGCTATGTGCCCGGCGGCAAGTATCCGCTGGTCGCCTCGGCGCATATGAGCGTGGTCACGGCCAAGGTCGCCGGTGTGAAGCGCATCGTCTCGGTTGCCCCGCCCTATCAGGGCAAGCCCAATCCGGCGATCGTGGTCGCCATGCACATGGCGGGCGCGGACGAGATTTATTGCGTGGGTGGGGTGCAGGCCGTAGCCGCGATGGCATTGGGAACCGAGACCATCGCCGCCGTCGACATGATCGTCGGCCCCGGCAACGCCTATGTCGCCGAGGCCAAGCGCCAGCTGTTCGGGAAGATCGGGATCGACCTCCTCGCCGGCCCCACGGAAACGCTGGTGATCGCGGACGAGACTGTGGACGGGGAACTGTGCGCCGCCGACCTCTTGGGGCAGGCCGAACACGGCCCCAATTCGCCCGCTGTGTTGCTCACCAATTCGGAAACGCTCGCCCGCGACACCATCGCCGAGATTGAGCGCCAGCTCACCATCCTCCCAACCGCCCCAATCGCTGCCAAGGCCTGGGCCGACTATGGCCAGGTGATCGTCGCCGACAGCTACGAGGAAATGGTCGAAATCGCCGACCAGATCGCGTCGGAACACGTGCAGGTGATGACCCGCGATCCCGACTACTTCCTCGAACACATGACCAACTACGGCGCCCTGTTCCTAGGCGAGCGCACCAATGTCTCCTATGGCGACAAGGTGATCGGCACCAACCACACACTCCCGACGCGCGGCAACGCCCGCTTCACCGGGGGGCTGTGGGTTGGCAAGTTCATCAAGACGTGTACCTATCAGCGTGTACTGACCGACGCGGCGAGCGCGATGGTGGGGGAGTATTGCTCGCGCCTGTGCGCCATCGAAGGCTTTGCCGGGCACAAGGAACAGGCCGACATTCGGGTGAGACGCTATGCCAAAGAAGAAGCTGTCTGAGGCTGTGCCGGGAGGTGGGCCGGGCGGCTCGGGCGCAACGTCCTATGATGTCGCCGAGTTGGCAGGGGTCTCGCAATCGGCGGTCAGCCGCGCCTTCCGCACGGGGGCATCGATCGCGCCCAAGACCCGCGAGAAGATCATGCGCGCGGCCAAGCAGCTGGGCTACCAGCCCAATGCCTTCGCGCGCGGCCTAATCACCCGGCGCACCAACCTGGTGGCGGTTGTAATCTCCAACCTCACCAACCTCTATTACCCTGAAGTGCTGGCCGAACTGACCCAGCGGCTTTCGGCGCAGGGGCACCGGGTGCTGCTGTTCAGCCTCGCTTCGGAGAGCGAGATCGACGAGATGCTCGGCCTGATCTGGCCCTACCGGGTCGACGGGGCGATTATCGCGGCGCGGCTGAAGGACGACCAGATCCGCCAGTTCAACGATCGCGGCATCCCGATCATCCTGTACAACCGCGTCGGCGAGGGCGAGCCTGCTGCCAGCGTCTGCTGCGACAGCGCCTCGGGCGAGCGCGAACTGGTGCGGAACCTGCTGGCCGCCGGGCATCGACGCTTCGGGATCATCGCCGGGCCGCAGGACAGCTATGTTGGCGAAGAGCGACTCGATTCCGCCCGCCGCCACCTTGCCGCCGCAGGGATCGAGCCGTTCATCTACCGCGGCGGGTTCGATTATCACTCGGGCGACGAGGGTCTGCGGGCTTTGATGGAGGCATCGGGCGGCGCGCTCGATGCGGTGATCGCGACCAATGATGCGATGGCGCTGGGTGCGATGGATTGTGCGCGGGGGGTCTATGATCTGGCGATCCCGCAACAGCTTTCGATCGTCGGCTTCGACGGCGTCGGTCCGGCGACCTGGGGCGGATACCAGCTCACCACCATCCGCCAGCCTGTGCGGCGGATGGCGGAGGCGGCGGTCGACATGCTGATCGAGCGGATCGAGCAACCCGGCATGATCCCCGAACAGCGCCTGTTCGGCGGAGAATTGCTCCCCGGACGTTCGGCACGGCTGGGATGACGTCGGCACCGCTACCGCTGCTGATCCCCGGCAACATGTGCGATGCCCGGCTGTGGGACGGCGCGAGCGGGGCGGTTCGCGTGGCGCTTGAAGCGGCCACGGGGCGCGCTCCGGCCGATGCCGACACCACGCAGGACGATACCATCGCCGCAATGGCTGCGCGCGCTCTTGCAGCGACCGAAGGTCAGCTGATCCCGATCGGCTTTTCGATGGGAGCGATTGTCGCGGTCGAGATGGCGGTGCTGGCGCCCGATCGCATCGCCGGACTTGGCCTCATCGGCTACAACGCCACCGCCGACCTGCCCGAACGCGCCGCGCACCGCCCCATTCAGCAGGCAGAGGTCCGCGCCGGGGGGCTGGAGCGGGTGCTGGTGGAGGAGTTGAAGCCCAATTACCTCGCCGCGGCCAATCGCGAGAACCTGCCGCTTCTCACCTTGCTGCGCGACATGGGCATGGCGCTCGGCCAGGAGGTCTTCGTCCGCCAGTCCGAGGCACTGCGCCTGCGCAAGGACCGCGTCGAGGCGCTTTCCCGCCTCGTCTGCCCCGTCCTGCTGATGGCGGGCGAGGAGGACGCCCTTTGCCCGCATTCATGGCACCGGCGCTGGGCCGGGCTGATACCACAGGCCCGGCTCCACATCCTTCCCACCGGCCACATGCTCCCGCTCGAAGCACCGCATGCGCTGGCCGATGCCCTTGCCGCGTGGCTGCCCACGCTCTCCCATGCCCAGACAGAGGAGCGCCCTGCCCCATGACCGACCGCATTCTGACCACTCACGTCGGGTCGCTCCCGCGCTCCAAGGAGGTCACCGACCTCGTCTTCGCGCAGGAGCGCGGGGAAGCGATCGATCAGGCGCGGTTCGATGCGGTGATCGACGCGGCGGTCGACGAGGTTGTGCGCCTTCAGGTCGAGGCCGGGATCGACTTGGTCTCGGACGGCGAGATGTCGAAGATCAGCTACGCGACCTACATCAAGGACCGCATCACCGGGTTTGACGGGGATAGTCCGCGTACGCCGCCTGCCGACCTCGAGATGTTCCCGAGTTTTCTAGAAAGGCAGGCCAAGGGGGGCGGTACCCCGACCTATCGTCGCCCCAAATGCGTGGGGCCGATTGCGGTCAAATCGATGGACCCACTTGAGGCCGATCTTGCCCATATGACCGCCGCGATGGCTGCGCACTGCCCGGTTGGCGGCTTCATGAACGCAGCCTCCCCCGGCGTGATTGCGCTGTTCCAGCCCAACGAATATTACCCCTCGCAGGATGCCTATCTCGAAGCGCTGGCCGAGGCGATGCGGCCCGAATACGAGGCGATCGCCGCCGCCGGGCTGCTGCTGCAACTGGACAGCCCCGACCTCGGGCTTGGGCGGCACATGATGTACAAGGACCGCTCGGACGAGGAATACCTCCGCCTCATCGGCGGCCATGTGGAGGCGCTGAACCACGCCCTGCGCAACGTGCCAGCCGAGCGCGTGCGGATGCACGTGTGCTGGGGCAATTACGAAGGCCCGCATTGCTGCGATGTCGAAATGGGGGTGATCCTACCCACCCTGATGAAGGCCAAGCCAGCCGGGCTCCTGTTCGAGACCAGCAACCCGCGCCATCAGGCCGACTGGACCTATTTCGCCGAAATGGCGCACCTCATCCCCGAGGAGAAAATCCTCATCCCCGGCGTGATCGACAGCACCACCAACTTCATCGAACACCCCCGTGTCGTCGCCGAGCGGATCGAGCGCTACGCCGATATCATCGGCCGCGAGCGGGTGATTGCGGGGACGGACTGCGGCTTTTCGACCTTCGCAGGCTTTGGGGTGGTCGATCCGGCGATTGTCTGGGCCAAGCTGAAGACCCTCGCGGACGGCGCAGCCCTGGCGAGCGAACGCCTCTGGCGCGGGGCGGCGGCGTGAGCGACTTCAAAACCCGCCTCGCCAGCGGCGCGCCCCTGATTGGCACCTTCGTCAAGACGCCGCATCCTCACGTGGTCGAGGTGCTCGCCTCGACCGGGCTTGATTGCCTGTGCCTCGATGCCGAACACGCCCCCTTCGACCGCCGCGATCTCGACGCCTGCATCCTTGCCGCGCGCGCAGGGGGAATGCCGGTGCTGGTGCGCCCCGCTTCCTCGGCGGCGCACGAAATCCTGGGCGCACTCGATTGCGGCGCGGACGGGGTGCTGGTGCCCCACGTCCGCTCCGCTGCCGAAGCCGAGGCGGTGGCGGCCAGCGTCCATTACGGCCCCGGCGGCGGCCCCGCCCGGCGCGGCTATGCCGGATCGAGCCGTGCGGCCGGATACGGCACTCTGCCCATCCCCGATCACCTCGCCGCCAGCGCCGCGCGCAGCGTGGTGATCGCGCAGATCGAGGATCTTGAGGCGCTGGGGCACATCGACGCGATCGCCGCTGTCCCCGGCATCGACGCTCTGTTCATCGGGCGGATCGACCTGACGATTGCCCTGGGCTGCACCTCGCCCGATGATCCTGAAGTGATCGCAGCGGTGGAGCGCATCCTTGCCGCTTGCCGCGCTGCCGGGCGGGCCTGCGGGATGTTCACGCCGCGCCCCGCCGATGCTGCAATGTGGCGCGAGAAGGGTGCGAGCCTGTTCCTGCTCGGCTCCGACCACGGCTTCCTGCGCGAGGGTGCCGCCAGCCTCGCCCGCGCGGCGGGTTTTGCGACATGACCGCGATGCAGCGCGCCGAGGACATCAGCCAGACCCGCCGTATCGCCGCGCTTGTATTCCTGCTGGTAGGCTATTTCTTCTACGCCTGGTCGTGGAATACGGTCGATATCCTGCGGCCCTATATCAAGGATGATCTCGGCCTGTCGCTGACGCAATCGGGATCGCTCTATACCGTGCAGGCAGTGGGCGCGATTTTGGGCGCGGTGGTGATGGGGCAGGTGGCCGACACCATCGGACGGCGCAATGCGCTGATGATCGCGATGATCGGCTACGGAACCATGCTGCTGTCGGGGCTGGTGGTGGCCGATTATGCCTCGCTGGTCGGACAGCGGGTATTGATGGGCTTCTTCATGGGCGCGATGTACCCAATCGCGGTCGGGATCTATTCAGGCCTGTTTCCCGTGCGCGTGCGCGGGCTGATCGCAGGCTTCGTTCTCGGCACCTACAATGTCGCGGTCTCGGCGCTGGGCTTCCTTTCTGCCGCCGCGTTCCGGGCCGGAGCGGACTGGAAGGTGCTGCTCTATGCCGGTGCGGCACCAGTGGTGCTGGCGCTCTTTGCGCTGATTGTGGTGCCCGACGACCGCCGGATTATCCCTTTCGGCGGCGCGCCGGGGGGAAGCACGACGGCGGCTTCGAAGCTCCCGATCGCCGAGCTGTTCCGTCCCGGCGTGTCGCGTCAGACCCTGCTGCTGGCGACGATGTCGGGGCTCAATTTCTTCGCCTATCAGGCCTTCACCGGCTGGGCGAGCACCTACCTCAAGAGCGAGCGCGGCATTCCCGACACGGTCGTGGGCGACGTACTCGGCTGGCAATTCATCGGCGCCGCACTGGGTGGGCTGATCTGGGGCTGGATCAGCGACCGGCTGGGACGGCGCAGCGGAGCGGCGGGGTTCGTCCTCGCTGCGGCGATCATCCCGGTCTACCTCTTCGTGCCGCTTCCGCTCGAACTGCTCGAGGCGCTCGGCTTTGCCTATGGCGTGATGCTCAGCGCCTCGGCGATCTGGGGGCCGTGGCTATCTGAGCTCTACCCGCCGCATCTGCGCTCGACCGCGGCCTCGATCTACAACTGGGGCCGCGTCATCAGCATGACCGCGCCGCTGATCACCGCCCCGCTGGCCGAGGCGGTGGGGCTCGCTCCCGTCATGGCACTCGCCTCCGTCAGCTTTCTCATGGCTGCTGGGATATGGTCCGTTCTTCCCGAGACAGCGGGACGGCCAGCAGCCTGAGCTACGCCAATCAACCGAATAGATCTTGTGAGGTGCGCGGATCACGCAGGTTCGCACTTCGCCTCTAGAACGCCTACCCTCGATAGCCATCTGGAAGCTCTCGACCCAGAGCCGGTCGTTGGCGGCCGCTGCGTTGAACAACCGGTTCCGCCAAAAGCCGGCATTCTGCTCTCAGCGCCACTCACCAATCCCGCCGATCGCTTAGTCGAAAGCAATACGCACGGTGGTCCGAGGCAAGTGCACTGAACGGCGTTGTCAAAGAAATTTGGGAACCCTTATTGGAGCAGCATGGGGTCTGACAAAGTTATTACGAGAGAGGAACGGCTGTACCACAAAGAGAAGCACTCTGATATCGGATAAAACGCAAAATCCGGACTGCCAGTGTCGAAGGCCGATCCTTCTTAGCCCCGGTAGGCCATAGTCCAGCACCGGACATACTGCATGAAGCTGAGGATTTAAACTTAAGCCGCATACGCTGAGATCGTGTCCCACGGCGTGGTGTAGCTTATTGGAGCTCCCGCCGATTTCGGCATCAGTCTGAGCCGATCATGCGCCGGGTACAGCCGAGAGCATGAC
>NZ_PKRO01000054.1 GCF_002855495.1 Porphyrobacter sp. TH134
ATGCTCCCCGCCCCTGAAATCATCGCACGGTCACAACGAGACACCTCGTAACACTGGGTGTCGCCTTAGCTCGTAACACTGGGTGTCCATTGACACCGCCTCGGTCTTCATCGCTGCTAGGGCCTCTCCCAAGGATGCATCCAGTTCAATTGCCTGACCGCTTTTCATGCGCGTTGTTTCTGCGGTGAGATAGTCGATCAGGCTGTCGACCGAAAAGGTGATGATCACTTCCGGGTTCTTGAGCTCGGAAAAAATGCGGCGGATCGTCTGGAAGGAAACTGCACTCCAACCGTATTGGTCAAGGAAAAACAGCGCGCGGTGGCTCGAACCCTTCGCGCGAATTGCGGTGATGATGGCGTCAGCGCGACTTTCGAAAGTGTCGGTCGCCAGGTGGATAGAACGCCCAACCTCATTAGCGAACTCAGTTTGGGCCAGCTGATCGCGTAGAAACTCGATATGCGTCTGCTTACGATCTATGAAAAAGTAGTCAGCGTGCACCCTAAAGCCATGCTTGCGAGCCAATGCCAATCGAGCCTCGGCGGCCCGCACTGCACGCACAAGCAGAATAGGCGATCCCGGAACCGTTCGATCTTCGAAGCTGTAAAGGCCTCCACCGCAAAAGCCATCTACGATGGTGAGATTCAATTCGCGTTTAGCAAGCGTTGGCGAAAGGATCTCGATGTATCGCTCGGTGTAACGTTCGAACACGTGATGCTTGGCCAAGCTATGCGCCCCCAGCAGTGGGGGTTTTTCGCCAAGCTTCCAACCATAGTGTTTCCTTGCCATGCGTGCTCGCCAGAGAATCCCACCAGAGGTGCTCGCCGTACTCTTACTAGAAGCAGTCGGATAACCGGGCGAGCGTAGCCGCGTTAGTAGATAGGCCTGTATAACTTAAAGCGCGAGAATTTCATACGCTTGGCCGAACTTCCGGCATGTCATCCCAAATTTGCCCACGATATTTTCGCCCATTCGCCTTCTTGGAGCGGCGCTTGTTGTCTTCCCCCCATGTGCCCCATTGCTTGAAGAAGAATGCTGTTCCGGATGCCTCGCACTGACGGAATATCTCGTCAATCCAGACCTCTTTGATCGGACGGGCCGAGGAACCACTCTCGCCCCCAACGATAGCCCAGTCAATACCATCGAGGTCCACCGGACCGACGGGTCCGATCAGTGGCTCAAAGGAAATGAAACGGACTGCAGCGGCAACTTCGCGTAAAGCGTCAATTCGAGGTACAACTTCGGCGTTTTCAACGCTCGTTCCAAGCCAGACGTTCGGCAAAATGTCCGCGTCACGCGATTTGAGAAACCTAGCCATGCGGTCAGGACGCTTCGTGAGGATCTGATAGTGGTGATGCGGTGTATCGCGCATCACCTGCCAGACCTCACCAATGAAGGCTTCGCTCACTTGTTGATGAAAAAGATCACTCATCGAGTTGACGAAAATCTTGCGGGGTTTGCGCCAGCGGCGCGGAATAGCAAGCGCGCTTCGGTCCTCACGCACGACGCCGTTCCAAACCGTTCGCTTTCCGCTCTTGCGCGTGAGGCCCTCATATTTGGAGAGCCCCATCGCTTCGAGACGGCGTGCCATTTCCATTGCGTAGCAATGGCTGCAGCCGGTCGACATGATCGTGCACCCAGCGACCGGATTCCAGGTCGCGTCTGTCCATTCAATCTGAGTCTGCGCCATGGCGGGCTCCGGCTCGCGCTTAGTCGTGGCCCGCTTGGTCGACGCCCGACTGTTGCCATGGGGCCAAGCGCGCGAGCGCAATGTCGATCATACGGTCGTCGAACAGATGTAGCTTACGCTGCCCTGCGTCTCCGCCGCCGCGCCAGGTCCGCAATCCGTTCTTGATGCCCTCGATGCTCGATTCTTCACCATGCGTGATCAGCCAATCGACAGTCGAAAGGAGTTCCATGCCGAGCGGCGTCTCGAAACCGTCGATAAGCTCGCTCGTCGATTCAAGCGCAGGGAGATAAGTTTTTGCTTCCGAGCCCAAATAAGCGGCGATGCGGTCGCGTTTTGCGTCGACGAAGTTGATAACATCCATCGGCCCAGCGTCAGCGATTCGCTTGTCGCTGCGAAGATAGCTGCCGTCGAGCGCATCCAGAAGGTGGGTCAGCCGCGGGGCGAAAGGGCCGAAGCGGTTCGCTTCGAACCGCAGGTCGAGCGGATTGTCGAGCTGGCAAAGCTCGATGCTGCGCTCAGCGAAGTAAGCCAGCTTCTGTATTTCGAGTAACGTGCATTCGAAACCGAGTACGGCATAGCGCCGCACGAGTTCGGCGACGAGCGCGCGCGCCGGCGTAAGCTTCTCAACACCGGTGCGTTTAGCGACATTCTGATAAATCGCAGTCGGTTCGTACACGATCACACGCACGCCTTCGAGATCGCGTAATGCGTGCTCGATCCGATCGCGGACGATGGGCCACTCAAGCCCGCCATTGCCACTGCCCAAAGGCGGCAACGCAATCGAGCGGATATCGTGTTCAACGATTACGCGCTTAAGATCGAGCAATCCTTCTTCGATCCAGGCCAATTTGGACGGATGACGCCAGTGCTTCTTAGTCGGAAAGTTGATGATCCACTTCGGCCCGATAAGCTCGCGGCGTTCAGTCACGAACATATGGCCAACTTCGACCTCTTGAGCTTTGCAGGCAGCCGCATAAGCGTTGAAATTGGAGGGGAACATCTCCTTGAACATGAGCGCAATGCCCTTGCCCATAACACCGACGGTGTTGACGGTGTTGACCAACGCTTCCGCGTCGGCCTCAAGGAGATTGCCTTGCGTGTAGGTAATCATCAGAAATACCACCCGGGTGTGACCGCCACCTCAAGAGCGACATCGGCTGCCGCGAGCTGGGCATGCACTTGACCAGCAGCGGCCTCGCTCGAACATGCGATACCGAGCAGCGCAGCGACCGGCACTCGCCGCTGGACCAGCGCTTCAGCCTGATAGCGTTCGAACTTGCCCAAGTCGTTGTTATCCCTCTTAAAGTCGCTTCTACAGAGGATTTCCCAATCAATCACCGGCAATTGCGAAAGATCGTTGTGGAAGATCGCTGTCTGCACATAAGCATGGCGGTCGGTGAAAAGAAACGGCAGCGGATAATCTCTGACCTTGTACAAACTGCTGACAAGAATCAGAATCTCCTCGTTGGCGCGCTGGCGAATGCCGCCATACCCAGTCTTGATGTTGAGCAACATCGGTGACCGCGGGGTGAAATAGAACGGCACGTAGTCGCTGAGGGTACCCCCCGGTTCGACCGGAACTGCCTTGCCACTGCGGCGATCGATTAGATCCGGGTTGCCGATGTCGACGTAATTCGGATCGACGAGTTCGCTGCTTCGACAATGGATCCCGTTGTGCAAGATCCAGGGCAGGTTGTCGCGATGCACGATGCGAAAGATATGCGCTTTGTCTGGTCCAAGATTCATCGCGCACGCCCCGCTTGAGGCGCTTTGCCACGAACTTGCGTGAACTCACTCGACAGGATCGGCTCGAAGGCGCGGATGATCTGCATTGGCCCTGCCTAGCGAACTGCCGACGTTTTATGAAGATCAAGAGTTTCATGATCATTTCCCCCGACTCATCGCGCGGCATAGCCACCTGCCAGATTTTGGAACAGATCAGGAACAATACGCCACCGCGGAGAAAATTCAAGGCAATTGGCTATCTTGCCAAGATAGGCCAAACGGCCGCCCATCAGCACAACACACTTTGCAAGGTTTAAGGTTCAAGTCTCACGACCCGCTTCAAGTCCATCAACGTCCACTTCCGTCCAACTACAAAGCCCTATCGGATCGGTGGTCGACCATGACAGAGCAGCGAGCCGGAGCGCCCGTTTTCTCGGCTTTCGCTGTGCAGGCGGCGAGCGCTTCGCGGTTTTGCGCCTCAAGCCGAGCGCCAAATTGCATCACCTTCCAACCTTCGGGATCGTGTGACCGGATGAGCCGAATTCCTGCCTCCGTCGCGTTAGGCGCGTCCAACATTCTCGTCGCCATGCGCTCTGGCAGGTGCCAGCTGTCGGGCAAGGCGCGGGCAATAGCGCCGGGCATAAACGACCATATCAAGGCCCCCGCCAGCGCGCCTGCGAGTGCCGTCCGCACCACGGTTGTGCGGTGATCGGCGGATGTGCGCACAGTGTTCGTGATGGCGCGAAGCTCCCGTGTCGCATGCTGCAATTCCGCCCGGCTCTGAACGATCTGATCCTGGTCGGCGCGCCGCGCCGACTGCGCCGCGACAGCAATGCGATCAGCTACCGTTTCGGGGGTCAGCTGCATCGCCGGATGCGCTGTCATGCCCTTCAGGTAGCCGCCGACTGCGCCAAGCTGTTTCGCCATTTCTTTCAGTGTGGGATCGTAATCGGGAATAACGATGTCTGCACGCTCAGCGGCGAGCTGCTGCACGGCCCGGCGCATCAGCGCCATTTCCTCTTCTAGGCGCGTGAATGCAGCAGCGGCCGGATCGATATCCTCGTCCGGTGGCTGGGGAGCGGCGTTGGGTTCTACCGGAATCCCGATCTGGTCATGTTCTGTATTCGCCATGGTGCTTCTCCTAAATTTGCATGCCGAGACTGCGGGTGCGGTTCATCGTCAGTGAGGCGGTAAGGTCGCGGGCGAGATCGCGGCTTGGCTCAATGGTGAGCCCAAGCTCACGGGTGCGCGTGCGCAGCAGCGATTCTATTTGCGGATCGCGTTCGAGGCTCTTCGCCATTCCGGCCATCTGGCGAAAGACATCGCTCGCACCGCTCACATTGCCCTCGCGCGTGAGCGCATCGCGCGCCCTGGCGAGGCGCTGCCAGTCGCTGACGAAGCGGCTGGCGCGCTGGGCAGGATCGCTACGGATTTCCGCTTCAAGCTGCATCGCGCGGATTGCGGCCTGTGGTCGGCCAGCGGCAGCCTCGCGCGCCAGTTCAGGCTCCCGCCGCAGAGCGCTTGCAAGATCGGCGGCAGCATCCAAACGGATCACGTCGAGCGCTCGCCCTGCCTTCTCCAGGGCGTCACGCTGGTGCGGAAGGACAGGCAAGCCTTGCTGACGCGCCTCAGCAATGCCGACGGCGGCACGCGCAAAACGTTCGACGGCGCGCCGTTGATCTGTCGCGCCGATCTCGTTGCTCAATGGAGTAGCAAGCTGGCGTTCCGGTGGGCGGAAGTTGGCGAAGATCGACCGCGCCTTCTCGGGCACCTTGCGGATGATCTCGACAACCCGCTCGCGGAAGGTGATCCCGCGCCGTTCGGCAAATGCTTGTGCCGGTTCGGTCTGCGCATAATCGCTCGCCATATCCTTGCCGCGTTCGCGGCTGAGCGTGCGCACAAGCTTGGACTGATCGGCGAAGTCATCGCGGCCATAATGCAGGGCAACGCTGTCACGGTGACGGGAAAGCGCCACGTAAGCCCCGTGACTGTCCATGCCGGGGGTCGCGAGCATATGCGCGCGGTCTACCGTCATGCCCTGCGCCTTGTGGATCGTGGCGGCGTAGCCGTGGTCGATGTGCGCATAGTCCTTGAGGTCGAAGGTAACGCTGCGCCCGTCGTCGACCCGCACGCTCATCCGCTGCGGCGTCACCTCTTCAATGGTGCCGAGCGTACCGTTCTTCACCCCAAGCTCGCGCTCGTTGCGCAGGAACATGATGCGGTCCCCGCTCGCAAAGGATCGCGCGCCGCGCTCGGCGCTAACGCGCACGTCCTCGCCAAGCTCGCGCGCATCGCGCAACCGTTCGCGCGCAGCCATATTGAGTGCGCGCACCTCGTCATTGGTGTGGGTGAGGATGATCCGCGTGTCGCCGGGGCTTGCCTGCCGTTCGCGATCCCAGCGCTCGATCAACTCGCCGCGCGCATCCTCGCGCGTATCGGCCGCATGCACCATCCCGCGCTCGTCATAGGCTGCTATGGCAACGCCGGTGCGCCCGGTGGCGAGGTGCCGGGTCGCATCGCGCTGCCAGTCGTCGCGCTGGCGCCGCACCTCGGTGATCTCGACCCCGCCATGCCGCTCATGGATCGAGCGGAACGCGGCTCCTGCCTCGATCGCCTGCAACTGCTGGGGATCGCCAACCAGCACGACCTTGGCACCAGCGTCGGCGGCATGGGACAGCACGCGCTCCATCTGGCGCGTGCCGATCATGCCGGCCTCGTCGATGACCAGCACATCGCGCGACGTGAGCAACTCGCGCCCCTCTCTCCACTGGTGCTCAAGGCTGGCAATGGTGCGCGAGCCGATGCCCGAGCCGTTCTCCAGACCTTCGGCTGCAATACCCGACAGGGCGGCCCCGCGAACAGTGTAGCCCGCGCTCTCCCAGGCCTCGCGGGCAACGCCCAGCATCGCGCTCTTGCCGGTCCCGGCGTAGCCGACCACGACGCTGAGACCGCGCTCGCCGGTCACATGCTCGAACGCCGCGCGCTGCTCACCGGAGAGAACGAGACCCCGCTCTGCGGCGCGCGCCAGCGCTCCATCCCGGCCGCGCTCATAAACCCGATGATCCCTGCGTTCTGCCAGCAGCTCCGAGACGCGATGAAGCCGCTGCTCGGTGTCGATCATCTGGCGCGAGGTGAACCGCTCCTCGCCGCGCCCGTCCTTGCCGAGCGCGACCAGATCGGGCGCGCTGCGCACTGCGCTCATTACCTCGTCGAACTGTTCCTTCCCGTCGCTATGGCGATGGACAAAGCGAGCAAGATCGCGGGTTGTGAAGGTCGCCTGCTGGTGCGTGATCGCATCGAGCGCGATGGACGGGTCATCAATGATCCGCGCCCCGTTCCGCTCCGCGATGGCGCGGTGTTCTTCAATGCGCTCGGCCTCAAGGCCGCGTCCGTCCATGCGTGAGGCGGCGGGACCGATCTTGTCCTGCGGCTCCAGGCCAATGCCCTGCGCTTCGAGACTGCGATGATCGATGCGCGCATCGATATCGAGCTCGGCGAGCCGCTGGTTGACATGCTCGGCCCAGCGCTCGCGCCAGTACTCGACCATCTCGGTGCGGTTCCAGTCGCGCACCTTCGCGCCAAACCCGTCGCCGTCGACCTCCCGCATGGTCAGCATCACATGCGCATGCGGCTTGGCGAGGCCATCAGCGCCGATGTCCCAGTGGACATTGAGATCGGCGATCATGCCACGATCCACGAACTCGCGTTGCACGAACTCGCGCGCCAATCGAATGCCCTCGGCCTGATCAAGCTCGCGCGGGATCGCAAACTCGACCTCGCGTGACAGTTGTGCGTCCTTGCGCTTCTCGGCACCCTCGACCGCGTTCCACAAGCACTCGCGGTCGGACAGATGCTCGGGCGCGCCTTCGGGAAGCAACACCGCGGAATGAACCACACCGCCCTTGTTGGTGAAGTCATGGGTGCGATCGATCCGCTCATCGTGCAGCCGCCCGGCTGAGCGGTAGGCGGCAGCAGCCACAGCGCTGCGCCCGGCCGAGCGGCTGATGACCTTCACGGAGAGATGGTAGATCGCCATAACGGCGTATCAGCTACACCGCACAAGCCACGTCGGCACGACGTATAAGCGCGCCCTCACATGATAAAATCCTGTTCGGGACTACCCGGTCCCAGACGGTTCCGACGACCCTGAAGCCTTGGGCGAACGCACCATCTACAATCAGCGCATCACTTCAATACGGAGAACCATGATGCGCAAACCACGGGATATTGATGCCGAACTGAAAGCCCTCGCCGAGAAGGCGAAGCTGCTCAAGGAACGCCGCGTCCAGCAGCTGGGCGAGCTGGTCATTGCGACCGGTGCCGACAGCATCGACGCCGAGACCCTGGTTGGCGCGCTGCTCGTCATTGCCGAGACCAATGATGCGGCAAAGAGGGAGGCGTGGCGCAAGCGGGGTGAGGCCTTCTTTCAAGGCAAGGGCCGCAACGCTGGCAAGGGAACTGAGCACGAGCCGCGGAGCACTCGCCAAGCTGACAGCGGCGCGGCACAGGCTTGAGGCCCGCAAGGCACGCACGCACATGCGCGACTGGCAGATCAAGCGACGCGAACGAACAAAACAGCTGATCGAGCTCGGCGGGCTGGTCCAGAAGGCTGGGCTGATCGAGCTCACCGACGATGACC
The DNA here is from genome assembly GCF_002855495.1 of Porphyrobacter sp. TH134. Classification (GTDB taxonomy): domain Bacteria; phylum Pseudomonadota; class Alphaproteobacteria; order Sphingomonadales; family Sphingomonadaceae; genus Erythrobacter. Next base: position 8,052 of record NZ_PKRO01000054.1, read on the forward strand.
GGCCTGTGCTGCTGGGCGCGTTCCTCGCCATTGCCGCCAAGTTGCAGGGCGAGGAACGCGAACAGGCATTGGTCCTGTGGCGACGGCGCGGCAAACGCGCCTTCGAACAAAGCGATTAAGAACAAAGGTGCGAGCCGACTCTGCCTTTGCTACACTCATCTGACCATGCGCACCGATCTTGATCATCTGCCCCCGCAAAAGCAGCGCGAGCTTGAGCGCGTGGTGCAGCTGATCTTCGAGGAGTTCGACGACGCCTTCGCGCTCGCAAAGCACGAGTGGAAGAAGGCCGGACGCATCCTCAAGGTCATCCTCTATGGGAGCTATGCGCGCGGTACGTGGGTCGACGAGCCGCACACCGCCAAGGGCTACCGATCGGACTTTGATCTGCTGATCATCGTCAGCGACAAGCGGCTCACCGACCGGGTCAAGTACTGGGCCAAGCTCGATGAGCGGCTGATGCGCGAATATGGCCTCACCGGCACGCTACGCACCCCGGTCAACTTCATCGTTCACACCCTGCAGGAGGTGAACGACGGCCTCGCCCACGGGCGCTACTTCTTCATGGACGTGAAGGCCGAAGGGATCGCGGTCTATCAGTCCGACGATACCGAACTGCACACGCCCAAGCCCAAGACCCCGACCCAGGCGCTCAAAATGGCGACCGAGTACTTTGAGGAGTGGTTTCCGAGCGGCGCAGAATTCTTCGACAACTTCAAGTTCAATCTCGATCAAGGCCGCGCGAACAATGCCGCCTTTCAGCTTCATCAGGCAACTGAGCGGCTCTATCACTGCGCTTTGCTGGTCTGCACTTTCTACACCCCCCATGTTCACAATCTTGGCTTCCTGCGCACACAGGCCGAGCGGATCGATCCGCGCCTCACTTATGTCTGGCCGCGCGAGCTCAAGAAGGATCGCGCGCGTTTCGAGAAGCTAAAGGATGCTTACGTCAAGGCGCGCTACTCAAAGCACTACCGCGTCACGAAGGAGGAGCTGGAATGGCTCGGTGCGCAGGTCGAGGAACTTGGCCGCGTCGTGCGCGAGGTCTGTTCGGAGCGGATCGAAAAGCTGAAAGCGGAAGCAAAAGCGAAGCCCGACAAGGTTCGCTGATCAAATCTCGCAGGGCTGGAATCGCCAGCCCCATTTGTCGCCTTAACGAACGATGGCCCTGCGATAGCCCGCGGCCTGCGCCTCGGCCTCGGTGCAGAAGTAAGCCTCGGCGCGGGTCGCATCGTAATAGGGCATGCCAGGCAAGTGATAGATCCAGTCACCGCGCCGGGAGTGATTGCCCTTGATGAGGCATTGCCCATTGCCTTCGTAACGGCGTGCGCGTCCCGCTGGTCGCGGCGATGCTTGCGCCGTTCTCGGCTGCGGGTCGGTCTGCTGGCTCGCCCGGTAATCTTCCGGCATCTGGAAGTCCCATCGCCAGATGCCAGAGCGCGCAGCGCGCGCCCGCAACTCGGCGGCAACATAGTCATCGCCATATCGCCGGAACGCTGCGGCCCAACCCGCTTCCACAAGCGCTTCACCGATATCCACGCCGGATGTCCGGCAGGTCGCCACGATGCGGCCGAAGGTGTCGGTGTCGCGCGGCTGGCAGCTCAGAACTGAGCTGCCGATCATGCCTGCAAGGACATCCTTGGCCATCGCACCGCACGCGACTTCCGAGCCGTTGCTGTAGCACGGTTGCGAGAACTCCGGCGCGTCGAGACCGAACAGACGGACCTCGGTTCCGGCAACACGCAAGGAGTCGCCATCGATGACTTCGGCAGGCCCTTCGATGACCTGCGCGGCGCCGAAGGACGGTATGCTAAGCGTGGCAAACGCGGCGAGGATGAATCGGAAATGTGCTCTCGGCATTGCTGGTGTCCGGTTGGCGATAGCATGCGGTCTTATGACAAGCAGGTTTACAAAGTCGTGATTTCGCTAAGTGAGGCTTAGCGTTTTGGCCGATCCGTAAACCTTGGATATGCCAAGGATCTGCCTCGTTGCTTTGCACGTTCTGGCGACGTGCCAAGGAAATCGGCTTTTCTTTACATGTGCCGCTGTTGCGAAAATGGTCAGGCATGGGCTGATCATCCCGTATCCGCGCTCGCTCTCAGCGCAAATCTGGTTGCTGCCGTGTTACAAAACCTCGGACAATCTGTGGGTTTGTCCGAGGTTTTGTATCTCGCAGGCGAGGCCTCACTCGTGACGAAGGCCAAACACCGAGCTCCCGAAGAATGGCTTGCCGCAGCCTGCTTTCTGGCCGGTTCGTCTAAGGAGCGAGGCGCTGCTGGAACCGGAGTAAGGTGAGCCGCGGTCAGCCTAAAGCTCCGCCAGTGCAGGCTCCAGCAGCCGCAGCCGCTGCTTCATGCTGGCGGCGATGCTCTGGTGAACTTCGCCAGCGAAGTCGGACGGCATTTGCGACAGGGCTTTGTCCGGCGCGGCGTCAGCCTCGGTCAATATCTCCTCGATCCCTCGGCGCATCAGGGTCTGGCCAAGTCCGGCCTCCTTGCCTGACTGAACGAAGTGACGTCCCGACACCTCCAGCACGCGGTAATGTCGGTTCGTTCCGGCTGACATGGCAAGCTTGTACTTGTTGTTGGGGATCTGCCCCTTGTCGAAGGCAGGCTGCGCGGACAGCACGTCATAGAAGGGTGTGAGGCTGTAGCGTCCACCGGGCTTCAGGAAGATGCTGAAGTTCTTGGCATGCCCGTCGGTTGCGCCGATCAGCCAGAACAGGATCTGGCTCATGAAGAAATCCATCTGGTCCTTCTGCGGCTCATCCGAGCGCTGCAGAAGCTGGAGGATGCTGGCCATGCCTGGTCCGCCGTTGTTCTGGTACTTCTGGGCCGAGGGAATGCTCAGGGCCTGACAGCAATCCTCCTGGGGCAAGCGCAGGAGAGTATCGCCGCCGCGCCACCGGCGATCGAAGCGCTCGACCACCAGCACGCGCCGTTTGCCGAAGGTCATGATCTGCGTCTGGGCGACAGCAAGGCCGAATGCCCTTAGAAGCGCGAGGCAGTAATGCTCGTTGTCGACGCTCGCGGCCATATCGATCGGTCCGAAAGCGGTCGGGATTTCGCCGAGCTGCGGCTTGAGGATGTGCGTAGTCGGGGTCGCTTCGAGTGGGCGCAACCATTGTCCATCATGGTAGAGCAGCGCGGTCTTCTCCTGCGCGCCTGCGATGGAAATGCGGAACTCCTCCTCGCGGTTCATGCCGAGCGGAGCGGCAGCAAGGCCTGCGAGGATCGCCTCGATCCCGGCCTCGTTGACTGGCTCGCCGCGCAACTTCTGCCCGTCATCGAAAGGCATGCCATCGGGCAGGAATTGCATTGCTCCGACACAATCGCGTCCGATGGCCTCAAGCAGGCTGAAGTAGTCGGTTCCCTGTGCGCCGACACGCTCTGCCACGCGGGTGCAGACATTGGGATTGTCGGGAAGAAGGTTGTCGAAGACAGCGACCACTGCTGCCCCGCTATAGGCGGCCTCGCGCAAGGGAAGAGACAGCGAGATCGCGAAGGCAGGTGCCCAGTCGAGCCAGGTCTGGTCATAGGTGAAGCTGACAGCTCCGCTGGCTTGCTTCTCCAGACGCCCGACGAGGCGATTGTTGATTAGGACATTGAGCGGCGCGTGGGTCTTGCGACGCGGCATCAGAAGATGTCCTCGATGTTCTGCGTTGCGCGTCCAGACCGGGTGTCGACCACAAGCTCGAGGTCAAGAGCGGCAAAGAGCGCGAAGACCGATGAGAGCTTGGTGCCCTCATGGCCGGTCTCGATCTTGGAGACCATTTCCTGTCGCATGCCCGCCAGTTGGGCGAGCTCGGTCTGTGTCAGGCCCCGCTGCTTGCGGGTCCGCTGAATGAGGTTGCCAAGCTGGCGAGCCGAGCGTGCGATTTGCGACATGAGCGCCTCCTCGACGCTTTATGTGAGAAATCACATAAAAAAGCAATATGCTATTTATGGCATAAACAGATAATATGTGATTTCGGGCATAAGGCAGCTTGCAGCCCTATGCCTATAGCAACTGGCTGCATCTGCTTTCGCATGAAAGTGGGCAAGCCAGGAGTACTTGTCTCAGGTGCCGTCCTGGAGTAACGGCGCCGAAGCCAATCGTGGCCTGTTCTGAACGAGGAAAGGAAAAGACCATGCGTGCAGCTTTCGCCCGTCACCACCGTCAAATCCTATTCCCCTGTGTTCAGGAACAGATTGCATGGGCAATTCTTTCACGGGCGACGCGTCTCGCCTGATTGCTTCCGGCGGCATTGAAGCCGCCGATTTCTTCGCATTTCCGATTTTCGTCGCCGTTGCGGCCATCTCTCTTTCCGGGGAGACTCGCCATGCGTGACGACATGTTCAAGGTCATCGTCGAGCGTCCCCGCTGGGGCGCGAGCCATGCCGCGTCTCCCAAGCTGAAAAGGACTCTTCACCCGGATACCCGCCACATCGGCATGAAGCGCCACGCCAAGATCGGCGCGCCCTATACCAAGGGACTGAACGAGAACCTTGCTCCGCTGGTCCGCTATCTCAGGCGTCAGCGTGGGCGCCATTGGGACGTTGTGTTCAGCGAGATCTGCGCAAGCCTCGACACCGGCAGCACGGTCAAGATGCATGTGCGCCAGCACATCGAGGATTTCGTTCTCACGCGCATCTCGGTCGGACGAAATGGCGAATGGATGTTCGAAGGCGAAGTCCTCGGGCGCAAGGGGCGCTGGTTCCGGCGCCGGGAGCTGTTCGTCGACCCTCGCGACGGCATCCTCAAAGATATCGCCGTGCTCGAAGCGCTACTGGCCACAGGCCAGTCTGACGGGAAGGGGGTGACGGCATGAGCCCGATCACTCTGATCGCGACCGATCATCGGCGGTTTGACCCCCTTGCTCTCGACCAGCTTGAGAGAACCGCTGCCTATGACGGCATGGCCCGCATCGTGGGGCTGCCGGATCTGCACGCTGGCAATGGCATTGCAGTTGGCGCGGCTTTCTGGGGGGCGGATCGCATCTGGCCGCATCTGGTGGGCAGCGACATCGGCTGCGGGATGGCCTTGTGGGAAACCGATTGCCCGGTGCGCAAGTTCAGGCTCGCTTCCGCCGAACGCAAATTGCAGGGGCTGGACGATCCATGGCAGGGCGATGGCAGCGCCGCTCTGGCAGAGGCCGGGGTGCCGCCTGCTCTTGCAAGTCCGGCGCTCGGCACGATCGGCGGCGGGAACCACTTTGTGGAATTCCTGCGGATCGAACGGGTGGTCGCGGATGCTCGCTTCGATGCACTGGGGCTGCGGCGCGACCGGGTGTGGATGATGGTCCACAGCGGCTCGCGCGGGCTGGGTCAGGCGGTCCAGCAGGCGCACGGCCAGGGGGATATCAGCCGAGGGATCATGGCTGATACCCCAGAAGCCAGCGCCTATCTCGCAGATCACGATGCGGCGGTGCAATGGGCGGTCGTCAACCGCGAAATCATCGCGCACCGTTTTTGCAGCTGCCTCGCCATATCTGGCAGGCGTGTGCTGGACATCTGCCATAACAGCGTGGCCGCGCATCAGGGCGGGTGGCTGCATCGTAAGGGCGCAGCGCCCGCCGATCGCGGGCTGGTGACGATCCCGGGCTCTCGAGGGGATTTCAGCTATCTGGTCGAGCCGCTTGCCGACCGGGCGGATCATGCGCTGCATTCGCTCGCGCATGGCGCGGGCCGCAAGTGGAGCCGCAAGGACGCCCACGCCCGGCTCTCACGCCGGTTCAAAGTGGCTGACTTGCAGCGCACCGGCCTCGGCAGTCATGTGATCTGCGAAGACCGCCGCCTGATCTTCGAAGAAGCGCCCGATGCCTACAAGGACATCGGCATGGTGATCGCCGATCTGGAGCAGGCGGGCCTGATCCGCGTGATCGCTCAGCTTCGCCCGTTGCTGAGCTACAAGACGAGAGGCCGCCATGACTGAAGTGATCCTGCACATCACAGCGGGTAAAGGTCCGCAGGAATGTCGCTGGGTGGTGGCGCAGCTGACGCGCGCTTTCGCCCGCGAGGCACAGGATGCGAGGCTGGTCTGCGAAGTGCTCGACGGGACGGAGGACTTGCCAGCCTCCGTCCTGCTGCGCATCGCAGGTGAGGGCGCGCCCGGCTTCGCCGCAGCGCGGGTCGGCACAAACCAGTGGATCGGCACCAGCCCGCAGCGTCCCGCGCACAAGCGCCGCAACTGGTTTGTCGGCGTGGCGCTGGCCCCCATGCCCGATGCCATTCCCGATCTGGGCGAGCACGACATTGCCTATCAGGCCATGCGCGCAAGCGGGCCGGGCGGGCAGCATGTCAACAAGACTGACAGCGCAGTGCGGGCAACGCACCTGCCGACCGGGCTTGTGGCTACGGCACAGGAGCAGCGATCGCAGCACGCCAATCGCAAACTGGCGCGGCTCAAGCTCGCGATCATGCTAGAAGAACGGCGCGGACAGGCAGCCGATGATGCCCGCCGGACACAATGGCAGGCCCATCAGGAGCTTGAGCGCGGCAACGCGGTGCGGGCCTATGCCGGCCCTTCGTTCAAGCTGAGGGTGTGACAGGTTCCCGAGAGGCGGCGGCCAGCTTACCCGAGGCTTGCCAGCCACCGCCCCTCGGCATCCTCGCTGAAGATGAACTGGTGCCCGGTAAATCGGGCGATCAGCGCTGCGGCCGTGCGGGAGTGTTCGCTTGGTTTGACCGTAGTGAACGCGCCTTGTCCGGCCATCGCGATGGGCAACAGCAGCTGATCCTGCAAATACGGCCCTGCAAAGGCGCCCGAGCCGAGGTAGCCCGCCATCCGCTTCGCCGCCGTCTTGGCGAGGCGCTCGGCCGGAATGCCGATCTGGCCGAAGGCAGACATGACCTCGGTCACATGCTCGCACTCCGCCGTGATCAGCAGCGCGTTGCCGGGGCCGCGCCCGGCCGGAAGCTGGACCGGAGCAAAGGCGTCGTCGGGCCAATCGGCCAGCACTTTTCGCGCCGCCTTGAGTTCCCGGTCGGCGATGTCGAAGGGGATGCCCGCGATCAGTGCCTCGACTTTGCCTGAGCGGAATGCGCCTCGTTCGATGCATTCAATCGGCGTGAGCGGCGCCGGAGTGATGTCGAGCACGATCCGCCCCCCGCCGCGCGGGAAGAAGCCGTGGCGATCGAGCGTCACCGACAGGCGCGGGCCCATGCGGGCCAGCACCGGCAGGAGGGTGTGGCAGAGGAACTCGAACGGCGGTGCGGACGCCGCGTGCGTCCCGCCCTCGATCACGATCCGCGAAGGCGCGTCTGCCAGCATCAGCGGGACGAGCACGGTCTGCACCACTAACGCGGTGCTGCCTGCTGTCCCGATGGCAAAGTGGTACTCACCAGGAACAACCGCTCCGGGCCGAAAGGTCAGCTCGATGGAGCCGACCGCGAGCCCCGAACACTCCGCTGAGCCGATCGCCGCTGCCGCTTCGAGCGCGGTGACGTGCTGGCGCATCAGGCCGGGCTTCGCGCGCCCACCACGGATGTTCTGAATGGTGAAAGGCTCCCCCGTCTGCAGCGACAGCGCCGCTGCATAGCGCAGCACCTGCCCCCCGCCTTCGCCTTCGGAACCGTCGATGGTGATCATGTGTATCTTTCAATGCCAAATTCTATTGCGCGAGACGGGGCGGCCACCAGAACATCCATGGGGCGGCCCGTTTGTTGTCGGATGTTCCAATCCCAAAGTCACCATCGCCAACCTCGACTGCGGCGAACGCCGATGAAAGGGTTCGCAGGCGTTTATTGCCGACGGTCATAATCAATCTTTCTTCGTCGGGGACGAGAGTAAGATCGCCATGGTCAGGCTGGAACTCGACTCTCAACTTCGAGAAATGACCCCGGCTATTCTTGCCATAGTTGGGCATTCTCAGCACGGCGTCCGTGACAGGATCGAGTTGCAACGTGCGATGGCACGGCTCTCCCCCGCTCATGCGATCGAGCAAATTTCTGACCGATCGGCAACCGACTGGGTCCGCAGACAGATGCCATCCGCGCCAGCCATGATTGGGCTCGGCATATTGCCAGATCCACAGACGACCTTCCTGAACCCATTGGCCAACCCAGTCCTGCATTCCGCACCCCCAATGGCGGCGCGAAGGGCGTTACCCCTTCACGCACACCACCTGCTTCAGCGTGTGGACGATCTCCACCAGATCGGCCTGCGCGGCCATCACGGCTTCAATCGGCTTGTAGGCCTTGGGCGTTTCATCGATCACGCCCGCGTCCTTGCGGCATTCCACGCCCGCCGTGTCGGCGAGGTGTTCGTCAAGCGTGACCAGCTTCTTGGCCGCGGTGCGGCTCATCACTCGGCCTGCCCCGTGCGAGCAGCTGTCGAAGCTTTCGGGATTGCCCAGCCCGCGCACGATGAAGCTCTTCGCTCCCATCGAACCCGGGATGATCCCCATAACGCCCTTTGCCGCATGCACCGCCCCCTTGCGGGTGACGAGCACGTTCTCTCCGAAGTGATGCTCGCGCGTCACGTAGTTGTGGTGGCAGTTCACCGCCTCGCACTCCGCTTCGAAGGGCTTGGCGATCTGCGACCGCAGCGCGTCGATGACATGCGCCATCATCACCTGCCGGTTGAGCTTGGCAAAGTCCTGCGCCCATTTGTTGAAGGACAGTTCACAGGAGCCGTAAGGCGACATCCAGCTTTACGAGGTGTCGCCTTGGCCTGATCGATTTCCCGGCGGATGGTCTTCCGGGA
>NZ_PKRO01000055.1 GCF_002855495.1 Porphyrobacter sp. TH134
TGCTCTCGGCTGTACCCGGCGCATGATCGGCTCAGACTGATGCCGAAATCGGCGGGAGCTCCAATAAGCTACACCACGCCGTGGGACACGATCCATGGTCGCAATGCGATGGCCTGCGCCGTAGGGCCGGCACAGCCTATTCGAATGCAGCTTTGGGCAAGTTATCAAAGCGACTGCGTTCAGACGGCTACTCGCCGCCGTCGCCCGACCTGCATGTCCGCGCCTTTGTCATGCCGCGCTACAATGCGGTCGACGAGACGGTGGATCAGTCAAGCCGCAACGAGGAGCTTTCCGAGTTCAAGGCGCTCACCGAACACCTCGAAACGCAATACAAGCAAGCTTATGCAGCTCTTCGCAATGCGGAGAAGGGTGACGGGGTCAACCAGGCGCGCCGTAAACGCAAGGCTGCCCATCAGAATGAGCTGAGCGCAGTCAAAGCGGCACGGCCTCATGCCGTCACGCCGTCGAAGCTAACCTCAGCCAGAGCGGGGTCGCCTACGCCGCTTCCAGCGACGGACATCGCGGCGTTCGTGTGGGGGCCTGTTAGGCAGGGATCTGAATCCGAAGAGAAACGCAAGCAGGCCGAGGAGCATCTGGAGAAGCTCTACACCCGGCAACGTGTCGCCGCTGAAACTCGCTACTATCGGGACCAACAGCTCGCATTTGTCGAACGCCAGCGAACGATCCAGATCATCTCGGCCAGACGCTCGGCGCGGATCGATGCGCTTGCACTGGCGCGGGCCAAGTTCATGGAAATCCGTATTGTCGCACGCCAGCGTATTCGCGAGAGCCTTGCGAGGATCGCCGCCGAGATCGGGCTGAGCGTTGGCCCTGAGCGGCTCGGAGCTGTCTCCAAAGATCATCACGACAAGATCCGGAACGGTAGCCTCCGGAGCATCCTGTCGCGCGCCAACGATTGGCACACGAGCTTCGCAACACGTCGCCGATCACGCCTGGCAGTGCAGCAGGATCGGCAAGAACGAGCAAAAATCGCACGGAACCATACGTCTGCGCGCCTTACCGAGTATCGCGATAGAAACGCAGCCGATACTGATCGTGGAACCGCACCGGCTCCCCCTCCGAACATCGCCGGCAAGGCATCACTCCGACTTGATCACCTCGACCGCGACAGGCTCAAGCTTGTGCCGTCACGCTTCGACGTTGACGGCATCCGGTTCCTTGACGATCCCGTGCTTATGGAAACGTTTGCCGACAAGCCGCGGTTCGCGGTTCTGCCCAACGTCCAGGAGCGCCTCAAGGCGATCGAAGCCATTCAGATCGAAGAGCGACGCTGGATCGCGGCGGCCGTGCTCAGTGGCAGGGTCACCATCGCAGACGGCCAGTTGAAGGCAAGCAGAGAAGGCGATCGCTGGGCCGAGGCGTTCTGGGAGCACCAGAAAGGCGATCCCAGCTTCCATCGCTTGCTGCTTGTCGCACGGCTGCGTCCCGATCGCTTCAAGTTCGATCTCGACCAGCGTCCTGATGTCCGGGCCTGGAAGACTGCGCGGGCGCAACAGCCCGAGCTTGCCAACCTGATCGCGAACGAGATCTTCGTCGCATCGGAGCGCCATGGCCGCAAGGTTTTCGAAGAAGAGCATGCCAAGAACAACAGGACGGCGCAGAAGGCCGCGAAGATTGCCGACGAATATCGCGAACAGATCTTCAAGACGATGCGCGGTGATGACGCAGAGTTGCTGAGACGGACGAAAGGGCGCTTCTCGGACACTTACAGAGCAGAGATACGGCAGCTACCAAATGAAACAAATTCTGAATTTGCGAGGCGAAAGAAGCTGCATGCGAGAATTTTCTCACCCACTTCTGGAAGAATTCGATGAGGATTCATATATGCCAGAGCAGGTCTATAATGGCGTTTAGTGACTTACTTGATCCGAATTTTAATCGGTACGAAGGGAACTGGAGGGCTGCATAAAGTGAAGCACTTTGGAACAGGTGTCGCATTACCAATTGGATTTCACTCAATTGGCGAATAGTGCAAAAAGAGCGAATACGGCGACTGTCGCTTCATTCGCTTAAGTGTGGTGAAAGGTGAGGTCATGGCGAAGGTGACAACGCAGGACGCGGTCGATCGGGCGGCCGACGCACTCCTCAAAGAATACAACTATGATATCGAGAAGGTCATTGCCAATCAGGTGGCCAAAGCCATTGGCTGGGCTAAGGGCAATGACCTGATCAAGGCCGCGCTCGAAAACTGGAAGGAGCGGCGGATTTCCGAAGGCGTGCCCTTTATTGCGAAAGCGCCGCCCGAGCTGGATGAAGCGCTGGACGTTACCTGCGAGAGCCTGCGTCGACTGCTCCGCGGCCTCACCGGCAAGTACCGCGCTGAGGATGGCGAGATTCATGAGCGGGAGATCGATAAATGGTCCGACCGGTACGATAGCCTCGAAGTCGAGCGCGATGAGCTCCAGCACAAGCTTGATGATGCCGAGGAACGGTGCCGCACCGTAACCGACGAGCGGGACCAGCTGGCGAGCGAACTTGCAGCGACCAGGGGCGAACTCAGCCAGGAGAAGGCCAAGCTTCAGGCGGTGCAGGATCAGTATGATAAGCTCCTGAAGACGCTTGGCGGTCTGAGCGGGCTCGCTGCCGATGAACAGCCGGTGCCGTGCGACGATGTCGCGCCCGAGACCGGCCTAGCAAATCCCTCGGAGCGTCACTCACCCCAGAAGCGAGGCCCCGGCAGGCCCAGAAAGGGTTCGGGCTGAGCCTTCGAAGGAGGCAAATGCGAAATCCTCACCCGATGATTTGCTGGATGGAACGCCGTGGGCGAAGGGCCCGGGCGGCAGTAGCAAAGATAAGGGCGACTGATCGAGGCGCATGGACAGGCGCACGGACCACAAGTTCGGCAAGCTGGCAGGGGGCACCTCGGCGCTAAGGCGGCAGGTCTTTTTTTGCCGCCGCAAATGGAAAAGCGCCACCGCGCCGTGCGTTGGGGCGCGCAGCTGCACCGGCGCGCGTACAAGCGGGAAGTTCCTGAACAGAAGAAGGAGGAAGGGAAGAGGGGCCTGCCGGTGGAACCGGCAGGGTGAAAGGAAAAGGTAGAGTCCTAAGGGCTCGGCCTTCGCCTCGCCGGTTTCGCCAACCCACTGGAGAAACCATCCCATGAACAGATCACATTCACATCTCGATCCGGTCAGCGAAGCGCTCGCCGAGCGGCTCGCCGACTTTCCCGACTACCGCGTCCTGCGGGCACTGCCACAGCCCTATGCATCCATGCCCGGGGCCGGTGCGCCGCCGGAGGGCCGATGCATCGCGCTGCTCGATGTCGAGACCTCGTCCCTCGATCCGCAATCCGGCAGCATCATCGAAATCGCGATTATGCTGCTATGGGTTGATGATGACGGAAGCCTGCTTGGCCACTTCCCCATTTTCAGCTGGCAAGAGGACTCTGGGCATCCGTTGGACGAGAGGATCACTAGGCTCACCGGGCTTCGCGATTGCGATCTGGCGGGAAAGGCAATCGATGATGAAGTGGTCAGGCGCCTGCTCGATCGTGCCGACCTGCTGTGCGCCCACAACGCCAGGTTCGATGCCGCATGGATTTCAAAGCGCTGGCCTGATCTCGCTTGCAAGCCTTGGGCCTGTTCTTGCGTCGAGGTGCCTTGGCAGGAACTCGGCTTCGAAGGGCGCAGTCAACCGTTTCTGCTGCAACAACATGGCTGGTTCTCGCACGCGCACCGCGCGCCGGCGGACGTTTGGGCGCTGTTCTGGCTGTTGATCCAATCACGCCCTGATCGGCACAGGGATGATGACGATTCCGCGAGCACGGCCGAGCGCACGTATCTTCAACGTCTGATGACCGCCAGCGATCGACAGACCTTCAAGCTCGAGGCGGTGGGAGCGCCATTCTCGAAAAGGGATGTCCTGCGCGCGCGCGGCTATTCCTGGGATGCCCACCCGCTCCGCAAGGTATGGTGGCGCGAAGTGCTGCCCGAGGCGGTGGAGCCCGAACAGCTGTGGTTCGCGCGCGAAAATCTGCCGCAGCCCCGCCTCACCCCCATGACCGCGCGAGACCGGCACCGCTGAGCGGTTAGCCCAGTCCATCACCCAATCATCTCATCATCGAAAACCACTCAGCAAAGGCCCGCCACTGGCGGGCCTTGCTGCATCTGAGGAACCCGTATCATGACCAATGACATCAAAGCCAAATCCGCGACCGCCTTCGCCGATAGCGCGAACAAATGCGCCGAGCCTGTCGCAGCTCTCGACTTCGAGACGGCGCTGATGCTGGAGGCCCGTCAGTTCGAAGCGCGCTCACAGGTGGAAGAAGGCAAGGGGCCGCGCCCCCTGCGGCTCATCGTCGTCGATCTTGAGTTCGCATATGATCGCGACGCTTATGAGGGCTACAAGGTTGCCGAAGGGGCGGGTGCCGAAAAGGACATCCGCTGGCCGTTCCACGCGATCGCCTGTGCCAGCTGGATGATCCTTCGGTTCGATCCGTCGGCCGAGGTTCCCGTCGTCGAGGAGGTCACCACGCTTGCGAATGACGAGGCTAACGAGGCCGAGATCGCCGCGCGCCTCTTCGGCGTCCTCGAGCTTCACCCCGGCGCGCGGCTGATCACTTGGGGAGGGGAGTCGAAGGACTTGGCTGTGCTGCGCCGCGTTGCGGCCGCTGCTGGTCTGCTGCTGCCGCCGCAGCTTCTGGATCCCCACCCGCATAGCCGACACCGGCTCGATCTATGCCGCGCTGTTTCGGGGAGCGCGCGGTTTCCTCACCTGCCCGAGTTCGCCGCTGCCATCAAGGTGCCGTGCAAGCCGGCCGCGGCGAAGGAGGTCGGTCCATTGGTGGAACGCGAAGAATGGGAGAAGGTCCGCGACCAGTGCCTCGCCGACGTGCTGACGACCTGCGTGATTGCGCTTCAGCACCTCGCCGCAAGTGGAGCGGTCACGTGCCACCGGCAGCGGAGCATCGCCGCCATCGCGGAAGCAGCGAGCAAGGCGATGCCGCGAAGCGCCTTCGTGCGCAACACCTTCGCGCCCTGGGCGCGCGCGCGGCTTGCAGAGTCGCGGCTGTCCGGCGCGATCTACCGCGCGGGCTGAGCGACACGCTGTCCCAGTCTGGAACTCGGATCAGCCCAACAAGAACAGGAGAACCCCATGACCTGATCATTCCCTGACCCGCCGTCGCGCCTTGCGCAAACGCACCGGCAGAGAATCCCACGCGCCATCGTCGCTCTCGCTGGGGGAGCTCATCCGCCGCAGGTCCCGCGAGGACACTGCGGCTTTCTTGTATCCGAAGGAAACATCAATGCCCAAGTCCACCAAACCTACCCATAGCCGCGGCCGCAAGCCAGCCATGCCCGACGGCTCTACCGAGCCGCACGAGCTCGCCCTTCCGCGGATCTTCCCGATCGCGGGAAGCGAGATCGTGCCCGAGCAGATCTGGCGCATCCCGGAACGTCATCCGCACAGCCGCGGCCCCTGGACCGGTGAGCCGGACAGGCTGGGCTGGACCGATGCGGCTACCGGCTACTCGTGCCTGATCCTGCGCCAACACACCGGAGCCCTCTCTGGCTATGTCGCCGTGCCATTCGGGCACCCTCTTTGGGGGTTCCGACATGATGCGATCCCCGCCTCGCTGGTGCTCAACCCGCATCGCGGCCTCACCTACAGCCAATACTGCGACGATCGGTTCGCCGGCACGCCTGCGGCAGCGCTCCGGATCTGCCACGTGGATCATCCCGGTCGGCCTGTCGACCTCATGCGAGAGCCTGATCCGCTTGCCGAAAGCCGGGCTCGGTCTGGCCGCAGTCCGACCGCCGAACCGAAGTTTCAGCCGGACAATATGGCCTGGTGGCTCGGGTTCTCCACCGACCGACCTGGCGATCTTCGGCCGAACAATCCGGCGACCTTTCCCCGTGGCGACGATGAACGAGTATATCGCGATCTCGCCTATGTGTTCACCGAAGTCGTTAGCCTGGCGAGCCAGCTGCACGCGCTTGCGGAACGGACCTCGCATGTGATCGCTCCCCCGCCCACTGGGCTCGCGCCGCCCCCGGATCGGGAGGGGAACCGGAAGCCCGCAACCGATCCGGCCGCGGACGGCGGCTCGACGCGGGCCATCCAGGATCGACACCGGGATGGCGGCGCTTCCTCAGGCGATCTGTCGCGGCAAGTCCCAAAGTTCCTCAAGAAGAAGGGAGGAACCGATGAGCAAGCCTGAGCATGATTACAGGCGCGAGCCGACCTTGCCGTGGGGCTACTGGCTGCAGCACGAGCCCGATTACAGCACCGTGAGAGATGAGGGCGGCCGCAAGTGGCCAAGCCTGCACCACTACTTCTACGTCCACCGAATGCGCATGCACGTCGTCTCGCCATACAAGCTCGAGCAGACCATGCGGCGCTTGCTCGCGGTCCTGTGTGCCATCGAGCGGCGCTGTGCAGGGATCGAGGAACTCGCGATCGACGTCTTCGCCGGAGACCGTGACGCGACCCGGCATTTCCTGCTGCAATGCGAGACCGAGCGGCTGACCGATCGCGGCATGCTCACGGTCGAGGGAAGGGCAGTGCTCCACATGCTCGAACTCACCCAGTCGCCGAGGGCGCCTGTGATCCCGGTCGGGGTCGCGGATATTCCTCGCGCACACCCCGACGATCCGGCAACCGACGCGGAGGAGCGGGAGCGGGTGTTCGCGGCGCAGGAAGCGTTCGCGCGCGAGCACCTGCGCTTCCGCTTCATCCGTGAGGAGATCGTGAAAAGTCCCGGCATCAAGCTCGTGGGCCTGGCGCTTGGCGGGCCTATGCCGTTCACGCGCGTCATCTGGTCGATGCAATTCGCCAACGAGGCGGCGCGCGATCGGATGTTTGCCTGGCTCACGCTCCGGCTCCATCGCTGGGATCATTGGGCGGAGCTCGTGCTCAGGGGCGGCGCGATGCAGCTCACCGAGCTTCTGCTGCAACTGACGATCGCCGATCCCCGCGACAGCTAGCCGGGAGCAGGCCGGGCGAGAGGCCTTTGGCAGAGCCTCGCCTTCACCCTGTCCAACCCGGCTCACACGTCCCTGCAGGCAGGCGGTGCTCCTCGAAAGCACCGCCTGCTTTGCGTTCTGCCATCCCATCCTCTCTGCCTTTCCATCGATGAGGCTGACCCATGTCCCAGTTCGTTCATCCGGATATCTTGTCCGCGTTGGTGATTACCCGCACCCGGCCCGAGCACCGACCGCGTTCCCTGATCAGTTCGCTTGCATTGTTCTCAGCGACCCGTTCGGGTGAAGCGGAGGTCCGCTTCGCCCTTCACCACGCTTTCTTCGATGCGACCCATACCCGCGTCGAAATCATCGGCGGTCTGGCCGAGCGTTTACCTCAGGCCAGCGAACTGCTGGTCTGGCACACGGTCTCCCCTGTCCAGCGGCGGCTGAGAGCACACAGGAGCGGCGACCTCTTTCCCAGCGATGCCGAACTGGTCCTGCGCCAGCGTCCGGATATCACACTCTTGCCTCTGCATACATCCGGCGCGCAGCTGCGCGAAGCCGCTGCGGATATCGCGATCCAGCTCTCCGACTCCACTTTGCTCCCGCTGCGCCTACAGCGGCTTGCGGCGCTTCAGGCGCAGGCATTGTGGGCGCTGTATGTCCGCAAGTTCTGCCCGGCCGATGAGCGAAAGGCGCTGTTCGCGGCGTACCGCGCGTGGCGAGTTATCGAGGACGCAAGGGGAAGAGCGCGCTAAAGCTTCGCGCCTTCTATGCACCTATACTCCCAAACCAGAGACGGTGGCCGCCGGTCTAACCCTATTCGACGTCGTGTGGCATCGCTAAGAAGATAAGCTCTTGAACGCAATTGGCCCGGTGGCCATATCCCGACCGAACGCGTCCATATGTCCAGCCTGGCTGGGCTGATCGAGCCTCTTGTGGGCGTTCCGGCCGAGAGCGGGCTTTGCGCCGCAGATTCGGCAATCCCTACAACCTGGACCGACTGGAGAGGTGCGCCTTATGCGCAACTTAACTGCGCGGTCTTCGACAAGAGGCCGGATCAATGCCCCCCAAGACTATTGCGAAAGCCGCCCTGTGCGATCCCGCTCAGCGCGCGGCTGTCAAGTATGCGCCCTTCGATCTTTGCGCGGAAGTCAAACACGCGCGCATCGCCAACTTGCTTTCTCCCGATGAGCTCGCCGTCTATGCTGGCTGCTCTGCGAAAGACATCCACGACATTGAAGCTGGAGGTGGCAAGGTCGAACACCTCGCCCGGGTGATGGACAGCCTCAAGATCGATCTCACAGCAATCAAACGTGGGACGATGCTGCACGCCCGCCTGACAGCGACCCGTCAGGCGAAGAAATGGACCATCGAAAAGCTGGCTGCCCGGACGGGTCTTTGCATCCAACGCGTCGCCGACCTCGAGATGGGCAAGGTCGACGTCAAGGACTTGCTGATCGTCCTCAATACCTTGGAACCGCATTACCGCCGCCGAGCTAGTCCGTCGACGCAGGACGCACATGACAAGGATTCTCGCTTCACGCCTCCGTCGATCGTCCAGGCGATCCAGTCTGCCTTCGGCACTGTCGACCTTGACCCCTGTGCGCATTCCAACAGCCCTATGAGGGCCGCCAATCAGATAAAGAAGGAGATCGGCGGAGACGGCCTCAATGAAGAATGGGAGGGACGCCTTGTCTTCGTCAATCCGCCTTACAGCCGCGCGTCCCAATGGCTCACTAAGGTCAATGCCGAGTGGGAGAAGGGCAAAATCGATACACTGCTCTGTCTCAGCAATGCGAAAACCGACGCAGCGGCATTGCACAAAGCCCTCCAGCGCGGTGCGTGGGTCTTCCTGTTTGAGGGGCGCTTGAAGTACCTGAAACCCGATGGGACCAGTGAGCCGTCCTCGCAGGCATCGATGATGATTTCGTACGGCACGAGCCGGTCACAGCGGGAGATCTTCGCGGCGTCGGTTGCCGGGTCGTGGCTTGCTCTTTCGACTTGATGGGTACGCCATTTCGAGCTGTCTCGGTGGATGGCGCACAAGTCACACTTCAGGATTGGTCGGCTTTTCGGCTTTTCGGGCACGGCATCCGGAAAGGCGGCCGCATGAACGGTGGACCTTCCCTTTTTGGAATGGGAGCACTGGACACTGCCAATATTGCCAACGGTGGCTGAACAGCGGTCTGTGAGCCGTGAACGCGAAATTTTGGCGGCTGCACTAGTTGCTGGCGCTATACAAGCGGAGGGTTCTGAGACGGAAAACGTCTTGCCAGATTGCCTCATTGAATCAGTTACTTGTGTACCTATCGTCTCGGCTCGGCTTGAACCCCCCGCACATTTCTGCGCCCCCTTGGCATCAGAATGCACGACTGGCTCAGGAAGGAGGGCCTAGATGGCCGAAAACGTCTCCATGATCGGATACACCCGCGTATCGAAGGCCGATGGCAGGCAGGTCCATCACCTGCAGCACGATGCGCTGATCGCCGCAGGCGTTGATCCCAAGCGGATCTATCAGGACAGCATCTCGGGTGCTCGCGACAGCAGGCCGGGGCTGGATGCATGCCTCGCCGCATTGGCGCCAGGGGACACGCTGGTGATCTGGAAGCTCGACCGGCTCGGGCGCAGCCTTCGCCATCTGGTCAACACCGTCGGTGAGCTGACCGCCAGGGGCATCGGTCTGAAAGTTCTCACCGGCGAAGGGGCGATGATCGACACCACCACCGCCAGCGGCCGCCTCATGTTCGGGATATTCGCGGCGCTGGCCGAATTCGAGCGAGAGTTGATTGTCGAGCGTACGAGGGCTGGCATCGCCGCGGCACAGGCAAGGGGCAAGCACTGCGGGCGCCCACACGAGCTGACCCCAAAGAAGATCCGCCTGCTCCAGAGGGCCATGCGCAAGCGCGAGAAAGTCGTCCTCGATTTCGTCGCCGAGTTCGGCATCTCGAAAGCGACCGCGTATCGCTACGTCGGCCCGGACGGTGAACTCCGTGCTTTGGCGAAGCGAGCGCTGGAGTTGCAGGGGGTGGGGCAGGGGAAAAGGACGTAGGTAAGCGTGGATTGCTGATGTGTTTGAATGACGGACTTTGGGACTTAGCTGCCGCTCGTTTTGGCTCGTGGAAACGGCTGGCCTTGGCGAAATCAGCCAAACCTGACGTGCCAAAGGCTGCACTATCCAAGGTGGCAACCGCCATGTTTGCCGCTGCGCGGGCTCTGATACGAAGCAGCCATAAGCCCGGTGCCGTCCTTTCCGGAATTGCCAGAGGGCTCTGGGATCGGGCTCGCTGGAAGGCGGAACCGCTGATCTGGAATGACCATGCCTTCGAAAAGCGCGGGTGTCCCAAAGCTGACGCCGATCGGCAAACACTGCGACACATTTCGACCCTACCTCGCCCTCTCGACGCTGTCGCTCTCGACGCAACGTGTGGGGAAAATCATGCTTAAGTCTGCCTGGCTCCTGAGCGCCTCGGCGCTCGTCCTTGTTCCCGTTTCGGCGCTTGCCCACAACGGCAATGCTGACGATCAGGTGGCACCTCCGCCAAGCGAGAGCGAGCAGGAAATCGTCGTGACCGGCTTCCGCAAGGGTGAGCTTGCAGCAGTCCAGGCCAAGCGCGACGCCTTCATCGTTTCGGACTCGATCGTCTCCGACGATATCGGTCGGCTGCCAGACCAGAATACCGCCGCCGCGCTGCGCCGCATCCCGGGCGTGTCGGTCCAGGAGGACCAGAACGAGCCGCGCTTCCCCTCGATCCGCGGGCTTCCGCCGACCTATAACCGCACCCAGATCAACGGCGCGATCGTCGCCACCGGCGACAACGGCGGTTCGCGCACCGTCCCGCTCGACACCGTGCCGTCGAACTTCGCGCAGCGGCTCGAGGTGTACAAGACGATCACGCCCGAGATGGATCCCAATGCGATCGGCGGGATCATCAACATCGTCACCCGCAGCGCCTTCGACAGCGACGAGCCGTTCCTCAACGCCACGGCCGCCTACACCCTCCTCGAACAGGCCGACGACATCGCCAGCGAGAAGATCAGCTGGCGGGCGAACGCACAGGGCGGAACTCGCTTCGGCCCCGACCAGCAGTTCGGCATCGTCGGCCAGGTCAACTACTCGCTGCGCAACTACGACATCACCCAGTTCGAAACTGCGACGCCGAGCTTCCGCGAATACACCGCGGCCGGGGCGCCGGTGGATCTCGGCCAGGGGAACGGCATTCCCGTGCCCGTGCAGGAACGCCTGTTCCTCTACAACAACGTGCGCGAGCGGATCGGCGGCGCGCTGGCGCTCGAATGGCAGCCTAACCCGGGCGTCTACATGCGCCTGTTCGGCACCTACAACCGCTTCAAGGACAACGAGACGCGCGACGAGAACCGGCTCGAACAGGTCGGCAACGTCACCAACCAGACCGCGACGAGCGGCACCTTCGCGAACGCGCGCAACGTCATCAACCTCAACCTGCCGACCACCACCCAGGCGATCTGGAACGTCCAGTACAATGCGCGTTTCGAGGCGAGCGAGCGGCTGCGGGTCGACTTCGACGCGGTCTATTCGGGCGCCGAGGGCAAGGAAGTAGGGCGCGGCGAGACCTTCCGCTCGGCGAGCAGCGCGGCCTTCGGATTCAACTACGACACCACCGACTTCTTCTTCGAGTTCGCGCCGATCACCCCCGCGAGCCTCGCCAATCCGGCCCTCCACCCCTTCCTCAGCCGCACCGAGAGCCTCAACACGACCAATCAGGACATCTACGAGGGGCGGCTGAACTTCACCTACGACCTCGACATCGAGGACGCCGAGGTCGAGCTGAAGGCGGGAGGTATCTTCCGCCGCACCGATCACGTGCGCAACCAGGACCAAACCACCTACAGCCTCGCAGCGGGCTCGGGAGTGACGTACACGCTGGCCGACGCCTTCGTCCGCAAGCCGCTCAGGGTGATCGGCGGCAAGCGCTTCGACCTCGCGATCGACCGCAACAAGGCGCTGGCCTTCTTCAATGCCAACCGCGGCGCCTTCACCGCCGCGACCAACAACGTCAACGGCGACTTCACCGTCACCGAGGACATCTACGGCGGCTTCCTCCAGGCGCGCGCCAAGTTCGGTGATGTCGAAGCGCTCGGCGGCCTGCGCTACGAGCGGACCGAAGTCAGCTCGACCTCGGTGCGGGTCAACGGCGGCGTCGCGGCGCCTTCGCGGGCCGATGGCGGCTTCGACAGCTTCCTGCCCAGCGTCCACCTGCGCTGGAACGCTGCGCCCGACTTCGTGCTGCGCGCCGCCTGGACCAACACCATCGGCCGAGCCAACTTCGGCGACGTGACCGCCCGCGAGACGCTCAACGTGATCGCCGGGTCGATCCCCACCCTCGCGCGCGGAAACCCCGGACTCAAGCCGCGCGAATCGATGGGCCTCGACCTTTCGGCGGAATACTACACCGGCAATGGCGGGCTGTTCTCGATCGGGGTGTTCTACAAGGACATCAAGAACGAGATCTTCACCCTCACCTCGATCGAGACGCTCGATCTCGGCATCGGCCGCGGCCCCGAGCAGGTCGAGGTTTCGCAGCCCGACAACGCCCAGTCGGCGACGATCTTCGGCATCGAGGCGGCGGTGCAGCAGTCGCTGACCTTCCTGCCCGAACCCTTCGACGGGCTGGGGATCAACCTCAACGGCACCTACATCGACAGCGATCTCGAGGTTCTGACCACCGCCGGGCCGCGCAAGCTCGGCTTCTTCCTCCAGCCGAAGTGGGCGGCCAACGCCTCGGTGTTCTACGAGAAGGGCCCGGTGGAGGCGCGGGTCGCCTACAACTACACTGGCGGCTTCCTCGAGACGATCAACCAGACCATTCCCGGCGCGGACCAGTTCTGGAAGTGGCGCGGCACGCTCGATGCGCAGATTCGCTTCCGCATCACGCCCAATATCGATCTGTTCGTCGAGGGCGAGAACCTGACCGACAGCCAGCGCATCGAACTGACGGGCCCCAACCGCAATCTGCTGCAGGAATCCGCGCAGTACGGCCGCACCTTCAGCTTCGGCGCTTCGATGGTGCTGTGATGCGGAGCCCTGCCCTTGGTGTGCTGTTGGCGCTTGCAGCGCCTTCGTCGGCGCAGGTCGCAGGGGGCGAGGCTCCTGGGCCGCGCGCCGCCCCATCGCCGCCACATCCAGCCCAGGGCCTGACGGCCGAAGTTGTCGCGCGCTGGTCTGCGCCCGAGGCGCGCCAGGGCGTTGCCGTGGACGGGGCGCACTTCTACGCCATCGTCAACAGCCGGATCGGCAAGTATCGCAAGGCCGATGGCGTCAAGGTTGCTGAATGGGTCGGCGATCGCATCGCCATCCGCCACCTCAACAGCTGCGTTGTCGACGGCAAAGAGCTCGTCTGCGCCAATAGCAATTACCCGCAGACCCCGATGGCAAGCTCGGTCGAGATCTTCGATACGCGCACCATGGAGCATGTGCGTTCGGTACCGCTGGGCGTGCGCGATGGGTCGCTCACCTGGGTGGAGCGCCGCGGCGGCGTATGGTGGGCGATGCTGGCCAATTATGACCCGCCCCGAAGCCACCTCGGCAGGACCCATCGCGACACGCGGATCGTGCTGTTGAACGACAGCTGGGCGGAAGTGGGAGGATATGCGCTACCCGACAGCCTGCTCGAACGGCTTGCGCCGCACAGTGTATCGGGCGGCAGCTTCGGCCCTGACGGTCTGCTCTACCTGACGGGCCATGACGCGCCCGAGATCTACGTCATGCGCATCCCCCGCCAGGGGCCTGTGCTGGAGCACATCGCCACGCTGTCAGCGCCAATCGAGGGGCAGGCCTGGGCGTGGGACCGAAGCTCGGAACGCTCGATCTTCGCCATAGCGCGCAGTAGCGGCGAGGTGATTGTTCTGAAGATCCCCAGCATCGAGCCTGCGGCGCCATGATGAGGGTTCACCTCGAAGTGTTCATTGTGCATTTCCTGCTTGACGCCCGATCAATTCAGTAGCATCCTACTGACATGTCGCACCCCACTCTCGAGCTGAAAAAAGCATACCTTGCACTGCGGCATGCGCTGGACCGCACGGTGCGGCAGTTCAACCTGACCAGCGCGCAATTCGACGTGTTGCAGCTGCTGATGCATCACGACGGTCTGCCGCATCGCGAGCTGCAGCAACGCCTCGCTGTGGCCTCGCCCACCTTGTCGAATATCCTCGATGTGCTCGAGCGGGAAGGCCACGTGGAACGCCGGACAGATCTATCTGATGCCCGGATCAAGACGATTCACATGTCGCCTCAGGCGAGACTATTGTGTGCTTCAGACGAATTCTGTTCGGCTGGAGATGCTCTCGTGAAGCAGATGTTCAAAGGCTTTTCGGACGCGGAACGAAGCGATTTCATGAAAGCCCTCAAGCGCGTCGAGAAGAATCTCGAAGACCTTATCTAGCCTTCTCTTTTTCCTAAATAGATAGCCTCCTACCGACCCTAACCGGCTGACGGATTTCCTATCCGTTAGCTTCCTATTGGAGTATCTTCGATGCCCGTACTCACATACATTCTGGAAGCACTGATTGGCGCCACGCTTCTCGCCACCGCCTTCGGAATTGCAGCCCGGTCGCCGCGGACCGCGCCGTTGCTCAAGTCTATGCCAGCTTCACGACCGGCGCGCATGGCACTTGCGGCCCTGACCGCTCTGCCCGGCATCGGGATGATCGTGGCGACCATTGTGCCCATCGCCGCATTCTTCGCAGCAGTGTTGTCCATCCTCGTGGTCGCTGCGCTCGGCACCGCCAGCAAGATCAATGGTGGACGACCCTCATGGCGGATCTCGGTGCTGCTGGTCGTGGCGGCCATCTCGGTGGCCATCATGCAGCCCCTCGGGCTGAAGGTGATGTTTTTGCCGCCAGCCGACGAGCTCCCCGTCTGTTGAAGGACAGTTCACAGGAGCCGTAAGGCGACATCCAGCTTTACGAGGTGTCGCCTTGGCCTGATCGATTTCCCGGCGGATGGTCTTCCGGGA
>NZ_PKRO01000056.1 GCF_002855495.1 Porphyrobacter sp. TH134
CCCGCTCGGGCTACGCCCTCCCAGCGCTCGCCAAGGCGCGGATCAAGTGGCCTGATTTTGCGCCGCCCAATGGCCGACTTTTACTCCGCCGTTGACATGTGGAGAAGCTCAAGGCCAGATAAGCCTAAAGCTTTCAAAGATAACGCTATTTCGGAATAAATTGGCTCCCCGAGTAGGATTCGAACCTACGGCCAAGTGATTAACAGTCACCTACTCTACCGCTGAGCTATCGGGGAGCAACTCTTCCAAGCGGTCTCAGGAAGAGCGGAAGCGCGCCTATATGGGCCATGGCAGGGGATTGCAAGAGGGTTTTGTGATGCTGTGATCAGTGTGTCGCCGCAGTAATCCGGCAATACACAATCCAGCGCGTGTTCGGGCATCCTGCCCAATGCGGTCCAAGCGGTGTTTTGTCAGCCTATTCAGTGATGAACTGCTCCGCCACGATCCGTTCCTCAAGGCTTTGGCCCGGATCGAACAGCAAGGTGAGGTCGCAGTCATGCGCGATCTGGAGCCGCACTTCGGAAATATCGCGCAGCTCCTTCTGGTCGGCGACGGCTGCGACGGGCCTTTTTGCCGGGTCGAGCACCTTCAAGATGATCTTCATCCGGTCCGGTAAAATCGCCCCCTTCCAGCGGCGCGGACGAAAGGGGCTGATCGGGGTCAGGGCCAGCATCTTGCTGTCGAGCGGCAGAATCGGGCCATTGGCCGACAGGTTGTAGGCGGTCGAACCGGCCGGAGTGGCGACAAGCACCCCGTCACACACGAGCTCGCGGATACGCACGCGCTCGCCCACGGTCACTTCGATCTTGGCGGTCTGGCGGGTTTCGCGCAGCAGCGACAGCTCGTTGATCGCGTTCAGCACATGGATCTGGCCGTCATGCGTCACCGCTTCGACCCGCAAGGGCGATATCGTCCACCGCCGCGCCTTGTTCACGCGGGCGGCAATCGCGGCGCGCTTGTCATAGCGGTTCATCAAAAAACCGACTGTGCCAAGGTTCATCCCGTATGCCGGGATCACGCGCCCTGCATCAAGCATCGCGTGCAGCACCTGAAGCATGAACCCGTCGCCGCCCAGCACAACCGCAGCATCCGCCTCGGCCAGCGGCACCCAATCGCCCTGGCTCTGTAACGCTTCGTGGGCCTCCTGCGCACGCAGAGTATCGGATGCGAGCAGCGCCAAGCGCTGATAGGTCGGACTGGTGCTCGCCATCATTTCCCCTCCGCCAGCCAAGCGCCGTACGGCTGTTTATCCCCGGCGCAGTGCTAGGCGTTGGCCCTGATGTGCCAGATTCGGGCGGATTGCAATTGATGCGAGGCAGGCCCTCATTCAAGGGTTAAGGGGGGCAGGGTAAGAGGAGCGTGATGGAACAGGGGCTGACATCCTTGCGCGGCGGCGCAACGCGCGGACGCTTTCCGGGCGTGAAGCCCGGTGTGCTCGAAGCGGATTTGCTCAGCGCGCTCGACCGCCGCGAGATTGAGGTATTGTTCCAGCCGCAGTTTGCCTGCCTGACAGGGGCGGTCGTAGGGGCCGAAGCGCTGGCGCGCTGGCGGCATCCGACCCTCGGGGCGATCGGTGCGCGGGATTTGTTCGCCGTGGCTGAGCGCGCCGCGCTGGTTGCGCCGCTTTCGCGCCATGTCATCGCCCGGGCGCTGGAAGATGCCGCGACCTGGCCCGAGACGCTGACCCTGTCGCTGAATATAACACCCGAAGAATTGGGCGATCCGCGCTTCGCTGCGGATTTTGCCGCCCTGATCGGCCAGTCCGAGATCGCCCCGCGGCGGCTGATGCTGGAAATCACCGAGGATGTGCTGCTGCGCAATCTGGCCCAGGCTGCCAATGCGCTGAAGGCGCTGCGTGGTCTTGGTTTTCGCACCGCGCTGGATGATTTTGGCGCCGGGTTCTGCAATTTTCGCTACTTGCGCGAACTGCCCTTGGATGCGCTGAAGCTCGACAAGGCAATGGTTGAAGGCGTGCCGGCAGACAGTACCGCGCTTGCCGTGCTGCGCGCCATTATCGCGCTGGCCAAGGCCTTGGGCCTCGCGGTCTACGCCGAGGGGATCGAAGACGAGATCCAGCGCGCGGCGATCACAGCGGAAGGCTGCGATTATTGGCAAGGCTTTTTGCGTGCCCAGCCGATGCCGAGTGAAAGCGTGCTCGCCTTGGCCCGCACGGCGCGGGGAATGGGGCACGGATAGCGACGCCCCGGAAACGCGCGAGGGGCTCATTTATTCCCGCACTCCAGAAACAATGCCGCGCCCTGCCGGTTCACCAAGGCGGGGCCTGCCGCCGCTTCGGCGCCCTCAGCCCAATGAAAGCTTAACCGTGAACCTGACGATCGATGTTGCCCTGGATTACTGGTTCAAAGATCCGTGCGACGTGCTGCTTCAGGTGGAGGCGGCACAGGGCGCCGGGCAGATTGTCGAGGACACTGCGCTGACAGTGCCTGCCTGCGATCACCTCGCCCGCGTGCCCGCGCTCGATGGCATCGGCACCCGCATCTGGCTGCGCGCCCACGGACAGATGGTGGTTGATTACCGGGCAAAGGTTCGGATCAACCGGCCTGTCAGCGTGTTTGCCGATCTGCCCATCATGGCACCGCGCTTTCTTCCGGGTGAAGCCGTCCCCTATCTGATGCCGTCGCGCTATTGTCAGTCGAACTTGCTGCGTGATTTTGTGGACACGCAGTTCGGCACGATTGCTGGCGGCGCCAAGATTGCGGCGATGTGTGATTGGATCGCCGATCATCTCAGCTATGTGCCGGGATCAAGCCATGGCGATACCACCGCGGTTGACACGTTCCACGCGCGCGAAGGGATTTGCCGTGACTACGCGCATCTCATGGTCACCTTTGCCCGTGCGGCCGATGTGCCTGCGCGGGTCGCCAGCGTTTACGCGCCGGGCGTTTCGCCGCCTGATTTTCATGCGGTGGCCGAGGTGTTTCTCGGCGGGGCGTGGCACCTTGTTGACGCCACCGGCATGGCAGGAGCGCAGGACACGGTCATCATCGGCGTTGGCCGCGATATTGGCGATGTGGCTTTCCTCACAGCCTTTGGCGCGCTGGAGATGCGGGGGCAGAGCGTATCGGTTACCGCCGCCGATACCTGAAATCAGGCGGCTTTCTTTGCTTTTGCCGCTTTTTTCACGATACCGGAAAGGCCCTTTGTGAGCTGGAACAACCCGTTCAGGCGACTTTGCGGATCGGCCCAAGCGCGGTTGATGACCAGCTTCATATCGGGCCGCAGCTTGGCGGTATCTTTTGCGCTCGCATTCAGGCGTTCGACATAGGCGATCAGGCCCATCGGATCGGGGAAACTGTCCTGATGGAAGCCAACCAGCGTGCCGCGCGCGCCGACATCGATCTTGGCGATATTGGCGGCAATCGCCTGATGCTTGATTTCGATCAGGCGAATGAGGTTCTTGGTCGGCTGGGGCAGATCGCCGAAGCGGTCGATCATCTCGGCGGCCAAACCCTCAATCTCGGTCTGCCCTTCGGCCTGGTTGAGGCGGCGGTAAAGCGCCATACGGACCGCAAGATCAGGCACGTAGTCCTCCGGGATCATGATCGGCGCATCGACCGTAATCTGCGGGGTCAGCTTGTCGCGGGGCTTGTCGAGGCCCATTTCGCCCGCCTTGGCGGCCATGATCGCCTCTTCCAGCATCGCCTGATACAGCTCGAAGCCCACTTCGCGGATGTGGCCCGATTGCTCATCGCCCAAGAGGTTGCCTGCGCCGCGGATGTCGAGATCGTGACTGGCAAGCTGGAAGCCTGCGCCCAAGCTGTCGAGATCGCCCAGCACTTTCAGCCGTTTTTGTGCAACTTCTGACAGCGCTACGCCCGCTTCGTGCGTCAAATAGGCATAAGCGCGCAGCTTTGCGCGGCCCACGCGGCCTCTCAGCTGATAAAGCTGGGCCAGGCCAAAGCGGTCAGCACGATGGATGATGATGGTGTTGGCGGAAGGAATATCGAGCCCGCTTTCGACGATGGTCGTCGACAGCAGCACATCATACTTGCGATCGTAGAAGGCGCCCATGCGTTCTTCCACTTCGCTGGGGCTCATCTGGCCATGGGCGGAGACGGATTTGATTTCAGGCACGTGTTCGCGCAGCCATTCCTCGACGTCGGCCATGTCGGAAATGCGGGGGACGACGATGAAGCTCTGGCCGCCGCGGTGATGTTCGCGCAGCAACGCCTCGCGCATCACCATATCGTCCCATTCCATCACGTAGGTGCGCACCGCAAGGCGATCGACCGGCGGCGTCTGGATGGTGGAAAGTTCGCGCAGGCCCGACATGGCCATCTGCAAGGTGCGCGGGATCGGGGTTGCGGTGAGGGTCAGGACATGCACGTCAGCGCGCAGCTGTTTCAGCTTTTCCTTGTGGGTGACGCCAAAGCGCTGCTCTTCGTCGACGATCACCAGGCCCAGATTCTTGAACTTGGTCGATTTCGACAGGATTGCATGGGTACCAACCACCAGATCGACGTGGCCATTTTCCAGCCCTTCGCGGGTTTCGGTCGCTTCCTTGGTGGTGACCAGGCGCGAGAGGCGTCCGACGTTGAGGGGGAAGCCGGCAAACCGTTCGGCAAAGTTCTGGTAGTGCTGGCGGGCCAGCAAGGTGGTGGGGGCAACAACCGCAACCTGCTGGCCGTTCATTGCGGCCACGAAGGCCGCGCGCAGGGCGACTTCGGTCTTGCCGAAGCCGACATCGCCGCACACCAGCCGGTCCATCGGTCGGCCGCTTTCCAGATCGCCCAGCACATCGGCGATGGCGCGTTCCTGATCCTCGGTTTCGGACCAGGGGAAGCGGTCGGTGAACTGGCCAAGGGTGGCAGGGTCAGCGGGCAGGGCAGGGGCCTGCCGCAGGGCACGCGCGGCGGCGACCTGCATCAACTCGCCCGCGATGGCGGTGATGCGTTCCTTCAGCCTGGCGCGGCGGCGCTGCCATGCCTCGCCGCCCAAGCGGTCAAGCGCGACCGCCAGTTCGGACGAGCCATAGCGGCTGAGCACGTCGATATTCTCGACCGGGATAAACAGCTTGTCGCCGCCCGCATATTCCAGCGCGACGCAATCGTGCTGGCTCTTGCCGACGGGGATGGGTTCAAGGCCGAGGTAACGCCCGATCCCGTGCTCAATATGCACCACCAGATCGCCGCGCGACAGGGCCTGCAATTCGGCGAGAAACGCGTCGGAATCCTTGCGCTTCTTCTTGCGCCGCACCAACCGGTCGCCGAGGATATCGGCTTCGGTCAGCATTTCGAGCGTGTCGCTCGCAAACCCGGTTTCCAGCGGCAGGACCATCACGGCCGTTTGCGCCTTGGCTGCCAGACCCAAGGCCTGTTGCCAGTTATCAGCGAGCGCAGTGGGTGCGCCCGCTTCCTCGATGATCGAAGCAATCCGCCGTGCACTGCCGGTGGAATAGGCCGCGACCAGCGCCTTGCGGCCGGATTTGATGACCGCTTTCAGGTGGGCAGCGGAAGCTTCGTAGACATTCTCTCCGCGCCCGCGTTCCGGGGCAAAGTCGCGGGCTGAACGGAAGCCGAAATCGAGTATTCCTGCGCCGCCTTCAGCGGCAAAGCCAGTCGCGCGGTGCGCGGTCAGAGCGGCAAGGCCCGCGTCAAACTCCGCGCGGGCAAGGTACAGCGCATCGGGCTTTAGCGGACGATAACTGCCCTTCTTCTCGCCAGCGATCCGGCCGCGCTGCTGATGGTAATCGGCAATGTCATTCAACCGCTCTTCCGCAGCGCCCAGCGCGCCCTGATCGATAAGGACCACATCGTCCTTGGCGAGGTGGTCAAACAGGCTCGCCATGCGTTCTTCAAACAGGGGGAGCCAATGCTCCATCCCCGCCAGCCGCCGACCCTCAGACACGGCCTCGTATAGGGGGTCTTGCGTGGCGTTCGCGCCGAACAACTCGCGGTAACGGCTGCGGAACCGCTTGATGCTGTCTTCGTCCAGCAGCGCTTCGGAGGCTGGAAGCAGCAGGTGGGAATCGACCCGTTCCACCGTCAACTGCGTGGCAGGATCGAACAGGCGAAGGCTTTCCAGCTCGTCCCCGAAGAAATCGAGCCGCAGCCCGGCATCAAGGCTGGAAGGGAAGATATCGACGATCGATCCGCGGACCGCAAACTCTCCGTGGTCGATCACGGTATCGGTGCGGCTGTAGCCCTGCCGGGTCAGCAACGCGGCAAGGCTGTCGTGCCGGATGGTCGTGCCAATTTTGAACTCGCGCACGCTTTCGCGGACTCGAAAGGGTGTGAGCACGCGTTGCAGCACCGCGTTGACGGTCGTGACCAGCAACTGCTGCCGGTCGCCGGGCTGCTGCAAGCGGTGGAGCGCGGCGAGCCGTTCGGCGCTGATCGACAAGGCGGGGCTGGCGCGGTCGTAGGGAAGACAATCCCACGCAGGAAAAGCAAAAACCTCGATCTCTGGCGCGAAAAAGCGCGCCGCCTCTGCCGCTGCGCGCATGGCTGCATCGTCAGGCGCAATAAACACCGCCCGCCGCTTGGCCGCCCGCGCAAGATCGGACAAGACCAACGGCAAGCTCCCACGCGGGAGCGAGGCGAGGGTCAGCGGCTGGCTGGCCGCGAGGATGCGGGAGAGGTCGGGCATAGGTTTCCAGTCAAGCAGCGCGGGCCCAAAGGGTTCCCGCGCGCCCTGTCGGTGCGGAATGTCAGCGCGGAATGTCGACGTAATCGAGCTTTTGCATGAGCACCAGCAACTCGCCCGCCAGATGCTCCGGCGGCGGCTGCGAGCCAAGGGCCCAGGCCATCACATCCACATCATCCTCGTCCAGCAGGGCTTCGAACCAGGCCAGCTCGCTCTCACCCCATCCGGCGTGATAGCGGTCAAAATAGCCGCCCATCATGTAATCGGCCTCGCGCGTGCCACGGTGCCATGAACGGAACTTCGCGCGCGCAAGACGCTGCTCGAAAGATGGGCCAGAAGATTGGGCGTCGGTCATGGGCACCACCTAGCCACAGGCTTGCACACGCACAACTCGCAAAGACGCAATCTGAGTGTTAGCGAAGGCAACATGCGCCCCGAGGCTCTCAATCCGCTGTTCGCCGAAGTCACCACGCTGGAAGGCGTTGGGCCCAAGCTGATGAAGCCGCTCGAAAAGCTCGGGCTGACGCGGGTGAAGGACGTGGCCTATCACCTGCCCGAACGCTTTGTCAGCCGCCGGGCCATCGCCGATCTCGATTCCGCGAGCGAGGGCGAACAGGTCATTATCGCGCTCACCGCAATCGAACATCGCAGCCCCCGTGCGGGAAGCCGCGGGCCTTACCGGGTGCTGGCGCAAGATGGCTTGGGCAATATCTGCGCGCTGACGTGGTTCGGCAAAGCGGCCTATGCGGCCAAAAAGCTGGTTCCGGTGGGCGAGCGGCGCTGGGTGGCGGGCCGGCTCGACCGCTATGGCGACATGCTTCAGATCGTCCATCCCGACCATATCGAGGCTGACAGCGCCGCTCATATGGGCCGCATATCGGAGCCGGTCTATCGCTTGTCGGACGGGTTGACCCAGCCGCGGGTGGCCGATTTTGTCCGCCAGTCGCTGGCGCGGCTTCCCGATCTGCCGGAATGGATCGAGCCCGGTCAACTGAGCCATTCAGGGTGGCCTTCGTGGCGCGATGCACTGAGGCTGTCGCACGAGACCACCGACGAAAAGGCGCGCGACCGGCTGGCCTATGACGAATTGCTCGCCAACAGTCTGGCGCTGTTGCTGGTCAAGGCTGAAGGCCGGCGGCGCAAAGGTGCGGCGCTGGTGGGCGATGGGGAGCTGCGGGCCAAGCTGCACCTCCCCTTCGCGCTGACCGGTGCGCAAAGCCGGTCCATTGCCGAAATCGCAGGCGATATGGCGCAGGAAGCGCCGATGCTCCGCTTGCTGCAAGGCGATGTCGGCGCTGGCAAGACAGTGGTTGCGCTGAACGCGATGCTGATCGCGGTCGAGGCGGGCAAGCAGGCAGCGCTGCTGGCGCCCACCGAAATCCTCGCCCGCCAGCATTTTGAAACGCTCAGAAAGATGCTCGGTCCCACCGGCGTCGAAATTGCGCTGCTGACCGGCCGGGCCAAAGGCCGGGAGCGCGAGAGCATTTTGATGGGGCTGATGGATGGTTCAATCCAGATGCTGGTCGGCACGCATGCGATTTTTCAGGACACGGTCAATTACCGGGATCTGGGGCTGGTGGTGATCGACGAGCAGCACCGGTTCGGGGTGGCGCAGCGCCTTGCACTCGCCGCGAAGGGCAGGCGGGCGCCGCATACCCTCGCCATGACAGCAACCCCGATCCCCCGCTCGCTCACGCTCGCGCAATATGGCGAGATGGATGTGAGCCGCCTTGATGAATTGCCGCCGGGCCGTCAGGCAATCGACACCCGCGTGGTCCCGCAAGACCGGATGGACGAAGTGGTCGCGGGGGTGGAGCGGCACCTTGCCAGCGGCCAACAGGCCTATTGGGTGTGCCCGATGGTGCGCGAAATCGACGGCGTGCCCGATCTTGCCGATATTGCTGCGGCCGAGGCGCGATTTGCGGCGCTGGCCGAGCGGTTTGGTGATGCGGTGGTGTTGGTGCATGGCCAGCTTCGTCCCGAGGTGAAGGACGCCGCAATGGAGCGCTTTGCCAGCGGGGCAGCGCGGTTGCTGGTGGCAACCACCGTGATCGAGGTTGGGGTTGATGTGCCGTCAGCCACCCTGATGGTCATCGAACAGGCCGAACGCTTTGGCCTTGCCCAGCTGCACCAGCTGCGCGGCCGGGTGGGGCGGGGCGCTGAAAAATCCACCTGCCTGTTGCTGCGCGGACCGGCCTTGTCGGAAACCGGTCGCGCGCGGCTTGCTCTGATGCGCGAGACGCAGGACGGGTTCCGGATCGCCGAGGAAGATCTGGCGCTGAGGGGCGGGGGCGAACTGCTGGGCACGCGGCAATCAGGCGAAGCCGCGTTCAGGATCGCTGATCTTGCGCAAATGCAAAAGCTGTTGCCGGTCGCTCATGGCGATGCCCGCCTGCTGATGGAGCGCGATGGGGGATTGACCAGCCCGCGCGGCGAGGCGGCGCGGCTGCTGCTGTATCTGTTTGAACGCGACTGGGGTGTGCAGTTGCTGCGCGGGGGTTAGGCCCCCTGGGTCTGCGTCTCGCGTTCCAGCCGTGCGACCCACGCATCAACCCCAAGGCCGATCATGTTCCACGCCAGATCAAAGGCCGCCCTGTCGCCGTAATAGGGGTCCGGCACAGGTTCGCCGCGGCGGCCATCGACGGGATCCATCAGCATGGCCAATCGTGCCGTGCTGCCGCGCGGTGCCTTGGCTCGCAAATCTTCGAGGTTGGCGCGGTCGAGCGCGATGATATGGCTGAACCGGAAGAAATCATCCCGCTCGATCTGGCGCGCGGATTGGCCGGCGATATCGATCCCGTGGTCCAGTGCCGTTGCGATAGCGCGCTGATCCGGCGGGCTCCCGGTGTGATAGGACGCGGTTCCGGCAGAATCGATCAGACACGCCAACCCCCGTTCCTGCGCCGCAGCGCGAAACGCCCCCTCGGCCATCGGTGACCGGCAAATATTGCCGAGACACACAAACAGCACACCGACCTTGTGCTCAATCCCCCCATGCATGGCGCGGCGTTATTCTATATCGCACAACCTGTCCACCGCTTATCGTGTTGGTTTCGCCCGAAACATTGTGTGCAGGCTTAAGGTTTGGCGAAAGAGGGTGATTAACGCGGGCTAACCCTGATCAAGGCAGTGGCTGGGAAGGGTCTGGTGCAGCCTAGGCGGCAGCGGCTGAAAGTGGGCTGGTGCTGGCAAGCACCTCTTCCGTGATCCGCCGGATATTGACCTTGGCCTTCAGCCGCGCCCCGAGCAACGCAGTGCCCGAAACCTTGCGCTGGACAAACAGCGTCTCGATTGGCGGGAAGGCCCAGGTGTCCTTGTCCTGCGCGATGGCATATCCTTCCTCGCGCAGCAGCGGGATAAAGGCACGGTCGCCGAAATCGAAGGGCGCATCAGCGCGCATTTCGTTGATGACGATGTCGATCATCCGCCGCACCCGTTCGGGGTGCTTTTCAGCAACGATCGGCATCATGAACCCGGCTTCGATCGTCGCCTTGAGCACGTCTTCAGCATTGCCCTGCAACCCGGCAAGCAGCATTTTGCGATAGCCATTGGCAACAGCCGGATCGACCGGGCGGCAGGCCCCGAAATCCAGCAGGATGATCTCGCCGGTCTCGCGCCGATAGCGGAAATTGGCGAAATTGGGATCGGTCTGCATCACGCCGAAATCGAACAATTCGCGGGTGACCAACCGGATCAACCGGGCGAAAACCTCATCGCGGCGTTCAGGAGGCTCGTTGCCCAGTTCTTCGATGCTGACGCCGTCTTCAAAGCTCATCGCAAGAATGGAGCCGCGGGTCAGGCCTTCGTGCAGCTTGGGCACCACGAAGCCCGGTGTGCCGGCCAATCGCTCCCGATACAGGGCCATCTGGCGGCCCTCGCGCTCATAATCGGCCTCTTCGTGAAGCTGCTGCTTGGCTGCTGCCATCAGCTTGCCCACTTCCAGCTCGGGCGGCGCAAAGCCTGCCACCTTCAGCAGGGTCATGACATTATCGACATCACTGTCGATCGATTTGGCGACGCCGGGATACTGCACCTTGATCGCCAGCTCCTGGCCATCACGGGTCAGGGCCTTGTGAACCTGGCCGATACTGGCGGCGGCAATGGGGCGGGGGTTGAACCAGCGGAACTGCTTGCGCCAGTCAGGCCCCCATTCGCTGCGCAGCACGGCATCAAGCTGCTTGGTCGGCATGAAATTGGCCTGATCGCGCAAGGTGGCGAGGATTTTCGACAATTCGTCAGGCAGGAAATCGCCAGCATCCAGGCTGATCATCTGCCCCATCTTCATCGCCGCGCCGCGCAGATGCGACAGGCGATCGGTCATGCGCTGGACATTGCCGGGCGTGAGGATCAGGTCGCGCGCGGAAATCCCTTCGCCGCTGGCAATCCGGCGCGCGCCTTCGGCCACCATCCCGCCAGCCACGCCGCCCACCAGCCGCCCGAAAGTGCCGAACCGCGCGATCCGGCCTGCAGGCACAGCACGCTGGCGGGCCCGGTCTTCGGGGAGGTTATCGAAGTCGGGGATATTGGTATCGTCGTCGGCCACAGGGGATGTTCCAGTTGCGAGAGGCTTTCACGGCCAACGGCTTGGCTGGGCTTGTGTTCCAACACAGATGGTACCGCTTGGCCGGTGCACAATCAGGAAATGCTCAGGCCCCCGTCGACCGGCAGGCACTGCCCGGTGATATAATCGGAATGGGGCGAGGCGAAGAACACCGCCAGACCTTCCAGCCCGGCATGGTCCCCCGGACGGCGCAGCGGAATGCGCCGCGCCATCCACTCGCCAAACCGCGGGTCGGCGCGCGCGGTGATATCGGTCTCGTAATAGCCGAAAAGCAGCGCATTGGCGGTGATCTGGTGGCGTGCCAGTTCAAAGGCGGCGGCGCGGGTGAGGCCGTTCACGGCGGCCTTGGAGGCGGCGTAATCGGAAGATCGGTTGACCCCCATGATCGACTGGCCTGATGACGTCACGATCAACTTGCCCCCGGCATCGCCGTCTTGCGCACGGGCGATCATGTGGCGCGTGACATGTTTGTACACCAGTGCCGGGCCGCGGGTGTTGACCGCGAGGGTTTGGTTCCAGCCATCTTCCGTGATGTCGGGGATCGGCGTGCCCGCGCCCGGGATCCCGGCATTGGCAAAGCACACATCGGCCCGGCCGAAGACGCCGAGTGTTTCTGCCATGGCGTGGGCGATGGCATCTTCGTCGATAACGTCGCAAGCGAGGGCAATCACCCGGCCGGGCCCCAGCGCGCCAAGTTCCGCCAACGCCGCAGCGTTCTTTTCGGCGTTGCGCGCCCAGATGGCGACATTCGCGCCCGCCTTCACCAGTCCGCGGGCCATGCCAAGGCCCAGCCCGCTATTGCCGCCGGTGATGATGGCCGTACGGCCCGATAGATCGAACAAGTCCATAGGTCAGCAGGTGGCCCAAACCGAGCGGGGCTGCAAGGCCTGCGGGAACCGGGCGCTGCGCCATGGTTTGTGGCCCCATGGACGGACAAACATCACTATCGCCGGCGGCCCGCGCGTTCGGCTATGCCGGGCTGCTGCCGCAGCTTATCTGCCTTGCGCTGATCCTGATGGGGCACGAGTGGCGATATTCTGCATTGGCTGGTGGTTTCGCCTATGCTGCGGCGATCTTCAGCTTTCTTGGCGGTGTGTGGTGGGGACAAGCCGTGCAAAGCGGAAAAGCGACCGCTGGCGCTTATGGTGTGGCGGTGGTGCCCAGCCTGTTGGCGGTAGCATTGTTCCTGCCGTGGACGTTCGGATGGGACTGGCCCGGCCCGGCGCTGCTTTATCTTGGTGCCTTGATTATGGGTTCGCCGCTGATTGACCGGGCGCTGGGTTTTGCGGACCGGGCATTTCTGCGCCTGCGGTGGCATTTGTCGATCGGGCTGGGCGGGCTGACCATCGCGCTGGGGTTGCTGGCTGACCGGGTCGTCTAGGCCGGTCTGCTGAGGTTGCGTGATTTTTACGTTTGCGATGAATTAACCAAAACGGCCTAGTTCAAGCTTTGGCTTTGCCTTTTGGATGCCGCGTAAAATGATCCGATGGTTTCAGACACTGGCCGACAAGATACGGCATGCGTTCGGCTCGTCCGGCGAGGAAGTGTCTGACGTCACACCGTTTATTCGCAGAAAATCCGGCGCTGAACTGTTGCGGCGCAAGCGCCTGAAAGTGGCGTTGGTGGCAGCGATCATCGGCGTGCTTTCGGCGGCCATTGAATTGCCGCTGCCGGCAGAAGATCTTTACCGCGCAGCCCGCGCACAGCTGCGCGTTCGGCCGGCACCGCAGGACATTGCGGTCATCACGATCGACGACAAGACGCTCAACAGTTTCGAACGCCATTTGCCAACGCGTCACCATGACAGCCGCGTGATCGACCGCTTGGTGGCTGCCGGCGTCACCAAGATCGTGTTTGACCGCGCCCATGCTGATCCCGAAACGCCTGCATCCGATGCGCGTTTTGCCCAAACACTGGCACGCCACCGGGGCAAGGTCTGGCTGGGCATGGCTCCGGCCCGACAACATGGCTTCCAGCAAATCGATGAAATTGTTCCGCAACCTGAATTTCGCAAGGTGGCGAGCCTTGCGGCGATGATTGGCCAAGCAACTCCCTTTGGCTTGAGTTTGATTTTGCCGACAGCGGTCGAATACAGGGGTAATCAACAGCCATCGCTTTCTGCGGTTCTGGCTGGTTATCAAGGACCGGCATTACGCTACCGGCCTGACTATGCCTTTAATCCAGGCACTGTGTCATCTTATAGCTACGTCGATGTACTTGAAGGAAAGATGCCGATATCCGATTTGCGCGGTAAGAAGGTTATCATCGGCAATACATTTTTTGAATCGTCCGATTATTACATTATGCCGCTAAATTATAATGGACGTATCGCCGGTGTTTATTTTCATGTATTAGGGGCACATACGCTTAAGCGCGGTACTCCTATCGATTTGCTGTGGGTTCCGACGATGATTATCGTCGGTGTTGCTGTTGTGGTCCAGGCCCTCAATCGTCGGCGCTCGTCAAAACCATTGTGGACTGCGGTGATTGCGCTCCTCGCCGCGTCCTTCATCCTCGACGAATTCACAATCAACATCGACATCATGTCGGGGTTATTGGCGGTGGCGGTTGCAGCTTTCGGGTTCCAGCGGATCAACCGGAAGTATTTCGCCAGCGATGTCGATGCCATGACGACCTCGGCGATCAGTTCCGATCGTCCAAGCGCAGAGCGCGATGTTTACGCGCTCAAGATCGCCAACCTTGCCGAATTGTCGGAGGACTGGTCAGACCGTGAAATCGGTGACTTCGTCAACACGCTGATCGCCTATGTCAAAGGGCCGGGCGAGGTGGGTGATGTTGCCTTTGAGCGGGATTTGCTGGTGTGGCTTGCGCCGCGCATGGAAACGGTTGAGCTTGAACGGCATGCTGACGGTCTGGCTTTAATGCTCAAGACTGCAATCAGCCACGATTGGCAGTCGTCCAATGGATCGCCGGCCCTTGGCATTGATACCAATCATGATCTTCCGGTGTCGTTGCGGATTAAGAAGGCGATGCAAGCCGCCGATGAAGCTGCGGCGCGCGGCGTGCGCTTCATCATCAATGATGCCGCCCATCTCGAAGCGCGCAATCAGCGTCTTGAACTGATTCGGGTCCTTGAAAAAGGTCTGCGCGACCGCGATATCGGCGTGGCATATCAGCCCAAGATTGACCTTGCATCGGGCCGGATTGTGGGCGCAGAAACGCTCATTCGCTGGCAGCCCAACGGACGCGACTTCATCAATCCGCAGGAACTTGTGTTGAAGGACAGTTCACAGGAGCCGTAAGGCGACATCCAGCTTTACGAGGTGTCGCCTTGGCCTGATCGATTTCCCGGCGGATGGTCTTCCGGGA
>NZ_PKRO01000057.1 GCF_002855495.1 Porphyrobacter sp. TH134
AGAGTTCCACCGCGTGGACCACCATCGCCCATATCCGCCGCCTCACCCGCCTCATCGCAAGCCATTGCCAGATCACATGAACTTCTGAGTCAGGCTCCAAGACCAGCCCGCCTTACCTTCAGCGCCAATTTTTGCGCCGAGTGCAAGCCCCCAAGTGTGAGCCTTTTCACTCAATCGTTCGAAATCGAGATCTTCAAGGGCAGACGCCCAAAATTCGCTTGGCGTCAGCTTTCCCGAACATCGAATAATTAGAGGTTCTCGTTTGATGGCGGGCAAAACCGCTTTGTAAAGTGAGGTTTTTCCTGTCTTAGATGGCCCTGTTAGCAGACAAATTTGTCCTGCATTTTTAAGGCCACTGGATAACCGCCGTTCGTTTTCACCTGCCTCCCGTTCGACGTAGGTAAGTGACGGTTTTCCAACGGCGGGGAAAACTTCTTCAGGGCTTGGGATTGCCACCCCCCCTACTCCGCAGCCTGCACCCCAAACAGCCCAGCCTCAAGCACAGTGCCATCATCCTCATTGACCGCCTTGGCCTTCTGCCGCTTGTCAAAGCTCGACCACACGGTGTTCCAATCACCGCGCGTGGCGCCCTTCGAATACTCGGTCGCGCGCGTCTCGAAGAAGTTGGCATGCTCGACGCCATTCAACAAAGGCGCGAGCCAGGGGAGGGGGTGTTCTTCGATCATGTAGATTTCTTGCAGGCCGAGCTGCTTCAGGCGCCAGTCGGCGATGTAGCGGATGTAGCGCTTGATTTCCTTGGCGCTCATGCCGTTGATCGGACCCATTTCGAAGGCGAGGTCGATGAAGTTGTCTTCCAGACGCACGGTCTTCTGGCAGATGTCGATCAGGTCTTCCTTCACCGCCTTGGTGAGGCACTGGCGTTCCTCGCAGAAGGTGTGGAACAGCTTGATGATGCCTTCGCAGTGCAGGCTTTCGTCGCGCACTGACCAGCTGACGATCTGGCCCATGCCCTTCATCTTGTTGAAGCGCGGGAAGTTCATCAGCATCGCGAAGCTGGCGAACAGCTGGAGCCCTTCGGTGAACCCGCCGAAGGCTGCGAGCGTGCGGGCGATGTCTTCGTCCGTCTCGACGCCGAACTGGCCGAGGAAGTCGTGCTTGTCCTTCATTTCCTCATATTCGAGGAAGGCGGAATATTCGCTTTCGGGCATCCCGATGGTGTCGAGCAGGTGCGAGTACGCCGCGATGTGCACCGTCTCCATGTTGGAGAAGGCGGCGAGCATCATCTTCACTTCGGTGGGCTTGAACACGCGGCCATAGTTTTCGTGATAGCAGTTCTGTACCTCGACATCGGCCTGGGTGAAGAAGCGGAAGATCTGGGTGAGCAGGTTGCGCTCGTTCTCGGTAATCTTCTGCGCCCAGTCGCGGCAATCCTCGCCCAGTGGCACTTCTTCGGGCATCCAGTGGATCTGCTGCTGGCGCTTCCAGAAATCATAGGCCCAGGGGTACTGGAACGGCTTGTAGGTCGAGCGGGCTTCGAGAAGCGACATGGGCGGTCTCCTGGGACAGATCAGATTGGCAGATACGCAGCGTAAGTGCGCTTGGATTCAGTGGCCCGTCAGGGGGCGTAGGCGATCAGGATGTAGATGCAGAAGGGAATGAACATCGAAACCATCGCGACGTGGATCATCGCGGCGTTGCGGGCGTGGCCTTCACGATTGCGGCGCAGTTCGCGCACTGCGTTGAAGAGGAACACGGCGCTGACGATCAGGCCGAAGATTCCTCCTGCAAGGGGTAGTGTCATGTGGGTCTTCCCTTTGTAATCGGTCGGGGCGGATGCGGATCGGCCGTGCCGACCCGCCCGCTGCCGCAGCGGCCTATTGGCAGCTCAGGCATTCCTCGTAATCGGTCTGGTCGCCGCTGGCGCTGAGTTCGATCTTGGGCGCTTCCGAGGTGTTGTCCGCCTCGACCCCGCCGACGAACCCGGCGCGCTGCACGCTCTTGGAGCGCAGGTAATACAGCGACTTGATGCCGCGCTCCCACGCCTGATAGTGCAGCATCATCAGATCCCACTTGTCGACATCGGCCGGGATGAACAGGTTCAGCGACTGGGCCTGATCGATATAGGGCGTGCGGTCGGCGGCAAATTCGAGCAGCCAGCGCTGGTCGATTTCGAAGCTGGTCTTGAAGGTCGCCTTTTCCTCCGGCGTGAGGAAGTCGAGGTGCTGCACCGATCCGCCGCGTTCGAGGATCGAGTTCCAGACATTGGTCGAGTTCTTCGACTTCTTGTCGAGCACCTTTTCCAGGTACGGGTTCTTGACGATGAAGCTGCCCGACAGGGTCTTGTGGGTGTAGATGTTGGCCGGGATCGGCTCGATGCAGGCCGAGGTGCCGCCGCAGATGATGCTGATCGACGCGGTCGGCGCGATCGCCATCTTGCAGCTGAACCGCTCCATCGCGCCCATGTCGGCGGCATCGGGGCACGGCCCGCGTTCCTGCGCGAGCAGCATCGAGGCTTCCGACGCCTTGGCGTGGATGTGCTTGAACATCTGGAGGTTCAGCGCCTTGGCCATCGCGCTTTCGAAGGCGACGTTCTTTTGCTGCAGGTACGAGTGGAAGCCCATGACGCCGAGGCCGACCGAGCGTTCACGCGCGGCGGAATACTTGGCGCGGGCCATCTCGTCCGGCGCGCGGTCGATGTAGTCTTGCAGGACGTTGTCGAGGAAGCGCATCACGTCCTCGATAAACTGCTTGTCGCCCTTCCACTCTTCCCAGGTTTCCAGGTTGAGCGACGAGAGGCAGCACACCGCGGTGCGATCATTGCCCAGGTGGTCGATGCCGGTCGGCAGGGTGATTTCCGAGCACAGGTTCGAGGTCGAGACCTTGAGACCCAGATCGCGGTGGTGCTTGGGCATCATGCGGTTCACGGTGTCGTTGAAGACGATGTAGGGCTCGCCCGTGGCAAGGCGGGTTTCGACCAGCTTCTGGAACAGCGAACGCGCATCAACCGTCTGGCGCACAGAACCATCGCGGGGGCTGCGCAGCTGGAACTCGGCGCCATCGCGCACCGCTTCCATGAACTCGTCGGTCAGCAGCACCCCGTGGTGCAGGTTCAGCGCCTTGCGGTTGAAGTCGCCGCTGGGCTTGCGGATTTCGAGGAACTCCTCGATTTCCGGGTGGCTGACATCGAGATAGCACGCCGCTGACCCGCGCCGCAGCGAGCCTTGCGAGATCGCCAGCGTCAGGCTGTCCATCACGCGCACGAAGGGAATGATGCCCGAGGTCTTGCCGTTGAGGCCGACCGGTTCGCCGATGCCGCGGACATTGCCCCAATAGGTGCCGATCCCGCCGCCCTTGCTGGCGAGCCAGACGTTCTCGTTCCAGGTGTTGACGATCCCTTCAAGGCTGTCCTCGACCGAGTTGAGGTAGCACGAGATCGGCAGACCGCGGTGGGTGCCGCCGTTCGACAGCACTGGGGTGGCGGGCATGAACCACAGCTTGGAGATGTAATCATAAAGCCGCTGGGCATGGGCCTGATCGTCGGCATAGGCATCGGCCACGCGCGCAAACAGGTCCTGATAATTTTCGCCGGGCAGCAGATAGCGATCAGTCAGGGTTTCCTTGCCGAAATCGGTGAGCCGCGCATCGCGGGTGTTGTCCGTGACCACAGCGAAACGCCTGGCGTTGACCGTCTTGCTGTCAGGCGCTGCGGCCTTCGCCGCCTCTGCCATCGCATTGACGGTCGCATTGGCCAGCGCCTCACCCGCCTTGGCTGCGATCAGCACATCGGAGCCTGTATCGGTCGTCTTCATGGTCACTGCTTTCTCATCATTCACCGGCAGCGCGGCAGGCGTGCCAGCGTCCAGATCATTCGTCACATCACTATTTACCGCATCACCCGGCACGTTGTCGCTCGCCTTGAAATCCATCTGAAGCCCCACTTGTCCCCCGAATCGGCACCATGGCGCAAGAGGCCATGTTCCAATTCTGTTCTATACCGGATGACCCACAGACTTACCAACAGGGTGCCCGGTTACCGGGCCTGCTGACGCATCGGTTGATCCCATTTTCGGTGCATGCCGAACCTTCGTGCCGGGGCGAATCATCCTGCATCGGCCCTGTTGCTGGGCAGAGATGCTTCACCAAGGCTTGGGGGTCGGGTCAGCGCCGAACCACTAGATGATGAATCACTGCGGGACTCCCGTCAACGGGCGTTTAAGCACTTACTTACCATGACCGGCCGGTTTCCGGCGTGCGTGCCGACCATTCTGACCCGCGACGCGTGGACCAAGCTTGAGTCGCGGAGCCCGCAAGCCCCAAATTGAATCTGTGAAGAAAAAAATGAGGAGCGATTGGTTTGAATCCACCCGTGAATCTTTTGCACGCACGATGGTTCGATTGTTGCGCGCAAGGGCTTGATCGGGAGTCGCTGCGGCGCGGCCTCGGAACAGGGCAGGAGCAAGACCTCAGCCATGATCCGGAATGGAACGCGCAAGCCGTGGATCAACTCCGGGCGTCATCCTTCGGCAGATCCGGCAAGGTCAAAACTTTGCCCGCCTTGTACCGCTGCTCAATCGACCGAAGCTGGCGAATATCACGGGTTGGATCGGCGGACAGGATTAGGAAGTCCGCCTCGCAGCCCGGCTGAAAACAGCCGATGCGCCGTTCGGGGAAAAGCCACGCGCCCGTTTCAAACACCACACGTGCCGCTTCTCGCGCGGTCATGCCGCCAATAGCGACCCAGCGCTCCGCTTCGTCAAATATGGGGCCCGTTCCATCCGTGCCCATCAAGAAAGCGGCGCGAGCGTTTTTGAGCAACACCATGTTC
The DNA here is from genome assembly GCF_002855495.1 of Porphyrobacter sp. TH134. GTDB lineage: Bacteria > Pseudomonadota > Alphaproteobacteria > Sphingomonadales > Sphingomonadaceae > Erythrobacter. The sequence continues at coordinate 4,787 of NZ_PKRO01000057.1, forward strand.
TCACGCTGCCGCTGGGCGGTCGCATCCGCTGCCGCTTGCTGTTCAGCCAGGCTCGCCTTGTCATCGACAACGCCTGCTCCCAAAACATAGGTCGGGGTCAGCCGGATACCGCTTTTGGCGACAATGCGGGCTTGATCCGCCGACAGCTTCGTCGCCGCAGTGCCGGCCCCGGCATAGCCCGGCAAATGCGCTGCCACTGCTGCGCCTGACCGGGCGGCAGTGACCAGGTCCGCTGCGGTTTCCACATGCACGGCAACCTTCATCCCCCGGCGGCGTGCCTGTGCCACCAGAAACGGCATGTTTTCAGGGTTCAGCCCGCGCAAGCCTTCAAATTGCGGATCGGTCTTCCGGATGGCGTAATCTTCGGAATGCAGCAGATAGGCTTTCACAAAATCGGCGCCCTGCGATTTCAGCCTATCAAGCGCGGTCACGATCTCGGCCGGGGTGCGCCCGTAGTGGAAGGCGTTGCCGATGAACCATTCTTTCGGGCGCTCCTGGTAGACAAATTGCGCCAGAACATCGGTATACAAAGGCTCGGGATGTCCACGCGGCTCGGTAATTCCGCCTTGTGCTATCTTCAGGTTATAGGTTGTGGGGGTGCCGAAAAAGGCCTTGTCCTGGGCGGTCTGCACGATGGTATTCGGGTTCCAGACGTAGAAAACGCCGTCCCTCAGAAACCGATCATTGGACGCCCGGTCAGGGCTTGTCACGTGACAGTGCGCATTGGCGTAAGCCGGGACAAGGTAGCGCCCTGTCAGATCCAGTGTGTCGGTAGCGGCCCGATCGCGGGGCACGCGCACGAAGCGGCCATCACGAACAGCCAGCGTGCGGACCGCGAAGTTCTTCCCATTCCAGACCTGCGCGCCGGTAATCACTGTTGTGTTGGCGGCGGCATGGGCCGGAATGGCGACAATAAGCGCCAACCCAGTCAGCATCCGCATGACAAATCGCTTGTCAAAGCGATCCGATCTTGCGCCTTGGCAGCGGGCAGAGGGTCGGCGGGCAGAGATCGGTGGCATCATCAGTCAGCTCCATGGGTTGCGGATGCAACCCCATGGCCCGGCGCTGTCTGCCGCGCGGGAAATTTGCCGCGAACGGACAGTTTCAGCCCGCCAGCGGGCGCCTCAGACGATCAATGACCGCAAGGCCTGCGAACCTGTCCGGCTGAGCGGGACCGACGTTCCATTGGTCATGCGCGCGATCAGGCGGCCGCCGCCGGCAGGCTCGGCATAATCGAGGTGGTCGATATTGATGATGCGCGAACGGTGCACCCTGATGAAGCGCTGCGGATCAAGCCGCTGCTCGAATTCGCTAAGGCTCATGCGCACCAGATGCGTGTCGGTCGGCGTTGTGACCTCGGCGTAATCCTGCGCCCCTGCAATCATGATGATGTCGCGCACATTGACGGGCGCAATCTCGTCGCCCTTGCGGGTGAGATAGCGTTCGAGCGGGGGCGCGGAAACGATTGTCACCGGCGCGGCGGACCGCCCGCCGCGCACCGCATAGGTCGTTGCGGCAACGGCCCAGTAGAGCACCAGACCCTGCAACGCCTGCCAGATAAAGGCCCCGTCGGTAAACCCCGCGAAGGTCAGCGCGCCGCCTGATATATAGGCGCTCCTCACCTCCAGCAGAAAGGTGACCAGCGCAAACCACGCGACCGCGAAAAGGGCGCCTGCTGCGATATGACCGATGATCTGCGCCGCCACCGACCACTGCATCAGGTATCGCTTGTTCATCCAGTGCACGCCCGCCGCCAGCACCGTCAGCGGCGCGACATTGATGAGCGCGTAGATCGCGCAGTCCTCCAGACTGTTGCCCGGCACTTGCAGGAACACCAGCAGGTACATCGCCCAGACCCCAGCCGATGCGCACAGCCACAGGGTCAGCGCGCTTGGAGGCGGCAGAGGTTCACCGGGCTGTGCGGCAGGATCAGGCACCTTGAGCATGGCCGCAACATACCACCGCGCCCACGGCTCTCAAAGCGGTTGCCGCTTTGACGCTTTGGGATGCGCTGCAAAGCGCGCCGCAGACCGATCCGCCCCCTTCTCGTCGTTCGTGCCTGCTCCGCGAACGCCCGGCAGCCGACACCCCTACCCCGCCGCCGCCTCGGCGATGGCCTGCGCGGTCTTGTAATCGGGCTTGCCATTGTTGAGGCGCAGCGTCTGGTCGGTCACAACATAAAGACGGGGGATCTTGTACCCCGCAAGGCCGCTGCGGGCATGGGTGTCGAGCGCGGCTTCATCCACCGAACCTTCGGGTTGCACCACCGCTACCACGCGGCGCCCGAAGCGCGCATCCGGCAGGCTGACGACCCGCACGTCTTTGACCGAGGGGTGCTCCAGCAGCACCGCCTCAACCTCTTCGGGGAAGACTTTCTCGCCGCCGGTGTTGATGCACATATTGTCGCGCCCGATGAACTCCAGCGTCCCGTCCGCCGCCCAGCGCGCGCGGTCGCCGGTCATCAGCCAGCGCTGGCCGCCGATCAGCGGGAAGGTCTGCGCGTTCTTCTCATCTTCTCCGAGATAGCCCAGCGGCAACGGACCGGTGCGCGCGACAATGCCCACGCCGTCGGTTCCGGGGGGGATTTCATTGAGGTGCTCGTCAAACAGCTTGGTGTCGCGCCCCGGCAAGGGCTGGAACTTGCCCCCGCCGCTGCTGCCTGCCGCCGTGGTGATGACGATCCCGGTGCCCGAGCTTTCAGATGACCCGAGCGCATCGACGATCATCAGCGACGGGTGGTGGGCGATAAGGCGGGCCTTCACCGCCGGCGAGAATACTGCGCCCGATGACGTGATCGCGCGCAGCGAGGCCAGCACCGTGGCCCCGTCACCGCGCGCATCCAGCCGGTCGGCCAGCGGCATGGCGAAGGCATCGCCGACGATGAACAGTCCGCGTGCACCGATGCGCGCCACCTCGTCCAGCGCCAGATCGGCGTCGAACTTCGGCCCCGGCAGCAGCGCCAGCGTGCCGCCCTTGAGCAGGTGGATTACGGCGGTGAACTGCCCCGCCCCGTGCATCAGCGGCGAGAGCAGCAGCAGGGGCGAGGTGCTGGCGGGATGATCGGGGCCGATGACGGCAGCCTGCGCCACCTGTTCCTCAAGGCTGGAGACGATCAGCGGCGGCGTGCCCGGCGGGCGCTGCCACAGGCCGATATTGAACGCCTGCCACGCCTGATCCATCGGCCACATCACCGCCTTGGGCATGCCGGTGGTGCCGCCGGTCGCGGTCAGGAACAGCGCTTGCGGGTCATCATGGATCGCAAAGCCTTCGGGCAGCGGCGTCTTGCACAATGCCGCCCAGTCCCCGCCGTCCACATCCACCGTCAGGCCTGCGTCCGGCATTGCCTCAGCGACAGCAGCGGCGAAATCGCTCTGGGTGAACAGAGCCTTCAGGCCGAACCTTGCGAAGATATCCGCCAGCTCGCGGGTCTTGTAGTGGTAATTCACATTCACGGGCACCACGCCCGCTTTCACGCAGCCCAAATAAGCCAGCATGTAATCGGGCGTGTTGCGCAGCATCTGCCCGGCGATGTCGCCCGGCTTCAGGCCGCGCGCCCTGAGCCCGGCGGCGATGGCATCGGTGATGGCATCAAGCTCGCCCCAGCTGACCACCCGGCGCCCGTGCACCAGCGCCGGACGATCCGCCGGGATCGCCGCCGCCAGCGCCTTTACCGCCACTCCGAAATTCGCACCCGCAAACGCCATACCCGCACCTCTCCTTGTCACTTTCGCTAGCCCCCGGCGGCTCGGCTTTCCCCTACGTAAATGAAGAGGACATCCCGCATTATTGCGTTAATGTCCCGAATCAGAAAACAAAGAGAGGAGCAAGGCACGGCAATGGCTACAAATGTTGTCGAACTTCGCACGCCGCAGGGCCGCGAGTCGCTGGATCGGTTGCTCGAATCCGTCACCATCACCTGCCCTGAGGATATTCACGATGCTGCCGTGAACCTCGCCCGGATCGCGCAGGAACGGGGCATGCAGATCGCGGTGTGCGACGATATCTCCTCGAAAGAACCGATGGTCGATGCCGATGGCACGATCCTCAACGCCGATATCTTCCGCTGGCTGGATGATGGCGCGCGCTGGTGGGAAGATCACCGGCTGGCGCTCCATTCCCCGCTGCCGCGCGCCTGCCGCTATGAAAGCGAGCCGTTCTGGGTGAATGCACGGGGTTTCAACACCCGCTGGCGCAACCATTATCTGGGCGAAATCGACCTGGCCGATTTCGAGAAGCGGAGCCTGTGCAAGGCGGCGATCGTGGTGCCGGTGCACCTGCCCTTCGGCCAGATTTCGGCCAGCAGCTTCATTTCGATGGACCGCGAAAAGGAAGACCTTTCGGCCGAATTTGCCGAAAACGGCGCGCTGTTCGCCATGGTCACCCGGTGCTTTGTGGCAGGCTACGTGCAGGCCAACCGCACCAAGCGGCGCATCCCTTCGGATTGCGTGCTGTCCAAGCGCGAGGTCGAGTGTCTGCGCTGGGCCGCGATCGGCAAGACCGACAAGGAAATCAGCATGATCTTGAGCCGGTCGCACGCCACCATCCGCTATCACATCCACCGCGCAGGCGAGAAGCTGGACAGCGTCAACCGCGCGCAGACGATCTTCAAGGCGGGGCAATTGGGGTATCTCGGCGCGTCTGATTAGTTTCGAGGGCGCCTCCGCGCCCTCGTCCTCGGCGCGTTTCGATCCCTGCAGGATCGAGCACCTGCGGGCGGCCGGTCGGCCTTGCGGTCGCTGTGCGACAGCAATTGGCCTTTAGATCTTCGTCATTGCGAGGAGCCGCAGGCGACGCGGCAATCCATGGACCGTCCTCGTGCGGCGAGGTCAGGCCATGGATTGCTTCGCTACGCTCGCAATGACGAGGTGATTTAACCCAGCTTCCTCAGCGGCTCGCTGCTATCCCAGCCGATCCCCGCCGCCTTGATCATCCCGAACAGATCCGGTCCGTCCTTGGCCTGCTGGAGAATCTCGACCAGCGTCCCCGGCCCGCCCCCTGCATCGACATAGATCACCCGGCTGGTGCCGAAATTGCCCTCGATCACCACCTCGGCCCCCGCTTCGGCGCAGACGCGGTAAGCTTCCTCGATATCGTCGACCAGAATGCACACATGGTGCAGCCCGTTGCCGGTCGATCCATATTCGCCGCGATAGATCGAGGGGTGATCGTCACGCGGGCGGATCAGCTCGATCTGCATATCGCCCCAATAGGCCAGCGCCAGATCGAAGACAGCGTCGGTCGGCTGGCCGCGGTATGTCATTCCGTCGAGATGGATGCCCTCGATCAGGAAGAACGGGCCGACACCCATAACCTGCGTCCAATGCGCCACCGCCGCATCGAAATCCTCCGGCACGAAGGCCAGCTGCATGATATCGCCAAGCGCCGCGATTGCCCCGGCTGCCGCCATGTTCCTCTCCAATCCGCTAGGGTGACCCTCACGCGAACCTGTGTGATATTCTCCCCGCAAGACACTGCACAAAGTGCGAGGACGAACGAGCAGGATGAACGAGATCAAGGATATCGCCCGCGGCGACCGCTGCCCGGGGCTGAGCTATACCGACATGCTGAACGGCGACACCCGCCGCCCGCCCGATTACCTGTTCGAAGAATCCACCATCGACATGGGTGACGCGCCGCTGCCCGTGGCGCCCTATATCTCGGAAGATTTCGCGCGGGCCGAACGCGAAAAGATGTGGCCCAACGTCTGGCTGTTCGCCGCGCGCGAGGATGAACTGCCCGATGCGGGCGACACCGTGGTGTTCGATCTTGCCGGCAAGAGCTTCCTGCTGATCCGCCAGAAGGACGGCGGCGTGAAGGCGTTCTACAACGCCTGCCTCCACCGCGGGCGCAAGCTGCGCACGGAAAGCGGCAATTCCATCCAGCTGCGCTGCCCGTTCCATGGCTTTACCTGGCGCAATGACGGGTCCCTGAAGGAAATCCCCTGCGCCTGGGATTTCAAGCACCTGGAAGGCAAGGACATGACCCTGCCCGAAGCCCGCGTCGAGCTGTGGCAGGGCTTTGTCATGCTGACCGAAAACCACGATCTGCCCGATTTCAAGACCTGGCTCGGCCCGGCGGCGGCGCATTACGAACGCTACGATTTCGGCAACCGCTACACCGGCATGTGGGTGCAGAAGCGCATCCCCGCCAACTGGAAGGCGACGGCCGAGGCCTTTATGGAGGCCTGGCACTCGATCACCACGCACCCGCAATTGCTCGCCTTCCTTGGCGATGCGAACACGCGGTATGACCTGATCGGCGATCACTTCAACCGCGCGATCACGCCGTCGGGCGTGCTCAGCCCGCATGTGAAGGGCAAGAATTCGGACTATGTGCTCGAAAAGATGAACGAGTTTTCCGGCGGGGACGATGCCAAGACCAACCGCCGTTTCAACGCCAGTGATGAGCCGGTGGACGGTTACGACGCCAGCGATCCGCTGGGCGCGCGCAAGGTGCTGGCCGATGCCGGGCGCAAGGGCTTTGCCGAGAATTACGGCTATGATTATTCGGACGCGTCCGACACCGAGATCCTCGACAACTTCACCTACAACATCTTCCCCAATTTTGCCCCGTGGATCGGGTTCCTGCCGACGCTGGTCTATCGCTGGCTGCCGGGTGACACGCCCGACTGGTGCATCATGGAAATCCGCCTGCTGTTCCCCACCCCCAAGGATCAGGAACGCCCCCGCGCCGTCACCCCGACCTATATCCCCGATGATCAGCCCTTTGCCTGGGCCAACGACATCATGGGCCCGCAGCTGGCCAATGTGTTCGATCAGGACATGGCCAATCTGCCCTATGTGCAGGAAGGGATGAAGAGCATGAGGGACGGGCTGATGGAGCTGGGGCACTATCAGGACAGCCGGGTGCGGCATTTCCAGACCACGCTAATGAAGTATATCAACGGGGAGCTGCCGGGCTGATTGGTCCTTCCCCTCGTCATTGCGAGCGAAGCGAAGCAATCCATGGAGCACCGGTTCCGCATGGGGCGCGGTTCGGCCATGGATTGCCGCGTCGCTTCGCTCCTCGCAATGACGAGGGTTTGAGGATTTTATGAGCTTTTCCTTCGATCTCACCGGGCGCACCGCGCTCGTCACCGGCGCGTCATCGGGCCTTGGCACGCGCTTCGGGCGCATTCTGGCCGCAAGCGGGGCGAATGTGGCGCTGGGCGCGCGGCGGGCGGACCGGCTGGCGGCATTGGCGGCGCAGATCGGCCCCGCAGCCGCAGACGTCACGATGGACGTCGCGCGTGAGGCTGACATCATCGCCGGGTTCGATGCGGCGGAGGCAGCGTTTGGCGCCCCGGTCGATACCGTCATCGCCAATGCAGGGATCGACGGCGCAGGCATGGCGACGACCATCTCGGAAGACGAGATCGAACAGACCCTCGCCATCAACCTCAAGGGCGCAATCCTTACCGCGCGTGAAGGGGCCAAGCGGATGATGGCCCACGGCGTCACCAAGGGCCGGATCGTGCTGATCGCCTCGATCACCGCGACAGAACCCTCCCCCGGCCTTGTCGCCTATGCGGCGAGCAAGGCAGGCGTGGTGCAGGCGGGGCGGACTTTGGCGCGCGAATGGGCGCGCAGCGGGATCAACGTCAACACCGTCTCCCCCGGCTATATCCGCACCGCAATCAACGATGCCTGGTTCGATACCGAGGGCGGGCAAAAGCAGATCGCCAAGTTCCCCAAGCGCCGGTTGATGGGCGAGGAGGGGCTGGACGCTGTGATGCTGTTCCTGTGCTGCGATGCCAGCGAGTTCGTGACCGGCACCAACTTCGTGCTGGATGACGGACAGACGTTGTGACGAGGACAGGACACGGGGCCACATGGCCGCAGACTTGGCCATCAGCTGACGAGAACGCCCCCTCGCGCGTTGCAATTCCATGACGCCGCGCTAGGCGGAGGGCTCAATCTGCGCTGGGGATTCGTAACACCATGAAGATCATGTCCGGCAATTCAAACCTGCCGCTTGCCCGCGCGATTGCGGCCTATCTCGAAATCCCGCTGACCGATGCCAGCGTACGGCGGTTTTCGGACGAGGAAGTCTTCGTCGAAATCCACGAAAACGTGCGCGGCGAAGACGTGTTCGTTGTCCAGCCGACCAACTTTCCGGCCAACGACAACCTGATGGAATTGCTGATCTGCATCGATGCGCTGCGCCGCGCGTCGGCCAAGCGGATCACCGCGGTGGTGCCCTATTTCGGCTATGCCCGGCAGGACCGCAAGCCCGGCCCGCGCACGCCGATTTCGGCCAAGCTGGTGGCGAACCTCATCACCGAAGCCGGCGCTGACCGGATGCTGGCGGTGGATCTGCACGCCGGCCAGATTCAGGGCTTCTTCGATATTCCGACCGACAATCTTTATGCCGCCCCCGTCATGGCCGCCGACATTCAGGCGCGCTACGGCGACCAGAGCCTGATGGTCGTTTCGCCCGACGTTGGCGGCGTGGTGCGCGCCCGGGCGCTGGCCAAGCGGCTCGACAACGCACCGCTCGCCATCGTCGACAAGCGCCGCGACCGTCCGGGCGAATCGGAAGTCATGAACATCATCGGCGACGTCTCCGGGCGGCATTGCATCCTGATTGATGACATCATCGATTCGGGCGGCACCCTGTGCAACGCGGCCGAAGCACTGCTGGAAGGCGGGGCAAAATCGGTCGCGGCCTATATCACCCACGGCGTCTTGTCGGGCGGCGCGGTGGCGCGGATCAACGGGTCGGCCTTGAAAGAGCTGGTCATCACCGATTCGATCCGCCCGACCGCAGCCGCCGCCGCATCAGACCGTATCCGCGTGCTGCCCATCGCCCCGCTGGTCGGCGAGGCGATCCGGCGGATTGCGGATGAAAGCTCGGTGTCGAGCCTGTTCGACTAAGTCTCGTCATTGCCCAGCTTCGTCATTGCGAGCCGAAGGCGCAGCAAGCAGTCTCTGGATTGCCGCGTCGCCTTCGGCTCCTCGCGATGACGAGGGTGTGATGTTTGAGCCCGCCGAAATCCGCGCTCTGCTGATCGAAGCCGCCCGGCAGCGGCAGGTCTTCACCTATGGCGCGCTGCTCAACCTGCTGGGCCACACTTTCACGCGCCCGCTGATGCGGGCATTGTGCAAGGTGCTCGACCGGATCGACGAGGACGGGCGCGTTGCGGGCGAACCCGGCCTTGCCGTGCTGGTGGTGCGCCAGTCGGACGGGCTGCCGGGGCAGGGCTGGTTCGTCAGCCGCACCGGTATTTACGACGACCTGCCGCTGGAATGGGAGGGAGCAGAGGCGCAGCGCTACACCAAGGCTCGACAGGCCGAAGCCTTCGATTAGACCTGTTGCGAAAGCCGGGCCAGTTTGATTTTTCTGGGACATCGAGTGAGGACAGGGGGGTGTCTTTTGATGCAAGGGATCAGAAGCCGGCC
>NZ_PKRO01000058.1 GCF_002855495.1 Porphyrobacter sp. TH134
CCCGGAAGACCATCCGCCGGGAAATCGATCAGGCCAAGGCGACACCTCGTAAAGCTGGATGTCGCCTTACGGCTCCTGTGAACTGTCCTTCAACACCCCTCACCCCACGTCGAAGACATACCCCAGTGACCTGACCGTGCGCAGCGGGTTGCCGCCGCCTGCGGCCTTGATCGCGCGGCGCAGGCGGCCGATCCATACGTCCACGGTGCGCTCGTCAATCGGCGGCTCGCGCTTGCCGAGGCCGCCGATCAGGTCCTCGCGCGTCAGCACGCGATTGGGGTTTTCGGCAAGGAAGCGCAGCAGGCGGAATTCGTTGGGGCGCAGCACGATCGGCACGCCTGCCCAGCGCGCCTGCAACGCTGCCATGTCGATCACCAGCGCGCCAAGCTCGAACCGCTGGGTCGCGTGCCGCTCTGCCCCGCGCGATTGCAGGGCCAGCACCCGGTCGAGCACGGCGGTGCGCGTCAGCGGCCCGATCACGTAATCATCCGCCCCTGCCCTGAGCGCACGGCGGCGATCCTCGGCATCGTCCGCTTCCAGCACCATCGTCACATGCGCGTCCTGCGTGCGGGGATCGGCGCGGAGGCGGCGGCACAGTTCCAGTCCGGCAAGGTCGGGCATCACCCAGTCGACAAAGGCCCACATCGGCCCTTCGACCAGCCGCCGTGGGCCTTCCGGGCCAAGCCGGTCGAAGGTGAAGCGGCGCTGATCATGGACGAAATCATCAAGGCTTTCGCCCAGTTCGCCTGTCAGGAAGATATTGACGACATCCATGCGCTTGCGTGCCCCGGTTTCACCGGGGAGTGGCGCAGGCGTGTGACGCGTTTATGACGGAATTACAGCGGCGTGTCGCAATCAGACTGCGCGGGTGCGAGGCGCTGTTGGAATGTTGGAGCACAGCGCGCCCGAATGCCGCAATTCAAATGGCATTTCATCAACTTACCCCCTCAGGACAGGGTCAACCCCCCATCCACGACCAGCGTTTGCCCGGTGATGTAGGCCGACAGCGGCGAAGCAAGGAACAGCGCGGCACCGGCCATATCTTCGGGCGTGCCCGTGCGGCGCAGGGGGATCCGTTTGAGGCTGGCCTCAAGACGTTCGGGGCTATTGGTGGTGACGCTCGTCAGCTTGGTCGGCACCAGCCCCGGCGCGATGCCGTTGACGCGGATGCCATCGCGCGCCCAGGCCTCGCCCAGCGTCTTGGTGAGGCTCGCCGCACCCGCTTTGGATGCCGCATAGGCAGGCGTGCCGATGGTCGATTGGAAGGCGGCGACGCTGGAGACGATGATGATTGTCCCCTGCGTTTGCGCCAGCGCGGGGTGGAAGGCGCGGGCGGCGTCCATCACCGAATTGAGGTTGATGTCGACCACCGCATCCCACCCCTCTCGGGTGAACTCCTGCCGCCCGTAACGCACAGTACCCTGGCACAGCACCAGCACATCGAGAGAGCCGAAATCTTCCGCCAGCCTGTCCGCCGCCTCGCGATCGGTGAGGTCGAGTTGGCAGTAATCGAGGCCGGTGAAGTCTGAATCCTCAGCCTCAAGGTAATCGCCGAAATCGGGCCGCGTGCCGGTGACGGTCACGCTCGCCCCGCGCTGGCGGAACCCGTGCGCGATGCCATTCCCGATCCCGCTCGACCCGCCGATGACGAGGACGCGTTTGCCGGTGAAGTCGAGGGGATCGGTCATGTCAGGTTGCTCCGCACTTCTTCTCCCTTCCCCTTGGGGAAGGGCCGGGGATGGGGGTTCGACGGCCGCGGAGGCAGAGCCCCCACCCCCAACCCCTCCCCGCCGGGGAGGGGAGAATCAAGGCTCAGATGCTCCGCGAGATCACTTCCTTCATGATCTCGTTCGTGCCGCCGAAGATCCGCGTCACCCGCGCGTCGCGCCACAGGCGGGCGATGGCATATTCGTTCATGTAGCCCGCCCCGCCGTGGAGTTGCAGCGCGGTGTCGCAACATTCCCACTGGAGGTCGGTGTGCCACAGCTTGGCCGCGCTGGCTTCGGCGGTGGTCAGCTCGCCTGCGAGGTGCTTGCGGATCGCCCAGTCGAGATGCGCCCAGCCCACTTGCAGCTTGGCCTTGAGGTCGGCGAGGGTGAACTTGGTGTTCTGGAATTCGAACACGGTCTTGCCGAAAGCCTTGCGGTCCTTGGTGAATGTCACCGCCTCGTCAAACGCCCGCTGCGCCGCCGCCTGCGCGCCGACCGCGATGCCGAGGCGTTCCTGCGGCAGCTCTTCCATCAGGTGCACGAAGCCCATCCCTTCCGCGCCGAGGATGTTGGTCATCGGCACGCGGCAATCGTTGAAGAACAGCTCGGAGGTATCGGCGGCGTGCTGCCCGATCTTGTCGAGATTGCGCCCGCGCTCGAAGCCGGGGGTGTCGGCGTCGACCAGCACGAGGCTGATGCCCTTCGCGCCCTTTTCGGGATCGGTCTTGGCGACCACGATCACGCAATCGGCGTTCTGGCCGTTGGTGATGTAGGTTTTCGACCCGTTTATGACGAGGTGATTGCCGTCCTTCTTCGCCGTGGTGCGGATGCCCTGAAGGTCGGAGCCTGCGCCCGGTTCGGTCATGGCAATCGCGGTGATGATGTCGCCGCTGACCATGCCGGGCAGATACTTGGCGCGCTGTTCGGGGTTGCCAAGGCGCTCGAAATAGTTCGCGGTGATGTCGTTCTGGAGCGTGAAGCCCGCCGAGGAACCGAGGTAGGACAGCTCCTCGGTCAGCACGCAGTTGAAGCCGAAATCGAGGCCGAGGCCGCCGTTTTCCTCCTTCACCGTCATGCACAGCATGCCCGCGTCGCCCATCTTTTTCCAGACGTCGCGCGGGACGATGCCGTCAGCTTCGTGCTGGTCCATGTGCGGGGTCAGATGCTCGGCAAAGACCTTGCGGACTGTGTCGCGGAAGGCTTCGTGGTCTTCATTATAGGCGGTGCGATAGGAAGTCGCGAGCATGGGGGTTCTCTCCGGGCAAATGGGTTTTGATTTGAGACGATTGAACAGCGCGAAGGGGTGAGGGTCAAGCGCGAAAGTGGGGGTGGGCCGCGGCTTGCGGGATGAGGGCAATGCGAACATCATGATAAGTTGGCGATCTCATGGATCGCAGCACGAAAGGGACGCATGGAAACGCTTACAGCCGAGATGATTGAGGCGATCATATTAGAGTTCCAATCGATGCCCGGAGACATCTTGAAATCCTATCGAGACCCGCTGGGACGCAAGCCGAATGAGCGCCTTCTTTGTTTGCGGGACTCGATCGCTTGCATCGACGATGAGACTTTGGAGGCGCTGATCAGGGATGTGGTCGATGCTGCCGTCTTCCAAATGGTCTATCTGATGGGTGCGGGCTTCAAGTCCGGCCTGGACCTTGCCGTCAATCGCGGAGATGAACGCGAAAGCCTGAAGGGTGCCGTCCTCCATGAGGACTACCGGGCGCGCATCAATTCTGGCGGCCTACCGGTAAAAACAGCGTGAGCGGCTGTAGAACGTCCCTATCGTCATCCCAGCGAAAGCTGGGACCTAGGGCGGCAAGCGCTGCCCTGTGAGGCTCTAGGCCCCAGCTTGCGCTGGGGTGACGGATGAGGTCTGAACTCAAGCCACTTCGTCACCCCGGACTTGATCCGGGGCTAGGCTTCTTCTTGGAGTCCGGACAAAGGGCAGCCAAGCCCCGTGTCAAGCACGGGGCGACGGGAGGGGACTAACCCACAAACGCCCGCTCGATCACGAACTGCCCCGGCTTGTTGTTCGCGCCTTCCTCGAACCCGCGGCGTTCCAGATCGGCGGCGTGGTCCTTGATCATCGCCATGCTCCCGCACAGCATCACGCGGTCTTCGTCCGGCACGAACCGCTGCGGGCCCTTCGACTGCTCGAACAGCCGCCCATCGTCGATCAGCGCCTGAATCCGGCCCTGCGTGCGGAAGGGTTCGCGGGTCACGGTGGGGACGTAGATCATCTTCGCGCGGTCTTCGTCTTCGAGCAGCGGGTCGCCTTCGAGCTTGCTTTCCAGCAGCTCGCGATAGGCCAGCTCGTTCACGTTGCGCACCGAATGCACCACGATCACTTCCTCGAACATCCCGTAAACCTCGGGATCGCGCACGAGGCTCATGAAGGGCGCAAGGCCAGTGCCGGTCGATAGCATGAACAATCGCTTGCCCGGCAGCAGCGCGTCGGTCACCAGCGTGCCGGTCGGCTTCTTGCCGAGGTAGATCGGATCGCCGACCTTGATGTGCTGCAACCGCGAGGTCAGCGGGCCATCCTGCACCTTGATCGACAGGAACTCCAATTCCTCCTCGTACGAAGGCGAGGCGACCGAATAGGCGCGCAGCAGCGGCTTGCCGTTGTCGCCCGGCAGGCCGATCATCACGAACTCGCCCGACCGGAAGCGGAAGGACGCAGGGCGCGTCATCTTCAGCGTGAACAGCCCGTCGGTCCAGTGGTGGACATAGGTGATCGTCTCAACGGAGAGCGCCGCGCTTTCAGTGAACTGGTCGCGGGTCAGAGTGGGCTGGTTCAAAACGGGCCTCGAAGAAAGAGTCAGCGCCGCGCAGCTGTGCGGCCGGAATGGGGGCGCAAATGGACGACAAGCGCGCCCCCTTCAAGACAGTTTAGCGATATGGGGTGAAAGCGGGCCTTGATTTGTCGCCTTGCGCGCTGGCACCGCCCCCCGCCGATCAGTTCCAGCCGGCGCGGTCGAAAATCTTCACCGCTTCGGCCTGCCCCTTGCCAATGTCCGCGACGCTCAGGGTATCAGCCTTGAAAGCGCCCAGCGCTTCCACCGCCGAATTGGCCTTCAGCCCGATGGCGGCCGGGTATTCGTTATTGCCATCGGCAAAATACCGCTGCGCGCTTTCGGAGGTCAGGTATTCGAGAAACTTGATGGCGTTGTCGCGGTTGGGGGCGGTCTTGACCAGCCCTGCCCCGCTGACATTGACGTGGGTCCCTGCCCCCGCCTGATCGGGAAAGATCACGCCGACCTTGTCGAAGATCGCCTTGCCCTTGGCGTCCCCACCGGCATAGCGCGCAAGGTAATAGGTATTGACCACGGAGATGCGGCATTGGCCGGCGGCCACCGCTTCGATCATCGACGTGTCATTGCCCTGGGGGGGCTGCTTGAAATTGGCGACCACGCCCTTGGTCCAGCTTTCCGCCTCGGCCGCGCCCTTGTGGGCGATGATGCTGGAGAGCAGCGAGATATTGTAGATATTGGACGACGAACGCATGCAGACCTGCCCCTTGAAGGCAGGATTGGCGAGATCGGCGTACTTGGCGAGGCCTTGCGGAACGCCGGCGGCCTTGTCGTAAATGATGATCCGCGCGCGGGTCGACAGGCCGAACCACAGGCCTTGGGGATGGCGCAGGTTTTCGGGCAGACGCTCCTTCAGCAGCGGCGAATCGACGGGGGCAAGAATGCCCGCTTCCTCGGCCCGCCACAGGCGACCGGCATCGACAGTGATCAGCAGGTCAGCCGGGCTGAATTCGCCCTCGGCGCCGATCCGTTCGATCAGCGCGTCGGCATCGGCTTCGATCCGGTTGACCTTGATCCCGGTCTCTTTGGTGAAATCTTCATAGAGCGCCAGATCGGTGTCGTAGTGGCGCGAGGAATAGATGTTGACCTCGCCCGTGATCGGCGCGCTCTCGCCGCCGCCCTCGCTGTCCTGCGCGCAGGCGGCAAGGCTAACGCTGGCAAGGGCGGCAAGAAGCAGTCTTTTCATCGGAACGAGGGCTTTCTGTGGATTGTTGCGAATGACTTGCAATATTATCCCGTCGCTTGCAAGGCCGAACTGCGCACAAAGGCCCGCACGCTTTCGGGATCGGGCAGCACGCTGTAAGTTTTGCCCGCGTCGACCGGCAGCGCGGTCTCGACCGAGATGGCCGCGCCTTCGGCGCCCTCCAGCAGCACGCGGCTGCGCGGGCCCAGCAAGTGGACGTCGCGCACCCGGCAGCCGCGCACATCAGCCACCGGCACCAGCCGGTCAGCGTGCACCAGCAGATCAAGCGCCTGACCGGGCGGCAGCATTTCGGGCAGGCCGGCACCAAGGCTGGCCAAAGGCCACAGACCGAAGGCTGTATCCAGACCGTCTTCGGTACGGGCGCCTGCGATGATTTGCGCACCGCTGAAGATCGCGCCGACAGCCGCATTGGCAGGGGCACCGTGAAGCTCTTCAGGCGTGCCGAACTGGACGATCCGCCCGCCTTCCATCACCGCAATCCGGTCAGCGATGTCCAGCGCCTCGGCCGGATCGTGGGTGACGAGAATCACGGTCGAGCCTGCTTCGCGCAGCAGGATGCGGCATTCGCGGCGCAGCGCGCGGCGCAGGACGATATCGACGCTGGCGAAGGGTTCGTCCATCAGCAGCACCTGCGGGCGCGGTGCCATCGCGCGGGCGAGCGCGGCGCGCTGTTGTTGGCCACCCGAAAGTTCATGCGGATAGCGCGCGCCCATGCCTGCAAGGCCGACCTTGGCGAGCCAGCCATCCGCCTCACCGCGCCGCTCCTTCGGCAGCCCGAAGGCGACATTGGCGCTGAGCGTCATGTGCGGAAACAAGGCGCCATCCTGAAACACCAGACCCACCGGGCGCGCCTCTGGCGGAGGGCTGGCGGCCATGTCAGCCAGCACCGCGCCCCCCAGCGCGATCTCGCCCTGCTGTACGCGCAGCAAGCCCGCCGTCAGCCCAAGCAGTGTTGACTTCCCGCAACCCGACGCGCCAAGCAGACAGGTGATCTCACCCGCGGGCGCGGTGAAGCTGATATCCTCCAGCGCCTGCACCTGACCATAAGCATGGGCAATATGACGAAATTCGAGGCTCAATGACGGATCCTGCCCATTCCAGTTGGGGATTTCAGGTGAGCCGCCTTAGGCAATTTGCGGCTCCCAAGGCAAGCAAACCCGCAGACGCGGCCGGCTGGACACTGGCGGCGCTGATGATTGCAGCGCTGGCGGGGCTGCCGATTGGCGCTGTGCTGTGGGCGTCGCTGGCAGGCGCGGGTGAAGGCCTGCGCGATCTGGCAGCGACCGTCCTGCCGACCTACATCGCCAACACCGCTTTGCTGATGCTGCTTGCTGGCGGCATTGCCGCAAGCGTGGGCACCGGCTGCGCCTGGCTGATTGCCGCCACGCGGTTTCCGGGGCGCCGCCTGCTGGGCTGGGCACTGGTGCTGCCGCTGGCGCTGCCTGCCTACCTTGCCGCCTATATCTATGCCGACATGCTCGATTTTGCCGGTCCGGTGCAAACGGCCTTGCGCGCAGCGACGGGCTGGGGAGCGGACGATTACGCCCTTCCCGACATCCGCTCGCTAGGCGGCGGGGCGTTTGTGCTGGGCTTCGTGCTGTATCCTTATGTCTATCTGCTCGCGCGTACCGCCTTTGCGACGCAAAGCCGCACCCAGTTTCGTGCCGCCCGCAGTCTGGGCGCGCGCCCGGCGCGGGCGTTCTGGCAGGTCGCCCTTCCGGCGGCCCGCCCGGCGATTGCCGGCGGCCTCGCGCTGGTTTTGATGGAGGTGCTCGCTGATTTTGGCGTCGCCGAATACTTCGCGATCCCCACCTTTTCGACCGGGATCTTCCGCGCCTGGCTGGCCATGGGCGACAAGGCAGCAGCGCTGAAGCTGGCGGCGGTCATGCTGGTGTTCGTGATCGCGCTGGTCACATGGGAAGCCCGCACCCGGCGCGGGCGCAGCGACAGCCGCGATGGCCTTGCCGCACGCCCGAATGATGATGACCCCCTGGTCGCGCTGTCTGCGCTGGGCCAGGGACTGGCGCTGGTCGCCTGCATGATACCGGTGCTGATCGGCTTTGTGCTGCCGGCTGCTTATCTGGCGAGCCTTGCCCTAACCGACACCGCGCAGGCCGCAGCGGGGGAACTTCCCGCCTATCTGCGCGGCAGCCTGTGGTTGGGTCTTGCGACCGCTACCCTGTGCCTTTTCGCGGCGTTGCTGCTGGCCTTTGCGCGCGCGCGGTCGCCATCGGGCGCCGTCGCCAGTGCGATCCGGGTTGCGACGTTGGGCTATGCCCTGCCCGGCGCGCTGCTGGCTGTGGGGCTGCTGGTCCCGCTCGGCAGCTTCGATCAGAGCCTCACGCGGTTTGCGCGCGACAATCTGGGCTGGAGCGGCGGGTTGCTGCTGACCGGCACCAGCGCCCTGCTGGTCTATGCGCTGTCGGTGCGCTTCATGACGGTCGCTTATAACAGCGTCAGCAGCGGGTTGGCGCGCATTCCGCCGGGCCTTGATGCCGCCGCGCGGAGCCTCGGCGCTGGCCCTGCCCGCGTGCTGGCGCGGATCTATGCGCCTCTCCTCGCCCCGAGCCTTGCAGGGGCCGGCGCGCTGGTGTTCATCGACACCTTGCGCGAACTGCCCGCCACGCTGATCCTGCGCCCCTTCAACCTTGAGACGCTGGCCACCCGCACCTATCGCCTTGCCAGTGATGAACGCCTGGTCGAAGCCGCCATCCCCGCGCTCATCCTGCTGGCAGCGGGGCTACTGCCCGTGCTGGTGCTGAACCGGCTGGGGAAGCGCTAGCTTCCTGGACCACCCGCCACCGTCATGTGGCAGCGCATAAAAACTGTCCAGCCGGCCTGTCACATGACTTGTCCGAAACGCTTCAACGGTTCACAAGGCTCCCCACATGGCACGCTTCCCTTTTTCCGCGATCGTCGGTCAGGACGAAATGAAACTCGCGCTGCTGATTGCAGCGGTCGATCCCAGCATTGGCGGTGTCATGGTGTTCGGCGACCGCGGCACCGGCAAGTCCACCGCCGCGCGCGCGCTGGCCGGATTGCTGCCACCGATCATGGCGGCCGATGGCTGTGTCTATGGCTGTTCGGCGGACGATCAGGCACGCTATCCGGGCGTGTGCGGCACCGGCAAGATGGTGAAACGCGCCGTCCCTTTCGTCGACATGCCGCTGGGCGCGACCGAGGATCGGGTGATCGGCAGCCTCGATCTCGAGCGGGCGCTGCGATCGGGCGAAAAGGCGTTCGAACCCGGCCTGCTAGCCAAGGCGCACCGGGGTTTCCTTTACATCGACGAGATCAATCTGCTCGAAGACCATCTGGTCGACCTGCTGCTGGATGTGGCCGCCTCGGGCGAAAACGTGGTTGAACGCGAAGGGCTTTCGGTCCGCCACCCGGCCAAGTTCGTGCTGATTGGCAGCGGCAACCCCGAGGAAGGGGAACTTCGTCCGCAATTGCTCGACCGCTTCGGCCTGTCGGTCGAAGTGCGCAGCCCCAAGGATATCGAAGTGCGCATCGCGATCATGCGCCTCGTCGCCGAGAACGAGCGCGATCCGCAGAGCTTTGCGTCGCGCTGGGCAGGGGAAGACGAGAAAATCCTGAAGCGCGTCGCCAAGGGCAAGGCGCGCCTGCCCAAGCTGGAGGCGGGGGATGATGTGCTGCGCGATGCCGCCGAACTGTGCCTGGCTGTGGGCGCGGATGGATTGCGGGGCGAGCTGACCTTGATGCGGGCAGCCCGCGCGCTGGCGGCGCTGGACGGCGCCAAAAGCGTCACCCGCAAGCATCTTGTCACCATCGCGCCCCTCGCACTGCGCCACCGGCTGCGGCGCGATGTGCTGGACGAGACAGGCTCCACCGTGCGCATTACCCGGGCGATTGCCGAGCTGTTCGGATGATGCCCGGCAGCGCCGCCGATCCGCTGGCCGATGCGGTGCTGGCGGCGCGGTTGTTCGTGCTCGCGCCGCAGGTGTTCAGGGGAATGACATTGCGCGGGTCCAGCCCGGCGCGCGATGCGCTGGTGGCGGCTTTGGGAGCGGCAATCGCACTCAGACGGATGCCGGGCCATGTCGATGACGAGCGCCTGCTGGGCGGGATCGATCTGGCCGCCAGCCTGTCGTCCGGCCGCCCGGTTCGTCAGACCGGGCTGATCGAGGAAGCGCGCGGCGGGGCCTTGCTCGCAGGCATGGCCGAACGGATGGATAGCAGCATCGCCGGGCGTCTTGCCCAGGCGCTTGACGACGGCCAGGCCGCGCTGGTGCTGCTGGACGATGCAACGGAGGCTGAGGAGGTGCCGCCCGTCAGCCTGACCGAAAGGCTCGCCTTTGCATGCGATCTGGCCGCCTCGCGCGAATGGCGCGGCGTGACGCTGGAACCTGCGGCAGGCACGCTGACACAGGTCGCGCCGCTTGATGATGATGCTCTGCGCGCACTGGCCGCTACCGCCGAAGCGCTGGGGGTGGACAGCGTGCGGGCGCTGATTTTTGCCGGTGCCGCCGCGCGCGGTCTCGCCGCGCTTGCGGGCCGGGATGCGGCAACCAAGAGTGATCTGGCAGGCGCAGTGCGGCTGGTGCTCGCCCCGCGCGCCACCCGGCTGCCGCCGCCCGAAGAGGATGCGCCCCCCGAAGACCAGCCTCCGCCGCCGCCCCCGGACAGCGAGCGGGACGATCAAACTGACAACGAACAGCAACAGCCCGAGCCTAATCTGTCCGAACTGCTGGTCGAAGCGGCCAAGGCAGCAATCCCGGCGGACCTGCTGGCACAGCTTGCCCAAGGCAAAGCCCCGCGCCGGGCTAGCAGCAGCGGCACCGGCCAGAAACGCAAAGCCGCCACGCGCGGTAAGCCCTTGGGGGCGCGTCCTGGCATGCCGCGCGGCGGGGCCAAGCTGGCGCTGATCGACAGCCTGCGGGCTGCCGTGCCGTGGCAGGCGGTGCGCAAGCGCGAGGCCGGTGCAGACGCCAATTCCGCTATCATCATGCGCAAGGAAGACCTGCGCATCCGCCGGTTTGAGGAACGCAGCCCCCGCG
The DNA here is from genome assembly GCF_002855495.1 of Porphyrobacter sp. TH134. Classification (GTDB taxonomy): domain Bacteria; phylum Pseudomonadota; class Alphaproteobacteria; order Sphingomonadales; family Sphingomonadaceae; genus Erythrobacter. The sequence goes on from NZ_PKRO01000058.1 coordinate 10,748, forward strand.
TCACGATCTTTGCCGTGGATGCCTCAGGCTCTGCCGCCGCAGCGCGCCTGGCCGAGGCCAAGGGCGCGGTCGAGCTGATGCTGGGCCAAGCCTATGTCACCCGGTCGGAGGTCGCATTGGTAGCGTTTCGGGGGACAAGCGCCGACCTGATCCTGCCGCCGACCCGCAGCCTCACCCGCGCGCGGCGCACGCTCGCCGAATTGCCCGGCGGCGGGGGCACGCCGCTCGCCATGGGCCTCAATGTCGCGCGCGAGGTCGCCGAAGCGGTGATCGCGCGCGGGCGCAGTGCGGCGCTCGTGATCCTGACCGATGGCCGCGCGAATATCGCCGCCGACGGCGCCCCCGGCCGGCCGCAGGCTGCCGCCGATGCCGAAGCTGCCGCCAAGGCTATCCACGCGCGCGGGATTGATGCGCTGGTGGTCGATATCTCGGCCCGCCCCGGCCCCGAAGGCGCAGAACTCGCCCGCGCTCTGGGCGGCCGCTTCCTCGCCTTGCCGCGCGCCGATGCGCGGATGATCCAAGCCGCGATCAACGCTGTCCAGCCGATCGGCAAGGCGGCATGAGCGCGCTCGACTGGAACCGCGAGGGCCTGATCTGGCCGCACCGCGATACCAGCGCGTTCGTGCAGGTGGGCCGCGCCCGCTGGCATGTGCAAACCATGGGTTCCGGCCCGCCGCTACTGCTGCTCCACGGCACGGGCGCGTCTGTCCATTCATGGCGCGGGCTGATGCCGCTGCTGGCTAAGACCCACACCGTGATCGCGCCCGATCTTCCCCGCCACGCCTTTACGACCGGGCACGATGCTTACGCGATGAGCCTGCCCGCGATGGCGCGCGAGATTGTCGCGCTGCTGACAGCGCTGGACGTTCAGCCCACAGCGATCATCGGCCATTCGGCGGGCGCGGCGATTGCGCTGCAAGTGGCGCTGGATCACGGCTTCACCGGCCCGGTCATCGGCCTCAACTCCGCCCTGCGCCCCTTCCCCGGCCCCTTCGCGCAGATTTTTCCGGCGGTGGCCAAGGCGTTGTTCGTCAACCCCTTCGTGCCCCGCATCTTTGCCAGCAGCATCGATCTTGTCGGCGGCGCCAGAAAGTTCCTGTGGCGCTCCACCCACTCGCAGATCGATGCAGACGGGCTGGCCTGTTATCGCACGCTGCTCAAACACCCCGGCCATGCCGGCGGGGCGTTGGCGATGATGGCGAACTGGGACTTGCCCGGCCTGCGACTACGGATGGGCGAGGTGCGCAATCCGGTGCTGCTGGTCCACGGCGCGAATGATCCGGCGATCCCGCTCGACTGGGCAAGAGACGCGGCGGGCTGGCTGGCGGGGGCCCGGCTGGACGTTCTGGCTGGTCTGGGCCATCTTGCCCATGAGGAAGCCCCCGAACAGGCCGCCGCGCTGATCGCTGCCTTCCTTGCCGAACACGCTCAGGAGACACGCCATGAATAGCGGCAATTACGGCTGGATCGAACTCGTGCTGTTCTATGGCATCGCGATCGGGTTTGGGCTGTGGCAGTGGCTGTCGATGGACCGGCTGCTCAAGAAGACCCGGGCCGAGAAGGCCGCCAAGCAAGCCGCCGAACAAGACAGCAATCCGCCCTCGCCCTGACGCTGCTGTCCTGTCCGGCTCAGCACAACGTCAGCATAGGGCCCGCTCGCGCGCGATCATTGCAGCGTGAGTCCGGTTGCGGGCTTCCAGCTTGCGGCAGATCATCTTGACGTGCAGCTTGATCGTCGGTTCGCGCAGGCCCAGATCGCGGGCGATTTCCTTGTTGGCCTTGCCCGCACAGAGCCGCGCCAGCACTTCGACTTCGCGCGGCGACAGGCCGGACGGTGACGGTTCTTCGGCCTGCGCGGGACGGTGCAGCTCCAGCGGCATGTACGTCTCGCCCGCCGCCATGAAGCGGATCGCATTGACAAGCGATCGGCCCGGCAAGGTCTTGGGCAGGTATCCTGCCGCGCCCAGCGCCAGCACCTTTTCCGCGACACCCGGAGGGCTGAGGCCCGACATCAGCGCAACCCGCCCCCCGCCGTTGGCAGCAATGGCCTGTTCCAGCCCGCTATAGCCCTCCATGCCCGGCATCCCGTAATCGAGCACCACCAGATCGAATGGAGTTTGTGCCGCAGCAATGCAGCCAAGCGCGTCATTCAGATTGGCGGCTGTTTCCACCGCAAACTGCCCTTCGGCTTCGAGGTAGGAACGCAGCACATCGCGCAGCAATTCGTGGTCATCGGCAATCAGGATGTGCACTTTGTGGTCCTTTCACGCGCTGCCATCAGCGCGGCAATAGCAGCCGAAGCGAGTTGCGCTGTGCCGGCGGGCTTGCCGAGCACACCGTCAAACAGCCCGACCTGGCCCTGATGCAATTGGTGGATGCGCGGCTGAGCGGTCAGCAGCACGATCGGCAAATCGGGGCGCAGCTTGCGCAAGCTGCGCGCCAGCTCGGCCCCGGTCATGCCGGGCATGTCGTAATCGGTGATCACCAGATCCCACACTGCCGCGCCCTCTCTGATCGCGGCAATGGCATCCGGCGCGGCAAGGCAGGGGCCGGCCTCGG
>NZ_PKRO01000059.1 GCF_002855495.1 Porphyrobacter sp. TH134
CATGCTCCCCGCCCCTGAAATCATCGCACGGTCACAACGAGACACCTCGTAACACTGGGTGTCGCCTTAGCTCGTAACACTGGGTGTCCATTGACAGAGATCGCCAGGCGAGCCCGCGAGGATGAAGCAGCCCGGCGGCTGATGACCATCCCCGGCATCGGGCCGATCACCGCAACCGCGCTGCTGGCGCTGGCCCCGCCCGTAGAAGGCTTTGCGAGGAGCCGCGACTTTGCAGCTTGGCTCGGGCTCACACCAAGGCAGCACTCGACCGGCGGCAAGGAGCGGCTCGGGGCGATCTCGAAGATGGGCGAGCGCACGCTGCGAAGGTTGTTGATCATCGGCAGCAGCGCCGTCGTTCTGCAAGCCAGCAGGCGTGGTGCTCCGCGCGGCTCTTGGCTCGAGCAGATGCTGGCCAGAAAGCCCCGCATGCTGGTCACGGTCGCACTGGCGAACAAGACCGCACGGATCATCTGGGCGGTCCTGATGAAGGGTGAGGATTACAGGGCTCCGGTCGCGGCAGCAGCGTAAGCTGAGGCGGACCAGAGGTCGTCGGTAGAGGTAAGAGACCGAAGGAGGGTATGGCACCACAGTCGGCGAGACGGGACCGGATAACCAGTGAAATCCACAGTGCCTCAGAGCACGCCTGGGTGATGTGGATCCGGTTCGCGAACTCCCATACGGGCCAGCGGCACTACGCCCGCGCAAACAGGCCGGACAGATGGCAGCATCCGACTACCGCCAAGACCCGATTTTTACTCTTGCATCTTCTGGGGCGTCCACAGATGGTTTTTAGCCATCTCGCCGCCCCGGGGAATGCAATAGGGTCCCGCCACTGACTTTTCCTTCATCAAATCATGCGATTGCTTCCGTAATCGGGTGACGGTTGGAGAAATGACATGGCACGTATTCTTCAGGCAACATGTCTGGCTCTTGCAGCCTTGGTGCTCGCCGGCTGCGCCGTCGTCGAGGACAAGGCGCCCGACTACCGCTACCGCCTGACGGTCGAGATCGAGACGCCCGACGGGGTGAAATCAGGGTCGAGCGTGATCGAAGTCCGCCAGACCCTCGTTCGCGCCGGGAGCAGTCCTGCTAATCAGGCTGTCGAGCGTCGTGTGCGCGGTGAAGCGGTGGCGGTTGATTTGCCCGGCGGGAAGACATTGTTCGCGCTGCTGCGGTCTGACAATGACATCGACTGGGTGAGCCGCGTCTACGTCCTCCTGACACCACAGCGGCGGGAGGCCTTCGAGGACGCAATGGACAACGTGCTCGAAGTGACCGGCGAGCGCACGTTGCCGCGCATGTGGCCCGCCAATGTGATCATGCCGAAACGGTCGGCCTATCCGATGATGGTTACTTTCAGAGATCCGGCTGATCCGACCACCGTGGCCCTCGTGAATCCAGATGATCTTGCAGCGAAGTTTGGCGAGGGGGTGAAACTGAAGCGCATTACCGTCGAACTGACCGATGAACGTGTGACCAGCGGGATTGAGGAGCGGTTAAAGTGGCTTCCGCAAGTTCGAGGAGCGCTCGTTCACCTCCCGATGAGCGAGTATCCACCAGTCGGCACGCCGCTTCCGCTTTACAACACCCTGACTGAGAGGGATTTCTCCCAAGATGACGGCTAAGGGGTCGGCTTGAGAATTTCGGCTTTCGGCGGCCAGACGCCTAAAGCCGCCATGCTGCTGTCAGGATCGTGCCGGGCCACCGCTCATGACCGCCTGTGGGTGGATTGCTGCCGTCAGTCAGGCTCCAACGGAGCGCCCCGCGCTTCTTGTCCCAGTCGTTCTCGGAGTGCCCTATCGATACGCCTGTCGGTGGCCGACTTGTTGGCGAGGACAATAAGACAGGTCGCTAAACAGATAGCGGCAAACATCAGCGGCACCCAGGCCCAGAAGAAATAATCTGACGGGTCATAGAGGTGGGATCCTCTTCGGCGCACTGCCATCAGAAAGACCTGAAGGATCGGCTCGAAGAAGGTGCGGTAGTTGTGCATGGCAGCGCTGAGTAGGGCAAACGCCCCTGCTCCAAAGACGCCAAACGCAGCTATGCCGGTGCGGGTATCACGTAACCTAGCGATATACAGGGGCGCATAACGCAGAGGACGTTTGTTTTTCACGGACTATTTATATCCGAAGGTAATATGGCAGCAATGGGGTCGGTTTCGGAATGACGGGTTTTGGGAATGAAACCTCGAATAGCTGCCATTAAATGGCCAGAGCAGGATAGAGGTGGCTGCCGAATATAGTGGGACAGTCGCTCCAGCCAATCTATATGGCTCATCGCCCGGTAATGCGTCCAGCAAGGGCGATATCTGTCAGGTTTTGCCGTCGAGGCGTCCATATGACACGTCTAGGTCGCCCAGAAGCCGCGCATTCCTCGTACTTCGCGAGATGAGCCGCAGCTGAAATCGACCGACAATGGGATGTTCCGCTCGCCTGCCGAATGACTTCCAACGAGTCGCCAACCAAATCGGAATTCGGCTCGCCTAGGGATTGCGCGAGTTGCAGAGCTAGCCGGAGGGCGAGCCATTCGGTGTCGCTGCTCGTGCCGTATCCCAACTCGTCGAAGAAGTAGGTGGCACCGCGCGCTACCACGGCCGTCTCGAGGGCGCCGGGATTGGGTCGGCAGCCGCCGTCTAAGTAGATTTTGAGCCGTCGCCGGTAAGACACCTGACCGCACCTCTTTGCTATCGTCTGGCAAACTTGCCGGTGCCGAAGCCCGCCTTAAAGCTAAGATGGGGGGAGGATAGCTGCTCGGCGCAGGTTTGGTAGCTTTCGGGAAGACGCGCTTTAAGAGCTGCCGTTCGGGCCCACGCGCAGCTATGGTCCTGGTTGAGTGATGCGGATCGCGAGGTTCTCGGTTAGATTTGCAGGCAGCTCGTCGCGATCTTCTGCATCGGCTCTGCGAGAGACCATGACGCCATCTCATTGTCAGAGCTAGACAATCAATCATCATCGGATCATGCTATCCTTGGAAGTGGGGTAGCACACTTTCGGGGCAAGGGGGAAATATGAGATATCCAGTTATGGCTTTGACGGCAGCGTTCGCCGTTGTGCCGGCACATGCACAACAAGCCGATAGCGCAGTGCCGGTGCAGGCAATTCAGGCTGCCGCCGAGCCAGAGGTCTACCTGCCAGCCGGGACCGAAATCCCTCTCAAGTTGACCCAGACGATCACGACCAAGGGCGACAGCTGGGAGGAGGGTGATCAGTTCAATCTGGTCGTCGCTGCTGATGTGCGGCTTGGTGATTACGTGATTATTCCACAGGGCACCAAGGCAATTGGGCGCATCACGTGGCTCACCAGCCGCGGGGCGTTCGGCAAGTCAGGCAAAATGGATATCGAGCTTGAATATATTCAGCTCGGAGGCCGCCGTATCAATATAGACGGAACCTATCGCCAGGAAGGCAATGGCGCGACGCTCGCAACCGTGGGCGGCGTAATTGCTGCAGGCGTGTTTGCTGGCTTCATTACGGGGCGCAGCGGCGAGCTTCCTCAAGGGCGCGAACTGACAGCTACGCTTGAATCCAATTTGCCTGTCTCTCTGCCCAAGGGAGCAAGCGTGGCAACCTCGGCGGTGCAGGCAGTTACAGCGCAGCCAGTGCAGGGATTCCAAGCAGCGCCTGCACCCGCAGCTTCAGAAGCCCCAGAACTCGAGCAATAACAACGCGGAGTTTTGATCAGTAGGTGAGCCTCAGCAGATGTGAGGCTCACCTTCCCAAGCTATTTGAACATCTCTTCGGTAAATTCGGACGGGGTTGGCGCGCGCTCGCCTTTCTTGCCGCTTGCGATCTCGTCTACGGTCAGGAAACGAACGGCAATACCAAGCGCGTTGGTCTTGCCCCAGCTGAAAGCGGTCATGTGGCTGTCGCCATATGTGGTGTTTACCACCGCGTCAGCGTCGATCTTCTCGGCGCGCTCCCAAAGCTCCTTGTAGATTTTCTCCTGAGAGGGCTCCTTGCTGAAGATTGTAGCCTTTCTCACACCAGCCTTGACCGGCTTGACCACGACGTAAGGCCTGTCGGTAATGTCATAAGGAAACACCGGGACGCCAACCTCTTCGTTGACCACCACGAAGCTTGCATCCTTCTTCGCCAGCACTGGCGCGGCGAGTGTCGCGCTCAAGGCAAGCAAGGCGCCTGCAACCCAAGTCTTCTTCATTCGATGATCTCCCCGTATTGAACGCCAACACATCGGCGTTGATTCCCGTCTCAAGGACGCCCAAGGATATGAGACTCAACGGATAATGGCAACGAGGGGAACGCATGATCCAGCACACAGCTTGTTTGGCACTCGTGTTGTCTACAATCCAGGCCGCGCCTGTACCTTACGACGGTCGGCTCACCTCAACTCTATCAGCCGATAGCCAAGTACCCGCTGCCACTGATGCCATGATGAAGGCTGAGACCGCGCAGCCCGTGGAGGCCGTTCTGGCTGTGACTCCGATTGAAAAATCGGAAGCCCCGAGCATCGGGGTCACCATACCGAGGGACACGCCGGTTCACCTTCTGGTGCTCTCTGAGGTCACAACCAAGACGCATGGCGCGGGCTATCGGTTCAAGCTGAGGGTCAACGAACCTGTGGAGATTGACGAGCGAGTTGTTATCCCCTTGGGCGCGATCGCATGGGGTCAAGTAACAAGCGCCGAAGGTAGCGGGAATTTTGGCAAGTCCGGGAGCCTCGAGGCCGAGCTTCTTTACGTGGAAGCAGGCGGCAAGCAGATCAGGATTGATGGACAGACGCGACACGAAGGCAACAGCGGAACTGCTGAAACAGTGATGGGAGTGCTCGGTCTCGGGGTCTTTGGCCTTTTTGCCAAGGGTAACAATGCCAAGATCAAGGCGGGCGAGAAGTTCACAGCATTCACGATCGAGGATGTCACGCTTCCTCTGCCGGCTCAGTGACAATGGGTCTCCTGCTGATATTCCTCTTAGGGCAACCGGCTGTTCGTGCAGAACAGCCAGTTTTGCCTTCGGTATTGGTCGCGCCGATCGAAGCTCAGGCAATTCCCTCGCCTTCGGACGGCGAGGTTATCCTGCCGCAGGGAACAGCCATACAGTTGCGCCTGCTGGACCGGCTTTCGACGAAGATCACTCAGAAAGGCGAAACCTTTGATCTCGAAGTGATCGAGGACGTAGTCGCCGAAGGAGCGATTATAGTTCCAGCCGGTACGCTAGCGGTGGGCGAAGTGACGCGCTCAGATGCAAAAGGTGCCTTTGGAAAATCGGGGAAGCTTGAGGCTCGAATCCTTTATCTCAAGCTTGGTGGTCGCCCGCTACGAGTGTCCGGCACCTTGTCTGTAACTGGCGAAGGCGGAACGACTGAGACCGTGCTGACTGCGCTCGCGGCAGGGACCCTAGCGTTCGCCGTTACAGGCAAGAGCGCGGTCCTCGAGCCGGGCACCGAACTGTTCGTGCATACGGATCGGCCGATCGTTGTTTGCGGCGTCCAGAGGGAATTAGAGTGACATGACTGCGCTGAGTTTCGGGTGCTCTTGGGCCGCTTGCCGTAAGAAAACTTTCGGGCAGATAGGCACGGAAAGCTGCTTTTTGATCAAGAACTCGGCAACGACTGCCATCGACCCAAATACCGCCTTCGCGAGGAGGCACAGCGAATGACTGGTTATGGAAAAATTGCGATGATACGCTTCGAAGCGGACCGGCACTAAGGCGCCGCAGCCTCAATGTTGGGAATCTTCATAACGATCACCTCACCGCTGCTACGCGCGATGGCGAAGATCGAGCGTTCCACGGTTCGGTCCCACGCCCAAGCCTGCCCCTCGATAGGGGCCGACAGCGTGGCGATGTGCTCCAGCACGGGGCCCTCACGCGGAATGCGCACAACGTAGATCTCGGGCGCATCATGGCCGGTCAGGTAGAGCAGACCATCGGGGCCAAAGCTGCCGCCTGAAACGCTGTGTGGCGCGAGCCTTTCGAGCAGGCTGTCGGGGAGCGCATAGCCTCCGACTTCTGCCCAAGCGTCGTTGAACAGCACGATCCGTGTGTCGCGATGGGTTCTGCCGAGGTAGCTACGGGGCGGATCGTAATTCGCCAGCATGCCCCACCACACGCCGTCGCGGCGCTCCACCCAGGTCAGCGACCCATCGCGCACGCCCAGCGGTACCGAACGCACATGCTCCATGGTGCGCGTATCGAAGATCTCGACCGAGCTTGCCATCGGGGTCAGCGGGTAATTGCTGTTGGCGCAGACGAGCTCGGTGCCGTCGACCAGGCAGCTGTTGAGGTGGCGGATAGCGATGCGATCGCCGGCCCATTCAGCGACCTTGACGCCATCGGCCTTGCGGTACTTGCCGATCCGGCTGTTGACGATCGCATAGAAGTGCTCGGCGTCCACCGCCACGCCTTGCCGCGCTTCGGGCGCAGACCACCGGGCGACTTCCTCTACCGCTAAGCTTCGAACGGGTGGCGGGGGTGCGGGCGCGGTGCGCGGCAGGGGGGCCTCGCCTCCGTTAACCGGCGCCGAAGCGGGAAGGGAAAAAGCCAGCAGCACGCCAAGGGCCTGGCACCGCATCACATCACCACCGAAGCGCCGAAACTGAAGGTTCGCCCGTACTGCGCGGATTCCTGCAGCAGGTTGCGGTTGGGGCCGGTCAGTTCGATGCGCTGGCTGTCGGTCAGGTTCTCGCCTTCGACGAACAGGTCGATATTGGGTGTCAGGCGGAACCGGATCTGCGCATCCACCGTCTCGCGCGACTTCCAGAACTGGTCGGCACCCGGGATCGTCTGATTGATCGTCTCGAGGAAGCCCCCGGTATAGTTATAGGCCAGACGCGCCTCGAAGCGTCCCTTTTCGTAGAACAGCGACGCGTTGGCCGCCCAGGTCGGCTGAAGGAAGAAGCCAAGCTTGCGCGGGCCGGCAGTGGTCAGCACTTCGAGGTCGCTGTCCACATAAGTGCCGTTGAGGTTGATCCCCAGCCCGTCGAAGGGGGCCGGCAGGAAGGTCAGCGACTGCTGCACCGCAGCCTCGATCCCGAATATGGTCGCCGATTGCGCGTTGTCAGGCTGCGACACCTCGACCTGCTCTGCCCCGCGACCGATCCCGAGGTCGATCGTCTCGATCGAGGTGAGGGTGAAAATCTCGTTCTTGATGTCCTTGTAGAAAACGCCGAGCGATAACAGCCCGCCATTGCCGGTGTAATACTCGGCCGACAGATCGAGGCCCATCGCTTCGCGCGGCTGGAGACTGGGGTTGCCACGCGACAAAGTGGGGATTGCGCCGGCGACAATGTTGAGTGTCTCGCGCGCAGTGACGTCGCCGAAATTGGCGCGGCCGATAGTGTTGGCCCACGCCGCACGGACGACTAAATCGGGCCCAGCGTTCCAGCGCAGATGCACGCTCGGCAGGAAGCTATCGAAGCCGCCGTCCGCCACGGAAGGCGTCGTCACACCGCCATTGACCCTGACCGAGGCCGAATTCACGTCGGTGCGTTCATAGCGCAGGCCGCCGAGGGCCTCGATGTCGCCCGCCTTGATACGCGCCTGAAGGAAGCCGCCATAGACGTCTTCGGTCACAGTGAAGTCGCCGTTCACATTGTTGGTCGCCGCAGTGAAGGCGCTGCGGTTGGCGTTGAAGAACGCAAGGGCCTGGTCCCGGTCGATCGCGAGATCAAACACCTTGCCACCGATCACGTCGAGCGGCTTGCGCACGAATGCATCGGCCAGCGTGTAGGTGACGCCCGAGCCGGGGGTCAGCGTGTAGGTGGTCTGGTCCTGATTGCGGACATGGTCGGTGCGCCGAAAGATGCCGCCTGTCTTCAGCTCGATCTCGGTATCGCCGAAGGCAGAGTCATAGGTGAGGTTGAGCCTTCCCTCGTAGATGTCCTGCTGCGTGGTGTTGAGGCTTTCCGTGCGGTTGAGGAAGGGGTGCAGCGCCGGATTGGCGAGGCTAGCCGGGGTGCGCGGGGCGAACTCGAAGAAGAAATCGGAGGCGTCGTAATCAAAGGCGAAGGCCGCGCTGCTGGCCGAGCGGAAGGTTTCGCCGCGCCCGACTTCCTTGCCTTGTGCGCCGGAGTAGATCGCATCGATATCCACCCGCAGCTGCTCGCTCGCTTCGAAGCGGGCGTTGTACTGGAGATTCCAGATCTCCTGACTGGTGGTCGGCAGGTTGAGGTTGATAACGTTGCGCGCGCTGGCAAAGGTTCCGGTGGTGGCCGTCTGGTTTGTCACGTTGCCAACCGGCTCGAGTCGGTTTTCGTCGCGGGTCTCGTTGTCCTTGAAGCGGTTGTAAGTGCCGAACAGGCGCATGTAGACTGAGGGCCCGGGCTGCCACTCGAGCGCGAGCGCACCGCCAATGCGCTCGCGTACGTTATTGTAGAGAAACAGCCGCTCCTGTACTGGCACCGGAATACCGTTCCCTTGACCGAGATCGACCGGCGCACCGGCAGCGGTGTACTCGCGGAAGCTGGGCGTGGCGGTTTCGAATTGGGTGATGTCGTAATTGCGCAGTGAGTAGTTGGCCTGCCCGACGATGCCGAACTGCCGGTCGGGTCCGAAGCGCGAGCCGGCCTGCGCAGTGGCCCGCCAGCTCGTTCGCTCGCTGGCGATGTCGTTCGCCTGTTCGAGCAGCGTGTAGGCTGCGGTCGCATTGAAGAACGGCTTCTCACTGTCGAAGGCGCTGCGGGTTACGATGTTGATGATCCCGCCGATGGCGTTGGGATCCATCTCCGGGGTGATCGTCTTGTAGACTTCCAGTCGCTGCGCAAAGTTGGACGGGACGGTGTCCAGCGGGACTGTGCGCGAACCGCCATTGTCCCCGGTGGCGACGATCGCGCCGTTGATCTGGGTGCGATTATAGGTCGGAGGCAGCCCGCGGATCGAGGGGAAGCGCGGTTCGTTCTGATCCTCCTGCACTGAAATGCCCGGGATGCGCCGCAGCGCCGCCGCGGTGTTCTGATCGGGCAGTCGGCCGATATCATCGGAAACGACCGAGTCCGAGACAATAAAGGCGTCGCGCTTGGCCTCGACAGCTTCAAGCTCACCCTTACGGAAGCCGGTGACAACGATTTCCTGCTCCCTCTCCCTTGGCGGAGCCGCTGCCAGTTCGTCAGCGCTGCCGCTCTGCGCAATTGCAGGAGCGGGAACGAGGACGAGCGCCGAGACGCTCAGGAGCCAGACAGACTTAAGCATGATTTTCCCCACACGTTGCGTCGAGAGCGACAGCGTCGGGAGGGCGAGGTAGAGTCGAAATATGTCGCGGTGTTTGCCGATTGGCGTCAGCTTTGGGACACGCGAGCTTTTCGAAGGCAAGATCCTCCCAAGTCGGCTGTTCCGACTTTCAGCGGGCCCGTTCCCAAAGCCCTCTGGCAATTTCCGCAAAAGGCGACACGTGGTTCCTGGCCGCTTCGTATGAGGGCCCGCTCGGCGGCAAACAGGCGGTCGCGGCCTTGAGTAGTGCAGCCTAAGGCACGTCAGGTTTGGCTGGTTTCGACAAGACCGGTCGTTTCCAGGAGTTAAAATGAACGGCAGCTAAGTCCCAACAATCGTCATCCCTCGTTGACGACCGGGCTGTGAGACTCGCAGCAATCGGCCAAGAGGGGAGTTGGCTTTGCCCTGATTGAGCCATTTGGGCGTCGATAGTCGGCGTGCCGGGCTCACAATAAGGAGTGTGTCCCATGATCAAGTCGATCCCGCTGAACAAGCTCGTTCATTCGCCCCGCAATGTCCGCCGCCACGGTGATCCGGCGGCAGATGCTGAACTCAAGGCCAGCATCGCAGCCCGAGGCCTGCTGCAGAACCTCATCGTCAGACCAGCTGCCAAAGGCAAGTTCGAGGTCGAAGCCGGTGAGCGTCGGCGCCGCGCGATGCTCGCGCTGGCCGACGAAAAGCTGCTCGCCCGCGATTGTGAAGTCACGTGCCTCGTGCTCGAGGATAGCGCTGAAGCGGCCGTCGAGACCAGCCTCGCGGAGAACTTCCACCGCCTCGCCATGAACCCTGCCGACGAAGCCCGGGCCTTTGCCGCGCTCGTGGCAGGCGGCGCGACTGTCGAAGATGTTGCTCGCCGCTTCGGTCTGACTGTCCGCTTTGTCGAGGGCCGTCTGCGTCTTGCGACGCTTGCGCCCGTCGTTTTCGAGGCGCTCGCGTCCGGGGAGATCACCCTCGACATTGCCAAAGCCTTCGGCGCCACCTCGGATCAGGACATTCAGGCCCGCGTGTTCGAGCAGGTGTCCTCGGGCTACTATGCGCCCAACCCCGATAGTGTCCGGCGTATGGTTCTGTCCGGGACAGTACGGGGCAGCGATCCGCGCGCCCGTCTCGTTGGCCGCGATGCCTACATTGCCGCCGGCGGCCGGATCGAGCGTGAGCTGTTCGACAACGACGAAAGCGAGTCCTGGGTCGATGTCGCGCTGCTCGAATGCCTCGCGGCGGCAAAGATGGAAGAGCAGGCCAAAGCCCTCGCCGCCGAGCAGGGTCTTGCCTGGGTCAAGCCGACGCTCGATCCCTATGCCAGCCACGATCTGGTCGAAGGGCTGGTCCGGCTTCCCGCCGAACCGGCGCCGCTCACCGAAGCCGAGGTGGCGAGGCTCGACGAACTCGATGCCTCCTATGACGAGCATGCGGCGATCTTGGAAGATGAGGACAGCGCCGAGGAAGCCGTCGCGGCGGCCGAAGCGGCTATCGAGGCCATCGAACGAGAATGCCAGGAAATCCGCGCCCGACCGCCCGTTATCGCGCCCGAGCTCAAGGCCGCGTCAGGCATGGTGCTGGTGCTCTCGCGCGATGGCACGCCGGTTCTCCAGCCGGTGTTCTACGGCGAGCGCCAGGCTGATCCCGCCGAAGCCGACAGCGGGATCGCGGTCGTGTCGGGCGAGGAAGGTTCGGAGAAGCGCCGGACCACCTTGTCCAAGCGTCTGGCCGACGAGCTCGCCATGCAGCGCCGCGATGTTCTGGCATTGCACGTTGCATCCGACCCCGGGCTCGCGCTCGACATCATGGTCTTCACGCTTGCCGATGCCGATACCCACGACTGGCGGGCACGCCCTTCGACCACGCTGCGCGCGCCTGTTCCGGCAGGCCCGATCATCGGCTTCGAAGCTAAGGATGCACCGGCGTGCAGCGCGCTTGCCGAGCTCAGGTCCGGTCTCGACGAAAGCTGGCGCGCTGGCGAGGATGCAATGTCCCGCTTCGACCTGTTTCGGGCGCTGCCCGATGACAGCCGCGCGGCCTGGCTGGGATACGTCGTGGCCCGGTCGCTCGAGGCGAGCCTCAACATGTCCGGTGAGCGCCAGTTGCCGTTCCAGGATCATCTCGGCAGCCTGATCGGTATCGACGTGGCGCAGTGGTGGCGCCCCACCGCATCCAACTACTTTGACCGGGTGTCGAAGCAGGTGATCCTCGACGCGCTGACCGATGTCGGCGGCCTCGAGCTCTCCTCGCGCTTCGCCGCGGTCAAGAAGGGTGACCTCGCGATGAGCGCCGAACGCGTCTTTGCTGGAACCTACATCACCGAGGTCGAGGTTCGCGAGAGGGCCTTGGCCTGGGTGCCTGAGGTCATGCGCTTCGCTTGCCCTGCGCAGGAGGCGGACGAAGCTGAGATCAACCCCGCTGGAGCGGGGCAGGGCGGTGACGACGAACATCAGTCTCCCCGCGAGCTGGCCGCCTGACCTCCTCCTGACAGGCTAGGTCACTCGCAACTCGAGAAGCGGTCCTTCGGCTTATGCCGGAGGGCCGCCTCCTTTTTGGAAGCAGAGCAGAGGGGGCTCGGGAACCTGTGGCACTGACCGGCGAACCCGTCGCCGACTGTCCGGATGCCGCAATCAGGAGAACCATCATGGCCTATCGCAAGGGGCAGGGCAGCGGCCTGTCGCCCGCCGCCCGCATCACCCAGGAAATCATCGCCCGTCTGGAAGCAGGCACAAAACCGTGGATCAAGCCGTGGCGCGGTGTCCCGGTCTCCAGGCCCTTGCGGGCCTGCGGGATTCCGTACCGCGGCATGAATGTCTTTTGGCTCTGGATGGTCGCCGACATGTGCGGCTACGCCTCGCCATTCTGGATGACCTACAACCAAGCAAAATCGCTTGGAGCGCAGGTCCGCAAGGGTGAGAAGTCGACCATCGCGATCTTTTACAAGAGCTACACCAAGGAAGTTGAAGCGCCCGACACCGGCGAAAAGACTGACGAAGCGCGCCGGGTACTGAAAGCTTATCCGGTCTTCAATGCCGATCAGGTGGAAGGTCTGCCCGAGCGCTTCCATCCAGCCGCGACGTTGGAACTGGTCGAGCCTGAAGGGCGCGAGGCCGAGCTCGACGCCTTCTTCGCCGCCATCCCGGTCAATCTGCGCCATCAGGGCTGCGAGGCCTATTACGAACCAAGTGCGGATCGCGTCACGATGCCGCCGGCTAGCTTGTTCAACGGGTTCGATCACTATTACGCTACGCTCGCTCACGAGCTTTCGCACTGGACCGGCCATGCGAGCCGCCTGGGCCGGGACCTCAAGAACCGCTTCGGTACGGCCGCCTATGCCGCCGAGGAACTGGTCGCCGAACTCTCCAGCGCCATGCTGGGTGCTGAGCTGGGGCTGCCGGTCACACATCTCGACAATCACGCCAGCT
>NZ_PKRO01000005.1 GCF_002855495.1 Porphyrobacter sp. TH134
CATGCTCCCCGCCCCTGAAATCATCGCACGGTCACAACGAGACACCTCGTAACACTGGGTGTCGCCTTAGCTCGTAACACTGGGTGTCCATTGACAATACAATGTCGGCGGGCCGATGCGTTACGAAGTGCCGGTGATTTCCAAGGCCGTTGATGGGGTCATGGCAGCGCAGATTGCTGCACTGGCAAAGCCGCTGAAGGTTGTGACGGTGCCGGTGCCGGTGCCGCCTGCTGTCCCAGCTGCGCCTCGACAGCCGGCGCCGGCCGCATCTTCGGCAGTCGCTGCGCCGGTGAAATCAACGCCGCCGCCCGCCGCTCGGGGTGCGGCTGCGCAACCCAAGGCCAAGCTGCCACCGCAACCCGCCCCTGAAGCAGGGCCGCCGCCAAAGCCAACCACAGTCAAAGATGCCTTCGGCGATCTGGATGGACCTGCGCCGCGCTGAATGTGCAAAGCACAGGCGACATCCCCATATGGCCGGGCCTTGACCGATGAAGGCCTGACCGGGCACGCAGGGGTCCATCTTCTAGCGGTTGACGCGCAACCCGAATCAGCTTAAGCGCCCCGCTCATTCGACACGTTCGAAGGCAGTTCGGCAGGCATCGCGCATGCGTATGTCGGTCGGGCCTTTTGTTGTTTGCACCTAGGTCATTCGGATTGGGTGTTGCGCGTGAGCGGTCGGATGTTGTGAGCGTTGAGATAGGGGTGGTCCACCGATGGCCGATACTCCTGTGGAGCATGGAGAAATAAGTGGCTCGTATTGCCGGGGTCAATATCCCCACCAACAAGCGCGTAATCATCGCGTTGACCTACATTCATGGTATTGGTCGCACCACCGCCGTCCAGATTGCTGACAAGCTGGGTATCGCGCACAGCGCCCGCGTGCAGGACCTCTCGGACGAGGAAATCCTCCGCGTTCGTGAAACCATCGATGCCGATTTCACCGTGGAAGGCGACCTTCGTCGCAACACCGCGATGAACATCAAGCGCCTGATGGACCTTCGCGCCTATCGCGGCCTGCGTCATCGTAGCGGTCTGCCCGTTCGCGGCCAGCGCACTCACACCAACGCCCGCACCCGCAAGGGTAAGGCCAAGCCCATCGCGGGCAAGAAGAAGTAAGCGAGCGGGGTCACCCCATTGCACGCTTTTTCCTTCTGACGAGTTAGAGGACACAAAACGATGGCACGCGAACCAGGCCGTATTCGGCGTCGTGACAAGAAGAACATCACCAGCGGCGTTGCGCATATCAACGCTAGCTTCAACAATACCATGATCACCATCACCGATGCACAGGGGAATGCGATCAGCTGGTCCAGCGCCGGTGCGATGGGCTTCAAGGGCAGCCGCAAGTCGACGCCGTATGCCGCTCAGGTGGCGGCTGATGATGCGGGCAAGAAGGCCGCCGAACACGGCGTGCGCACGCTCGAAGTCGAGGTCAAGGGTCCGGGTTCGGGCCGTGAAAGCGCGCTGCGGGGTCTTGCAGCTGTTGGTTTCAACATTACCTCGATCCGCGACGTGACCCCGATCCCGCACAACGGGGTCCGTCCTTCCAAGCGTCGCCGCGTCTGATCCGCCGGGTTGGCGGGGGTGCGATGCATCCTCGCCGCCCGATCGGGTCTGATGCCGCGTCGCTTTTGCGCATCCGGCCCGCCCAAGTTTGAACCGCCCACAAGGCGAATTAGGGGAAATCCATGTCCGTCAACACCAAGAACTGGCAGGAACTCAAGAAACCCAACACCCTCGAGATCAAGGACGGCGGCGATCGTCAGCGCAAGGTCACGTTTGTGGCTGAGCCGCTGGAGCGTGGCTTTGGTCTTACGCTCGGCAATGCGCTGCGGCGGGTGCTGCTGTCGAGCCTTCAGGGCGCGGCCATCACCTCGATCAAGATCGAAAACGTGCTGCACGAATTCTCGTCGCTCGCTGGCGTGCGCGAAGATGTCACCGACATCGTCCTGAACGTCAAGCAGATCGCGCTCAAGATGGAAGGCGAAGGCCCCAAGCGCTTGCAGCTTTCGGCCACTGGCCCCGGCGCGGTCAAGGCTGGCGACATTGCTGTCACCGGCGATATCGAGATCATGAACAAGGATCTGGTGATCTGCCAGCTCGATGAAGGCGCGACGCTCAATATGGAGCTGACTGCTGATACGGGCAAGGGCTACTCGCCCGCTGTGCAGAACCGTCCGGCCGATGCGCCGATCGGGCTGATCCCGGTTGACTCGCTCTACTCGCCGGTCCGTCAGGTGAGCTACAAGGTCGAGAACGCCCGCGTCGGTCAGGAGCTTGACTATGACAAGCTCTCGCTGACCGTCGAGACCGATGGCACCGTCACCCCGGAAGACGCCGTGGCCTATGCCGCGCGCATCCTTCAGGACCAGCTGACCCTGTTCGTCCACTTCGAAGATGGCATCCCGCAGCCGGTCGGCCAGATGATCGGTCACGCGGTGCAGCCGGAAGAAAGCGACGCCAACCAGCTCAACCGCTACCTCCTCAAGAAGGTGGACGAGCTGGAACTGTCGGTGCGTTCGGCCAACTGCCTCAAGAACGACAACATCATCTACATCGGCGACTTGGTCCAGAAGACCGAAGCGGAGATGCTGCGGACGCCGAACTTCGGCCGCAAGTCGCTCAACGAGATCAAGGAAGTGCTTTCCAGCATGGGTCTGCGTCTCGGGATGGATATCCCGGGCTGGCCGCCGGAGAACATCGAAGAGATGGCGAAGAAACTCGAACAAGAGCTGCTCGGCTGATGAATTGGCAAGCCCCCGCGGAAAGCGGGGGCTTGCACCCAGGGCGAAGGTGGCGGCCCGCAATGGCCACCGGGATGGAGCTACCTTGCACGGGCTCCCTACGAACGAAGGAAGTATATAATGCGTCATGGTATGTCGGGCCGTAAGCTTGGCCGTAAGACCGGTCACCGCAACGCCCTGTTCCGCAACATGGCTGCCGCGCTGATCAAGCACGAGCAGATCAAGACCACGCTGCCCAAGGCCAAGGAACTGCGCCCCTACCTCGAAAAGCTGATCACGCTGGCCAAGCGCGGCGGCCTGTCGAACCGTCGCCTCGCGATGGCTCGTCTGGGTGACGAAGCGCAGCTCAAGAAGCTTTTCGAAGTGCTGGCTGAGCGTTATTCGGACCGCGAAGGCGGCTACACCCGCGTGCTGCGCGCTGGCGTGCGCGCCGGTGACGCCGTACAGATGGCGATCATCGAGCTGGTTGACCGCGACGAAAGCGCTCGCGGTCAGGATTCTGGCCCGGTGCAGTCGGACGAAGAATTCGAAGAGGCATAAGCCGCCTTTTTATTGAACACGGGCATGGGGCCGGGGCGAGTTCGCTTCCGTCCCTTTCCTTTTGAGCGGGCAGGGCTAGGCTGCGTGTCATGACCCGCACTGTCTTTGTTGCAGCAACTGCGCTGCTTTTCGCCCTTCCTGCCACAGCCCAAAGCCAGCAAGAGCGCCTCGATGCGCGCTACGACCGGGCGCTAGCCGCCGGTTACAAGGCGCTTATGCTGTGTGGCGCCATCGGCAATGCGATGGAAAATGGCACTGAGCGGTCGGCTGAAAGTGTCGAAGGGTTGGAACTCAAGGGTATTGATCCGGTGCTGGCTGCGATCATTCCCGAGCTGGAATACCAGATTGTTCAAGGCAAATACGGAGTGATCGAAGAAGTTCAGGTGTCGGTGACGGACGCTATGGCACCACGCAGGGCGATCTTTCGTCAAGGCAAGGGATGCACCGTGCTGCCGATCGGCACGCCGGTTTCGCCCGAGCGGCTGGACTACCTTCCGCGTCCCAGTGGCATGGCCAATCTGCGCCCGCCGCAGGGCGCCGCGCTTGCACAGGCCATGGCGAGGGGAATGAACGATGGTTATGGATCGGGCACGCGGACGACGGCCATCGTGGTCAGCCGCGCAGGTCAGATTCGGGGCGAGCTGTATCATCCGGGTCTTGGGCAATATACCCCGCAGCGCACCTGGTCGGTGGCGAAAAGCATCGCTGCCACGCTGGTGGGCGCAGCGGTGCAGCGCAACGAGGCCATCGTCACCGCCTCAGCCGGGCTTGGCGAAGACGATAGCGATCCCCGCCGCGCGATCACCATCGACCATCTGCTCCGCATGGCCTCGGGACGCTATTCCGACACGCCCGGTAACCGCACCGATCCGCTCTATTGGGGCGGGGCGACGGTGGAGGAGGTCGCGCTCGATTGGCCGTTGATCGCCGCACCGGGGAGCAGCTATCGTTACGCCAACAACGACACACTTGCCGCCGTTAACGTGCTCAAATCGACCTTTGACGCGCATCCTCCGGCCGCGTTCTTCAAGATGCTCGGAATGCGACACACTGTTGCCGAAACGGATTGGCAAGGAAACTACATCCTGTCCTCACAAGTCTGGAGCACCGCGCGCGACCTGGCAAAGTTCGGCCAGCTCTACCTCAACGATGGCAAGCTAGCCGACGGCACCCGCGTCCTGCCTGAAGGCTGGGTGCAATATGTATCCAGTCCCAGCGGCCCGCAGCCTGAGGGTGCGTTTGGCTATGGCGCAGGGTTCTGGCTGATGAACCGGTCCGAGGGCGTACCGGCCGATACGTTCGCGGCATTTGGCAACCGGGGGCAATATGTGGTGATCGTGCCGTCCCGGCAGGTGGTGATTGTGCGGAGAGGCGAGGATCCGGCGGGGGCCAGTTTCGACATCGCTGCCTTCACCCGCGATGTACTGGCAGCCCTGCCGGCCGAGTAAGTCGATGACATAGGTGGTGAGCGCTTGATTGAATCCACCCGTTCACAAAAAAGCCCCTTCGAATTAACAAAACCTGTCGCCCCAATTCAGCTTCCCCACAGCCCGAATCGTGCAAATCATCCCTGACACCGCAAGCAATCCCGCCCGCGGTGGCACACGAGGATGAATTCGATGAGCACCTTCACCAACCGGCTGGCCTCCGGCAAATCGGCCCGGGTTGTGCTTGGCGCGGTCGCTGCCACTGCGCTGACGCTGGCTTCGGCCACCCCTGCGATGGCGGATGACCGCTATGACCGCGGCGGCATTGGTGCGGGCGAGATTATCGCCGGCGCTGTCGTGATCGGCGGCATTGCGGCGTTGGCTGGCGCCTTTGATGGTGACCGCAATTGGGATCGCGGCAACCGCTGGGATCGCGGCGGCTATGGCTTTGCTGGGGGCCCACGAGCTGCGGTGGATCGCTGTGTGCGCGCTGCTGAAAATCAGGCGCGCCGCTTTGGCGGCTACCGCTATGCCGACGTGATCGATGTGCGCGACATTGATCGCACCCGTGACGGGTTCCGCGTGCGGGGCCGGATCGATGTGGGTGGCGGCTTCAACCGGCGCGGCAATGATCGCGGCAACTTCACCTGCCGCGTCGATGGTCGCGGTGCGCCCTTCGTCGACTTCAGCGGCGTGCGCGGCCTGCGCTGATCGGCTGACTGTTTCGCGCGCCGGTTATGCCTTTTTCCGGAGCGCGTCCTTGCCGCCCCGCTGTCCTTAACCGGATGGCGGGGCGGTTTTGTAAGTGATGGCTCGGTTCAGCCCAGCGCAAGCCTTGCACGGCTAATCGTCGCCTTATCGGAGCGTTGGTGGGCGCTCGCACAAGCAACAGGAGAGAGCGCAATGGCTCTGATGTTTCGCGCCACTATCATGGCAGGCGCGCTTGCTGGCACCACCTTTATCGCTGCGCCCGCGTCGGCGGCTACGCTGCCAGCTGGTCTGGCCCTGGGCGCACCATCAGCAGCGTTTGATGCCAGCCGTTATGATCCGGCAAGCAGCACCGCTGACTGGCGCTGCCGATGGGGCTGCGGCTGGGGACGCGGAGGCTGGGGCCATCGCCGCGGCTGGCGGCGCGGCCGCGTGGATGTTGGCGATGTCCTGATCGGCGCTGCCGTCATCGGCGGCGTTGCAGCCATTCTCAATTCCAACAACCGCCGCCAGCGCGACCGTGATGTGGTGGTGATCGAGCGGGACCGCGACACCCGTTACCGCGATGATCGCCGCGCCGCGCCGCGGGGCACGGGTTCTGCGGGCCTCGACAGCGCAGTGAACCAGTGCCTCGACCGGATTGAGCGCGATGTCCGGGTCGATACGGTTGATAATGTCGATCGGACCGGAGCGGGCTGGCAGGTCAGCGGGGTGTTGTTCAACGGGGCACCGTTCCAGTGCCGGATCGGCAATAACGGCCAGATCGACGGGATTGATTATGGCGGCGGCCTGTCCACCATCGGCTTTGATGGCAGCGCTGCCAGCGCCGATCCTCGGGAGGATGGCCAATGGGACGACCAGCGTTATACCAGCGCGCGCGCAGCGGTGGGCAGCGGACTGCGCCCGGATTTCGCCGCACAAGACGCGTCGGGACCGGTAGGGCAGGCAGCGGCTCCGGTGGCGACCGCAGCGACCGACCGGATGCCGGCCTATCCTGGCGGGCCGATCCCGGGCGAGGACATTCCTGAAACCATTGACGGCGATCTGTAAGGCAGCGGGCCTTTATGGATCATGGCGCAGTGAAGCGGGGCGGCGCTAGTTTTCGCTCCGCTCACGGTCGCCATAGCTTGGCAGGCCCCATTCCCAGCGGATGGCGGCTGCGCGCAAGGCAAAGCCGCAGACAAAAGCAAGGCTCCAAGCCGCAGCCTCCGGCACGCCCAGCCACGGTGCGGCAAGCATCCCCGCGACCGTCAGTGCCGACGTCAGCGCTGCCGGGGTGACGTAGAGTTCCGGGCTCATGATGATCGACGGACGGCCTGCCACCACATCGCGGATGATCCCGCCGACACTGCCGGTAATCACGCCCATCAGCGCGGCCGGAACTGGCGGAATGCCATAGGCAAGCGCCTTGGCACTGCCGAGCAAGGCATAGGCGGCCAGGCCCGCGCCATCGGCATAGGCAAAGCCCTTGCCCTCCCACCAGCGCACCGGCGTAAACCACGCAATCAGCGCCGTGCCAAGGCACACCGGGGCCACCCACGGGTCGTCGATCCAGAACACCGGCGCGCGTATCAGCAGATCGCGCACTGTCCCGCCGCCAACGCCGGTGACCAGTGCGAAGAACGCCATGGTGACGAAGGTCTGCCGCAGCCGCGCCGCCAGCACCGCGCCCGACAGCGCGAACAGCGCAATGCCCGCCAGATCAAGCAGGTCGAGGATCGGGGTGAGAACGGTGGGGTTCATGGCACGGGCAGCAATCAGCCGTGCAGGATTTGGCTGATCGCCTCGGCTGCCGCGATGCAATCGAGGTCGCTCCAGCGGGGGCCGATTACCTGCATACCGCAGGGCAAAGTGCTGCCCAGATAGGTGCCGCTGCCGATCGGTAGTACGGTTGCGGGCAGACCGGGGAAGGTTGCCATCCCGGCCCACACGAGGCCGCTGCCGCCGGGTTCCTCGCGGCCATTGATTGTCAGCGTGCCTCTGAACACGGCTGTGTCATCATGCGGCACGGCCAGCATCGGGGCGGGTGGGGCAAGGATGAAGTCGTAGGTTTGAAACAAGGCACCCCATTGCGCGGCATTGGCAGCCTGCGCGTCAAGCAGATCAAACCAGTCGGTCGCGGTCGCCCGCTTGCCATCGGGTGCCGGCGCACCGCGCGCCATGGCGATGTTCATCATCTTGAGATAGGCCCGGTTCTGCTGCGCTTGATCAGGGATGAGTTCGCTCACACGGTCAATGGTCACGCCTGCGCAGGCGAGGGTTTCCAGCGCCGCTTCGGTCGGTTCCAGCACGCTGGCATCCACGGCCACGCCGGGCAGGGCGGTGATCGCCAGCAGGCGGCATTCCTTCAGCGGCTTGGTGCGGCGGCGTAGCGGGACTTCGGCCCCGACCTCAACCAACGCAGCCAGATCGGGCGCGTTACGGGCCAGCGGCCCGGCGATGGACAGCTCCCCGTCATGTGCGGCGATGAAGCCTTCGGCCCGCGCCATGGCCGGGTGGTCATGGCCGTGTTTGGGCACCAGCCCCCATGTCGTTTTGTGACCCCACACCCCGCAAAAATGCGCGGGCACCCGCACCGACCCGCCAATGTCGGTGCCGTAGTCGCAGGCCACCATACCGCTCGCCACAGCTGCCGCGCTGCCGCCTGACGATCCGCCGGGCGATCGGGCCGGATTATGCGGGTTCACGGTGCGGCCATAGACCGGGTTGAAGCTCTGCCAATCGGTCAGATCGACCGGCACGTTGGTCTTGCCGATGATAATCGCACCGGCGGCCTTCAATCGCTGCACCAGCAGCGCATCGCGCGGCGCGGGCTGATCGCGGAACTGGGGATGGCCCCAGGTGGTGGGCAGACCCGCGACATCGAAGCTTTCCTTGATCGTCATCGGCACGCCGAACAAGGGCTGGCCTGCACCCGGCCCGCGGCTTTGCATCGCGCGGGCTTCGGCATAGGCGGCCTCGAAATTGGGTACGGCCAGCGCGTCGATATCACCATCAAGCTGTTCGATCCGCACAATCGCCGCGTCCACGGCCTCGGCCACGCTGAGCCTGCCGGTGCGGATGGCCTGCGCCGTGGCCAGCGCGCCCGGTTCTTCGGTCAGTTGCGGATAGGCCATGCGTTGCGTCCCCTCGTCTCTCCGAGCGCAGGTGTAACGGGGCGCAGCGCGCGGCAAAAGCCTGCGCGCCAAGTTAACTGTTCAATTCACCCGCCGCAGTTTTGCCGCGATCCGTGCGGTCAGATCGACCGGCAGATAAAGCCCTTCGCCGTGCGCTGTAATGACGCCTGTTTCGACCTTATCGATGGTGATCGCATAATCAGTGAGGCGCCCTTTGCGCGCTGCCAGTGCCTTATCAATTTTGCTGCGCAGATCGTTGAAATCGTTTTCGAAGTTCTGAGCCAGCGCATCGGTGATCGCGGCCTGGAATTCGGGTGCATTCGCGAGCGCGAAGAGGAATTCCTCGCCTGCAATATCAGTGTCCCCGGTGATGGTAACCTCGGCAAAGCGCACGGCGCGTGATCCGGGCTGATTAACCGGGCGGGCGGTCAGCCAGATGGTGCCGGTGGCGGTCTCGATCATCGGGAGGTCGGATTTCGCGCTGAAGGTACCGCCCACCGCGATGCGTCCTTCGCCTGTGCCATAGACCGCAATGTCATCAAACCGCGCAGTGACCGAGCCATAATCCTTCACCACAAACGGCCGCTGCGCGCGTTTGGTCAGGGCCTTGGCGATGACCGGCTGGAGCACAGCATAATCGGCTACCACGGGCACATGCAGCTGCGATGCCACGGCGGTCTTGGCGCGCCGCGCAAGCGGTGGAAGCGCGCCGATTGCCGAGGTTTCAGGCTTCATGCCGACAAAGGTATCAAGCAACGCGTCCAGCCCCAGCCGCAAGGTCAGTTCGCGCCCGGTCACGCCGTAGCCGCCAAAGCGAAAGCGTTGCGGGGTCAGCCGGCCCCACACCGCCGGGTCGCGTTCGTTAAGCGCGAAGACCGCATGGGCCTGACGCCAGCCTTGCGCGGCCGTGGCCTTGACCGGCAGGCGTGCCAGCTCGCGGGCGATGATCCGCTGCACCTCGCGCTTGACGGGCGCCAGCTCGCGGTCAGCCTCGGTGGTGAAGGTGATGCGCTGCCCCATAAACTCGATCCCCGGCGCGCGGGTCCAGCGGTAATCCAGCCGGGTCGTGCCGGTCACCTGCCACTGCGGCGTGAGATCCAGCCGCAGCCCCAGTGTCACTTCGGCCGCGCCGGTGGCGGTTTCGCCCTTGAAGATCCCGGCCACATCGCGCGCGGCGAGGGTTCCGGTGACCGGCAGCGTGACGCGCAACGCCTCACCCTTGCCGCTGAGCCGCAGCTTGCCACGCGTGACCTTCCCCGTGATCCGGCATTCGATCTTGGGTGATTTCACCTTGAAAAGCGCAAGATCGACCTTTTGCGGGGCGATGCACTCGCTGCCGGGCCGGTCAATCTGCCACAATTCGCGCGGCACCTCGCGCTCCAGCGCGCGTTCCAGTTCGGCCAGATCGACGGTCAGATCGACCGCGATGTAGGATGGATCTTTGGGCAGTGTAATGCGGTCGGTCGCACGGGGCGGGGCAATTGTAGCAGGATCAGCCGCAGATCCGCATGCGGCCACAAGCATAAATGCGACCGCTGCCCCTGCAATCGTCAATCGGCGCAGCGTTTCCACCCGCATCTCCCCTTCAGCCTCCACATCAAGGGTTAGCGGATCAATCGGTTGCAAGAAAGGCATTGTCGGCGCAGGCCCCTAATGAGAGCCTGCGCCCCAATGGCTTACATGTGGATAGGCTTGCCCTGCACCGCCATCGCCGCTTCCTTGAAGGCTTCGGCATGGGTGGGGTGGGCATGGCAGGTGTAGGCGATGTCTTCCGACGTGGCGCCGAATTCCATCGCCTGTGCGGCCTGGGCGATCATCGTTCCGGCGAGGGAGTTGATCATCCACACGCCGACCACCCGGTCGGTCGCGGCATCCGCGATCACCTTGACGAAGCCGTCGGTGTCGCGGTTGGCCTTGGCGCGGCTGTTGGCCATCATCGGGAACTTGCCGACCTTGACGGCGAGGCCGCGGTCCTTTGCCTGTTCCTCGGTGATGCCCACGCCCGCGATTTCGGGCGCGGTATAGACGACGCTGGGGATCACGTCGTGGTTCACGATGCCGGTAAGGCCAGCGATGTTCTCGGCGACCGCAATGCCCTCGTCCTCAGCCTTGTGCGCGAGCATCGGGCCGGGAACGACATCGCCGATCGCCCAGATGCCGTCCACGCCGGTGCGGAAATCGTGGTCGATTTCGATCTGGCCGCGGTTGTTGACGCTAAGGCCTGCCTTGTCGAGCGCGAGGCCATCAGTGTTGGCGCGCCGCCCGATGGCAACCAGCACATGGCTGGCGGTCAGGGTTTGCGCCTCGCCGCCCGCTGCCGGTTCGAGCGTCAGGGTAACGGTCTTGCCATCCACCGCGGCGCCCGTCACCTTCTGGCCGAGCATCATGTCCATGCCCTGCTTTTTGAAGATCTTCTGTGCTTCCTTGCGGACTTCGCCGTCCATGCCGGGCAGCAGCTGGTCGAGATATTCGACCACGGTGACCTTCGCGCCCAGACGGCGCCACACCGAGCCCAGTTCGAGGCCGATGACGCCGCCGCCGATCACCACGAGGTGCTCAGGCACTTCCTCAAGGTCGAGCGCGCCGGTGCTGTCGACGATGCGCTTTGCGGCGTTGTCGACGGGGACGCCGGGGAGCGGCATGACCGAGGAGCCGGTGGCGATCACGATATCCTTGGCGGTGTAGGTCGCATCGCCGACCTTCACGGTGTGCGCGTCCTCGAACGCCGCATGGCCCTTGAGCCACGTGACCTTGTTCTTCTTGAACAGGAACTCGATCCCGCCGGTCAACTCGCCCACGGCCTTGGTCTTTTCGGCCATCATCCGGCCGAGATCCAGCGTCGGGGTGGCGGTGATGCCCCAGGTCGCGAAGTGGCCGTTGCGGGCCTCATCAAACAGCTCCGAGCCGTGGAGAAGCGCCTTCGATGGGATGCACCCGACGTTGAGGCAGGTGCCACCGAGCGTCGCGCGCGATTCCACGCAGGCGGTCTTCAACCCGAGCTGCGCCGCACGGATTGCCGCGACATAGCCGCCGGGACCGGCACCGATGATGAGGACGTCGTAATCGTATTCGGCCATTTCCAACTCCGTTCGCCCTGAGCTTGTCGGAACCGGAGGTGGGCGAACGCCCTACGGCTGCACTTCATTTGGGGTCCGTCGCTCCAAAAGAAAGAGCAGGGCTTCGACAGGCTCAGCCCGAACGGAACGAAGCTTTAAAGGTCGATCAGCATCCGGGTCGGATCCTCGATCGCATCCTTGATGATTTTCAATGCTGTCACCGCCTCACGCCCATCGATCAGGCGGTGGTCATAGGACAGGGCGAGATACATCATCGGGCGGATCACGATCTGGCCGTTACGCACAACCGGACGATCCTCGATGCGGTGGAGACCCAGCACCGCCGACTGCGGCGGGTTGATGATCGGGGTGCTCATGAGGCTGCCGAACACGCCGCCGTTCGAGATGGTGAAGGTGCCGCCCTGCATGTCTTCCATCTTGAGCGTGCCGTCCTTGGCGCGCTTTCCGAAATCAGCGATGTCCTGTTCGATCCGGGCAAAACCCTTCTTGTCGGCATCGCGGATGACGGGGACGACGAGACCATTGGGGGCTGAAACCGCCACCGAGATGTCGACGTAGTCGTGATAGATGATCTCATCGCCATCGATATAGGCGTTGGCGGCAGGCACATCCTTCAGTGCAAGGCAGGCGGCCTTGGCGAAGAAGCCCATGAAGCCCAAGCGAATATCGTGCTTCTTGGCGAACAGGTCCTTGTACTTGTCGCGCGCTTCCATGACGGCGGTCATGTCGACATCGTTGAAAGTGGTGAGCAGGGCAGCATTGTCCTGCGCAGCCTTCAGACGCTTGGCGATGGTCTGGCGCATCCGGGTCATCTTGACGCGCTCTTCGCCTCGGACGCCGCCGGATTGGGCGGGGACGGGGGCGGGAGCCGGGGCCGCAGCGGCCGGAGCGGGCGCCGGTGCAGCGCCGCCCTTGGACTTGGCCTCAGCGGCGGCCAGCACATCTTCCTTGGTCAGGCGGCCATCCTTGCCGGTGCCCTTGATCGTGGAAGGGTCGACGCCGTGTTCCAGCACCGCGCGGCGCACGGCTGGCGACATGGTCATGGCAGCGCCAGAGACCTCTTCGGTCGCTGCCGGAGCGGGGATGTCAGCCTTGGCCGCGACTGCGGGAGCGGCGGTGGCAGCAGACGCCCCCGCTTCGATGATCGCAATTACCGCACCGACTTCGACCGTGTCGCCAACCGCCGCGCGGTGTTCGGACATGATGCCTGCAACCGGCGAGGGCACGTCGACTGCAACCTTATCGGTTTCGAGGCTGCAAATCGCCTCGTCAGCGGCAACCGCTTCGCCGGGCTGCTTGAACCATTCGGCAATGGTGCCTTCGGTGACGGATTCGCCAAGGACGGGGACTGTGATTTCGGTGGCCATTGGAATGGGTTCCTGAAACTTGATGCTATGTCGTGTGAAGTATGGCGGGCCGTTAAAGCCCCAGCGCGGCGGCGATCAGCGCTTCCTGCTGGGCCTTGTGACGGCTTGCGAGACCGGTTGCAGGTGATGCCGATGCATCACGCCCGGCATAGACCGGACGCTTGCCCGTGTGTCCGGCGGCGGTGAGCGAATCCTCGATCCGCTCATTCACGAAGAACCAGGCGCCGTTGTTGCGCGGTTCTTCCTGACACCAGACGACGTCCTGCAGGTTGGTCATGCGGCCAAGACGCAGCGCCAGCGGATCGCCGGGGAAGGGGAACAACTGCTCAATCCGCACGATCGAGACGTCCTCCAGCCCGGCCGCATCGCGGGCTTCCATCAGGTCATAGGCGACCTTGCCCGAACACAGCACCAGACGCCGGACCTTTTCATCTGCGATGTCCTTGGTGTCGGACATGATCCGCTTGAACTGCCGGTCACCCAGAAACTCCGCCTTGCTGCTCTTTGCCAGCGGATGGCGCAACAGGGACTTGGGGCTCATGATAATCAGCGGCTTGCGGAACGACCGCAGCATCTGGCGGCGCAGCAGATGGAAATAGTTCGCCGGATTGGTGACATTGCAAACGCACATATTGTCGTCGGCACACAGCTGGAGGAAACGCTCCAGACGCGCCGAGGAGTGTTCCGGACCCTGTCCTTCATAGCCGTGCGGCAGCAGCATCACGAGCCCGTTGGCGCGCAGCCACTTGCTTTCGCCGCTGGCCACGAACTGGTCGATCATGATCTGCGCGCCGTTGGCGAAGTCGCCGAACTGGCCTTCCCACAACACGAGACTGCGCGGATCGGCCATCGCAAAGCCATACTCGAAGCCGAGCACGCCGTATTCCGACAGCGTGGAATCGTGCACTTCAAACTTTCCGTGGGGCAGGGTGCTGAGCGGTATGTATTTTCGTTCCGACTTCTGATCGACCCACACCGCGTGACGTTGCGAGAAGGTGCCGCGGCCGCTGTCCTGCCCGGACAGGCGGACGGAGTAGCCTTCCATGACAAGGCTGCCGAATGCGAGCGCCTCGGCAGTGGCCCAGTCATACCCTTCGCCCGAACTGAACATCTCGCGCTTGGCGGCCAGCACGCGGTCCAGCGTCTTGTGGACTTCAAGATCCGCGGGGACTTCGGTCAGCACGCGGCCCAGCGAATCCAGCATCTTGGGCTCAATCGCGGTCTCAACGCTGCGGCGCGCTGTTTCCGGGTCGGCGGGTTTGTTGAGCCCTGCCCAGCGTCCACCGAACCAGTCCGCCTCGTTGGCCTTGTAGCTCTTGCCCGCTTCGAACTCTTCTTCGAGCAGGGCGACGAATTCGCCCGCCATCCGCTCGCGGGTGCCCGGATCGACCACACCTTCGCGCACCAACCGCGTTTCATAAGCGACGCTGACCTTGGGGTGAGCGCGGATCTTGTCATACATCAGCGGCTGGGTGAACTTGGGCTCGTCGCCTTCGTTGTGGCCGAAGCGGCGATAGCACCACATGTCGATCACGACATCGCGGTGGAAGGTCTGGCGATATTCGACTGCCAGCTTGCAGGCGAAGGTCACGGCTTCGGGATCGTCGCCGTTGACGTGCAGGATCGGCGCCATCACGCCCTTGGCCACATCGCTGGGATAAGGCGAGGACCGCGCGAATTTCGGCGAGGTGGTGAAGCCGATCTGATTGTTGATGATGAAGTGGATGCAGCCGCCGGTGTCGTATCCGGGGACGCCGGACAGCGAGAGGCTTTCCCACACCACGCCTTGCCCTGCGAAAGCCGCATCGCCGTGGATCAGCACCGGAAGCACCTGGCTCTTGGTCTTCAGGTCATCGCGGATCGCCTGCTGCGCGCGCACCTTGCCGAGCACCACGGGGTTGACCGCTTCAAGGTGGCTGGGGTTGGGCACAAGGCTCATGTGCACCGAAATCCCGTCGAACTCGCGGTCGGTCGAGGTGCCGAGGTGATACTTCACATCGCCCGATCCGCCGACGTCATCGGGATTGGCCGAGCCGCCCGAGAATTCGTGGAAGATCACGCGGTAGGGCTTCGCCATCACATTGGCGAGCACGTTGAGCCGCCCGCGGTGGGCCATGCCGTAGATGATCTCGCGCACGCCCGCGCTGCCGCCATGCTTGATCACCGCTTCGAGCGCGGGGATCATGGATTCGCCGCCATCCAGCCCGAACCGCTTGGTGCCGACATATTTCTTGGCGAGGAATTCCTCGTATTGCTCGCCCCTCAGCACGGCGGCGAGGATCGCCTTCTTGCCTTCCGGTGTGAACTGGATCGTCTCGCCCGGCTTCTCGAACTTGTCCTGGAGGAAGCGGCGTTCCTCGGTATCGGCGATGTGCATGTATTCGAGGCCGACCTTGCCGCAATACACTTCGCGCAGGCGTTGGTGGAGCTTGCCCACCGTGGTCCATTCCATGCCGAGCACGCCGCCGACATAGACGTCCTCGTTCTCCTTGCCCGCAAGGCCGTGCCATTCAAGCGTCAGGTCAGCCGGGCCTTCGCGATTATTGAGGCCGAGGGGATCAAGGTCCGCCGCCATGTGCCCACGCACACGGTAGAGCCGCACCAGCGTCATCGCTGCAATCGAGAGGGCAGCAGCCTTTTCAACCGCCTTGGGATCGAGCGCCTTACCTGCATCCTTCGCCGCCGCCTTGACCGCGAGCGTCATCTCGGTCGGGTCCATCGCAGCGGTCAGATCGGAGGCGCTATCGGCCAGCGTATCGAGCCAGCCGCGCTTGGCCCAGGACGGGCCGGGCTGGGGGCCTTCCTGATCGGTGAAGGCGGGAAGGAAGTTTTGCGGTTCGTTGCCCATCGGGGGAACTCCTGGGGAGGAGGAAGGATGGCCCCCCGCTCAGCGCGAGCGAGGGGCCGGTATTCGGTTAGGCGTTTTCTTTCAGCATCGCTGCCAGCGTTTCGCCGAGCAGGCTGGGCGAGGGGCTGACGCGGATGCCCGCATCTTCCATCGCCGCGATCTTGTCTTCCGCGCCGCCCTGACCGCCGCTGACGATCGCGCCAGCGTGGCCCATGCGGCGGCCCGGAGGGGCGGTGCGGCCGGCGATGAAGCCGACCATCGGCTTGGAACGGCCCTTGGCAGCTTCGGCCTTGATGAAGGCGGCGGCTTCCTCTTCGGCAGACCCGCCGATTTCGCCGATCATGATGATGCTCTCGGTTTCCGGATCGTCGAGGAACAGATCGAGCACGTCGATGAAGTTGGTGCCATTGACCGGATCGCCGCCGATGCCGACAGCCGTGGTCTGGCCGAGGCCTGCCATGGTCGTCTGGTGGACGGCTTCATAGGTGAGCGTGCCCGAGCGGCTGACGATGCCAACGCTGCCCTTCTTGAAGATGTTGGCCGGCATGATACCGATCTTGCATTCGTTGGGGGTCAGCACGCCGGGGCAGTTGGGGCCGATCAGGCGCGACTTGGAGCCCGCCAGCGCGCGCTTGGCGCGGACCATGTCGAGCACCGGAATGCCTTCGGTGATGCAGATGATCAGCTCGATCTCGGCATCGATGGCTTCGCAGATCGCGTCGGCAGCGAACGGCGGCGGGACGTAGATGCAGCTCGCGGTCGCGCCGGTCGCGGCCTTGGCTTCGCGCACGGTGTCGAACTGCGGCAGGCCGATATGGGTGGTGCCGCCCTTGCCGGGGGTCACGCCGCCGACCATTTGCGTCCCGTAATCGAGCGCAGCCTGGGTGTGGAAGGTGCCGGTGTTGCCGGTCATCCCCTGGGTGATGACCTTGGTGTCTTTGTTTACGAGGATGCTCATTTGGCTTTGTCCTTTTGTGCAAGGAAACTGAACTGGATACCCGTGTAGCCTGACGCAACCGGGCTGAACGTGGCCACAAAAGCCGGGGTCGAATTGTCCGAAGCGGCCGGAAATTGCCATTCGGGACTGAAGTACTTGTTCGGCTTGCCGTTCTTTTTCAGCCTTTGTCCGTCGTTGTCGGCGGGCCTGGCAAGAAGGGCCGTGAGGGCCTGCTCCACCGCTACAACGTCTGGCTGCTGCGGAAGATAGAAGGTCACGTTACATTGGCGCAGAGGGTTGCTCAAAAACTTGTCGGCCTGCGCTAACACCGCGCCCTGACCTTGGGCGATGATCAGCGGCCAAGCCGGCTGGTTGGAACCGACCGGCATGTCATAGGACTTGTCCGTCAATCCCGCAGCTATCGCCTCAGATTTGGCGACTTCGGCAGCCCCGTTTCCTGCAACACACAGGCGGTTGAACAGATCGGCCATATCCGGTGCTGTCCAAATCTTCGGCGCTGGAGGCGGCGATCCCCCTCCGGCAAAGCCCACGACCATTTGCCGCCCCTTGTCGTCGCGCCAGATAGCACCGTCCTGCGCTGCCGCCGGTGCAGCCGCAAGCGAGGCCACTAATGTGGCCGCGATCAAAGCGACGCCTTTACGCAAGGCTGCTATCCAGCGCCTTGCACGCTTCAAGCAGTTCCTTGACCGCATCGACGCTGACGCCGAGGTTCGCCTTTTCCTCGTCGGTCAGACTGATCTCGATCACCTCTTCCGCGCCGCCTGCACCGATCACCACCGGCACGCCGACATAGAGGCCGTCAACGCCGTACTTGCCGTCAACCTGCACTGCGCAGGGCAGGATGCGCTTCTGGTCGTAGAGGTAGGCTTCGGCCATCGCGATCCCGCTGGTGGCAGGCGCATAGAAGGCCGAGCCGGTCTTGAGAAGCGCAACGATCTCGCCGCCGCCCGAACGGGTGCGCTGGACGATTTCGTCGAGGCGCGCTTCGGAAATGCCCTTGATCTTCGCCATGTCCTTCACGGGGATGCCGTTGATCGTCGAGTAGCTGAGCACCGGCACCATGGTGTCGCCGTGGCCGCCGAGCACGAAGGCGTTCACGTCCTTCACCGAAACGCCGAACTCCCACGCGAGGAAGGTGGCGAAACGCGCCGAGTCCAAGACGCCCGCCATGCCGACGACCTTGTTCGCGGGGAGGCCCGAGAATTCACGCAGCGCCCAGACCATCGCGTCGAGCGGGTTGGTGATGCAGATCACGAAGGCATCGGGGCAGTTGTCGCGGATGCCTTCGCCGACGGCCTTCATCACCTTGAGGTTGATGCCGAGCAGGTCGTCGCGGCTCATGCCGGGCTTGCGCGCGACGCCCGCGGTGACGATCACCACGTCCGCGCCCGCGATATCGGCATAGTCGTTCGAGCCGATAATCGAGGCGTCGTAGCCTTCGACCGGGCCGCACTGCGACAGGTCAAGCGCCTTGCCTTGCGGTACGCCGTCAACGACGTCGAACAGCACAATGTCGCCAAGGCCCTTCAACGCAGCAAGGTGGGCAAGCGTGCCGCCGATATTACCGGCGCCGATGAGGGCGATTTTGTTGCGGGCCATTGTTTGGACGTCCTTCCCTGATCCATCGGGACGACAAAACGCGCATAAACGGCCGTAGCCCATGCTGGCGCCAGCCCCCGTCCCAAGCGGCCTGGCACCCGTTACAAAACGGGCGGTAGGCCGCTGGAAAAGCGATTGCAACCGTCAAAAGGCCGCAAGGGGCAACTATCTTTGCAAACAGTTCGCAATTGCATTAACGAGGCAGGTCGGCGTATCCGGGCAACCCCTTAGCCCGTTCGCCGTAAGGGCAAGGCGTTGTTCAGAACGGAGCAAGCTCGCGGTGCACCGTGACGGCCCGCCGCCGGTCGAACATCCGGGTGATTGCCAGCCAGTGATCGCGGGCATTGGCATCGCCGCGCGCTGTCGCTTCGGCCGCCAGATCTACCGCTGCGTCTGCTGCGGCAAGGCCATGCACCGCGAAATGCCGCAACGCGTGCTGCAACAGCGGGTCGAACCCGGCGTCTTCGCGCGCAGCGTCGCCATTGTCATTGGCGGCCCGCGCCAGGGCAGGCGCGATCAGCCCTCGCCCCGCTGCGCGCCAGCCGAGACGGCGGACGGGGTGATTGGCAGAGGCAAAGCGGACAGACATGAGGTGTGGCAATTCCCGGCTGATGGATCGCGCAAATTCAGGCGATTGATAAGCCGGAAGGAGTAACGCTGCGCCGCTAAGGCTTGGTGTGACAACAGGGTTTCTGCAAGCTTAACCCTGTTATCGCAGCCTAGTTCGTTGCCGCCGAGGCCGCCCCGGGCGGGGCCTTCCACTGGCCGGAGCGGGCATATTCCGGCTTCACGGCGCCGGTATCCGCATAGGGCTGCGCCGGGGCTGACGTGGCCAGCGCTGCCGGCGCTTTCGTCTCGCTCGCCCGTGCGCCTTGCTTGCGCACCGACACCGGACCCAGGTCATAGGCGATCGCCGGATGGCCGGATGGCACAACCTGCGGCACAGCAGCAGGCGGGGGCAGGTCGGCAAGGATGGGCAGCGGGCTGGTCCGCCCGCTTACGACCGGCTCAAGCCCGGCATAGGCGTTACGGAACGCTGCTGCTTGGCCGGCCGCGCCGCGGTTGCGGTAGAAGCGGTGCGCGCCGATCGACCCGATATGGTCGAGGCTGCTCGCCCAATACGGATTGACCCAGAGCGTGTGGTAATGGGTTGCAAGGCCGACAGGGGCATAGACGCTGCCGCTCAAGGCCTCGTCCGCAATCCGCTGCGCGCGCGCCCAGCTTGCGCCCGACGGGCGGCGAGCAAGGCTACCGTCGCAGGTGAAGGTGAACTGGCACCCGGTCGCGCGGTCCGAACCTTGATAGACCACCCCGCACACGCTGGAAGGCCACGCCGGGTGAGCAACGCGGTTGA
Organism: Porphyrobacter sp. TH134; assembly: GCF_002855495.1. Taxonomy (GTDB): domain Bacteria; phylum Pseudomonadota; class Alphaproteobacteria; order Sphingomonadales; family Sphingomonadaceae; genus Erythrobacter. The sequence goes on from NZ_PKRO01000005.1 coordinate 19,739, forward strand.
GCACAACTTGCGCCACCGCACGCTGGCCGGCTTCGCTCTCGCTCGCGGCTTCGTACCACACGGCCTGCGCCAGGCATTCGGCTGCGCGCATGTGGGCGATACCGGCGCCCGGCGAAAAGAACGGCCGTGCCGCCGCGCCCACATCGATCAGCGTGCCCAGTTCGCGCCCGCTCTCCCCTGCGCCCTGGCCCAGCGGATTGTCGGTGGGCAGCGCCACCAGCGCCGATCCGGCAGGGTCAGCCATGTAATAGAAGGCTGAGCCGGGAAAGCTCATCCCCGGGCGTTCAAAGGGCAGAGCGGCTGCCGCGGCTTGACGGGTGGCGAGCGCTGCAGTGCTTTCCACAGCAGGGCCCGGCAAGTCTCCGACACCGCCCGATGCCGCCATCGCCGGGACAGCGATGGCAGTGACCAGCACGGCAAGCCGCTTGCGCCCCGCCCCGCTCAGCCCCATCCACGCCGCGGCAACCGATTTGGGCAAGCCCCACCGCCTTCGGGCGGCAGTGGCTTTGAAAGGAAAGGCGGGGCGGGGCTGGACCATAATCTGGCCCTCGCCTTACGCGCGAGGCTTACGCGGCGCGAGGGCGGCGCTCGCCTGCGTCCCGTTTAAGGACAGCTGCCCGCGTGACCTTAATGCGTTGCGCGGGGCCATGCACCGCCCTATCGCCGTGTCTCAAGGATATGAGCCGTGATCTTACCAGCTTGCACAGCGCGTGGGCGCAGATTCTGGCTCTGATGGCAGGCGCGCTGGTGCTTGCCAGCTGCGCGCCCGGAGCGCCTGCTGCCGCGCCCCGAAGTGGCGGCCGCGGGCCGCTTCCGACCATCGTCAGCCTCAATCCGTGTCTCGACGCAATTCTGGTCGAGCTGGCCGGGCCGGATCAGGTGCTGGCGCTGTCGCATTACAGCCGCGACCCCGGCGGCAGTTCGATCCCCGCCGCCGTCGCCTACCGCTACGGTGTGACCGGCGGCACTGCCGAGGAGGTGATCGCGCTTCAGCCCGATCTCGTGCTGGCTTCGATTTTCCTACCGCAGCCGACCCGCAGCGCGCTGGAACGCGCAGGCCTGAAGGTAGCGACCTTCGGCAGCCCCGCCACCATCGCCGCGAGCGCCGCGCAGATACGCGCGGTCGCCGCGCTGGCGGGACACGAGGCGCAAGGCGAGGCGCTGGCCGCACGCATCGCAGCGCCCGCACGTCAACCCGGTCCGGCGATCAGCGCGCTGTTGTGGCAACCGGGCGAAATCGTCGCGGGCGAGCAGACCCTGATCGCCGAGCTGCTGCGCGAGGCCGGTTTTGCCAGCCACGCCGCCGCGCGCGGGCTGCGACAGGCTGATGCGGTGACGCTGGAACAGGTGCTTGCCGATCCGCCGCAAGTGCTGCTGGTGGCAGGTGATGCACCCGGGCAGCGCCACCCGCTGCTGGCACAAGCATCGCGGAGCATGCACGTTGCTACCTTCGATCCGGCACTGATCTATTGCGGCGGGCCGACCATTACCAAGGCACGGGCACGTTTGCAGGCGATCCGCGCGCAGGTCGAACGCCCGTGAACCGCGCCAGCCTGATCTTTGCCGTGCTGCTGGCGTTGCTGGTGCCTGTGTCGCTGCTGGCGGGACGGGTGTGGATTGCGCCGACTGATTTCGGCCCGGGCAACACGCTGCTGATCCTTGCCGAACTGCGCCTGCCGCGAGCGGTGCTGGCGGTGGTGATTGGCGCTGGGCTGGGCGCGGCGGGGGCAGCGATGCAAGGCTACCTGCGCAATCCGCTGGCTGATCCTGGCCTGTTCGGCATTGCCCCGATGGCGGCGCTGGGCGCTGTCGCCAGCTTCTGGCTTGGCCCGGCCATCCCGCCTGCATGGGCCGGGTGGAGCCTGCCGCTGATGGCGCTGGCAGGCGCCGGGCTGGGCATGGCGTGCCTCGCGTTGATCGCCGGGCGCACATCGAGCGATGCGGCTGGCGGCGCGGGCGGCGGTATGGCGCTGTTCACCCTGGCCGGGCTGATGCTTGCGAGCCTTGCCGGGGCGCTGACAGCCCTGGCGATTACGCTGGCGCCCAATCCCTTTGCGCTGTCGGAAATTGTGCTGTGGCTCAACGGGGCACTGACCGACCGGTCGTGGCGCGAGGTGGCGATTGCCGCCCCGCTGACGCTGGCGGGGATCGCGGTGCTGATGCTCGCCGCCCGCAGTCTCGACGCGCTGACGCTGGGGGAGGAGGCCGCGCGTTCGATGGGGCTGGAGCCGCGGCGGCTGCTGGCGCTGCTGGTGGTGGGTGTGGGACTGACCGTGGGCGCAGGCGTGGCGGTGGCGGGGATCATCGGCTTTGTCGGCCTGATTGTCCCGCATCTGGTGCGCCCCCTGACCAACCGGCTGCCGTCCAGCCTGATCGTGCCCAGCGCGCTGGCGGGCGCCTGTCTGGTGCTGGCAGCCGACAGCATTGTACGGGTGCTGCCGCTGGTGACCGAACTCAGGCTCGGCATTGCGCTCTCGCTGATCGGCGCGCCGTTTTTCGGCTGGCTGCTGCTGCAAATGCGGCGAGGACGGCTATGAGCCTTGTGGCTGACAATCTGACGCTGCGGCGCGGGGGCAGGCCGGTTGTCGCCGGCCTTTCGGCTGCGCTCAATCCGGGTGAGATCACCGCGATCGTCGGCCCCAATGGCGCAGGAAAATCATCGCTATTGCTGGGGCTGGCAGGGCTGCTGGCGCCCACTTCTGGCAGCGTCACTTGGGACGGGCACGACCTTGCCAGCCTCCACCCCCGGGCCCGCGCGCAAGCGATCGGTTACCTGCCGCAAGCTCCCGATGTCGCCTGGGATGTTGCGACAGAGACGCTGGTGGCGCTCGGGCGGTTGCCTTGGCGAGACCGAGGAACAGCCGCCATCGAGTCAGCCGTGACAGCGCTTGATCTGGCAGCGCTGCGCCACCGCCCGGTCAGCCAGCTTTCGGGCGGCGAGCGTGCGCGCGTGCTGCTCGCAAGGGTGTTGGCGGGCGAACCGCGCTGGATTCTCGCGGACGAACCGCTCGCCGCGCTCGATCTTGGACAGCAGCTGAGCCTCGCGGCGCATCTGAAAGCCTGCGCTGCGGCTGGCCAGGGGGTGGTCGTGGTGCTGCATGATCTCGCGCTGGCCATGAACCACGCGGATCGGGTGCTGGTGCTGAAAGATGGCGTCTTGATAGCCGCAGGGCCGCCCGTAGCAGCGCTCGCGCCGCCGGTCATCGCCCAAGGTTGGGGTGTGCAGGCGCGGTGGCTTGGCGAAGCCGGAGCACGGGCACTGGTCACTGGTGGCTGACCGCGAAGGACGGCGGGAGAGCCTACCGATAAAGCTCACCCGCCACAGGTCCGCAATCGTGCAGCGACGAGGCCATTCGGCCAGGTTGCGACCCTGGAAGGACCCGGCCAGTCGCTGCAGAGAGGCCTTTTCAATGGCCGTCCGCGGCAAGCTTGGCGACTTCAGATTTTCTGTAGGGCGCGGTTAGGGCAATGTTAAACCCTGAAATACCAGAGTAAAATTCTTGTGCCTTGGGCGTCAGGGTGGTTTCAGTCCAGGCGCAGGGCATAAGATTGCATCGCTTTTCGGGCACCAACCTGCCTGATGCCCGTTGCATGGCGGGGCAGTCGTCGCCATCTGTGGATGGTCGGTGTGCGCCCCGATGCGCCGCCCTTGACCCATGCGAACATTTCCGGAACACGTCACGCCCATGAGCCTTACAACAATCAGCGTGCGCGGTGCGCGCGAACATAACCTCAAGGGTATCGACATTGATCTGCCGCGCGACGCGCTGATCGTGGTCACGGGCCTGTCGGGCAGCGGCAAGTCGAGCCTCGCCTTCGACACCATCTATGCCGAGGGCCAGCGGCGCTATGTTGAGAGTTTGAGCGCCTATGCGCGCCAGTTCCTTGAAATGATGCAGAAGCCCGATGTGGAGCATATCGACGGGCTGTCGCCCGCGATCAGCATCGAGCAGAAGACGACCAGCCGCAACCCGCGTTCGACCGTGGCGACGGTGACGGAAATCTATGACTACATGCGGCTGCTGTGGGCGCGTGTGGGCACGCCCTATTCGCCCGCAACCGGCCTGCCGATTAGCGCGCAGACCGTCAGCCAGATGGTCGACCGGGTGATGGAGCTGCCGGAAGGCACACGCCTGTTTCTGCTCGCCCCGGTGGTGCGCGGGCGCAAGGGCGAATACCGCAAGGAAATCGCCGAATGGCAACGGCAGGGCTTTACCCGCGTGCGGATTGACGGCGAAATCTACCCGATCGAAGAGGCCCCTGCGCTCGACAAGAAGTTCAAGCACGACATCGAAGTGGTGGTTGACCGGATCGCGGTGAAGGACGGGATCGAGACCCGCCTTGCCGAAAGCTTCGAACAGGCGCTGAAGCTGGCTGAGGGGCTGGCCTATGTCGATCTGGCCGATGGCGTGGTGCCGGGCCGCGAGGACGAAGCGCAAGCGGGCAAGGCGATGAAGGGCGCAGGCCTGCCGCCGAACCGCATCGTGTTCTCGGAAAAGTTCGCCTGTCCGGTCAGCGGCTTCACCATCGAGGAAATCGAACCGCGCCTGTTCTCCTTCAACGCTCCGCAAGGCGCCTGCGCCGCGTGTGACGGGATTGGCGAGAAGATGCTGTTCGACCCGCAGTTGGTGGTCCCCAACGAAGCCTTGACGCTGAAGCAGGGCGCGGTGGTGCCGTGGGCCAAGTCCAATCCGCCGTCGCCCTATTACATGCAGGTGCTCGCCAGCCTCGCCAAAGCTTACGGCTTCACCCTCACCACACCCTGGGCCGAGCTGGAGCCAGACCAGAAGCTCATCATCCTGCACGGCACGGGCGGGATGCCGGTGCCGCTGACCTTTAAGGATGGCCGCCGCGAATACACCGTCAACAAGGCGTTCGAGGGCGTCATCGGCAACCTCAACCGCCGCCTCATGCAGACCGAAAGCGCGTGGATGCAGGAGGAACTGTCCAAGTACCAAACGGCGCAGCCCTGCGAGACCTGCGGCGGCAAGCGGCTCAACGAAAAGGCACTGAGCGTCAAGATTGCCGGGACCGACATCGCCACGCCCGTCGCCATGAGCGTCGCGGATGCCAAGGCGTGGTTCCTTGCTCTTGATGCGCAGCTGACCTCGCAGCAAAGCCAGATTGCCAAGGCGATCCTGAAAGAGATCAACGAGCGGCTGGGCTTCCTCGACAACGTCGGCCTCGACTACCTCAACCTCGACCGCACCTCCGGCACGCTGTCGGGCGGAGAGAGCCAGCGCATCCGGCTGGCGAGCCAGATCGGCTCGGGCCTGTCGGGCGTGCTCTACGTGCTCGACGAACCCAGCATCGGGCTCCACCAGCGCGACAACGACCGCCTTCTCGAAACGCTCAAACGCCTGCGCGATCTCGGGAACACCGTCATCGTCGTCGAGCATGACGAGGACGCGATCCGCACCGCCGACTACATCGTCGACCTCGGCCCTGGGGCCGGCGTCCACGGCGGCGAGATCGTCGCGCAAGGAACCCTGAAGCAGATCCTCAAGGCCAAGGGGTCGCTCACCGCCGATTACCTCACCGGCAAGCGCAAGATCGACGTGCCGGCCAAGCGCCGCAAGGGCAATGGCAAGCACATCGTGGTCAAGAACGCGCGCGCCAACAACCTCAAGGGCGTCACCGCCAAGATCCCGCTGGGCACCTTCACCTGCATCACCGGCGTCTCGGGCTCGGGCAAATCGTCGCTCACCATCGACACGCTGCAGGCCGGCGCCGCGCGCACGCTCAACGGCGCGCGGGTAATCGCCGGCGCGCATGACGCCATCACCGGGCTCGAGCATTGCGACAAGGTGATCGAGATCGACCAGTCCCCCATCGGCCGCACCCCGCGCTCCAACCCCGCCACCTACACCGGCGCCTTCACCCAGATCCGCGACTGGTTCGCGGGCCTCCCCGAAAGCCTCGCGCGCGGGTACAAGCCCGGACGCTTCAGCTTCAACGTCAAGGGCGGCCGCTGCGAGAAGTGCCAAGGCGACGGCCTCATCAAGATCGAGATGCACTTCCTCCCCGACGTCTACGTCACCTGCGAGGAATGCGGCGGCAAACGCTACAACCGCGAAACGCTCGAAGTGAAGTTCAAGGGCCACTCGATCGCCGACGTGCTCGATATGACGATCGAGGACGCCGAGGAATTCTTCAAGGCCGTCCCCCCGATCCGCGAGAAGATGCGGATGCTGAACGAGGTCGGCCTCGGCTACGTCAAGGTCGGCCAGCAGGCGACGACCTTATCGGGCGGCGAGGCGCAGCGGGTGAAGCTCGCCAAGGAACTCGCCCGCCGCTCGACCGGGCAGACGCTCTACATCCTCGACGAGCCGACCACGGGCCTGCACTTCGAGGACGTGCGCAAGCTGCTCGAAGTGCTGCATCGGCTGGTGGAGGGCGGCAACTCGGTCGTGGTGATCGAGCACAACCTTGACGTTATCAAGACTGCCGACTGGATCATCGACCTCGGCCCGGAAGGTGGGGTGAGGGGCGGGGAGATTGTGGCCGAGGGCACGCCGGAGAAGGTGGTGAAGGAGCCGCGCAGCTTTACCGGGCAGTATCTGGCGCCGTTGCTGGTGCGGTGATCCTCCCGTTGTCCCTGCGGGACAGCTGCGCTTCCGGGGGAGGGGGACCACCGAAGGTGATGGAGGGGCGAGCGCTGCCGATCCGAAACGTCACGATGTGCGGATTACGCGAAGACACGAACAGGACAGCGCAATCCCGGACTGCTTCTTCCCCCCTTCCTTGACCCCGCCCTTTGCCGGGGCAGGTACCGAGGCCGGGAGTTGGTGTGCGGCGCCTGAAAAGATCGCAAAGCGTTCGAGGGCACTGAAAGCCGAAAAGACTCTCGTAAAACGGACGGGTCCAGCCTGTTCAAGCTTGGCCCTTGCGCGGGTTGACGCCTGCCGGAGTGAGCGGCACAGCTTGCCCAGCGACGGCAAGGCGGATGGCGGTCGCACAAAGGGGGCAAGCGGCGTGAAAAACTATCCCGGTTTCGTACTGGTCGCCGCAGCGGTGCTCACTTGGGCGTTTATCCACGGCATGGTGCAGCCTGATGATGTGGGCTGGCAGTTCTGGATCGCGCGCCAAATACTCGGCGGATCAAAGCTGTATACCGAGATATGGGATCTCAATCCGCCGCTGTGGTTCTGGTCGGCGATGCCGCTCGAATGGCTGTCGCAGCGCACCGGGATCGCGTGGGGGACGTTGCTGACGGGGGTGGTTGTGTTGCTGGGCACAGTGTGTGCCTGGCTGACGGCGCACCTGCTCAACCCGCGGACCGAGCCCGAGCGTCTAGCGATCATGCTGCTGGTGTTCGCCATGACGGTGATCATGCCCGCCGCTCTGACCGGGCAGCGCGATCAACTGGTTCTTATTGTCAGCCTGCCTTACGCCAGCTTGATTGCGCGGCGCCGGGCGGGGGTGGCGACTGCGCCGATGCTGGCTGTGGGTGTAGCTGTTCTGGCCGCCTATGGCTTTGCTTTGAAACCGCATTTTCTGGCTGCTCCGCTGCTGCTGGAAGGCTGGGTGATGGTCCATCAGCGCGGTCGTTGGCGCCCGTGGCGGCCCGAACTGATCGTGCTGGCGGTGCTGGCACTGGCCTATGCGGTCGCCGTGGCGATGCTTGCGCGCGGGCTGTTCACGGTCATCCTGCCGATGGCTGATGCCGGTTATTTCGCAGTGCAGGCGAGCCTCGTGTTCACCCTGATCAAGCCTTACGTCGTGTTCTGGGCCATCGCCGGCCTGTTTCTGTGGGTTACGCGCAGGGAAGCGCTGCGCGCGGTAAGCCCGGCAACCGAGGCGGCTTTGCCCGCCATGTTGCTGGTGTGGCTTGGCTTTGCCATCAGCTACGTGGTGCAAAAGCAGGGGTGGGATTACCATGCGATCCCGGCCACCGGCGCGATGGCGGTGGCGCTCGGGCTTCGGGTCATGCGGCGGCGTGCGCCGCGCGATCTGGCGCTGGGCGGCGCGTTGCTGGCAGCAGTGGTCGCCCTGATGTTCCCGTACCGCCCGGCGCGCGCGCCCGAAGATCCCTTGCTTGATAAGGTCGCTCCGGGTGAGGGGGTCTTCATCGCCAATTTCGATGCCAGTGCGGTCTTCCGGCGGGGCCGGGAAAACATCGCGTGGGTGTCGCGCAATTATTCGCTGCGGATCGTTTATGCGATTGCCGTGGCCGAAGCGCAGGGGCGCACCAGCCCGGCGCTCAAGCGGCTTGAGGGGCAGTTGCTCGCAGCAATGTCAGAGGATATCCGCTGCAATCCTCCGCAACTGATCGTCATGCAGGCGAGCCCCGGCATTCCGGGACGCGGCGGGGCTTTCAGCTTTGATGAATTCATGCTGCGCGATCCGGTGCTGCGGGCCTTTATTGCCGCGCATTACGCGCCGCCAAGCCGCGAACCGATCGGCACGGTATATTGGCGACGCGGCCCGGTTGCGCGGGTGGAAGGGCTGGCCTGCCGCGAAATCTTCTAGCGAGCGGCGCTGCTGTTGCCCGGTGCGCGCGCTCGGTCCAGCACGGCAAGGCCGATATAGGTCGCTGTCCCGGCCGCGATCATCCACAAAAATGCGCCGGTCATGCCCATGACCCAATCCAGCACGGCGAGCACCAGCATCTGCACCAGCACCGTAGCCACGGCCGCGCGCGGCGATCGCGGTGCGCTGATCAGACCAGCGATGATCGGCACGGCAAGCACGGCCGCAATGGCACCGGCATCCAGCACAAGGTTGCGCAAGGATTCCCCCTGTAACGCCAGCCCTGCTGCCACAGCCGCCGCGGCCACTGTGGATACGCGTGCGGCGCGCAGCATCGCCAACGGCGTTGCATCGGGACGCCATCGGCGAAAGCCGCTTTCCGTCACCACCGCCGAGACCGCAAGCAGAGCGGAATCGACCGAGGAGAGGATGGCGGACACCAGCGCTCCGGTGAAGATGATCAGCAGCCACGGCGGGAACAGGGCTTGGGCAAGGCTGGGCAGATAGGCCTCGTCCGCGCCCAGTTCCACGCCCAGAAGGGGTGCCAGTTGCGGGCCGAACAGACCGAAGCTGACCGGGATCAGGCCTGCGCAAAGGTAGATCGCCGCGGCCAGAAAAGCGCCGCGCCGCGCCACTTCGGGCGTGCGGGCGGCCAGTGTCCGGGACAGCGCTTCCTGGCTTACCATCGTGCCTGCAATCGGGATCAGCCACAGCTCGGCGCGGTCCACCCAGCTTTCTCCCGGTGCGGTAAAGCTCCAGACTGTAGGCGGGGCAGCGGCCCACATGGCGGCCACACCGCCTGAGGCCTGCACCATCAGCACAAACAGGATCACCATGGCCGCAATGATGACGGCGCCCTGCAGGATATCGGTCACCACATCGCCGGCAAGGCCGCCGAACAGCGTGTAGCCCATCACCAGCAGCGTTGCTCCGATCAGGGCGCCGGTGAAGTCGAGGCCGGACGCGCTCGATATGATCGTGGCGAATGCAAAAAGCTGGGCGGCTGACCATGTCGCCGCGCTAAGCGCGATGACTATCGCTGCCAGACTTTCGGTTCCCGCGCCAAACCGGTCACGCAAAAAATCGGCGATGGTAATATAGCCGCCGCGCCGCAGCCGGTGCGCGAAGAACAGCGCGATGGCGAGAATGCCGATAGCATAGGCAAACGGTTCGGCCCTGGCGCCTGCCAGCCCCTGACGCGCGACTTCGCCCGATGTGGCGATCAGGGTTTCGGACGCGAACCAGGTTGCAAACAGGCTCATGCCCACTGCGAACGGGCCAAGGGAGCGGCCGGCCACCAGATAATCGGCATCCGACCTCGCCCCGCGCCCGGCCCACACTGCGAGCGCAATCTGGACAACAACATACAGCACGATCAGCGTGAGTGTGATAGCGCCATTCCCCTGACATCCCTGCGTGACGACCTTAGGGGATAACCGCGTGCAACCAGTGCGCAAGGGGCAGTTGCGCCGCTTTCGTCAGGCCTGTGGATCTCGTTTGCTTTTTGCCGCGTTATATGAAGCCACACGGCAGATAAGCAGGAGTATCCCGCTTTGCGTTTGCAGATCCATCGTTCGGTTTCGGCCATCGCGGCTGCCGTTTTGCTCGTTGGGGCAGGAGCGGCGGTGCGGGCCGGTTCGTTGTCGTCCGATCTGCAAATCGAGGCTGGCCAAACCTTTGAATTGGGCGGCGGGCAAGATGGCGGCTTTGCTGTCACGGGGAGGAACACTGGTAGCGTGGCCGTGCTCGTGCTGAGGAAGGCTGAAGGCGCAGCTGCGGTGGCGAAAGGGGTGATCGCTCCGGGCGACGCGGTCGATGCGCGGTTTGGGCCGGGCGAGATGGCGCTGCTGCGCAATACTTCCAGTACGCAGATGGCCCGGCTGAAACTGGCAATCACCGGCGATACGGCGAGCCTTGGAATGACCTATTCGGACAATCGCTGACGCGGTCAGTCGGCAAGAAGCGCAATGTCGACCGTCGCATGGCCGCGGGCAACCATGCCAAGCTCTTCGGCTGCGGCGCGGCTGACATCGATCATCCGTCCGCGCGTGAAGGGGCCGCGGTCGTTCACCCGTACCACCACACTGCGGCCATTGGCCGGATTGGTAACCCGCAGGCGGCTGCCGAAGGGCAGGGTACGGTGCGCTGCGGTCATCGCGTCATTATCGAACCGTTCGCCGCTTGCCGTACGGCGTCCGTCAAACTTGGCGGCATAATAGGATGCGCTGCCGCTGCCGATGATCGTCTCTTGCGGTGCAGACGGGGCGGGGTCTTGCAGAAAGGCTGGGATCTCCCCGCCTTCAATGGCAGGCTGCACCGGCATCAGTTCGATCATGGCGGCGCTGGTGGCAGGCTCAATCCCGGCGGCGGGAGCACTGGGCGCTGCAGCGGTTGATGCAGCCATCGGTGCAAGGCCGAACATGCTGAACAGCGCCAGCGCCTGCAAGCTCCGCTTGGCGAGGCGGCGGGCATCAAGGCCGGAGATGGAGACTGATGAAAGCATCGCCAGCGCCGATACAGGGCAGCAGTCGCAAAAGGCAAACCAGGTTGGGATTTCGTCGACGCGGTGGTTCCGGTGGGGAACGAACTGCCCCAGAAATGCGACGAAGCGATGAGGAACAATTGGCCGCGAACCCGGTTTTGGGCGCTCGGCAGGGGAGCGAATCGATATGGAAGCTGCCAACCGGATCGGTCGTTTTGGCCGGGCCGCAATGCAAATGGGGCCGGCATCGCTGCCGACCCCACTCTCACCGGCGTGTGGATGACCCTCGCATTGGCGGCGTCCGGCGAACCTTCTGCCTCAATCGCGGCGGGCCATGCTTGGCGCCCGATGTCTAATCCCTGACCGTCCAGTCTTGCGACCGGCTGTACCAGAGCCTCGTCACCGGCGCTCGCGCCGGCATCCGGCTTTTGCGCCTGCGGGCCGTGCGGTCTCCTTTTGACCGAAGTCATCCGGTTCGCGCCGCCTCGCGCATTCGCTTGGCCGAGGCCTCGTTCCTTTATCGGACGGATGTGCTGCGGCTTGGGGCTTGCGCCGTTTCCGCTGTTCGTCAGTCCGACCAGTTGCTTGGCCTGTCCGGTGTCATGCCCTAGCACTCATCATCAGCGAGGCTGCTTGCATTCAGCCGAAGCCTCTTGCATGCCGTCTCTCGATGAGCGCGCTGACGAATGTCACCGCCATCCTTGGGTGTAAAACTACCATAACTTCAAGTCCTTGCGGCTTTATGTTCCGGTTGTTTATTGTCCCGAAGACAAGCTGAAGGTGCGCCTGAATCGGCGGTCCGACAACATTTCGCAGGACTAGTTTTCCACCAGTGGCGATTTGCCCTGTGGACACGAGTGGATAACTCAACAGCTCGGCGTAAATAGCGCGGGAGTGCTTGGGGACCGGGCGCGAAGGCGCGGCAAAGCGCCTTCCGACTTGGGCTATCGGACTTGCCGGACCGCTACAAAAAGCAGTCCGACTCGGTTTTCGAGGGTCCGGTCAGGCGTCGCGGTCGCGGCGCGAGAGCAACCGCAAGCGCAGGCCATTGAGCTTGATGAAGCCTTCCGCGTCTTTCTGGTCATAGGCCCCGGCGTCGTCCTCAAACGTCACATGCGCTTCGGAATAGAGCGAGTAAGGCGATTTGCGGCCCACCACGCTCGCCAGACCCTTGTAGAGCTTCAGCCGCACGGTCCCGGTGACCTTGTCCTGCGAATGGTCGATCGCCGCTTGCAGCATCTCGCGCTCGGGGCTGAACCAGAAGCCGTTGTAGATGAGCTCGGCATATTTCGGCATCAGCTCGTCCTTGAGATGCGCCGCGCCCCGGTCCAGCGTGATCTGCTCGATCCCGCGATGCGCGCGGGCGTAGATCTCGCCGCCCGGCGTCTCGTACATTCCGCGAGACTTCATGCCGACGAAGCGGTTTTCGACCAGATCGAGCCGCCCGATGCCGTGCTTGCGGCCCAGTTCGTTAAGCGCCGTCAGCAGCGTGGCAGGCGACATCGCCTCGCCATTGAGCGCCACGCCGTCACCGCGTTCGAAATCGACCGTGATGTATTCCGGCACGTCGGGCGCGTCTTCCGGATTGACCGTGCGCGAATAGACGTAGTCGGGGGTTTCCTCCCACGGATCTTCCAGCACCTTGCCCTCGGACGAGGTGTGGAGCAGGTTCGCATCGGTCGAGAACGGGCTGTCGCCGCGCTTGTCCTTGGGCACCTGAATCTGGTGCTTTTCCGCCCATGCGATCAGCGAAGTGCGGCTGGTCAGATCCCATTCGCGCCACGGAGCAATGACCTTGATGTCCGGGTCGAGTGCATAGGCGCTAAGTTCAAACCGCACCTGGTCATTGCCCTTGCCGGTCGCGCCGTGGGCGATGAAATCCGCGCCGGTCTGGTGCGCGATTTCGACCAGTCGCTTGGAAATCAGCGGCCGCGCAATCGAGGTGCCGAGGAGGTAGTCGCCTTCATACCGGGCATTGGCGCGCATCATCGGGAAGACGAAATCGCGCACGAATTCCTCGCGCACGTCCTCGATGAAGATGTGATCATCGGGGATGCCCATGGCCCGGGCTTTCGCACGAGCAGGCTCGATTTCTTCGCCTTGGCCGAGATCGGCGGTGAAGGTTACGACCTCCAGCCCGCGCTCCACGCTCAGCCACTTGGCGATCACGCTGGTATCGAGACCGCCGGAATAGGCGAGGACGACTTTCTGGGGCTGGGCCATGAGAGGTTTCCTGATGAGAAGAGGCGGGCCGCGCGGTTGCAGCCAGTCTTGCGCTTGTCAAGCAGACGCGCGTTTAGCCCAGCAGGTAATCGCGCGTGATCGGCAGGGCATGGCGGCTGCGGACGTATTGGATCTGGTAATTGCCCATCCCCCCGTTCTCGAACACCGTCGCCGCCCCTGCGAGATAGAAGGTCCACATCCGGAAGAACCGTTCATCATAAAGGGCGATGATCTTGTCACGGTGTTCCATACAGGCGGCATACCACGCACGGATGGTCTTGGCGTAATGCAGCCGCAGCGTTTCCACGTCAGAGGCGATAAGGCGGAATTTCTCGGATGCGGCCAGCGTCTCGGACAGGGCAGGGATGTAGCCGCCTGGGAAGATGTATTTGCGGGTGAAGGCGTCGGTGGTGCCCGGCCCGCCGAAGCGGCCGATGGTGTGCAGCAGCATCACGCCATCATCCGCCAGCATCGTGGCGCAGGCCTGAAAGAATTGCTCAAATTGCGCGCGGCCCACATGTTCAAACATCCCGACCGACACGATCCGGTCGAACCGGCGGCCCGACGCTGCGGTATCGCGGTAATCTTCGAGCAGGATCGTGACCTTGTCAGCCACGCCGGCTGCGCGCACCCGTTCACGGGCGAGGGCGGCCTGTTCTTCGGACAGGGTAATCCCGGTGACGTGGACATCGTGGTGCTGTGCCAGATGGATTGCCATCCCGCCCCAGCCGCAGCCGATATCAAGCACATGCTGGCCGGCAGTCAGGGCGAGCTTTTTGGCAATATGCGCCAACTTGGCCCCTTGCGCCTGCGCCAGCGAGGTCACGCCTTCCGCCCAGTAGGCGCAGGAATATTGCCAATGCTCATCGTCCAGCATCAGCGCGTACAGATCATTGCCGATATCATAGTGGTGCGCGACGTTCTGTTTGGACCCAACGCGATTGTTGATCTGTTCGGCGGCAAAGGTGACGCGGTTGATAAGCCGTTTGACGGTGCTGGGCGGGCCAATATCGCCGCCTTTGTCCCATGGATTGTTGGCGCGAAACAGGCTGACAAAGCCCATCACGTCGCCCTCTTCAATCACCAGGCGGCCATCGATAAAAGCCTCCGCAGCGCCAAGCCGGGGGTCGAGCAGGATGTCGCGCGGAACCCGGTCGTCGGTCAGCCGCACGACGATATCGGGAAAGCCTGCGGCCGGCGCGCCATAGGTGCTGGCGCTGCCATCGGCGAACACCACGCCGAGCTGGCCCTGCTTGACGGCGCGCGATAAAAACCGGTCGAGGAGGGACTTGCTCATCGCGTTCCTTTCATGGTTCACTGGCGTTTGGTTACCGCATCAGGCTGCTTTCGCAAGCTCGCAGTTGCAGCATCGTGCGGGCAAAAAGGGCAAGCATCAGCGAGGCGCGCGCACATGACCACCGGATCACCCGAAGCCTTCCTTGCCGCCATTGAGCCGCAGGCCCGACGCGATGAGGCCGCTGTGCTGGATGCCCTGTTCCGCCGGGTCACGGGCGAAACACCCAAGCTATGGGGTGCAGGCATCATCGGCTACGGCGAATACCGGACCACTTACGATAGCGGCCGCGATGTCCATTGGATGCGCAGCGGGTTCAGCCCGAAAAAGGCAAAACATTCGCTCTACTTGCAAGCTGCCTATAGCGACGCGGCGGCGGCAGAGGCGCAGGCGCGTTTACTGGCGCAGCTGGGCAAGCATGCAATGGGCAAGAGCTGCCTCTATGTGAACCGGCTGGCCGATATTGATCTGGCAGTGCTGGAAGACATCATCGCCGCAGACTGGCAGGCGATGCTGCGACTGCATCCGAAGGACTAGATCCCGGCGTACCACTGGTATCCGGCAACATCTTCCCAGAACCCGCCCTTGCCCTGGCCGATATCATCAAAGCTGGCGACCGCTTCGATCGCCTTGAGATATTTGGCCTGCTTGTAGCCTAGCTGCCGTTCGATCCGCATCCGCAACGGGGCGCCATTCTTTTCGGGCAGCGGCTCACCGTTCAAGGCATGGGCGATTATCGTTTGCGGATGGTAGGCGTCGACCATGTCGATGCTCTCGTAGTAGTCCCGACCATACAGCACGTCAGCGCAGCGAAAGACGATAAAGTTGGCTTCCGGCCGCACCTTGGCTGCGTCCAGCAGCGTCGCCAGCTGCGGCCCTTGCCATTCGCCAATCGCGCTCCAGCCTTCGACGCAGTCGTGCCGGGTGATCTGAGGGCGCTGCGGCAGGGCGCGGATGTCGGCAAGGCTCAGCTGCAGCGGCCGCTCCACCAGCCCGCGCACCTCCAGCTGCCAGTCGGGAAAACCCTTGCCCAACTGCTCCTGATAAAACGGATCGGCAACCGTGACCGAGCCATTCCCCCGGAACGTGGGGGAGCGCTGCGCGCGGGTGTATTCGGGGGCAAGACCCTGCTTGCCCGCCAGCGCGCGGTGAACGGCGCGGTGACCATCCTCAGCGGCTTTGAACAGACTTTTGGCGGTCTCGCTCTCGTTGATCTTGGCGCACGCACTCGCGCCCAAGGCCGCGATCCCGGCGAGCAGCGAACGGCGCGGCAGATCAACCATGGCTAGGGCTTTCGTCTGAGGGTGATGGCGGCGGGGCAGGGGCAGGCTCTGCCGCATGGCACTTGCCGCCGGTGACCATCGCCAGGATCAGCCGCCAATTGGCCAGCGCCAGCGCGAGATGGATGACGAAAAACCCGAAAATGCCCCAGGCGGCGACGAAATGCAGGGACCGGGCACTCTGCCGCCCGCCGAGCAATTCGAGCAGCCAGGGCGCAGCAGCCTGAAAGCCCGGACTGATGGCAAGGCCGGTAAACACCATCAGCGGCAGCAGCACGCCAAACACCATGCCATAAAGAATGCGCTGCACCGGGTTGTACCCCGGCGCTGCTTCCCCGCCGCCATGCGCCTTGAGCGATGCCATTACCGCGCGCAAGCTCCAGTCGCGCGGGGTGGTGGCAAGGTCGCGGCGGAAGTGTCCGTTGGTCAGCATGGCGATCCAGATGAACAGCAGCCCCGCGCCAAACGGCCACGCTGCAACCGTGTGCCAGTCGCGGGCCAGCGCGAGGTTATAGTGCTGCGGAATCGTCGCCCAGCCGGGAAACCGGATCACGTTCAGCCAGGCGTCCTTGGGATCGAACCCGTAATCGCCCCAGTACAGATAACGGTGCGCATTGGAGATGTTCAGCCCGGTCATGAACAGGACGATGATCGCGATGGCATTGACCCAGTGCCACAGCCGGGTCGAGAGCGCGTGCTGCTTCACAAGCTTGCCCCCCGAGCCTGTGCGAGCGCCTGAGCCTGTTCGCGGGCAAGCCATATGACATCGCGCGGCTGGTCCAGCAGATGCTGGCCGCTGTCGATGAACAGGGTCTGCCCGCTGGCCAGCACGCCGCTGGCCAGGAACAGCGCCGCATCGGCGATCTCGTCAGCGCCGGTCTTGCGCCCGAGCAGATTCAGCCGGTGCGAAATCTCGGTCTCGGCTTCATGCTGGTCATGGCTGGCAAGGATGGCGCCCGGCGCAAGGCCATAGACGCGCACGCCGCTGCCCTGATGGCCTTTTGCCAGCATCCCGATGGTGGCGGCCAAGGCGTGCTTCGACATGGTGTAACTGAAGAAATCGGGATTGGTATTCTCGATCTTCATGTCCGTGACATGGATCACGCAGCGCGCCGCCGGGCTGGCAGAATGAGCAATGAAGGCCTGGGCAAGGCGGGCAGGGGCCAGCGCGTTGATCTGCATCGCTGTCCGGTTGGTCGCCGGATCAAGATCCGCCCCGCCATCGTAATCAAACACCGAAGCGGAGTTTATCAGGCAACGCCAGCCGGGCAGCCGCGCTGCAAGCTGCATCACAGATGCCACTGCCGCCGCATCGTCGGCTAGGTCGAAGGCAATTGTCTCGGCAGACGGCAGAGCAGCGGCCAGCGCTTCGGCTGCGGCGCCGGACGTGCGGTAATGGATGACGACATGCCATCCCGCATCCGCAAACCGGCGCACCATCATCGCACCGATCCGGGTTGCTCCGCCGGTGATGAGCACGGCAGGGCGGGTCATGCGGCAGGTTTTGCTGTTTGGGGCATGACGCGGTGCTAACAGGGCGGGGGCCGCGCTTCAATCGGGGAGCGCAGCGCGGCCGTTTCGCCTGTGAATGCAGACCCGGCAAAAACGCCGCTGGCGGCAGGCCAGCGGCATTCGGCGGATCAAATCAGAAAATTCACCGGCAGCGCAGCTCGCCCCGATCAAGCTCGCGGCCGAGCAGCCCGCCGCCAACCGCGCCGAGCAGTGTGCCCACCGTGCGGTCGCCGCGGGTGTCGACCGTGCGGCCCAGCAGTGCGCCGACACCGGCGCCGATCACAAGACCCGTGGTCCCGTTGTCGCGGCGGCAGTAATAATTGTTTCCGTCGCGCCAGATGCGATCCTTGCGGCCCAGACGGCGCGGTTCGTAATAGCGGCCGCGATCATCATAGATCCGCCCACGCTTGCGCTTGCTGTGATCGGCAATGTCGCTGCCCGGCAGAGAAAGGGCTGCGACCCCGGCGAAGGCCGGCGGGGTGGCAGCGGCCGTGCGCGGCAGTTCGGCTGCGTGGGCCGGCACGGCTGCGACCGGCAGCGTGGCAGCGGCAGCGGCGAGAATGATGGCGAAAGTCTTCATGGCAGGTCCTTTGGGGTTGGCTGCTTCTGAGGGGGGGCAAGTGCAAAGGGGCGGAAACAGTTCCAATGGTGCGGAAACCAGTCCCACCCCTGTTGCAAATTAACGGCAGCGGGCTTCACCGCGGTCGACTTCGCGGCCCAGCAGACCGCCGCCGATGGCGCCGAGCAGCGTGCCGAGCGAGCGGTCACCGCGGGTGTCGACCGCACGGCCCGCGAGGGCCCCGCCGATCGCGCCGACCACCAGGCCGGTGGTGCCGTTGTCACGCTTGCAGTAGTAGCGACCGTCATTGCCGCGCCACACGCGGTCATTGCGGCTCAGGCGGCGTTCGCGCTGCCAATCGCGGCGATCTTCCCGCCATTCGCGGCGGTCGGCGCGGCGATCACGGCGCCAGTCGCGGCGATCATCGCGCCAGTCGTCACCATAGGCAGCGACCGGGGTAAAGTCGGCCGGGGCGACGTTGTAGCCTGCGAACAGGGAGGACGGCGCCGCGGGCAGTTCTGCGGCCTGCGCGGGGGCAGCGAAGAACGCCATCGAACCGGCGGCGGCAAGGAGAGCAAGGTGTTTCATAATCCGTTTCCTAGTGGCGGCTCCCCGATGGAGCGACCCCCTTTTCGTTCAGGTTACGCGAACGCAGGATGAACGGCACTTTCAGGAAACCGCCAGATTTGTTCAGGATATGAGGCTTTGGGATGAACCGTTGCTCAGGTGCGGTGGGCTGCGGCCTTGGCCCGCAGACGCGGCGTAAGCGTGTCGAGCGCGGCCAGTTCAGTCAGTTCCTCCGGCGTCGCCTTGCCGGCGACCAGCGCGCGAAACACCCGCGCTACGCTCCAGTCAGTCGCACCGACAGCCACCCGTTCGAGCGTATCGCCAGCGGTCACCTCACCCGGCTCGATCACGCGGAAATACCAGCCGCATCGGCCCGTTGAGACGATCAGCGCGACCATGCCCTTAGCGCCGAAGCGATGTTCGATCTTCCAGCACGGCTGGCGCGGCTGGCTGATTTCGATCAGCGCGGACCCGCAAGCGAAACGGTCGCCGATATGAACCATGTCTTCGGTAAGACCGAACACGCCGAGGTTCGATCCGAACCCGCCCGGCTCGTCCAGCGCGGCATGATCGCCGATCTGGGCCCGCCACCATGCGTGGTGATCGAGCGGGTAGAGGTGCAGGGCCATTTCCGGGCCGCCGTGAACAGAGCGGTCGGCCTGTTCGTCGGGCGCAAGGCCGTCGGCCAGCATCTGTACGGCTCCTTCGCGCGGACGCTTGGCGATTGCGCTGGTTTCTGCGCCGTTGAAGGGGCGAGCGGTGCCGGTGCAGACGGCTTCGACGGTCCAGCGGGTCATGCTTTCCTCACAATAAGGTCGATCCAGTCACGGGTGATATTGTCGAACCCGCCTGCGGTATACTCCCGGGCTTCGGCATTTTCCCAGCCCGGCAGGGCGGCGTATTGCGCAGCGAGCCATGCGGCAGAGGGGAAGTTGTAAAACCGGCCCAGCGAATCGCGCCCTTCTTCCTCGCCGAGTTTGTAGCTGGCGAAGAACCACCCGCCG
Organism: Porphyrobacter sp. TH134; assembly: GCF_002855495.1. GTDB lineage: Bacteria > Pseudomonadota > Alphaproteobacteria > Sphingomonadales > Sphingomonadaceae > Erythrobacter. The sequence continues at coordinate 39,132 of NZ_PKRO01000005.1, forward strand.
GGCACAAGCGCGCGGTGGATGCGGGCGAGGACATCGGGCAGCACGGCGCGGGGGCAATGGAGCAGGCTGGCATGCGCCCAGATGCCGTCATAGGCGGCCTCGGCGTCCAGCTCGTCAAAGCGCATGACGCGCGCGCCGATGTTCCAGCGCTCATTGGCTTTCTTGACCATCGCCGGGGTGCCATCCGTGGCATCGACCGTGAAGCCGCGCACGGCAATTCGTGCGGCATCCTGACCGCCGCCGCAGCCGAGTTCGAGGATTCGTCCGCCGGCAGGCAGGCGGTCAAGGAACGGATCGAGTTGGTAAGAGTGCGCCTGTCCGAACTTCAGCACATAATGCGGCGCGCGCGCCTGATAGAAGGCGATTGTATCGCGATCAGCGCTCACGCGTCCGCCGCTGCCTCGGCTGCCTCGCGGTCGCGCTGGGCGCGGGACTTTTTCTCCGCTGCGGTCTTCAACTGCCCGCATGCCGCATCGATGTCCCGCCCGCGCGGGGTGCGAACAGGGGCGGAGAAGCCGCCTTCAAACACGATGGCGGAAAAGGCACGGATACGTTCGGGCCGAGACGTCTCGTACCCCGCACCCGGCCAGGGATTGAACGGGATGAGGTTCACCTTGGCGGGCAGATTGTATTGCTTGAGCAGCCGCACAAGCTCGCGCGCGTCATCATCGCTGTCGTTCTTGTCCTTGATCATCACATATTCGAAAGTGATGCGCCGGGCGTTCGACGCGCCCGGATAGTCGGCGCAGGCCTGAAGCAGATCGTCGATGCCGTATTTCTTGTTCAGCGGCACCAGCTCGTCGCGCACTTCCTTGCGCACGCCGTGGAGTGAGACCGCGAGGTTCACCCCGATCTCCTCGCCGCAGCGCTCCATCATGGGGATGACGCCGCTGGTGGACAGCGTGATGCGGCGCTTCGACAGGGCAAGGCCATCGCCGTCCATCACCAGTTTCAGCGCATCGCGGACGTGATCGAAATTATACAGTGGCTCGCCCATGCCCATCATCACGATATTCGTCAGCAACCGCCCATCGGCGGTGTAGTGACCCGCCTCGTCATCCTCGTCGATCGCGTCGGCATCGCTGACCATGCTGCCCTTGGGCCATTCGCCCAGCGCGTCGCGGGCGAGCATGACCTGGCCGACGATCTCGCCAGGGGTGAGGTTGCGCACCAGCCGCATCGTGCCGGTGTGGCAGAAGGAACAGGTAAGGGTGCAGCCGACTTGGCTGGAGACGCACAGGGTGCCGCGCGTCTCGTCGGGGATGAACACCATCTCGAAATCATGGCCATCGGCGGTGCGCAGCAGCCACTTTCGCGTGCCGTCGACCGAGTGCTGGGCTTCGACCACATCGGGGCGGCCGATCACGAAGCGTTCCGCCAGCCACGGGCGCATCGGCTTGGCGATGTCGGTCATCGCTTCGAAGTCCGTCACGCCGCGGTGGTAGAGCCAGTGGAACACCTGCTTGGCGCGCAGCTTGGCGGCTTTCGCGTCCAGCCCCGCTTCTTCGAACAGTTCGCGGATGCGAGGGCGGGGCAGGCCGATCAGGTCGACGCGGCCATCGGCACGCGGCGTGATGTCGCGCGTGGCGGGAACCGGGTCAACGAGGCCCGGAATAGACATGAGTGCAGTATCGGCCATGAGTAGCGGGCATATAGTCGCAGAAGTGGTGTTTGGCTATCCCCGCCCCGGATCAAGGTGGACGCGGAGAACGTTCAGCGTCTGGCACACCCCACACTCGCCGCATCGATGGCAGTGGCGGCGCCGGCAAGGGCGTAGCGGTCGGTAAACCCGCCGCCCTTGGCGCTGGTGGCCGACACGCTCATCCGGCTTGCCGAACGTAAGACCGCAAGGATGGCCGCGTCCCCGCGCCCGTCGGCGGCCCACGCGTTACGGCCCTTGGCGACGAGATCGAACCGCTTGTCGCCCACGCTTAGCCGCACACGGGCCTTGGGTGCGACCTCGCGGCTCAACACCAGATGCACCGCGCCGCGCACGCCCTTGTCGGGCCACACCGAGACCGTGGCATAGGCGGGCGCGGCGCTTTTCCCTGCGGCCTTGGCAATGGCATAGCAGCGCGCCGGGGCTGCGTCCTTGAACGCAGCCCAGCTTTCGTAAACGCCCAGACTTTCGCGGGCGGATAGCGGCGCAGCGAGAGCGAGGCTGAGGAGGGCGAAAGCGGCAGGCCTAATCATAGCTGATGGCCATGACTTCCCATTCGCGCGTGCCTGAAGGCAGGGCAACCACCCGCACATCGCCCACGCCTGCACCGCGCAGTGCGCGGGCGAGCGGCGCGTTCCAGCCGATCCGGCCCTGGCCTGCGTCCTGCTCGTCATCGCCCACCAGTTGCACGGTCTGGTGGTTGTCATCCTCGTCCGCGATGGTGACCCGCGCGCCAAAGAACACGCGGCTGCGGTCAATCTGCGCGGCAGGATCGACCACGCGCAAGTTCTTCATGCGTTTGATGAGGTGCGCCAGCTCCCGGTCGATCTCGCGCATTTTCTTGCGGCCATAAAGGTAATCGCCGTTCTCCGAGCGATCACCATTGCCCGCCGCCCAGCTGACAATTTCAACGATCGCCGGGCGTTCGGTGCCAAGCAAAAGGTCATACCGCGCCTTGAGCGCCGCCATCCCCGCTGGCGTGATCGGTGGCCCCGCCGGTTTCATCAAAGCCTCAACGCAGGAAGCTGTCGACCGGGCGCGGCAAGCCTGCCTGATCGGGATACATATGCGAATAGGTCACCGCATTGCCGATGACGCGCATGATGTAATAGCGCGTCTCGAAATTGGCGGGGATCTTTTCCACCCAGGTCACCCAGTCGATTTCGCCGCGGCGCGGGTCGCCGTTCAGCTTCAGCCACTGGTTCACGCGCCCCGGCCCGGCATTGTAAGCGCCCACGGCCAGCGGATAGGCCCCGCCGTAATAGCTCATCATGCGCGCGAAATAGGCATCGCCCAGCGTGATGTTGTATTGCGGCGCGCCGGTCAGATCCGCCGCGAGGTAACTCATGCCCAGCTTGCCCGCCTGCTCGCGCGCGGTGCCCGGCATCAGCTGCATGATCCCGCGGGCGCCGGCATGGCTTTCGCGGGTGCGATCAAATTCGCTTTCTTGTCGGCTGATGGCATGGACCATCACCCAGTCGTTGACGGTCGGGGTAGGGACGGTGGGAAAGCCGATCCGCTCCAACCCCGTGAGCCCGTTTTCGCCCGCTTTCATGCCGAGCACCACGGCCAGTTCGTCCAGCCCGACTTCCTTCGCGAGCATCGCTGCCATCAGCATTTCTGTCGGCGTTTTGGCTTCGTCGCCCAAGGCTTCGAAAAAGCGCCGTTCGGTGCGCCAGTCGCGGCGGCTGACAGCCAGTGCCCGGATCGCCTTGACGACCGGGCGCGCTTCAAATTCGGCGCGCACGCTGGCATCCATGGCCGGTTGCGGCAGGCCTGCAAAGCCGGGCATCGGGCGGCCCAGCGCCGACAGGGCGAGCTGCCCGTAGTAGTAATCGGGCCAGCGGGCGGCCATTTCGAAATAGCGCGCTGCCTCCGCCTGATTGCCCGCCTGGCGAGCGGCGCGTCCCGCCCAGAAATAGCCCTTGGCCTTGGTCAGCGGCGTCTTGGCCGCATCACCGTAACGCTGGAACAGCGGCGCTGCGGTTGTGCCGTCGCCCATATCCCACAAAGCGCGCGTGCCGCCCAGCCACATCAGATCGGTCAGCCGGTCGCGCAAGGTGAAGCTCATGTCCGAAAGTTCACTGCCGGGCGCAAACAGATCGTCGGTGCGCGCCGCGATCATGGCCGCATCGCGCGCGCCGCTGGCTTTCGCGAGGCTCAGCAGCTCTCCCACAAATGCCTCGGGGTCGAGCGCGGGGCGGCTGAAGCCGGGACGGCTGGTGAACACCCGCGCCGCTTCATAAGTCTGTCCGGCGCCGCGCAGATGCTTGACGAGATTGAACATGTAACCGGGTTCAGCCTCCGCCCCGGCGGGGACCATCAGTCCTGCGCTTTCGGGCCGGCTGCCGCGCAGCAAGGCCAATCGCGCCAACGCCAGCGGGCGGTCGGCTTCGGCGAGGTTCATGATCTGGCGGGCGGCGGCATCGGCCTTGCCTTGCCACAACAGCGCATCGATCCGGACGGCGTGGTCGTCCGGTGTGAACTGCGTGCCGTAAAGCCCGGAAATATAAAGCTCAACCGGATCGCTCATCGTGCCGCCGCGCCACGCCTTGCGCGCTGCTTCCAGCGCCTCTGGCCGCTGCACGGCGGCCAGCGCCAGCGCATAGCGGGCCCGCGCGGGATTGGTCAGCGGCGGGTTGGCATCAAAGTAGCGAAGGAGATCAGTCTGCGGCGGCGCTTCGTTGTCGAGCGCCGCTTCGGCCCGCAAGCGCAGGATGTCGCTGCGCGGAAAGCTGGGATAGGCGAGCACAAATCCGGCATAGTCGGCAAACATGTGGGTGCGGCTGGCCTGAAGTACTTCCCACCGCGCAATGGCCGCATCCACGCCCGCAGGCTGGCGCGCCACCAAATTATCGTTGCCGCTCCAATCCTGTGCAGCGGCGGGCAGGGCGGTGCAGCCTGCCAGCATGAGCCCCAAAGCAGCATAAATCCGTGAGGAGAACAAAGAAGTGCGGACCATGCTGGACATTGTGCCAATCGGCTCCTTATCAGGCGGTGAACGAGAGAGCGCGGGGCGAGGCCTGCTGCTTTCACTATCTAGCGATGAAGGCGAGACAAAGGCAATGTTCAGCGGATCGATACCCGCTCTGGTGACTCCTTTCCGGGGTGGAACGTTTGACGAGGCGGGCTTTCGCCGGCTGGTCGACTGGCAGATTGAAAATGGCAGCGCCGCACTGGTGCCCTGCGGCACGACGGGGGAGGCGTCCACGCTCTCCAATGCCGAGCATCACCGGGTCATCGAGGTGTGCATCGAGCAGGCGGCGGGCCGCGTGCCAGTGATTGCGGGCTGCGGGTCGAACGACACGCGCAACGCGCAGCTTCACATGACTTTTGCCAAAAAAGCCGGAGCGGCGGCGGGCCTGTGCGTCGCGCCTTATTACAACCGCCCGAGCCAGCGCGGGCTGATCGCCCATTTCAGCTATCTCGCCGAAAACTGCGACCTGCCGATCGTGCTGTACAACGTGCCTGCGCGCACTGTGACCGACATTCTTGATGATACGGTGGTGGAGCTGGTGAGAAAGTATCCCGACCGCATCATCGCCATCAAGGACGCTTCGGGCGATCTATCCCGGGTGGCCGATCACCGCATGGGGATCGGGCGCGAATTTTGCCAATTGTCGGGCAATGACGAGCTGTGGCTGCCGCACGCGGCGGCGGGCGGGCGCGGGTGCATTTCGGTGACGGCGAATGTCGCGCCCAAGCTATGCGCCGAATTCCACGCGGCGATTGCGGCAAACGAATTGCAGAAAGCGCGCCAGCTGAATGACCGCCTGTTTCCGCTGCATTACGCGATGTTCTCGGACGCCAGCCCTGCACCGGTGAAATATGCGCTTGCCCGCGTGCATGACTGGATCGAACCCGAGGTGCGCCTGCCGCTGGTGGAGTGTTCGGACGAGGCGAAGCGCGCGGTTGATGAAGCGCTGGTGAGCGCGGGTGTGATCGGAGCCTAGACCACCTCGTCCTCGTCCAGCAGCCGCTCGGCATTGCCTTGCGGCTCGCTAGCCAGAATCGCTTCGGTGATCGAATCGATTTGCGCGCCGATCCGTTCGGGATGGTCGATTGCGGCAATGTGAAACAGGGCGTCGCCCTGATGCACCACGGGCAGGGTCGCGTGGCCGATGATGATTCCGTCAATCGGGCTGACCACGTCTTCGGGGTCTTCACCGAACAATCCGGCCACCCGCGCCAGCACTTCGCCTTGCCGCACCGGATCGCCCGAGTAGCGCACCATAGCTGCCACGCCGCCGCGCGGGGACCGGACCCATATCGACCGGTTGGCGCGGGCCGGAATGCCCACGTTACGCAGGCCGTCATCCGCCGCGATCATCCCCAGATGCGCAAGCACCCGCTCGACCCCCTCGACCCCGGTTTCGATCGACAAGCGGTCGAACCGCAGGGCCTCGCCGGCTTCAAGCAGCAGCATGGCAACGCCCTGTTTCTGAGCGAGATCACGCAAGGATCCATCGCGCAGGGGGCTTTCGATGATGACCGGCGCCCCGAACGCCATCGCCAGTTCGGTCAGGCGTTTGTCGCCCGCAGCGATGCGGATTTGCGGGAGGTTGTAGCGATGGATCGCGGCCGAGTGGATATCGATGCCAAGCGTGCAACGCGCCACCACTTCGCGGTAAAAGATATGCGCGATCTGCCCGGCCAGCGATCCGCCTGCGCTGCCGGGGAAGCTGCGGTTCAAGTCGCGCCGGTCCGGCAGGTAACGCGACCGGCTAAGGAAACCGAAAATATTGGCGACCGGTACCAGCAGCACCGTCCCCGCCAGCGCCTCTGGCCGGAGCGATTGTGCCAGCCGCTGGATCACCGCCGTGCCGATGATCTCGTCCCCGTGAATGGCGGCGCTGACAAACACCGCCGGGCCAGCCTGCGCGCCGTGCAGCACGCGCACTGCCAGCGACGATGCCGTGCCGGTTGCCATCGTGGTGATCGGCAAGGCGACATCGCGCATGGTGCCAGGGTCGATACTTTGCCCGGCGATGATGAAGGGTTCAGGATTGTTCATGCGGCCACGCCCCCGTGCTGCGAGCGCCAAGCGATAACCTGCAAGCGCGCAAAGCGCAAAGGGCCTCGCTTTTTGCGTCCCGCACACCTACATCGCGCGTCCCATGGCACGCCCCAAACCCATCACCTTCGACAAGACCAAGATCGTCGCCGAAAACCGCCGTGCGCGGTTCGATTACTTTATCGAAGACACTTTTGAAGCGGGCCTCGCCTTGCAGGGCACCGAAGTGAAGGCGTTGCGCGCGGGCGAGGCCAGCATTGCCGAAAGCTATGCCGAGGTGAAGGACGGGCAGGTCTGGCTCATCAATGCCAATATTCCCGAATACAGCCACGGTAACCGCCTGAACCACGAACCGCGCCGTCCGCGCAAACTGCTTCTGCATGAGCGCGAGATCGAAAAGTTCGTCGGGGCGGTCGAACGCAAGGGCATGACGTTGGTGCCGCTGATGGTCTATTTCAACCGCACCGGCCGGGCGAAGGTCGAACTCGCGCTCGCGAAGGGCAAGCAGACCCACGACAAGCGCGCCACCATCAAGGACCGCGACTGGAAGCGTGACAAGGCACGCATTCTCAGGGACCGATCCTGACGCTTGGCTGCTGCGCTCTGTCAAAAATAGTCACGCAGGGGCCGATTCACCTACTGGTCAGCACTGGCATGCTACCCATATGGACACACACCATGTTCGCCCGTCTGAACTTTCGCGTTTCTGACGCCCCCCTGCCGTGGCAAGGCGCCCGTGCATGAGCATGGCGCCCAAACCTCCTAAGCCGACGATTTCAGCCCGGTCGAAGACCTGGGCGATGGACCTGATCCGCAAAAACACACCCACGCGTGAAGAGATGGCCGAGAACAAATATCTCGCCCCGATCGCTCACCGTTTTCTGTCGCCGGAACTATGGCGGTTTACCCGCCGCTCGGTGCCGCGCGGGGTTGCGCTGGGGCTGTTCGCGGCCTTTATCATCCCCATCGGGCAGATTTTCCTGTCGGCCTTTCTCGCGCTGCCAACCCGCGCCAACGTGCCTTTGGCGGCCTTGATGACGTTTGTCACAAACCCCTTCACGCTGCCCTTCTGGATGGCGATCGCTTACAAGATCGGCGAATTCGCGCTGCGGGTTGATGCCAGCGTCCCGGCGATGGCGGCGACCAAGGTCAATTCCGGAACCTGGGCCTTTTTGACCGATGCCTATGAGGTCGCAGGCGCCACTGTGGTGGGCTATCTGGTGCTGTCATTTGCCACGCCGGTGATCGGATATGTGCTGTCCGGCTGGGTCTGGCGCGCTGTGGTGTCTCGTAAGCGGGCCAGACGGTTGAAGGTGATGGAAGCGCGGCTCGACCAGCGGCTCGGCACGCAGTAGGAGGCATGGCTCGCACTGCTTGCCAATTCTGACTCACAGGAGCCCGCCCGCTTGTCTCGCCGCACTGGCCCCGATCCGAAATTGTCCGGCCTCATCGCCAATGCCGGCCGCGTGGTCGAGGCGCCGCCGGTAAATCTGTTGCTGCTGCTGGGCGGGGCGCTGGTGGCAAGCGCGGCGGTGCTGTTTGTCGCCACGGGAAGCTGGCTGGTGGCGCTGGCTTTTCTGCTGGCAACGGGCGTGCTGCTGGGCGGCATCGTGATGCTCGACCGTACGCGTACCGCGCCGGAAGGGCAGGTGCTGGCCGCACCGGATTGGAGCGTCACAGTCGCCGCGATTGAGCGTGCAGGCGAAGCGATCGCCATCACCGACCGCGCCAATCGCATGGTCTGTGCCAATGTATTTTTCCTCGACAGTTTTGGCGCCGGGGCCGCCCCGCCGGCCCTGCCGCTCGGGCGGGCAGGGCAAGAGGCGGCGGGTTTGCTGGCGCGCAACGCCTGGCGCGACGGGATGGCATCGCTGGATGACATCGAAGCGCTTGATGAAACCCGCTGGCAGGTCTCGGCTACGCGGGCAGGGCGCGGCGACGATCATCTGATCTGGCGCTTGAAGCCGATAGCGCGCGCACGCGGGGATGATCTGAGCGCGCTCGACCTTGCCGGGCCGTTTGGCAAGATGCTGAGCCGGGCGGGGATCGAGACTGCAATCACCACAGCCGATGGCGTGATCCGCGCTGTCAGCGCCGGGTTTGCCGAGCGGGCGGCCGGTGATGAACGCGCGACCTTGATGGGGCAGGATTTTGTAAGCTTCCTGCGCTCTGATGAGCGGGACCGGATTTTCTTTGCCCGCGAGGGGCGCGGCGGGACGCCGCAGACGTTGGTGGATATCCCGCTGGTCGACCCGGAGGAGCGCGTCACGGCCGCTGGACCGGACGAGGCGACATCCTTGATGCTGCTGATAGATTCGGGTGTCGGTATCGGCAGCGGTTTCGACGGTGCAGCGCAAGCGGGTGTGGCGCAACTGGATGCGCTGCTGGCGCAGCTGCCGCTGGGCCTCGCCATGACTGACCGCGACGGGCGCTTCCTGTTCGGCAACGAGGCGTTCCTGCGCAGCGTTGCGCGTGAAGGACGCGGTCTGCCGCAGTTCCCGACCGATCTGGTGGTGCGCGAAGACAAGGCGGCCATGTCCGATGCGGTGCGCCGCCACGGGCGCGGGCCGTCGACCAGCGGCGATGTGACGGTTCGGCTGGTGGGCAGTCCGGAGGAGCCGGTCAGCCTCGGCCTAGCCGGTGTGCGCGGGCTGGGCGAGGCCGCGGTGCTGTTGTCGCTGGCTGATACCTCTCAGGAAAACCAGCTGCGCCGTCAGGTTGCCCAAGCCACCAAGATGCAGGCCGTGGGCCAGCTGGCGGGCGGGGTCGCGCATGATTTCAACAATGTGCTGACCGCGATCATCGGCACCTGCGATCTGATGCTGCTGCGCCATATCCCGGGCGACAGCGATTATGATGACATTCAGCAGATCCGTGCCAATTCCAACCGCGCTGCCTCGCTGACGCGGCAATTGCTCGCCTTTTCGCGCCAGCAGACCCTGCGGCCCGAGATTATCCAGCTGCCTGACGTCATCAGTGAAGTCAGTCCTCTCATTAAGCGGCTGCTGGGCGAGAAAATCACGTATTACGTCCAGCACGACCGCAATCTGGGCGCAGTGCGGGCCGATCCGCAGCAGCTGGAACAGGTCATCATGAACCTGGCCGTCAATGCGCGCGACGCGATCCAGTCACGCGGTAACGGGCAAGGACGCATCTCGCTCTACACGCGCACGTTGCAGGCCAAGCAGGTGATCCAGCTGGGGTCTGAGGTATTGCCAGCAGCCGATTACACCGTGCTGATCGTGCAGGACACCGGCGGCGGCATTCCGCCCCACGTGCTACCGAAGCTGTTCGAACCGTTCTTCACCACCAAGGAGCAGGGCAAGGGCACCGGGCTCGGCCTGTCGACCGCTTACGGGATCGTCAAGCAATCGGGCGGGTTCATCTTTGCCGACAACATCACCGATAAGGCAGGGCACCCTACCGGGGCGCGCTTCACCGTCTATTTCCCCGTCCATCGCGGCGAGGCGCCCAAGAAGCGCGAAGCACCGCCGCTGGTGTCGTCCGACTGGTCGGCGGGGGGCAAGGTGCTGCTGGTCGAGGACGAGGATATGGTGCGCACCGTGGCCGAACGCGCGCTGGTGCGGGCGGGATATGAAGTCACCGCCTGCGCCAATGGTGAAGAAGGCCTCGCGGCGATCACCGAAGGCAAGGCGCAATTCGATATTGTCGTGTCTGACGTGGTGATGCCCGGCATGGATGGCCCGGCGATGGTACGGGCGATTCGCGCCCGGTTACCCGGCATGCCGGTGCTGTTCATGTCGGGCTATGCCGAAGAACAGCTGCGCCGTGACATCGACATTGCCGACATGCACTTCATCGCCAAGCCGTTCAGTGTGGCGTCCATCGGCGACAAGGTCGGCGCGGTGCTGCGCGAGGCGCGGGCGCTCGAAGGTGCGAAGCAAGGCGCCGGAGCCTAGCGCGCCAGCAGCGGGGCAGTGCTCCATTCACCTTGGATAAAGCCGCCAAGTCGTTCATCCTCGGCCCGGAGAAGGTTACGAGGGGAATGGGATGCAACTGCGCGCAATTCGAATCGCTGGCGGAGTATCGGCCGCCGCTGTGCTGGCCGCCAGCGCCGCTGCGCAACCCGCGCCCGAAACGGCATCCCAAACCGCACCTCAAACGGCACAGGGCGAGGTGGCGCTCACGATCTACAACAACAACCTCGCGCTGGTGCAGGATGTCCGCCAGATCGCGATTGCAAACGGCGCTAGCCGGGTGGAGTTTCCCGACGTTTCGGCCCAGATCCAGCCCGAAACGCTCAGCTTTGCAGCGGCCAACACCACGATTGCCGAACAGAACTTTGATTACGATCTGCTTACCCCGTCCAAGCTGATGGAAAAGGCGGTCGGCCAGACTGTGACCTTGCTGCGCACCAATCCTGCCACCGGCACTGAAACGCGCGAGCGAGCGACGGTGCTGTCCACCGCCGGCGGCGTCGTGATCCAGATTGGCGACCGGATCGAGGTGCTGCGCGATGATGGCCTGCCGGTGCGGGTGATCTTTGACCAGGTGCCGCCAAGTCTGCGCGCGCGGCCCACGCTGTCGGTCAATCTCGCCTCCACCCGCGCAGGCACCCGTCCCGTCTCGCTGCGCTATCTCACCAGAGGGCTGGGCTGGAGCGCCGATTACGTCGCACTCTATAACGAGGCTGCCGGCACCATCGACATGCAGGGCTGGGTGACGCTGACCAACACGACCGGCACCACCTTCCACAACGCCGACACTGTGCTGGTCGCTGGCAATCCCGCTGCTGGCCAAAATGGCGGGGGCAACGGCTATGGCTATAACGAGCGCGGCATGACCCGCGCCGGAACCGAAACCGCGGGCCGCGAGCGGCTGGGCGATTTCTACCTCTATCCCATCAGCGGTCGCACCACGGTCGCCAATGCCCAGACCAAGCAGGTCAGCTTTCTCGATGTGCAGGCCGTGCCAGCGCGCAAGGTCTATTCGGCGACCATCGGCTGGGAGCAGAACGACGAGGAACCCCGTAATGCCGAAAGCCGTCTCGCCTTTTCCACCGCGCGCGGATCGAGCCTGGGCGATGCGCTTCCGGCAGGCACGGTGCGGTTCTATCAGCGCGACCGCGAAGGCACGCCGCAGTTCATCGGCGAAAACGGGATCGGCCACACCCCGATGGGCAGCGAGCTTTCGCTGGTGACTGGCGAAGCCTTCGACATCACTATCAAGGCCGAAGTCGAAAAGCGCGAGATGATCACCGCCGCCGAATGGGAACGCAGCGCGCGTTACCGCGTGTTTGAAGGGGGGCGGCAGGTCAGCGAAGTCGAGATTGATCGGCCCAAGACATTCTACCGCACCACCATGCGCTACACGCTCACCAACGCCAAGGCCGCCCCGATCGATGTCGAGCTGGCCCAAACCGGCCTCAGCCGCGGCTGGTGGGGCAATGACACCCGCGTCACCGCCGAAGACATCGTCGGCACGCAGGCCAACGCCGACCGGCGTCAATATGTCGTCCCCGTCCCGGCATCGGGCGAGCGGGTGATCCGCGTCACCTACGAAACCCGGTATTGAGGGGCGGGGCGATGCGCTCCGCAATCGTGGGCCGACCGATCCTTGCGCTTGTCGCCATGCTGGCAGGCGTCGCCGCCCCGCCGCTGGCCGCGCGCGAGGTGGTCGATGCGGCGGCGCCGTCCGACCTGTCGGTTACGATCTACCGCGATCCCGACCGCGCCCCGGACGCGCCGCTGGCCCGTGACAACCCGCAAGGCTTCGCGATGATCAGCGAAACCCGGCGCGTAACCCTGCCGCCTGGCGAGACGACCATCCGCTTTGTCGGGGTGGCTGAAGGTATGATCGGGATCTCCGCCATTGTTACGGGCCTGCCGGGCGGCACGATCGAAAAGAACCGCAATACCCAGCTGCTTTCGCCGGCCGCGCTGGTGGACGGCACGCTGGGCAACCGGGTCACGATCACCCGCACCAACCCGGCCACCGGCGCTGTCACCAGCCAGCAGGCGATCATTCGCACCCGCGCCGATGGCGGACTGATCTTGCAAAGCGATGCGGGGTTCGAAGCTGTGCGCTGTGCCGGTCTGCCCGAAACCCTGTCATTCAGCCGCATCCCTGCCGGCCTGTCGGCCAGTCCGGTGTTCTCAGTCGACACGCGCTCGGATACCGGCGGCACTTATGATGTGACGCTGACCTATCTGGCGTGGGGGTTTGACTGGCAGGCCAATTATGTCGCGCGGCTGGCGCAGCAGGGCGGGGCGGGGGAATTCGGCCTCAGCCTGCTGAGCTGGCTCACCCTCGTCAATGACAACGCGCAGAGCTTTGATGATGCGCGGCTCCAGATTGTTGCGGGCAAGCTGAACGTGACCAGTGATTACGAAGGGCTTGCCGATCCGCCGCGCGCCGATCCCTTGCGGCTGACCTGCTACCCGATTGGCAGCACAGCCGCCGGATCGCCGGTCGGCTATCCGCCTCCGCCGCCTCCCCCGCCGCCACCGCCGATGTATGCGCCAGCGCCGATGATGGCAGCCGAAGCCGTGGTAGTGACCGGCGCACGCATGCGGGCCGAAAGCGCCGTGGTAACCGCTGCGGAAGAAAATCTTGGCGATCTCAAGCTGTTCCGTGTGCCCGGCCGGGTGGATGTGGCGGCCAGCGGGATGAAACAGGTCGCCTTTCTCAATCAGCCTGCGGTCAAGGCGCGGTATCTCTATCAGGCGGGATGCGATCCGGCGGGACGCTTCGATGCCATTGACGCTCAGCCCGTGCCGGCGGGCCTGCTGCTGGTGACCAAAAACGAACAACGGCGCGGTCTTGGCATGGCGCTGCCGCAAGGCACCATGACCCTCTACGAACCGTCACCGCGCGGCGACGTGCTGGCCGCGACGGCCAATTTGCGCGACTATGCCAGCGGGCAGGAAATCGAGCTGGAACTGGGGCAAAGCGCGCAGGTATTTGCGCGCTGCGGCGCGATCAGTGCCGATGGCGCTGCCACGGCCCCGCGCCGATGGACCAAAATGCGCGCGGTGTTCAGCAATGCCAATCCGCATCCTGTGACCATGCGGCTGCGTGTGGGATATGCCGGGCAATCGGACATCCGCTTTCCGGGCCACAAGGTGGTGGTCAAGAACGGCTATCAGACCGCCGAACTGACCCTGCCTGCCAATAGCGAGCGCAGCATCGATTGGCAGCTTCGTCCGGCAGTGCCCTAGGCCATTGGCCCTGCTGTAGGAAATTTTCGTTCCCCACTTGTTCCAATAGAACAAATGCGATACAAGCGTGTCCAAGGGCTTGATTGTCGATACTTCGCAATCGCCCCTAGGCAAGTGAAGGAGCGCATGCGATGGCTACGCAATTGAAGCTGGTGGAAGAGGACAAGAAAGCCGTGGACCGTCAAAAGGCGCTCGAAGCCGCGCTCGCTCAGATCGACCGTGCGTTTGGGAAGGGTTCGGCGATGAAGCTGGGCTCGAAGGAAACGATGCAGGTCGAAGCCATTTCGACCGGGTCGCTGGGTCTGGATATTGCGCTTGGCATCGGCGGCCTGCCGCGCGGCCGGGTGATTGAGGTTTATGGCCCGGAAAGCTCGGGCAAGACCACGCTGGCGCTGCATGTTATTGCCGAAGCGCAAAAGACCGGGGGCACTGCCGCCTTCGTCGATGCAGAACACGCGCTTGATCCGGTCTATGCCAAAAAACTGGGCGTCGATATTGACGAGCTGATCGTGTCGCAGCCCGATACCGGCGAACAGGCGCTGGAGATTGTCGATACGCTGGTGCGTTCAAACGCGATTGATGTGCTGGTGGTCGACTCGGTCGCGGCGCTGGTGCCGCGCGCGGAAATCGAAGGCGAGATGGGCGATTCGCACGTCGGTCTTCAGGCCCGCTTGATGAGCCAGAGCTTGCGCAAGCTGACCGGTTCGATCAGCCGTTCGCGCTGCATGGTGATCTTCATCAACCAGCTGCGCATGAAGATCGGGGTGATGTACGGAAATCCGGAGACCACCACCGGCGGCAATGCGCTGAAGTTCTATGCCAGCGTCCGGCTCGACATCCGCCGCACGGGGCAGATCAAGGACCGCGACGAAATCACCGGCAACGCGACCCGGGTAAAGGTGGTCAAGAACAAGGTCGCCCCGCCGTTCAAGCAGGTGGAATTCGACATCATGTATGGCGAAGGCATCTCCAAGATTGGCGAGATCATCGATCTGGGCGTCAAGGCAGGCCTGGTGGAAAAGTCGGGCAGCTGGTTTTCCTATGATTCGATCCGGATCGGGCAGGGCCGCGAAAATGCCAAGACATACCTGCGCGAACACCCTGAGGTTTGCGACCGGTTGGAAGCTGCGATCCGCAGCCGCACTGACAAGGTCGCCGAGGAAATGATGGTGGGGCCGGACGCGGACTCCGACGACTGATCCTCAAGCGGGCAACAGGGGGCGTTGCGCTCCTTGCCCGGAAAACCGTGAAGCCGGCCACGCTTCCCTCATTCGGGTAGTGGCCGGCTTTTCGCTGCCGGTTTCAAGCTGAAGCGTGCCCCTGCCAAACCGTTCCAGGCCCCGTCGTGACCAGCCTTGCCGTGGTCTTGGCCCCATCCAGCCCCCCGTTTGACGCCGCGATTTTGCGCATTCCATTGCGAAATCCCCGCGCTTTGCCTAACTGCACCGCCATGACATCGACGAACGACATCCGCCGCTCTTTCCTCGACTATTTCAGCAGGAATGGCCACGCCGCCACGCCTTCGGCGCCGCTGGTGCCCTACAATGACCCAACGTTGATGTTCGTCAACGCCGGGATGGTGCCGTTCAAGAACGTGTTCACCGGGCTGGAAACGCCCGCCTCGCCGCGCGCAGCCTCTTCGCAAAAATGCGTTCGGGCAGGCGGTAAGCATAATGACCTCGACAATGTCGGCTACACTGCGCGCCACCACACTTTCTTTGAAATGCTTGGGAATTTTTCCTTCGGCGATTACTTCAAGGAACAGGCGATCGAACATGCCTGGACCCTGTTGACGCGCGAATGGGGGCTACCGGCGGACAAGCTCACCGTCACGGTCTACCACACCGATGACGAAGCCCACGCCCTGTGGCGCAAGATCGCCGGCCTGCCCGACGACCGGATCATCCGCATCGCGACCTCCGATAACTTCTGGTCGATGGGCGATACTGGCCCCTGCGGCCCGTGTTCGGAGATCTTCTACGATCACGGCGATCATATCTTCGGCGGCCCTCCCGGCAGCCCGGACGAGGATGGGGACCGTTTTGTCGAGATCTGGAATCTCGTCTTTATGCAATACGAACAGCAGGTTGATGGCACGCGCAGCGACCTGCCCAAGCCTTCGATCGACACCGGCATGGGGATCGAGCGCGTTGCGGCGGTGCTGCAAGGCGTCCACGACAATTACGACACCGACACCTTCAAGGCCCTGATTTCGGCCTCGGAATCGTTGACGGGGGTGGCCGCACAGGGCGAGACGGCTGCCAGCCACCGCGTCATTGCGGATCACCTGCGTTCGACCAGCTTCCTGATGGCCGATGGCGTCCTCCCCTCCAATGAAGGGCGCGGCTATGTGCTGCGCCGGATCATGCGCCGCGCCATGCGCCATGCCCACCTTCTGGGCGCATCCGAGCCGTTGATGCACCGGCTTGTACCGGCGCTCGTCACCGAAATGGGCCAGGCCTATCCCGAGCTTGTCCGCGGGCAGGCGTTGATTGCCGAAGTGCTAGAACGTGAAGAAACGCAGTTCCGCCGCACGCTCGACAAGGGGCTGAAACTGCTTGATGAAGCCACCGTTGACCTCACCAGCGGCGGCCAGCTTGATGGTGAAATTGCATTCCGTCTCTATGACACTTTCGGCTTCCCCTATGACCTGACCGAAGATGCCTTGCGCGCCCGCGACATCGGGGTTGACCGCGCTGGGTTCGACACGGCGATGGCGCGGCAAAAGGCCGCTGCACGCGCTGCGTGGAAAGGCAGCGGCGATGCGGCATCGGGCGAAGTCTGGTTCGACATTGCCGAGCGCGAAGGCGCCAGCGAGTTTACCGGCTATGCTGCAACAAGCGGTGAAGGCCGGGTGGTCGCTATCGTCAAGGGCGGGGTTGAAGTCGCCAGCGCGCAGGCCGGTGAAGATGTCGTCATCCTCACCAATCAGACGCCGTTCTATGGCGAGAGCGGCGGACAAACCGGTGATGCTGGCACAATGACCAACCCTGCCGGGCTCAAGGCCACCGTTACCGATACGGCCAAGCCGCTCGGCCGCCTGCATGCGCACAATACCCGGATTGAAGGGGGCCAGATTGCGGTTGGCGATACGGTGGAACTGAAGGTCGATACCGATCGCCGTGACCGGATCCGCGCCAACCATTCGGCAACCCACCTCGTCCACGCGGCGCTGCGCAACCGCCTCGGCGGGCATGTCACGCAAAAGGGCAGCATGGTCGCCGAAGAGCGGCTGCGCTTCGATTTCTCGCACCCGGTCGCGCTCACGCCGGATGATATCGCGGCCATCGAGGCCGAAGTGAACGCCGAAATCCGCGCCAATGAGGCTGTCAGCACACGGTTGATGACCCCCGATGATGCGGTGGCGGCAGGCGCATTGGCCCTGTTCGGCGAGAAATACGGCGACGAAGTGCGCGTGCTGGCGATGGGCCGGTCGGGCAAGGAAGGGCGCAGCTACTCGGTCGAACTGTGCGGCGGTACCCATGTGCGGGCGACGGGCGATATCGGGATATTCCGGATCGTGTCGGAAAGCGCGGTGTCTTCGGGCATTCGCCGGATCGAGGCGCTGACCGGTGAAGCCGCTCGCGCATGGCTGGTCGCGCGCGAAGAGGCGTTGAAGTCAGCGGCAAGCGTAATCCGTGCAACCCCGGAAGACGTGCCGGCCCGCCTGGCTGCGCTTCTGGACGAACGCAAGCGGTTGGAAAAGGAGCTGGCCGAGGCGAAGAAGGCGCTGGCACTTGGCGGTGGCGGCGCAGGCGGGTCGGCCGCTTCGGCTGATGAAATTGTGGCTGGTGTCACGTTCAGCGGACAGGTGCTCGAAGGGCTTGATCCCAAGGAACTGCGACCGCTGCTCGATGCAGCCAAGCAGCGGATGGGATCCGGCGTGGCGACGATTATCGCGGTCAATGATGGCAAGGCGAGCATTGCTGCGGCTGTAACGGATGATCTGACTTCGCGGTTCAGCGCGGTCGATCTGGTGCGCGCCGGCGTGGAGGCGCTGGGCGGCAAGGGCGGCGGCGGCCGGGCTGACATGGCGCAGGGCGGCGGGCCAGACGGCGCCAAGGCGGCCGATGCACTGGCGGCGGCGAAAGCAGCGTTGCTCGCACATTCTGCGGCCTAGAGCGCTGGTTAGCGTTCGCTGATCGGAACGCTTTGCCATCGTGTCAGCGGCTTGCAGGAAGCACAGCGGGCATGGCGACTCAGTCGCGGTGACTGGCTAAGTGGCTGTGCGGTCCTGAAGCGACAGCGAGGTGCGCAATTTGGGCTTCTCACTCAACCCCCCATCGCGCTCCAGCTGTTCGCGGAACTCGTCGCGCTTGGCATGGATCGACGCGATCACCGGGCCCATCGCGACGCCGATATCCACCAATACTGCCTCTGAAAGCTGGAGCGAGCTTTCCAGTGTTTCGGGCACCGCATGGCTGGCTCCGGCACGGTACAATGCCGCCGCGTGATCGGTGTCCCGCGCGCGGGCCACGATCAGCAGGTCGGGGTAGGTTTGGCGGAGTTTGGCAACCAGCCGCTGGGCCAACACCGGTTCGTCCATTGTCAGCACGACAGCGGGCGCGGTTTCCACCCCCAGCCGTGTCAGCGCATCACCGCGCGCCGCGTCCCCGAAGGTTGCTCGGTACCCATCGCGCTTGGCTACGGCGATCAGATCAGGGTTGGTGTCGATCATGACATAGGATTTGGCGTGGGTTTGCATCATGTCGGCAACAAGGCGTCCCACGCGGCCGCCACCGACGATGATCGTGCGCGGTTCGTCAGTGTCGCTGGCGGCAGTCGGCTCTGCCACTCCGTCGACCCGCCGCGCCAGGCCAGCGCCGAGCTTGGCGAGCACAGGGGTGATCGTCAGTCCGATAGCGGTCACGGTCTGCCAAAAGCGCGCGGTTTCCGTGTCCAGCACCAGCGCGCTTGTGGCGGCGGCCAGTACGATCAGCGTGGTTTCACTGGGACTTGCCATCAGCACGCCGGTTTCTGCCGCCGTGCCGCGCCGCGCCCCCATCAAGCGCAGCAGGATGCCGGTAACCAGCGCCTTGAACGTCAGCACCCCGACCACTGCCAGCGCGAAGGAGCCCAGATTTGTCAGAATATCGAACAGGTCGATACTCATGCCGACGGTGATGAGAAACACGCCGAGGGCCAGGCCCTTGAACGGCTCCATGATCAGTTCGACCTCGGTATGGTACTCGGTCTCGGCGATCAGCAGGCCGGCGATCAGCGCGCCAACGATGGGCGAGAGACCGACCAGCGCGGTCGCAAGGCTCGCGCCGATCACCACCAGCAAGGATGCGGCCAGGAACAGTTCAGGGCTTTTGGTGCGGGCCGCCTGCGCAAACAGACGGGGCAGGGCCACGCGGCCGGCCACAAGCAGCACGGCGACCACCAACCCGCCTTGCCACAGGGTTTCGATCAGACCTTCCCAGCCTTCACCCTGCGCATTGGGCGCCAGCGCGCCGAGGATGAAGATGATCGGGACGATGATGATGTCTTCGAACAACAGCATCGACAGCGCCGCGCGGCCGACAGGCGTGCGGGTGCCCGAAATCGGCAAAACAATCGCGGTGGACGAGAATGCCAAAGCAAAGCCCAGTGCGAGCGCAGCCGTGAAGTTCAATGGCTCCGCCAGCCCGACAAACAGCGCCAATGCGCTGCCGCTGATCAGCACTTCAAGCGCGCCCAGCCCAAACACCAATTTGCGCATCTGCCACAGACGGTTGAACGAAAGTTCCAGCCCGATCGCAAACAGCAGCAAAACGATGCCAAAATCAGCGAAGGGTGTCAGCGCTTCGGGATTGGTGATCGTTATATGTTCGAGCCACGGAACGCGCGGCACCAGCGAGCCGAGGCCAAACGGGCCGACGGCGACGCCGATCAGGATGAAACCGATGATGGGCGTAATGCGAAAGCGGGCGAAGACCGGAATCACGATTCCCGCTGCGCCAAGGATTACCAGCGCATCGGACAGGAATGGGGTAATGGTCAGTTCGCCAGCCACGCCGGAGACCTAGCGCGCGCAGGCCGGGCTGTCATCCGCCGCCTGCACCATGGGGGCCGATTGGTCGTTTTTGGCCCGTGACGTGCTGCTCGCCCAGTGGGTCTTTGATATTGCCGACCCGCTTGTCCCACTCGATCCGGTAAAGATCAAAGCGGCGGTCGGCGAGGTTCTGCACCGTGCCTTCGGCGCGGGCCCAGCTGAGATCGGCGAGGTTCACATCGCTGATTGTCAGCGTTTCGACATTTTCCGAGGCTTCGGCGGCGATCCCGTCACGCGCAAAGGGGAAATCGCAGGGCGTCAGGATGCAGCTTTGGGCGTATTGGATGTCCATGTTGGCGACATTGGGCAGGTTGCCGACATTGCCGCTCATGACAACAAAGCACTGGTTTTCGATCGCGCGCGCTTGTGAACAATAGCGCACCCGCATGTAGCCCTGCCGGCTATCGGTGCAGAACGGCACGAAGATGATCCGCGCGCCTTCGTCCACCAACCGGCGGGCGAGTTCTGGGAATTCGCTGTCGTAGCAAATCAGCACGCCGATCGGGCCGCAGTCGGTGGGGATGGCGTCGATAGAGTCGCCGCCCTTGATGTTCCACCAATAGGCTTCGTTGGGGGTGGGGTGGATCTTTTCCTGCGCGTGGATCGATCCGTCGCGCAGGCAGACATAGGCGACGTTGTGGATGTCACCATCGGGCATCCGGGTCGGGTGCGATCCGCCGATGATGTTGATGTTGAAGGCAAGCGCCATTTCGGACAGGCGCTGGCGGATGCGCGGGGTGTAATCGCTCAGCGTCTCGATGGCTTCAAGCGGGGTCAGTTCCTTGGGCTCGGCCGAGAGCAGCATGACTGTGAACATTTCGGGAAAGACAATGAAGTCCGCTTCGTAATCGGCGGCAACATCGACGAAATATTCGATTTGCTTCATGAATTCATCGAAGCCGGAGACCGCGCGCGATTGCAGCTGGCAGGTCGCGATCCGCACGCTTTCGACGTCGCGCGGCAGGCGGTGCTTGGGCGGGGAATCGCTGTCGACGTAGGGGTTGCGCCAGATCATCCGCACGGCATTGCCGCGGCTGGCTTTGTCCTCGGGCAGGTATTTGGGCATGATCCCGGCCGCTTCGAACCCATTGGCGAGCTGGAAGCGGAGCACGGGATCGTGAATCTTGCTCTCGATCACAAGGTCGAGATATTGCTCCGGCGTGTCAGCACGGTTGGCCTTGCGGCGCTTGGCGCGGGCATAGCCGGGCATGCGTCCGCCGAACACGATGCCGGTGAGATCGAGCCGTTCGGCCAGCGCGCGGCGTTCTTCGTAAAGCCTGCGCCCCAACCGCGTGCCGCGCACCGCCGGATCGACGCAAAGTTCGTAGCCGTAGAGCCAGTCGCCGGTCGGATCGTGGCGGCTGCCGAAGCCGTTGCCGGTGACTTCGTCCCAGGTGTGGTTTGACAGCGCCACGCGCTCGTCCAGCCGCATCGAGGCGCAGTAACCGACCACTGCGCCATCGAACAGCGCGACAAAGCAGCCTTCGGGGTAGTTGTTGATCTGCCCGCGGATTTCGCCCTGCGTGTAGGCGGGCAGATCATCATAGGCACGGCGCACCAGATCGCCGATCGCCCGCACGTCTTTCAGTTTGGCCTGGCGAATTTCCAGACGTGCGGTGGATCGGCTTGCCATGATGCTCCTTTCGCGAGCTTACGCTGCGCTGGCCATTTCCTTTTCGAGGTTCTGCACGATGGTCTCGAAGAACTGCTCGGTGGTCTGCCATGCCTGACCGGGCCCGATCAGCAGCGCCAGATCCTTGGTCATATAGCCCTTTTCCACGGTCTCGACGCAGACTCGCTCAAGCGTTTCGGCAAACTTGACCACTTCGGGCGTGCCGTCAAACTTGCCGCGATACATCAGGCCGCGGGTCCAGGCGAAGATCGAGGCAATCGGATTGGTCGAGGTCGACTTGCCCTGCTGGTGCTGGCGATAGTGGCGGGTGACGGTGCCGTGCGCGGCCTCGGCTTCCACCGTCTTGCCGTCGGGCGAGAGCAGCACCGAAGTCATCAGGCCGAGCGAGCCGAACCCTTGCGCGACGGTATCCGACTGCACATCGCCGTCATAGTTCTTGCACGCCCACACGAACTTGCCCGACCACTTGAGCGCTGAGGCGACCATGTCGTCGATCAGGCGATGTTCGTAGACCATGCCCTTTTCCTTGAACTTCTCGGCGAAGCCTTCGGTGTCGAACACTTCCTGGAACAGGTCCTTGAAGCGCCCGTCGTAGGCCTTCATGATCGTGTTCTTGGTCGACAGGTACACCGGCCAGCCGAGGTTGAGCCCGTAGTTGAAGCTGGCGCGGGCGAAGTCGCGGATCGAATCGTCCAGGTTGTACATCGCCATCGCCACGCCGGCGCTGGGGAAGTCGAACACGTCGAGATCGATCTTGGCGCCATCATCGCCATCGAACACCAGGCGCAGCTTGCCCGGACCGGGGATGAGGGTGTCAGTCGCCTTGTACTGGTCACCGAAGGCATGGCGGCCGACCACGATGGGGTCAGTCCAGCCCGGTACGAGGCGCGGCACGTTGTCGATCACGATCGGTTCGCGGAAGACGACGCCGCCAAGGATGTTGCGGATCGTGCCGTTGGGGCTCTTCCACATCTTCTTGAGGCCGAATTCCTCGACCCGCTGTTCGTCAGGCGTGATGGTCGCGCACTTCACGCCCACGCCATACTGCTTGATCGCGTTGGCGGAATCGACGGTAACCTGATCGTCGGTCGCATCGCGGTTTTCGATCGAGAGGTCGTAATATTTCAGGTCAATGTCGAGGTAGGGCAGGATCAGCCGTTCGCGGATCCATTGCCAGATGATGCGCGTCATCTCGTCGCCATCGAGTTCGACGACGGGGTTGGCGACTTTGATTTTTTGCATGGCTGTTGCCCTATCCTTCTTGCCCCGTCTGCGCAGGGCTGTGATTGATCGACAGGAAGTTGTTCAGAGCCCGTCCAAAGGCTCACAGATCCCGCCGCGGCTTTAGCAGAGGAGGGCAGGCTTGCAAGCGCCGCACATGCGAATGAAACGCAACAGCCGGTGCAGTCGACGCAGGGCACAAAAAAGCCCGCCGAAGGGGCGGGCTGTCTTGGATCACACGATGGTGGGCGTAGCAAGGATTGAACTTGCGACCCCTACGATGTCAACATAGTGCTCTACCACTGAGCTATACGCCCGCACCATCGGATCGGCCCCAATGCGGGGCGGAGGCGGCCCTTAACGCAAGCCCTGCAAGGGTGCAAGCGATTCGGGCACACTAACCCCTGAGAGCGTCCGCTTCTTCAAAGACGCGTTCCACTTCCAGCACCAGATCGCGCAGGTGGAACGGTTTGGACAAGACCTTGGCGGCAGGCTGTTCGCGGCTGGCGCGCAGCGACACGGCGGCAAAGCCGGTGATGAACATCACCTTCGTGCGCGGGGAGATTTCGGCGCAGCGCTGAGCCAGCTCGATCCCGTCCATTTCGGGCATGACGATATCGGACAACAGCAGATCATAGTCGCCCGTCTCCAGCAGTGGCACGGCCTCGGTACCGCGATCCACCGCGCTGACGAAGTAACCGGCGTTGGTCAGCGCCCGTTCGAGATAGGCGCGCATGGCGTCCTCGTCCTCGGCGAGCAGAATGCGGGGTGTGCGTGTCACTGTCATACAAGGCGGGTTAGCAGACCGGGCTTAAGAAATCTTTGTGCATGCGGCCAATTGCATCCGGTGCGGCGCAGATTGCAGCAGCGGGGGAAGCATGAGGCTTTGACAGGCTGGGGCAAACACGCCAGCAAGCTGGCAGCATGTCATCCTTTTCACGCCCATTCCGGCATGGACCATCCCCCGCGCGCCGCGCTGTGAGTGGTGGCTCGGTCCCGGGGCTTGGCGATGCGCCAGCCTACACCATGACCATGCCGCCGCGACTTCATCTGCCCGTGCTGATCGCTGTGCCGCATGCCGGGCGGGCTTATCCCGCAGCGGTGACGGCACGGATGCGGGAGCCAGCGCACGCGCAGCTCCGGCTTGAAGATCGCCACGCTGATCGCCTGGGCGTGCAAGTCGCGCGCGAGACGGGGGCGGCGCTGCTGGTTGCCCATGCACCGCGCGCCCTGCTCGATCTGAACCGCGCCGAAGATGATGTTGACTGGGACATGATCGAAGGCGGGCGGCCGCATGATGTTATCCCGCCAGAACCCGGCCAGCGCAGCAATGCGCGTGCGCGCAGCGGTCTTGGGCTGGTGCCGCGCCGCTTGCCGGGCTCCGGCGAAATCTGGCGTGGACGGCTCGCCCCTTCAGAGCTGGCCGCCCGGATCGAAGGGATCCACCGCGCCTATCACACCGCTTTGGCGCGAACGCTGGCGCAGATCCGCAAGCAGTGGGGCGCGGCTTTGCTGATCGATTTGCACTCCATGCCGCCCCTGCGCGCGGGCGATGGAGAGGTGCGCGCGCCCGTGGTGGTGCTGGGCGACCGGTTTGGCGCATCGTGCAACAACCTTCTGATTGGCCGCGCGCTCGGGCATCTGGAACAATGCAGAATCCCGGCCGCGCATAATCAGCCCTATTCGGGCGGTTATGTGCTTGACCGCCACGGCGACCCGAATGGCGGAGTGCATGCCATGCAGATCGAGGTGTGCCGCGGCACCTATCTTGATCGCCATTTGGCAGAACCGGGGGCGGGGCTACCCGCTATTGCGGCCATGCTGACCGGGCTGGTGCGTGAACTTGGCGCCGAGGCTGCCTTGCTGGGCGGCGGCGAAGACCAGCGTCAGGCGGCTGAATAGCTGGCGATCAATGCAAAGCGGGCGGGCGGATCACAATCCATCCGCCCGCCAAAGCTTCATGCAGGGCCGGGGCCTCGGGCCCCAGCCAATTCCTCTCAGTTCAGCGCCGCAGCAGGCGCGCCTTCTGCGGTCATCGGCACCTTGCCCTGCGCGAGCTGACGCTCGAACAAGGTGCGCATCAGATTGAGCGAGAACAGGTGCGCATGGATCAGCATCAACAGACCGTTCTTCGACAGGGTCTCGACAGTCGCTGTCGGCAGTTCGCGCAGCTTGTTTTCGTCTACCATGCGGAAACCGCGGTAGATGAACGGCTTGTCGGGCATGTCATTGCGGGTAATCGCAATTTCGCCGTCCATCAGAATATCAAGCTTGGCCAGCTCTTCCATGAACAGCTTGGTGCGCTGGCCCGCTTCTTCAAAGCGGCGACAGAAATCGAGCACACCATTGGTATATTCGGTCGGCTTGCCGTCGGCTTCGAACAGAACAAGGCCTTCGTCCATCTTGCCGAGCAGATTGGCGGTCGGATCGAAGCACAGCGACATATCGTCACTGCCCTGCTGCAACTTGGCAAGGATGAAGGGATAGCGCCGCGCGTAAGCGGGAATGTAGATCGGTTCGTTGATCTTCATGTCATCGCCAACGAAGGTGTTTACCCCTTCGTTCAGCCCGAACAGGGCGATCGGCAGCGGGTTTTCGCCGGCGGTGAACACGATCGGGAAATTGCGCTGCGCATCCACGAATTCGTCTGAGGTCAGCGGGATTGCATGGGTCGCGGCGAGGTAGGCCGCGCTTTCGAGCGAACCGGCTTTCCAATCCGCGTGGTCGCGGCTGTTAAGCGGCAGAAGGTCCTTGTAGAACAGCGGAAGTTGCGGTTGCGGCGCGCTGGCCATGACGAAGTCTCCGAAATAGCGGTAGTGAATGATCCCCTCAGCGGAAGAACCGGGTGCTCCGCCGAAAGCGCGGCCCTTAAGGCCTTGCAGTCGCGCACGCAAGCCGCGCGGGTCAGTGGGGCGGCAAGGCGGGCAGCAGTTTCCCCGGATTGAGCAGGCCTTGCGGATCGAGCGCCTGTTTGACCCGCGCCATCACGTCCAGCGCGACCGGATCGTGCAGGCGGGCGAGTTCATCAACCTTCATCTGGCCAATCCCGTGCTCCGCGCTGATCGATCCGCCCCATTGGGTGACGAGATCATACACCCGCGCGCTGACGATTTTGCCTTCGCTATCTTCCCACTCACCGCGCACCGCACCGGCAGGTGCCAGAACGTGAAAGTGAACATTGCCATCGCCCAGATGTCCGAAAGCAACGGCACAGGTGCCTGGGAAGCTTGCTTCCAGTTCCGGCACCGCAGCCAGAATGAACTCCGGCATCCGCTCGACCGGTACCGAAATGTCATGCTGCATCGCCGGGCCAAGCGCGCGTTCGGCAGCGGAAATACCATCGCGCAAAGCCCAGAAGGCATCGGCCTGCGTATCGTTGGCGGCGACGACCGCATCGGCAATCAGGCCATCGTCCAGCGCTGCCGCAAGCCCGGCTGCCATCAGTTCGGACAAAGCCGCGCTATCAGCGGTGGGCGAGGCACACTCGATCAACGCATTCCATGCATGGCGCTCGCCCAGCGGCGCGCGCGCAGTGGGCTGATGGGCCAGCACGCTGTCGAGGCAGTGAGCGGGCACGACTTCAAAACCTTCCAGCGCATCGCCCAGCGCCCGTTCCAGCTGGCGCAGCAGCGTGCGGGCCTCGATGATGCCGCCAAGCCCCACCCATGCTGTTGCCCGACCTACCGCAGCCGGCAATAGTCGGAGCGTTGCCGCGGTCACGATCCCCAGCGTGCCTTCCGACCCGATTAGCAATTGCTTCAGATCGAACCCGCGATTGTCCTTCTTGAGCGGGGTCATAAGATCGAGCATGCTGCCATCTGCCAGCACTGCCTCCAGCCCCAGAACCTGCGCGCGCATGGTGCCGTGGCGCAGCACCTGCGTGCCGCCGGCATTGGTGGCGATCAGCCCCCCGATGGTCGCCGAACCCTTGCCGCCCAGCGTCAGCGGAAAGCGCAGCTGCGCGCTTTCGGCCGCATCGTGCAGCGTCTGGAGGATCACGCCCGCCTCGCACACCGCCTGACCGGCGCCGGGGTCAAGGTTGCGGATCCGGTCCATGCGGCGCAGCGAGACAATGATTGCAGTGCCGCTGTCATCAGGGGTTGCGCCGCCCGCCATGCCGCTGTTGCCGCCTTGCGGGACAATCGGGATGGCGTGGGCTGCACACAGTCTGACCAGCGCCGCCAGCTCTGCCGTGGACGCGGGCGAGGCGAGGGCCAGTGCCCGCCCGGTGTAACGACCCCGCCAATCGGTCAGCCAAGCGTCCATCCGATCAGGATCGGTGGTCAGCCCGCGGGGGCCAAGCAGGGCTTCGGCTTCAGTCAGAAAATCGGCGTTTGGCAAACCGTATGCGGGGGGCGGGGCAGTGTGTGTCATTGTGGCCTACTTGCCACACTCGGCTATGAAATTGCTACCGCTTTTGCAGCATCATGGGCGCCAGTTAAGGCATGGTTCAATTGCGGCTGCTAGGCCCGCGTGGTGCTTTTCGGGGACGGCATGGTTTGCAGTCCTGCCGATCCCGCCCTGCTCTGAGGAGAGATCACCCGCGTTCATGGACAGCCTGTTCGCCCTTGCAGCGCCTTTGGCACTGTTGCTGCCCCTCGTGGCAGAAGCGGCTGACATGCCGGGCGAGAGTGCGTCTGGCGGGCTGTGCGATGCGGGCCCCATGGCACCTCGCGCGGACAGCCCGGCGCTGGTCAACCCGCTGTCGGCACTGCGCCAATCGGCAATTGTGCATCAGGTGCGGATTGAACAGCGCGTGGTTGTGCGCATCGCTCCGCAGCCGCTGGCCGCGCGCCAAAGCCTGCTGGCAGAATTGCCGCGGCGGGCCGACACCGCCCGGTTCGAGGAACAGGGCAAAGAGAAATGCGTGCCTTTGTCCGGCATCGCCGGCGTGCAGACCGGTAGTGGCAACCGCCTCGTGCTGTTCCTGCGTGATCGGCGGATGATTGCGGTCAATCTCGAAAAATCGTGCCGTGCCCGCGATTTCTATTCGGGCTTTTATGTCGAGAAAAGCAAGGACGGGCGTCTGTGTGTCGACCGCGACCGCCTGCAATCGCGCACGGGGGCTCGCTGCGAAGTCGACACCATGCGCCGGCTGGTCGAAGTGCAGGATTGATCGATTGCGTCGCTCGCCTGCGATTTCTTGACTTTTGTACCCATTTGCAGGAAAGGCCCACCAGCCCGAAGCCGCGCCTGCCGCGAGCGGGGCGATAATCCCGGCAGCAACCCTGCCCGCAATTTTCGGACACCACACACCGCATGACCTTCGCCGATCTCGGCCTTTCGCCCGAATTGCTTAAAGCCGTGGAAGAAGCGGGCTATACGACGCCAACTGCGATCCAGGCCCAGGCGATCCCCACCGTGCTGATGATGCGTGATCTGATCGGCATCGCCCAGACCGGCACCGGCAAGACGGCAAGCTTCGTGCTCCCGATGATCGATGTGATGGCCTCGGGCCGCCGCCGTGCGTTGATGCCGCGCTCGCTGATCCTAGAACCGACCCGCGAACTGGCCGCTCAGGTCGCCGAAAATTTCGAGAAATACGGCAAGAACCACGATCTCAAGATGGCGCTGCTCATTGGCGGCGTGCAGATGGGCGACCAGTTGAAGGCGCTGTCTGACGGCGTCGACGTGCTGATCGCGACGCCGGGCCGGTTGATGGACCTGTTCGAGCGCGGCAAGATCATGCTCAACGGCTGCGAGCTGCTGGTGATCGACGAGGCCGACCGGATGCTCGACATGGGCTTCATCCCCGACATCGAATTCATCTGCTCCAAACTGCCCGAAACCCGCCAGACCATGCTGTTTTCGGCCACAATGCCGCCGCCGATCGAGAAGCTGTCGAAGAAATTCCTGACCAACCCCAAGCGGATCGAAGTCAGCCGGGCGGCGTCCACCAATGCCGACATCACGGCTTTCAAGGTGCCGGTAAAGTCGCGCGCGAAGAAGGACACCCTGCGCTGGTTCCTCGAAAATGATCTGGTTGAAACCGCGATCATTTTTGCCAACCGCAAGACGACTGTGCGCGAACTCAACCAGACTTTGACCCGCTCTGGTTTCCGCTCGTCGGAGATCCACGGGGACATGGACCAGTCGAGCCGGATCAAGGAACTTGACCGCTTCAAGGCCGGTGAAGTCAATATTCTGGTCGCCTCGGACGTTGCCGCGCGCGGGCTGGATATCAAGGGCGTCAGCCATGTGTTCAACTACGATACGCCGTGGCACCCCGATGATTACGTCCACCGGATCGGCCGTACAGGCCGCGCCGGGGCCAAGGGCCGGGCCTTCACTTTCGTCTCGGAAGAAGACGCCGAAGCGATCAGCAATGTCGAAAAGCTGACCGGCAGCGCCATCAAGGTGTTCGGCAAGGACGACGTTCGCGTTGACCTGACTGAAGTTATCGCGAGGGCGGAAGCGGCCAAGGCCGAAGCGCCGCGCGAAGATGACCACGCAGAACGCCCGGAGCGCAAACCCCGCCGCGCCCGCGAAGAGCGCGAGCCCCGTGACGCACAGGAACCGCGCGCCGAGCGCAAACCGCGCCGCGATACTGAAGACCGCAGCGAACCGCGCGCTGCCCGGCACGAGCGCAAACCCGACGCCAAGCCCCGCCGCCGGTTTGCCGAAGACGACGAGCCCGTGCCAGCGGGCGAATGGAACGGGCCGCGTCCGAGCTTCCTCGATATCGGCTTTGGTTGAAATCACGAAGGTACGTATTTAGCCGGGTTTAACGCTTTTTTCGCAGGTCTGCCTCTAGGCCTTGCGGGTGTTTGTTACCGCTCTTGACGCCTTGCGCACCGAATTTGCCGAGCTTCTGCCGATTGCCTTGCTGTTTGCCGCCGTCGCGGCCGTGACCAAGCGTGATGCGCTGCTTGCCGGACTGAAACGGGCCCGGCCAGAGATAGCGACCAATCTTGCGTTGCTCATCGTCAACACAGTCGTGCTTGTGCCGCTGGTGGCAGTGCCGGTGGTGGCGGCGACCGAGCTAATTCCGCGGTCCGGTGCTTTGGTGGCTTTTTGGGAGAGTATGCCGGCAGCGCTCGCTGTGCTGGCTGCGATCCTGCTGATCGACCTTGTCGCCTATTGGCGTCACCGTTTCGAACATGCGCGTGCCTTGTGGCCAATCCATGCCACCCATCACGCCGATGAGGCGATGAACTGGCTCAGCCTGCGCCGCAAGCATCCACTGGGCGAGGCGCTCAGCATCATCTTTGATGGTTTGCTCGTCATTGCCATCGGCTTGCCGTTCTGGGCGATCATGGCAGCTTTTGTGCTGCGGTCGTGGTGGGGCTATTTTGTCCACGCCGATGTGCCTTGGACGCTGGGTCCGGTTGGGAGGGTGTTGATCTCGCCCGCCGCGCACCGGCTGCACCACATCCGCGATGAGCGATTGATGGGTTATAACTTCGGCAACACCGTGACGCTGTGGGACAAGCTGTTCGGCACCTATCGTGACCCGGCGCCCTATCTCAATTGCGAAACCGGCATTGCCGAAGGCACGCGTGACTTGCTGGGCGAATTGGCTCGCCCGTTTGAAGCGCGCTACCGGCGGGCGCCGGATGCGGAAGTGGCCGAACAGCCGGCCAGCTGACACACGCTGCAAAACGGCGCCGCGTCAGCCTACCACGGTCACAAAGCTGTCCAGCACGCGCTTTTCGCCCGCGTCTTCGAACATGATGGTCAGCTTGTTGCCTTCCTGATCGATCACGCAGCCCGTGCCGAACTTGGCGTGCGTGACCATTGCGCCAATCGCCACGTCGCTGCGCGCAGGGGCGGCGAAACTGGCAGGTGAGCGCGTGGCTTCGCGCAGCCGCGCCGGCTTGGTGTCATAGCCCGATGTGAGCGCGCGCTGCCAACCCGGGCCGCGCTGCTGCGCCTTGTCCGGATAATCACGTGCAACATGGGCAAAGGGGTCTTCCTGCTCGCTCCAATTGGCGCGCCACAGCGACGCGCCCCCGGTCAGCGTTGTCTCTTGCTCGATATGCTCTTCGGGCAGGTCTTCGATGAAGCGGCTTGGGATCGAACTGACCCATTGACCATAGATGCGCCGGTTGGCGGCGTGCAGGATGGTGCAATGCCGCCGCGCACGGGTGATCGCGACATAGGCAAGGCGGCGTTCTTCTTCCAGCGATGCCAGACCGCCCTCGTCGATGGCGCGTTGCGATGGAAAGACGCCTTCTTCCCAGCCGACGCAGAACACATTGTCGAATTCCAGCCCCTTGGCAGCGTGGATTGTCATGATCGTGACGGTTTCCTCACTGTCCGAACGGTCATTGTCCATGACGAGGCTGACATGTTCCAGAAAATCGCCGAGCGTTTCGTATTCCTCCATCGCGCGGGCGAGTTCCGACAGGTTTTCGGCCCGGCCTGCGCTTTCAGGGGTGCGATCGGCGGCAAGCATGGCGTTGTAGCCCGATTCCTCCAGCACCAACCGAAGAAGGTCGGACGGCGTCACCGTTTCTGCCGTCTGGCGCCAGTGCAGGAACTGCCGCATCAACCCGCCGATGGTGGTCGCAGCGCGCTTGGGCAATTCGTCGCTGTCGGCCAATTGCAGCGCGGCGGCGGCCAATGGCAGCCCGGTGCGGCGCGCATGGCTGTGCATCTGTTCTAGCGCCTTGGCACCAAGCCCGCGTTTGGGCTGGTTATGAATGCGCTCAAACGCCAGATCGTCCTGCGGCTGCGCGATCAGGCGCAAATAGGCGAGCGCATCGCGGATTTCGGCACGCTCGTAGAACCGGAAACCGCCGATGATGCGATAATTGATCCCGATCTGGATGAAGCGGTCTTCAAATTCGCGGGTCTGATACTGGGCGCGCACCAGAATGGCGACCTGATTGAGCGCCGCGCCCTCCCGCTCTAGCCGCTCGATCGCTTCGCCCACCCGGCGCGCTTCTTCGGGCGCGTCCCACACACCGATGACCTTGACCTTGTCGCCGCCGTTCACCTCGGTCCACAAGGTCTTGTCGTGGCGCTGGCTGTTCGCGCGGATCAGCCCCGATGCGGCGCCAAGAATATGCGGTGTGGAGCGGTAGTTCTGTTCCAGCCGGATCACTTCAGCGCCCGGGAAATCCTTTTCAAACCGCAGGATATTGGCGACTTCTGCGCCGCGCCATGAATAGATCGACTGATCATCATCGCCCACCACGCAGATGTTCTTGTGCCCCTGCGCCAGCAGTCGCAGCCACAGGTATTGGACCGCGTTGGTGTCCTGATATTCGTCCACCATGATGTAGCGGAACCGCCGCTGATAATCGGCCAGGATATCGTGATGCTGCTTGAGGATATTCAGCATGTGCAGCATCAGATCGCCGAAATCGCAGGCATTCAATGCGCGCAAACGTTCCTGATAGCGGGTGTAAAGCGCTGTGCCTTTGCCATTGGCGTAAGCCTCGTTTTCGGCGGCATCGAGATCGGCAGGGCCAAGCCCGCGGTTCTTCCAGCGGTCGATCAGTCCGGCCAATTGGCGCGCGGGCCAGCGCTTTTCATCGAGGTCGGCCTCGGCAATCAGCGCCTTCAGCAAGCGCAACTGATCGTCGGTGTCGATGATGGTGTAGTTCGATTGCAAGCCGACCAGTTCCGCGTGGCGACGCAGCATCTTGGCGCAGATCGAGTGAAACGTGCCAAGCCACGGGATGCCTTCGGCCCCCTGGCCCAAATGATGCGCGACGCGTTCGCGCATTTCGCGCGCGGCCTTGTTGGTGAAGGTGACACACAGGATTTGCGAGGGATAGGCGCGCCGGGTCGCCACCAGATGCGCCAGCCGGGCGGTCAGAGCAGCCGTCTTCCCCGTGCCGGCGCCTGCCAGCATCAGCACCGGCCCTTCGGTCGCAAGCACGGCGGCGCGCTGCGGCGGGTTGAGCCGTGCGGCATAGGCAGGGACCGAATCATGGTGTGCAGCGGAAGAAGGCAGGGTGTTGCTCATGGTTGCCGCGAACAGGTAGGGAACAATTCATCGAGGAGCAAGCTGGCAGGCCGCGCGATCACTGCTCGCCGGATCACCATATCTTCGGCTTGCCGCTTTTCAGCCACATTTACCGATGGAATGAGGCCATGGCGGGATATCCGGCCTGCCGTGTTGTTGCCCTTTTTGGCGTGAGAACCATTATCACGTGTGTCCGGCCAACAGGGACTGAGCCGCTGGACGAGAATTAGTGTTCGTCGTGTTTGGGACAATCATAGATGGAGTTACCCATGCACAAGTATCTGAATAAGTTCGCTCTTGCTGGTGCCGCCATGACTGTGGCCCTGACCCCTGCGATGGCTGCGGCACAGGATCAGGCCATGCCCGAAGCCACCACCGAAGCGGCGGCCCCCGCTGCTGAAGCCACTGCTGAAGACCCGCGGCTCGCAAGCCTTCCGGCCGACAAGCAGGATGCCTTCAAGGCATGGCCGGCCGAAACTCAGGCCTATTACTGGTCGCTGACTGAAGAGCGCCAGCAGATGTTCTGGTCGCTGTCGGACAGCGACAAGGTGACCCTGAGCCAGATGCCCGAAGAGCAGCGCGAATCGACCTGGGCGCAGATCGAATCGTCTGCTGCGCCCTCGCAGGGCTAAGCGATCCCTTCGGGGGGAGCCGGGTCGGCATCATCGGCAGCCAGCCGCAACAAGCTGAGCTTGCCTTTGCCGACCCGGCGTTCCGCTTCGCGTTCAAGGCCTTTGATAGCCACGTCTTCCTTGAAGCTGGTCTCGACCGCAATCCACGTCTCCGGGCCGATCCACCCCAACCGCAACAAGCGGTCCAATGCGACCTCGCCAGCGCCTGACAGATAGGGCGGATCGGCGAGGATCAGATCGAGCGGGCGCGGTGCCGCCCGCAGTTGCATGACCGAACCGACCTCGACCCGCGAGCGGGCCTGTGCGCCAAGTGTTGCGACATTGGCGCGGATCACATCCACCGCCGCCCGGTCCTGCTCGACAAACAGGCAGTGCGCCGCGCCGCGCGACAGGGCTTCGAGCCCGAGCGCGCCTGATCCGGCGAACAGATCAGCGACCTGCAAACCTTCAAAATCACCGAGCCGGCTGGTGAGCATGGCAAACAGCGTCTCGCGGGCACGGTCCGCGGTGGGCCGCGTGCCTTCGCCCTTGGGCGCGGCAAGCCTGCGGCCGCGCCATTCGCCTGCGATGATCCTCATTTGCGGGGGCCTCGCGATGGGTTGTTGCGGGTCGGGGCGGGGCGCTTGCGCGTGCCTGCACCGGACCGCGGCGGGCGGGGACCGTCATGCCCCTTGCGCGGGGCGTTGGTCAGGGTTTCGGCGCCTTTGCGCGGGGCAGGCCCAAGCGCAGGCCCAGCGGCCGGGCTGCGGCGCTGACCGCTTTTTGCAGGGTCCGCATTCTTGCGCGGGAAGGTTTCGGCATTGGCGTCCTTGCGCGGAGCAGGCCGCGAGGACGGGCCTTTACGGGCCGGAGGACGCGGCGGGCGCGGTGCCTTAGCAGGGGCTTCGATCACCACCTTGTCTGCCTTTTTCACGCCGCCGCGCGGGATCGGGGTGCCGGTCATTTCCGACAGGAAATGCGCCACCGGCTTGCCGGTCAGCTCGACCGCCTGGCCCCGCGGGAGATCGCCAAGGTTGAACGGCCCATAACCGGTGCGGATCAGGCGGTTGACCTGAAGACCCAGATATTCGAGCACATTGCGCACTTCGCGGTTCTTGCCTTCGGTGATCGTCATTTCGATCCACAGGTTGCGCCCGGCAGAGCGTTCGAGATTGGCGTCGATCGATCCATACCGCACGCCTTCGATCTCGACCCCGTCCATCAGATCTTCCAGCTGGCCTTGCGTCACCGCGCCAAAGGCCCGGGCGCGGTAAGTGCGCGGTATCTTGGTCGCGGGCAGTTCGAGCGTGCGCTTCAACCCGCCGTCATTGGTAAGCAGCAGAAGGCCTTCGGTGTTCAAATCCAGCCGCCCGACCGGCATCAGCCGCGGCGTATCCTTGGGCAGGGCATTGCGCAGCGCGGTGTAGATCGTCGGGCGGCCCGCCGGGTCGCGTTCAGCGGTGATCAGCCCCGTGGGCTTGTGAAAGGCGAACAACCGGGTGGCCTCGGCAGCGGCGACGGGGTTGCCGTCCACCGTCACGCCCTTGAGG
The DNA here is from genome assembly GCF_002855495.1 of Porphyrobacter sp. TH134. Lineage (GTDB taxonomy): Bacteria > Pseudomonadota > Alphaproteobacteria > Sphingomonadales > Sphingomonadaceae > Erythrobacter. Next base: position 73,958 of record NZ_PKRO01000005.1, read on the forward strand.
CTGGAGAGGATGGTCGCCGGTGTATCGAGCACCGTGCCATCCAACGCCACACGCCTTTCGGCAATCATCCGCTCGATCTCGCGGCGGCTGGCAACGCCCGCGCGGGCGAGCAGTTTGGCGATACGGTCGCCCTCGGGGCGGGTTTCGGAGCGGGGGGGCAGGGTCGGCATGGGCGCTGCGCCTAGAGCATTTCTTCAGCAAATGCGACCGGCGATAATGCGCCTCACACAGCTGCCTGCAAGGCCTCCGCCACGATCTGGTCGAACCGCGCGATTCCGCCTTCCAGTGTCCCGAGCGTGATGTGGCTAACCGCTCCGGAGGAAAGCCCCTGCTGGCCCAACTCCGCGGCGCGGAAATCCTCGCCAGCAAAGACCCCGCCATCCAGCAGGTTCCAGCTCTTTTCCCAATGCGCGAGCGCTTTGTCGGTCGCGGGCGCCTCGGGGATCAGCATGAAGTCTTCTACCAGCGTGCAGTCAGCGGCTTGCGGCATGAGCACCATCACGTTCACGTAATCGGGGCTGGGGACGATGATCGTCGCCGGGAGCAGCTGATAGGCAAAGGTCACCACCCGTCGCAGCTGCGCCATGTCGGTGAGGTCGATGGTTTCCATCTCTTCCAGCCGCCCCACGGCTGATCGCTGGTGCGGCCCGATCTGGTCGCCGGCCGTGATCCCGTCCTTGAAGAATGGCCCGATGGTGGCAGCATGCAGGCGGGTGACATGATAGCTTTCAAGGAAAGCATCCATAATCAGCTTCCAGTTGCCCGCTACCCGGTGCGTCCTGCGCCGGAACAGGTGCGAGCCTGCCAGACCGAAGGCGTCGAGATCGTCGCCCAAGACCCGCGCATCGCTGAAATCGGCACCGTCAATCGGCGCAAACCAGATGAGCCCGCCCGCTTCAATGCTGGGCAATTCCACCAGGCCGTAATCCGCCTTGTCGAGGCCGGGGAAGGTTTCGGGCCGGGGCAGGGCGAGCAACCCGCCATCCAGCCGGTAGGTCCAGGCATGATAGGGGCACACCAGCCGCTTGGCGCAGACCGCCTCGCCGCCTTCGACCAGCCGCGTGCCCCGGTGCCGGCAGACGTTGAGGAACACGTGCACCGCGCCGTCGTTGTCGCGGGTGATCAGCAAGGGGCGACCCGTGACGTCATGAGGCACCGCCATGCCGGGCTCCGGCAACAGCGCGGAAGGCGCGATCACCTGCGGCAAGCGGTCAAACAGCGCCGCTTTTTCCGCCGCGAAGTGATCGGCACAGGTGTAATTGCTCGCGGGCACAGTCTGGATCCCGCCCGCCACCTTGCCAACCCCGCTGCGGATCGCTTCGGCCAGCGCCAATTGGCCCGCCGTTGGGCGCAAAGTGCGCATATCTGTTGTTGCGGCGTTCATCGCTCTTTTCTCATCCTCTCGTCCGTGCTGAGTGTGCCAGACATTGGGATTGAGCAAAAGGACTGCTTGCATGAACGAGATCGGGGCCACCACGAAGCGCGATTGGGCGGGCGCGCTCAAGCCCTATCTTGAAAAGGAATCGCTGGCGGCCTTCTTCCTCGGCGTTTCCTCGGGCTTTCCCTATGCGCTGATCGGCGCGACGCTGACCAGCCGATTGGCGCAGGACGGGATCGACAAGAAGACCGTCACCGCCTTCACGCTGGTGTTTCTCGCCTATAACCTCAAGTTCCTGTGGGCCTGGATGATCGACGGCGTGCGCCTGCCGGTGATCGGGCGGCTGGGGCAGCGCGTTTCCTGGATGCTGTTCGTTGGCGTGCTGGTGATTGCTGCCGTGGTCAATCTGGCCGCTGTCGATCCGGCGGCGAATATCGGCTGGGTGGCGACTTCGGCAATCCTTGTCGGCATTGCGGGCGCGACCTTCGACATTGTGATCGACGCCTACCGGATCGAGACGCTCAAGCCTGAACAGCTGGGCGTCGGATCGGGGATGACCCAATATGGCTGGCGGATTGGATCGGCCGCGGCGGGCGCGTTGGCGCTGGTGCTGGCAGCGCGGGTTGGCTGGGAGCTGGCCTACATCGCCTGCGCCAGCTTCGCGCTTCCCGCGATGCTGACGGCGCTGGTATTGGGAGAGCCTGCGCGGCGCCGCATCCCGGAACGCGCCAAAGGCATCGGTGAGGCATTGCGCGCGGTCTACGGTCCTTTCACCGAGTTCTTTATGCGCAAGGGCGCGCTGCTGGTGCTGCTGTTCATTCTGCTGCACAAGATTGGCGACACGCTGGCGAACCTCACTGTCCGCCTCTTGCTCGACGACAAGGGTTACACCAATGACGAGATCGCGCTTTACGATGTCGGCGTTGGCTTCTGGGCTTTCCTGATCGGGATCTTTGTTGGCGGGGTGCTGTATTCGCGGCTGGGCATGAAACGGTCGGTGCTGCTGAGCCTGGTGCTGATGGGCGTGTCGAACTTCAGCTTTGCGCTGCTGGCAGCGGTGGACAAGACCAACGCTGGCCTCGCCGCTACCTTCCTGTTCGAGAACATCGCCAGCGGCATTGGCGGCGTGACGGTGGTGGCATACTTCGCCGCGCTCACGGACCTACGCTTCACCGCCTCGCAATATGCGCTGATCTCGGCGGCGGCGAGCATTGTCGGACGGGTGCTGACGGGGACGACCGCGGGCGCGCTGGTCGAGAGCTTCGGCTATGTGAACTTCTATCTGTTCACCACCGCCGCCGCGCTGCCAGGGATCGTGCTGTTCTGGCTGATGATGCGCGCGGGGCTGATCGATGCGTCGATCGGGACAGCGGGGACGGCGCGGGGTGAGGGTGAGGGCGGTTAGTCCGGCAGCTCGCCGTTCAACCGCAAGACCTCGCCTGCGAGGTAGAGCGAGCCTGCGATCAGGATGGGTAAGCCATCGTCAGGGATCATCGCCATCGCTGCGGTCACATCGGGAGCGGGGCGGGCGTTCGGGCCGAAGGCTTCTGCGGGATACCAGTCATGCCCCGGCACCGGCACGGCGGTGATGCTGGCGAGCATCGGGGCGAGCGGATTGGTCAGCGAGGCTGGATCTTTGCCCTCGATCATCCCGATGACCAGATGCAGGCGCTGGCCCGCGAAATGCGCCCCGAGCATGCCCCCCGCCTGAGGGTTGTGCCCGCCATCGAGCCACACTGTGCGTGTCCCCGTCAGCGGGCCCGGTGACAGTTGCTGCATTCGCGCTGGCCACCGCGCATCCATCAACCCTTGCGCCATCGCTTCAGGACTGACTTCAATCTGCGTCTGATGCCGCAGCATAGCCAGCGCGAGCCCGGCGTTGTCGGCTTGATGTGCCCCGGCCAGCGCCGGGGGCGGGAGCGAAAAAGTGCCCGCGGCGTCACGATAGGTCAGCATCGGCCCCGGGCGACAATCCCACACATCACCCCGCATGATCAGGGTCGCGCCTGCGCGGGTCGCCGCGGCGATCACTTCGCGGTTAGATTCGGGGCGATAGGTCAACGTCACCAGCGGCACGCCGCCTTTGGCGATCCCCGCCTTCTCGAACGCGATGCGCGCCATCGGCTCTTGCGGCACGCCGTCCTCTGGTGCGAGCAGAAACCGTTCGTGATCGAGGCCCAGCGCCGCAATTCCGCACGCCGCTAGCGCCTCGGGCTCCAGCACATTGGTCGCATCGAAGCGCCCGCCCATGCCGACTTCCACCACGCAGGCATCGGCTGGCGTGCGCGCGAAGGCGAGGAACGCGGCGGCGATGGTGACTTCGAAGAAGCTGGGGCCGAGGTCTTCGCCTGCATCCAGCACTTCGGCCAGCACCTCGGCAAGCGCCGTGTCGGAAATCAACTCACCCGCCAGCCGGATGCGCTCGTTATAGCGCACCAGATGCGGACTGGTGGTGACGTGAACCTTGTAGCCCTCTGCCTCCAGCATGGCGCGCAGGAAGGCGCAGGTCGATCCCTTGCCGTTGGTCCCTGCGACATGAAAGACGGGCGGCAGCTTGCGATGCGGATTGCCCAGCCGCTCCATCAGTGCGCTGATCGTCTCCAGCCCCAGCCGCCCCTGCGGCAGGCTCAGCGCGGCGAGGCGATCAAGCTGGGCCTGAACGCGCGGGTCGTCGGACCGACCGAAGTCGCGCATGAGGCGTTACGCCGCCTTCACCGGAGTGAGATAATCCAGCACCTGACCCAGCGTCGCCTTGAGATCGCGGCGGGGCACGACCATGTCGACCATGCCGTGCTTGTGGAGGTATTCGGCGCGCTGGAAGCCTTCGGGCAGCTGTTCGCGGATCGTGTCCTGAATAACGCGCTGGCCCGCAAAGCCGATCAGCGCGCCGGGTTCGGCAATGTGGATATCGCCGAGCATTGCGTAACTCGCGGTCACGCCGCCCGTGGTAGGATCGGACAGCACCACGATATAGGGCAGTCCGGCCTGCTTCAGCCGCCGGGTCATCACCGTCGCACGCGGCATCTGCATCAGGGACAAGATCCCCTCCTGCATCCGTGCGCCGCCCGCTGCCGTGACGACGACATAGGCGCAGCCGCGATCCAGCGCCTTCTGCGCACCTTCGCAAAAGGCCTGCCCCACGGCCATGCCCATCGAGCCGCCCATGAAGCTGAAATCCTGCACGCCGACCACAGCGGGGCGCGTTTCGATAAAGCCGGAGCCGACCACGAAAGCATCCTCATGCGGATTGGCAGCGCGCGCGGCCTTCAGCCGGTCGGTGTATTTCTTGGTGTCCTTGAAGCTCAGCGGGTCTTCGGTCACGCGTGGCAACGGCAGCACGTCAAAGCCCGGATCGAGCAGCAGGGCGAGGCGCGCATCGGCGCCAATCCGGCCATGGTGTTCGCATTTCGGGCAGACGCTGAGGTTGGCCTCATACTCCTGCACGAACAGCATTTCCTGGCACGAAGGGCACTTGATCCACAGGTCCTTTTCGGTTGTGGTCTTCTGCGCTGACGAGAAACCCAGCGAATTGCGGACGCGGTTGAACCAGTTCATGCAGGCTGCTCCTGACGGGCGGTGTGGACCGCGTGGGCGAGGGCGGAAGTCAATTCCCTTAGCTTGGTCGGAGCCGCAGCGCCATATTCGCCGCAGATTTCCACCAGCGCCGAGCCGACGACGACGCCATCTGCGACCTTGGCGATGGCGGCGGCCTGCCCGGGGGTGCGCACGCCAAAGCCGACGGCGATGGGCAGATCGGTCGATTGCTTGAGCCGGGCCACGGCTTCCTCGATGCTGGCCTGCACGGCCTGCTGCTTGCCGGTGATCCCGGCCACCGAGACGTAGTAGAGGAACCCTTCCGACCCGGCGAGCACCTGCGGCAGGCGCGCGGCGTCGGTGGTGGGGGTAGCGAGGCGGATCGGGGCGATGCCCTTGGCGCGCAAGGCCGGGCCGAGCGCATCGTCTTCCTCGGGCGGAATGTCGACGCAGATGACACCGTCAACGCCAGCGGCGGCGGCGGCCTCGGCAAACCACTCGGGACCACGCCGCACCATCGGGTTGGCATAGCCCATCAGCACCAGCGGCACATTGGGGTGGCGGGCGCGGAAGTCGGTCGCGTAGCGCAGCACGTCCGCCGTAGTCGTGCCAGCGCCCAGCGAGCGCAGATTGGCGCTCTGGATCGCGGGGCCATCGGCCATCGGATCGGTGAAGGGCATGCCCAATTCGATCACATCCGCCCCGGCTTCCACCAGCGCATCGAGATTGGCCGCAGTGTCGCCATCGCCTGCGGTGATGAAGCAGACGAGCGCGGGGCGGGGGGCTGAGAATGTGGCTGAGAGGCGATCAGTCAAAGTTGAATTCCGGCACATGTTTGGAAAAGAACGCGATGACCGAAGTCAGCGTCGATGCCCCTGCAACAAATGAGGCACCTTCGGCAAGCGATACCGGCCATTCGAAGACGTGCGTGTAGAGGACGACGCAGGTGTAAATCGGGGTGCTGATCACGAATGCGATCTTCGCCCTGTCCAGGCTCCAACCGCGCACAAACCGGGCAAGGTTGCGGACGAAGAAGCCTTCTTCATGTCCCGCCATCGGCAGGATCTTCTGCCGTTGGCCGGAGCGGCGCCTCAACGCTTCGACCCGGCGCCCGGGAAAACGGGGAGCAGTGTGGGCCTCAAAGCTCCACACCAAGCTTCTCAGCGACGGTGAAGATGTCCTTGTCGCCGCGCCCGCACAGATTCATCAGTACGATGCTGTCCTTGGGCATGGTCGGCGCGACCTTAGCCACGGCGGCGATGGCGTGTGAAGGCTCCAGCGCGGGAATGATCCCCTCGGAGCGGCAGAGCAGCTGGAAGCCTTCCAGCGCCTCGTCATCGGTGACGGCGGTGTAATCGACGCGGCCTGATTCCTTCAGCCACGCGTGCTCCGGCCCGATGCCGGGGTAATCGAGGCCCGCGCTGATCGAATGGCCCTCGGTGATTTGGCCGTCCTCGTCCTGTAACAGATAGGTGCGGTTGCCGTGGAGCACGCCGGGGGTGCCGCCAAGCAGGCTTGCAGCGTGCTCGTCGCCATCCAGACCATGCCCCGCCGCTTCGACGCCGAGCATCTTGACGCTCGGATCATCGAGGAACGGATGGAACAGCCCCAGCGCGTTCGACCCGCCGCCGATGCAGGCGACCAGCAGATCGGGCAGGCGGCCCGTGCGGCTGAGCATCTGCGCGCGGGCTTCCTTGCCGATCACGCTCTGGAAGTTGCGCACCATCTCAGGATAGGGGTGCGGCCCGGCCGCGGTGCCGATGATGTAGAAAGTGTCGTGGACATTGGCGACCCAGTCGCGCAGGCCCTCGTTCATCGCGTCCTTCAGCGTCGCGCCGCCGCTGGTGACGGGGATGACCTCGGCGCCCAGCAGCTTCATGCGGAAGACGTTGGGTGCCTGCCGCTTCACGTCCTCGGCGCCCATGTAGATCACGCAAGGCAGGCCGAAACGCGCGCAGACTGTGGCGGTCGCGACCCCGTGCTGGCCCGCGCCGGTTTCGGCGATGATGCGGGTCTTGCCCATGCGCATCGCGAGCAGGATCTGGCCGATGCAATTGTTGATCTTGTGCGCGCCAGTGTGATTGAGTTCGTCGCGTTTGAACCACACCTGCGCGCCGCCAAGCTCTTCCGTGATGCGCGGGGCGAAATAGAGCGGGCTGGGACGGCCGACGTAATGCTCCAACAGGTCGTCGAATTCCGCCTGGAATGCCGGATCGGCCTGCGCCTTGCGGTATTCGCGCTCAAGATCGAGCACCAGCGGCATCAGCGTTTCAGCGACATAGCGCCCGCCAAACTGGCCGAAATGGCCGCGATCATCGGGCTGGGTGCGGAAGGAGTTGAGGTGCGTGTTCATAGCCTTGCCGCTTTGCAGAAGGCGGCGATTTTGTCCACGTCCTTGATCCCCGGTGCGCTTTCAACGCCCGAGGACGTGTCAACCAGCGGCGCGCCGGTCAGCCTGATCGCCTCGGCGACATTGGCAGAGGTTAGACCGCCCGCGAGGCCCCAGGGGGTTGGCGCCTTGTAAGCCTTCAGCAAATCCCAATCAAAGCGCGTACCATTGCCGCCGGGCAACCCGCTGGCGGGGGCATCGAACAGCAGGCGGTCTGCCGCGCCATGGAAACGGGCGGCGTCCGCGAGCGAATCTGCGCCCCGCACGCCCAGCGCCCGCCATGCTGCGATCCGGGCTGCGGCGCGGAAGCGGGCAAGGGTTTCGGGCGTTTCGGCCCCGTGGAATTGCACCACATCGGGCCGCACTTCACGCACTGCCTCGGCGAGCATCGCGGGCGAAAGGTTGACCACCAGCAGCACGACCTTGACTTGCGGCGGCACCAGGCCGCGCAGCCGCGCCGCCTCGGCCAGTGACAAGTGGCGCGGGCTCTTCTCGAAATGGACGAGGCCGATATAATCCGCCCCCGCCTGCACCGCGGCGGCGAGGGTTTCAGGGGTGGAAAGCCCGCAGATTTTGACAAGAGCGCTCGGCATCGCGCGCCCTTACGCCGGGCCGAGCGGCTTTTCCAGCACCACGAAGGTCACCGGCGGATCGCGCGGGACGGGGAAGGGGCGGGTCTCACCGGTGCGGAGGTATCCGCGCCGTTCGTACCACGCGATCAGACTGTCACGGCTGTCGATCACCGTCATCTCCATCGCCGCCATCCCTTCGGTGCGGGCGAGGTCTTCGGCGGCGTCGAGCAGCTTGCGGCCAAGCCCGGAGGATTGCAACGTTGGCAGCACGCACAGCATCCCGAGATAGGCAAGGCTGGCGTCCTTGCGGGTCACGGCAACGCAGCCGATCAGTCGCTCGCCGTCCCGCGCGGTCAGGATCGTCACCGCCGGATCAGCCAGCATCGCCTCCAGCTCGCCCGGCGCGATGCGTTCATCATCGAGGATATCCGCCTCATGGTTCCACCCCTGCCGCGCCGAATCGCCGCGATAGGCGGCTTCGAGCAGGGCCTTGAGCGCAGGCGCGTCTGCGGGGGCGGTGGTGATGGTTATCTCGTTCACAAGTCCATTTTCGTCATGCTGAACGCGTTTCAGCATCCATCGTGCCGGAACGAGCTGTTCGCGCGTAAGCAGAAATGGACCCTGAAACAAGTTCAGGGTGACGAGGGGAAAGGTTCAGTCGTTCTGGATCAGGCGCAGCAAGGTGCCATCGGGGTCGATCAGATAGCCGATCGTCAGTCCGCTCGGATCCGGCGCGGCCGGGTGATAACGCGGGATGCCGACGCGTGCATCCGGGACGCTGCTGGCCTCTACCTGCCGCATCATCGCGTCCAGATCATCGAGGCGGATGCAGCAGCTGAAGGATGACGTGTAAGGGTCAAGGTCAGGATAGGGAAAGAACTCCAGCGTCACATCCCCGCGCGAAAGGATCATCCACCCGTCCGAGCGGAAGTCCTCGCGGAAGCCGAGCGCCGCATAGAATGCCGCCGATGCCGCGAAATTACGCGAGGGGAGGTTGGGGGTGGCTGTGTCCGCCACAAGAGCGCCTAAAGCGTCGCCTCAATCGCCCGCGCGGCGGCTGCCGGATCTTCGGCACGGCTGATGGGGCGGCCGATAACCAGGACGCTCGCACCGTTATCGCGCGCCTGACGCGGCGTTACCACGCGCTTCTGATCGCCAGTGCCGCCGCCTGCCGGGCGCAGGCCGGGAACCACAAAATAGCCGTCCTTCCACGCCTTGCGCACCATGCCGACCTCCTGCCCGGAGCACACGATGCCATCCAATCCTGCCGCATGGGCCAGTTCGGCAAGGCGCATGACCTGCGTTTCGGCGCTGCCATAGACTCCGGTGGCGGTGAGATCGCCCGCGTCCATGCTGGTGAGCATGGTGACCGCCACGACCTTGCAGCCATCGGCGGCGGCCGCCTTGGCATCCTCCATCATCGCGCGTCCGCCGCTGGCGTGGACGGTCACGATGGCTGGCTCATAAACATGGATGGCCTGCATCGCCGAGGCGACGGTGTTGGGAATGTCGTGGAACTTCAGATCAAGGAAGATCGGCAGGCCCAGATGGGCGATTTCATGCACGCCGTGCGCGCCGTGGGCGCAGAAGAATTCCAGGCCGAGTTTCACACCGCCAATATGCGCGCGGACCTTGCTGACCAGCGCCTTGGCAGGTTCAAGGCTGGGCACATCAAGCGCGAGATAGACCGGATTGCTCACTTGCCGCTGCCTCCATCCATTCCGCCATCTGTCGGCCCCAGCGGATCGGCGGCTTCGCTTCCGCTTTTGCCGGACTTGTCCACAGGCTTTTCCCCTGCTGCCGGATCGGCGGTCATCACGGGCCGCTCCGCCTCGCGTTCCCGCGAAAGCGCCGCGCTCTTAAGCGAGTTTTCCAGTGTCCGGATACGGCGGCTCATGCTCCAGATGACACTGCGGTGCAGCGCCCACATCGGCAAAAAGCCCGCCGCAAAGGCCGCCACTGCCAGCACCGGCACCTTGGTTTCCAACACCAGATTTTGCCAGAGCATCAGTTCGACCGGCTGCCAGTTATAGATCGCAAAGATCAAGAAGCCGAAGGCCAAAAGAACCCAGAGAATAGTGCGCAGGATTTTCACCAGCAGTGCCTCGTTCGTTGCCCTGTTACGCTTGCGAACCTAAGCCAATCACGCCCCAAGTCCAGCGTCGCTGCGGTCAGCCAAACACCCGCGCGAAGATCGTGTCGACGTGCTTGAGGTGGTATCCGAGATCGAACAGCTGATCGAGCTGGTCTTCCGAAAGCCGCGCCGTCACATCGGCATCGGCTTTAAGCAGATCGAGCAGATTGAGCGCCCCGTCGGCCTCCCACACCTTCATCGCATTGCGTTGGACAAGGCGATAGGAATCATCGCGCGTCAGGCCGGCCTGCGTCAGCGCCAGCAACACCCGCTGCGAGTGGATCAGCCCGCCCATGCGGTTCATGTTCTTGGCCATGCGTTCGGGATAGACCAACAGCTTGTCGACCACGCCCGTCAGCCGGGCGAGCGCGAAATCGAGGGTGATGGTCGCATCCGGCCCGATGAAGCGTTCAACCGAAGAATGCGAGATATCGCGTTCATGCCACAGCGCGACATTTTCCAGCGCCGGGGTGACAGCAGACCGCACCAGCCGCGCAAGGCCGGTCAGGTTTTCCGTCAGGATCGGGTTGCGCTTGTGCGGCATCGCGCTCGATCCCTTCTGGCCGGGGGAGAAATACTCCTCAGCCTCCAGCACTTCGGTGCGTTGCAGGTGGCGGATTTCGGTGGCGAGGCGCTCAATGCTGCTGGCGATCACGCCGAGCGTGGCGAAATACATGGCGTGGCGATCGCGCGGGATGACCTGGGTGGAAACCGGCTCCACCGCCAGACCCAGCTGCTGGGCGACATAGTCTTCCACAGCCGGATCGACATTGGCAAAGGTGCCCACCGCGCCGCTGATCGCGCAGGTCGCGATTTCCGCCCGTGCTGCCACCAGCCGCGTGCGGCAGCGGTCAAATTCCGCATAGGCCTGCGCCAGCTTGAGGCCGAACGTCACCGGCTCGGCATGGATGCCGTGGCTGCGGCCAATCGTCGGGGTGTATTTGTGTTCTTCGGCGCGGGTCTTGATGGCGGTGAGCAGCGCATCCAGATCGGCGAGCAGAATGTCGCTCGCCTGCGCCAGCTGCACCGACAGCGTCGTGTCGAGCACGTCAGAGCTGGTCATGCCCTGATGCATGAAGCGCGCTTCCTCGCCCACTTGCTGCGCCACCCAGTCAAGAAAGGCGATCACATCATGCTTGGTGACGGCTTCGATCGCGTCGATGGCGGCAACATCGATGGCCGGGTTGGTCGCCCACCAGTCCCACAGCGCCTTCGCCGCCGACTGCGGCACTACGCCCAGATCAGCCAGTTTCTGCGTAGCGTGCGCCTCGATTTCAAACCAGATGCGATATTTCGCCTCCGGCTCCCACAGGGCGGTCATGGCGGGGCGGGCATAGCGGGGGACCATCGGGCGGCTCCAGCGAGAGTGTGGGGGAATGAAGGGTCAATATGCGGCGCGGGCTAGGCGGCGCGGGCGCGGATGGCAAGAGTGCTAGATAAGTCCCTTGGCGCGCAGCGATGTATGACCCTCGCGTCCGATGATGACATGATCGTGGACGGTCACCCCCATGTGGCGGCCTGCTTCGGCGATGCGCTGCGTAATCTGGATGTCGGCGCGGCTGGGTTCGGGCGAGCCTGAGGGGTGGTTGTGGACAAGGATCATGGCGCTGGCGCCCACGTCCATCGCCCGGCGGATCACCTCGCGCGGGTGGATCGCGGCTTCATCTATCGAACCGTCGCCGACGTGATGATCGTCGATCAGCCGGTTCTTGGTATCAAGGTACAGCACCCGCACGCGCTCCACCGTCAGGTGCGCCATATCCGTGGTGAGGTAGTCGATCAGCGCCTGCCAGCTGCCCAGTACGGGCTTGCCGATGATCTCGGCCCGCGCCATTCTGCGGGCGGCGAGGGCGACCGCCTTTAATGACGCAGCGCTGTTTTCGCCCACGCCCTTGACCCGCTGCAAGGCCTTGGGATCGGCATTGAGCACGCCTGCAAGGCTGCCGAACTGGGCCAGCAGCGCTTTGGCAATCGGCTTGGTATTGCCGCGCGGGATCGCGGCGAACAGGAGATATTCCAGCACCTCGTAATCGGCCAGCGCTTCGGCCCCGCCGGTCAGCAGCCGCTGGCGCAGGCGCGCACGGTGCCCGTCGCCCGCTGCTTTGCCCGCGTCGAAATCGGGCACGGCTCCATCGAGAAAATCGAAACTGTCTTCAGCTTCCGGCAATGCGACCCTCCGGAGAAGCGGTGCTTCTGTTGCCTCATTGCCTTTGGACGATGATGCGCGCAAGGGGCAGGAACAATGCCGGTGCCGGACGAGCAGGATAGACTAGGGCCGCAGCAGGGCCGCAAGCGGCAGCTTTGGCCGCGGCGCTGGCGCACCCGTATCGCGCTCGGGCTGAGCGCGGCTGCGCTGCTGGGTGGTTCGGTCGCATGGGTCAGCCGTGAGCGAATCGCGGGTGATGTGATTGACGGCTACCTTGCCGAAGCGGGCGTCGCGGCCACTTACGATATTTCCGCGCTGACGCCCCAGGTGCAGGTCATCGAAAATCTCGTCATCGGCGATCCTGCGCGGCCTGATCTGACGGTCAGGCGCATCGTGATCGAAATGGGTGTGGGCTGGGCGGGGCCTGAAGTGCGCCGCATCGAGGTGGAAGGCGCAAGGCTGTTTGCAGCTGTTCGCGGCGGCACCTTCAGCCTAGGCGCACTGGATCCGCTGGTTTTCACCGGTTCTGACGAGCCGCCCGCGCTGCCTGCGCTCAACGTGGCGCTGCGTGATGCGCGTGCGCTGATTATCACCGATTATGGGCGGGTGGGCGTCAAGCTCGACGGGGCCGGGCGCTTGGATGATGGCTTTGCCGGAACGCTGGCGGCCACGGCGCCCGGCATCGGGACACCGGGCTGCCGCGCTGACACGGCGACCCTTTACGGCCAGCTGACCAGCCGGAACGGCGCGCCGGAATTGGCCGGTCCGCTGCGGCTGACCGATCTTGTCTGCGGCACAGCGCGCCTTGCCCGGGCCGACATTGGCACGCAGATCAGTGTGGCGCCCGATTTTGCCGCCGCCGATGCCGATGTCAGGCTGGCAGGCGAGCGCGCCAGCTTTGCCAACCTGTCAGGCGCCGCAGTATCGGGGACTGCCCGGATCGGCTGGTCGCCGGGCCGCCTTGCGCTGAACCATGACCTTACCGTGGCCGATGTTGCCGTGCCGCAGGCCCGGTTTGCCAGGCTCACTGCCGAAGGCAGCTGGAGCGGTGCGGCCGATGTCAGCAGCGGCCAGTGGGACGGCACCCTGCGCGCCGCCGGATTGGCCCCCGCGGCCGGTTTCACCGCCAGCCTTGGCACAGGCGTCCGCGGGCTGGAGGGCACGCTGCTCGCCCCGCTGCTGAGCAAGGCGCGCATCAGCTTTGATCGCGCCTTGATGGGCGCCAGCCTGCGCGCCGATGCGACTGTGCGCCACAAGGGCAGCGCAGCTTCGCTCAACATGCCCGAAGCCAGCCTTGCCACCCGCTCTGGCACACGGGTGTTGGCGCTGTCGCGGATCAGTGCCCGGTTCAGCGATGCAGGGCTTGCGGGGCTTGGCGGCAATCTGCTGGCGGGCGGGGCGGGCTTGCCCAGCATCAACGGGCGGATCGAACAGGCTGCGGGCGGCGGCTGGACGCTGCGAGCTGCCATGGCGGATTATGCGGCGGGCGCCAACCGGCTGGCGATCCCGCGTCTGGTCTTGCGCGGTTTGCCGACAGGCGCTTTTGCCTTTGACGGGCTTGTCACTGCCAGCGGCGATCTGCCCGGCGGCAATGTGAGTGATCTTACCGTGCCGCTGGAGGGCACGTGGTCGCAGACGCGCGGCCTTGCCGCGGGTACCCGCTGCACGGCGATCGGCTTTGCCAAACTGGCGCTATCAGGCCTGGCGCTGGAGGGGCGCTCGGTCAATCTGTGCCCGGACGGGCAAGCCCCCCTCCTGGCCTATCGCGACAATCTGACGTTTGCCGCGCGCACCGGGCCGCTCGATCTGACGGGCCGAATCGGTGAGAACCCGGCCCAACTATCAGCCAGCAGTGTGGTGCTGCGCTACCCGCAGCCCTTTGCGATCCAGAACCTCGCCGCGCGGATCGGCAGCGGCAGCAGCGAAGTGCGCCTTGCCGCAGCCAACCTCACCGGGACGCTGGGCGGCGCGGTGGCAGGCGCGTTTGCGGGCGGTTCGGCGCGATTGGCAGCGGTTCCGCTCGATCTTGATGGCGTGACCGGTAGCTGGGCCTTTACCGATGGCGCCCTGCGGCTCGATGGCGGCACGTTCGTTCTGTCAGACCGTCCGGCACAAGGCACGGCGCGGTTCGTCCCGCTCGTCGCGCAAGGTGCCAGTTTGATACTGGCCGACAACCGGATCACAGCCGACGCCACGCTGCGTCATCAGCCATCGGGCCGCGCGGTCGCTGCGGTCACGATCAGGCACGATCTCGATACCGCCGCAGGGTCTGCCCGGCTGAGCGTACCCGGACTGCTCTTCGACAAGGCGTTGCAGCCCGATGAACTGACCCCGCTGGCCAAGGGCGTCATCGCCTTTGCCGATGGCACTATCACGGGGGAAGGGCGCGTGGACTGGCGCGGCGACAGCGTCACCAGTGGCGGCACCTTCGGTTCTGACCGTTTTGATTTTGCCGCCGCTTTTGGCCCGGTGCGCGGGCTTGCCGGCAAGGTGGTCTTTACCGATCTCATCAATCTGACCACTGCGCCCGATCAGACGCTCAACATCGCTGCGATCAATCCCGGGGTCGAGGTCTTGGCGGGCACGGTAAGGTTTGACCTGAAGGATGCGGTGCGCCTCAGCCTGAAGGACGCGCGTTTCCCGTTTATGGGCGGAACGCTGGTGATGCGCCCGCTGGTAATGGATTTCAGCCAGCCCGAAGAACGCCGCTACATCTTTGATATCAACGGGCTGGATGCCGCGCAGTTCGTCGCCCAGATGGAATTGACCAACCTCAGCGCCACCGGGGTGTTTGATGGCACCGTGCCGATCGTTTTCGATGCCAGCGGGCGCGGGCGGATTGCAGGCGGCGTCCTGACCGCGCGCGAAGGCGGCGGCAATGTCGCCTATATCGGCGAGCTGACTTACGAAGATCTGGGCACGATGGGCAACTATGCCTTCGAAGCGCTACGCTCGCTCGATTACCGCCAGATGCGTGTGGGGCTGGGCGGGCAGCTGGATGGCGAGATCATCACCAGCTTCGATTTTGACGGGGTGCGGCAGGGCGCCGGCACCAGTCAGAACTTCGTCACCCGGCGGCTGGCCAAACTGCCGATCCGCTTCAAGGTGAATGTCCGGTCCGAAAACTTTTTCGAACTGGCAACCATGGTGCGATCCTTTTGGAACGCCGACTTTATCCGCAACCCGCAGGACGTGGGGCTGTTCCGCCAAGAGAACGGCCGTCTGGTGCCGGGCGGCAAACCTGTTCAACCTTCCGAAAGCGACGATCAGCCATGACGCACCAGAAATTGACCGCGCTGCAGCGCGCTGCCACATCCGGTCAGGATAACGGGGAAAGGGCAGCACCGATGGGGCGGGACAATAATGGCATGCGCCGGGCATTGATGGCCGGAGCTGCGATCCTGTCGGCAGGGCTGGGCGGTTGTATCAACATCGCCGCGCCCGAAGACCCGATCGTGATCGAGCTCAACATCAATATCCGGCAGGAAGTAATCTACCGGCTGGCGGAGGACGCGGCCAACACCATCGACGAGAACGCGGACATTTTCTGATCCGCGTTGTCCGTCAAGGAGGAATGATGATGCGCGATTCCCTTTATGCCGGCCTTGCCGCACTGGCGATGCTCGGCGCTCTGGCGGCCCCTGCGCTGGCGCAGCAGCGCGACCCTGCCTATGCCAAGGCCCGTGCCGAAGGCCAGGTGGGCGAGCAGGCTGACGGATACCTCGGCATCGTCGGCGCTGGGAACGGTGCGCTTCAGGATCTGGTCAACGACATCAATATCAAACGCCGTGCGATCTATGCCGACAAGGCCAAGGAAAACAACGCCACCCTTGAAGCCTATGCGCTGACCGCCGGGTGCCAGGCCATTGCCCGCACGACACCGGGCGAAAAATATCGCGCGCCCGATGGCAGCTGGCAAACCCGCACCAGCGCCGCCCCGCAACGCGATCCGCGCTGTCCGTGATTTGTGCAGTTGCACAAAACTCGTATGGCTCGATGTTGACACTGATAAGCCCCCCTTCTAAGGGGGCGGCGCCCACGGCGGGTGCCTTATCACGCGTGCCTTGATGTTCGTTTGCAGGACCACGGTATGAGCGACGAGAAACCCGCCCGAGCGCCTATTCAAGAGGATGCGCGGATTGACGCGCTCGAAGCGCGGCTCAGGGCTGCACGCGAGCGTGAAGACCAGCGTAACCGGCCACAGGTTAAAGGTTCCGATGCGAATTACCGCAGCGGCGACCGGGCCTTGGCCAGCCTTTTGGGTGGGGTGATCGGCGGCCTGGTGATCGGATTTGCGGTTGACGCATTGTTTGACATCGCGCCCTGGGGTCTGTTGGCAGGGCTGTTCCTTGGAACAGTGTCGGCTTTCAGGAAGCTTATTCTTGCGGCGAATACGCGTCCCGCAGAGCCGGATCAGAGGCAAGACAGCGAGGGTTAGACCCCGGCTTGACCCCTGCGAGGCCCGGCTTGGGGCGCGTTTCATGTGAAACATTTAGGGATCTTTTGATCGTGGCAGCCGAAGAAGGCATCATGGCAGCGGAAGCCAGCGCGGCCCAAGCTGTGCAAAACTTGGAAGCAGCCGAGGCCGGCAAGGTCGATCCGATGAAGCAGTTCACGATCGAGCCCTTGCTTGGGTCCGATTGGCAGCTGGCCGACGGGTTGAGCATCGCCTTTACCAATTCAGCGTTATGGATGGCGTTGACCGCCGTGCTCGTCTGGGTGTTTGTCGCCGGCGGCATGAAGCGCGCACTGGTGCCGGGGCGCTGGCAGATGGCGGTCGAAACGATGACCGGCTTCATCGATGATCTGCTGGAAGCCAATGTTGGCAAGGCTGGTCGCAAGTACGTGCCTTATATCTTCACGCTTTTCATGTTCATCCTGTTCGGGAACCTGCTCGGCCTGGTGCCGGTCGGTCTGATCCCCGGGGTGCATGCCTTCACGTTCACCAGTCACTTCACCGTAACCGGCGTGCTGGCGATCATGAGCTTTTCGATCGTCTTGGTCGTCGGCTTCTGGAAGCATGGCTTGCATTTCTTTTCGCTGTTCTGGCCGTCGAACACGCCGGCATTTCTGGCGCTGCCGATCAGCCTGATTGAACTTGTGTCGTTCATGGTGCGACCGTTCAGCCTCGCATTGCGGTTGTTTGTGGCGATGATGGCAGGGCACGTTTTGCTCAAGGTTCTGGCCAGCTTTGTCATTGCCGGTGGCAGCGGCGGGATCGGGACGGGCATTCTTGTCGGCGTGCCCAGCTTTGTCCTGATGGTTGCGATCAGTGCGCTCGAAATTCTGGTGGCCGGTATTCAGGCCTATGTCTTTGCACTGCTGACCTCGCTCTACATCAACGACGCGGAAAACCTTCACTGAGGGCTGAGACGCTCTCTTCACAACCCTCAATAACAACCAGATTTTTCTCAAGGAGTTTACAATCATGGACGCTACTGCTGCAGCTCTCCTCGGTGCCGGTCTCGCGGCGATCGGTGCGGGCCTCGCCGCCCTCGGCGTGGGCAACGTCTTCGCTTCGTTCCTCGAAGGCGCGCTGCGCAATCCGGGTGCTGCTGATGGCCAGCAGGGCCGCCTGTTCATCGGCTTCGCGGCCGCCGAACTTCTCGGTCTGCTCGCCTTCGTCATCGCCGTTCTGTTGATCTTCCGCTAAGATCCGTGCGCGCCGGACGTGGTGGGGCATCGCCTCGCTGCGCCCGGCGCGCTCCTGAACTGCCGGTAACAAAGGCCCGTCATGCCTCAGATCGAACAAATTGCTGCAACGCTGTCCAGTCAGGTGTTCTGGCTGCTGGTGTTCTTCGGCCTCACTTTCGTGGTCGTGGGCCTCGGCATGGTGCCCAAGATCATGGGTACGGTGGAATTGCGTGACAATCAGATCGCTGGCGATCTGGCCGCAGCACAGGCAGCCCGTGATATCGCGACGGCTGAGGAAGAAGCGTGGCGCAAGCGTGAAAACGCCAATCGTGTCGCCGCCCAAAGCGTGATTGGCGAAGCCAAGGCGAAAGCCGCCGCTGCCAGCAGCGCAAAGCTTGCCGAGGCGCAGACCCGGCTCGACAGCCGCCTCGCCGAAGCCGAGGGCGCGATCGATGCGGCACGCATCAGCGCCATGGCTGAAATCGAAACGGTTGCTGCCGATGCCGCGCGCGACATCGTCGCCCGCGTTGCCGGAGCCGAGGTGGACCCTGCCGCTGCACAAGCCGCGGTCAAGGAGGTAATGGCCCATGGGTGACATGCTGATACTGCTTGCCAGCGGGGCTGATGGTCACGCCGAACCCGGCGTACTTGGTCTGGATTCGTACCAATGGGTCGCACTGGCAATGGCAGTGCTGATCGCAGTGTTTATCTGGAAGAAGGTCCCCGGGATTATCACAGGCGGGCTGGATGCCAAGATTGCAGCCATCCGCACGGCGCTTGACGAAGCCAAGACCTTGCGCGCCGAGGCGGAAGCCTTGCGTGCGGAATATGCAGCCAAAATCGCCGCGTCAGAAAAAGATGCCGCAGCCATGCTGGCCGGCGCTCGTGAAGAGGCTGATGCCATTCTGGCGCGGGCTGAAGCGGACAGTCAGGTGATGGTTGCCCGCCGTACAGCGATGGCGGAAGACAAGATCGCCGCTGCGGAACGTGCGGCGATTGCTGAGGTCAAGACCAAGGCCGTGACCGCTGCTGCGGCGGCCTCCAAGCTGCTTATCGCCAAAGCCCACGATGGTGAGGCCGACAAGAAGCTTGCTGATGTGGTGATCGCGTCCCTCTGACGGGCGCGCGTTCTGATACGATAGAAAAGGGCGGTCCGGTTGGGCCGCCCTTTTTCGTTGCCGCATTACATCCCCGGAACGAACACCACCTTGCCCACCAATTGGCGCTGCGCCATCGCGTCAAAGCCCTCCCGCCAGCGGGACAGTGGCAAAGTGCGGTCGATCGCGGGAACGATGGCGCCCGCTTCGGCAAGCTTGCGGATCGCCTGATTGATCGCGGCCCCGCGTTCCGGAAAACGCCGGGCATATTCTCCGGCACGCAGACCGACGATGCTGAAGCCCTTGATGAGCGGAATATTGGTCGAAACCTCGGCAATTCGCCCCGCTGTAAACCCGACCACGATCAGCTTGCCGCCGAAGGCGACACAGCGGGTCGATTCGTCAAAAACGTCGCCGCCGACGGGATCGAACACGATATCGGCCAGCACGCCGCCGGTTAGTTCGGCGATGGTTTCACGGAACCGGCCAGCGGTGCCAATCACCGCGTCAGGGCGAACCAAGGCCGCAATACGATCCGCCTTGGCCGGGCTGCCGGTTGTAGCGATCACCCGCGCGCCCATCGCGCGGGCAAGGTCGCAAGCAGCAAGGCCGACACCGCCGCTGGCGCCGTGCACCAGCACCCACTGCCCTTCGTCAAGAGCGCCAAGTTCCACCAGCCCGGTAAAGGCGGTTGAATAGGCCGCGCCCATCGCTGCGGCGGAAGGGAAATCCATTCCCTGCGGCATCAGGGCAAGTTTGTCCGCCGGCACGCTGGCGATCTCGGCGAAGGCCCCGGTTTTGTTGCCGCCCATGACTCTATCGCCCGGCGCAAAGCCGCTCGCCGGGTCGGCCTCCAGCACCTCGCCAGCCAATTCGAGACCCGCAGTGAAGGGAGGCTCCGGCTTGAACTGGTATTCGCCGCGGGTCATCAGCAGATCGGGAAAGTTGAGCGAGGCGGCCCGAACGCGCACCAGCACCTCCCCTGATACGCGGGTCGGGGCTGGCACATTGACGAGCTGGACGCCGGACAGATCGTCCGTCAGCCGATCGACCCTGAGGGCCTGCATCGGTTTAGAAACTGTCCTTGGCCGCCCGCAAGGCCGCGAAAGTATCCTGCGGCGTGCTTCCGCCCCAGCGGGCCATCATCGCCGGATCATCCGCACGCAGAAACGGATTGGTTGCCAGTTCACGCCGCAGCGTCGTGGGCACTGTCCATTCGTTCTTGGCACGCTTGTCCGCGATTTCGGCGGCGTAATCCTGCAAGGCGACATTGTCGGGATCGGCGTGCAGCGCGAACTTTGCGTTGGACGCGGTATATTCATGCGCGCAGTACAGCAGGGTTTCAGGCGGCAGCGTCTTGATGCGGCTGAGGCTTTCCCAGAACTGCTGCGGCTGTCCTTCGAACATGCGCCCGCAACCCAGGGCGAACACCGAATCGCCTACGAATGCGATGCCCGCCGACGGCAAGTGGAGCGCGATGTGGCCGTTGGTATGGCCCGACACATCGATGACCTGCGCTTGCGTTTCGCCCAGTTTCACGGTGTCACCATGGGCAATGATCCGGTCGACCGGGAACTTGCCCTCGATCTCCGCCGGGCCGCTGATGGTGCAGCCGGTGGCTTCCTGGATCGCGGCATTGCCGCCCGCGTGATCGGGATGCCAGTGGGTGTTCCAGATCTGCGTGATCGTCCAGCCCTTCATTTCGGCTTCAAGCAGATAGGCCTTCGCGTCAGGCGTATCGATTGCCACCGTTTCATGGCTGTCGGTGTCGTGGATGAGATAGCCGTAGTTGTCACTAAGGCACGGGAACTGGTGAACATGGATCATGCCTGCGACCTTACGCTGCGATGCACGATGTGAAAAGGCCCGCCTGCTCTGGTGAGCGGGCGGGCCTCTCAGACTGCCGTAATGGCTCGTCCGCAAAGGGGCGAGCGTATCGGTGTCGTTAGTCCTGGCTCTTCTTCAGCGCGGCGCCAAGGATGTCGCCGAGCGATGCGCCCGAATCCGACGAACCAAACTGCGCGACGGCTTCCTTTTCCTCGGAAATCTGACGCGCCTTGATCGAGAAGTTCGGCTTCTTCGAACGGTCGAAACCGATCACCATCGCATCGATCTTGCTGCCGACCTGGAAGCGGTCGGGGCGCTGTTCGTCGCGGTCACGGCCAAGGTCGCTGCGCTTGATGAAGCCGGTTGCACCGTCTTCGCCAACCTGCACTTCCAGCCCGCCGTCACGCACTTCGAGAACGGTCACGGTGACGGTCTGGTTCTTGCGCAGGGCACCGCCGCTGGTGGCGCCTTCAGCCGAAGGTGCACCCTTTTCGAGCTGCTTCATGCCGAGGCTGATGCGCTCCTTGTCGACATCGACATCGAGCACGATGGCCTTGACCATTTCGCCCTTGCGGTGAAGCGCCAGCGCGTCCTCGCCCGAGATGCCCCAGGCGATGTCCGACATGTGGACCATGCCGTCGACGTCGCCGTCCAGACCGATGAACAGGCCGAATTCGGTGGCGTTCTTGACTTCGCCTTCGACTTCGGTGCCGACCGGGTGCTTTTCAGCGAATTCGTCCCAGGGATTGCGCTGGGCCTGCTTGAGGCCGAGGCTGATGCGGCGCTTGTCGCTGTCGACTTCGAGCACCATCACATCGACTTCCTGCGAGGTCGAGACGATCTTGCCCGGGTGGACGTTCTTCTTGGTCCAGCTCATTTCGCTGACGTGGACGAGGCCTTCGATGCCCGCTTCCAGCTCAACGAAGGCGCCGTATTCGGTGATGTTGGTCACCTGACCCGACAGCTTCATGCCGACCGGATACTTGGCGGCAACGCCATCCCACGGATCGCTTTCCAGCTGCTTCATGCCAAGGCTGATGCGCTGGGTTTCGGCGTTGATGCGCACGATCTGCACCTTCACGGTGTCGCCGATGGCGATCACTTCGCTGGGGTGGTTGACGCGCTTGTAGCTCATGTCAGTGACATGCAGCAGGCCGTCGATGCCGCCGAGATCCACGAACGCACCGTAATCGGTGATGTTTTTGACCACGCCGTCGATGATCTGGCCTTCGACCAGGTCATTGATGAGTTCGCTGCGCTGTTCGGCGCGGGTTTCTTCGAGCACTGCACGACGCGAGACGACGATGTTGCCGCGGCGACGGTCCATCTTGAGGATCTGGAACGGCTGCGGAATATCCATCAGCGGGGTGACATCGCGCACGGGGCGGATATCGACCTGCGAGCCGGGCAGGAACGCCACGGCGCCATCGAGATCGACGGTGAAACCGCCCTTGACGCGGCCGAAGATGCGGCCTTCGACGCGCTTGCCTTCGCCAAACTCGTTTTCGAGCTTGTCCCAGGCGGCTTCGCGGCGGGCGCGGTCACGCGACAGCATGGCTTCGCCGTCAGCGTTCTCGACGCGGTCCACGAACACTTCGACTTCGCCGCCGACGGTCAGGCCGTGGTCGTCTTCGCCGCGCGAAAATTCCTTGAGGGAGATGCGGCCTTCGCTCTTGAGGCCGACGTCGATCACGGCAAAGCCGTTTTCGATCGCAGTGACGGTTCCCTTGACGACGCGGCCTTCGAAGCCATCATCACCGGCACCGCCGAGTTGTTCATTAAGCATCGCCTCGAAATCGGCGCGCGTGGGCATCTGAGTTGCCATAGTCAGGTAAAGTCCTGTGTTCGTTATGCTACCGGCCACCGGTTTTTCCGGGGTCTTAAACTGCTTCCGTCGCACCATTGCGCCGGCTGGCAGGGCAAGAGGCCGTTCGTCTCCGTGCCGCCGAATGCGAATGCACGAAGGTTCGGCAATCCCTGTAAGATTGCCAGAACGGCCGCGCGCCTAGGCGAGAGCGCGCCAAAATGCAAGGATAATGGGGCAGGCCCGCCTAGGCCGGAGGGCGGGTGCCGGGCGGGTGATAGCGCATGGCCACATCGCAGCGCTGATAGCGTGCCCCATGTTCAGCCATGATCGCTGCATCATGTTCGAAGCCCAGCTTGCGATACAGGTGGATGGCGGCGGCGCATTTGTGGTTGGTCAGCAGGTAAAGCTTCTCTGCGCCAAGGACTTGGGCCCGCGCGATGACGGCTTCCAGCAGGCGTTCCCCGGCCTTCATCCCGCGCGCCGCCTCGCGCACGCCCATCTTGGTCAGTTCAAAGCTACCGGGCCCGGTGCGTTGCAGGGCGCAGGTGCCGATGATGCCGAGATCGGGGGCTTCGATGAACAGGATATCGCCGCCCGGCGCGATGATGCGTTCGCGCGGGTTTTCCAGCACATCGAGGTCTGTGGGTTCCAGTGCAAACATTGCCGCAATCCACTCGGCATTGATATCGCGGAAATCTGGCGCGAGGCTGTCGTCATAGGGCCTGATGCGCAATGTCTGTGCTGCGGGCTGCGCCCCCGATCCGCCCGTTGCCGTGAGCACGGCCTCGATGGCGGCCTCAATCGCCGCATCGCGGTTGAAATGCGTGGTGTCGAGGATCAGCGCATCGGAGGCTGCCAGCAGTGGGGCGTCGGCGCGGCTCATGTCGCGCGCGTCGCGGGCGGCAATGTCACGCTCGATTTCGGCGAGGGGGACGTCGATCCCGCGGGCCGTCATCTCCAGCCAGCGGCGCCGTGCGCGTTCGGCCACGCTGGCGGTGACAAACAGCTTCACTTCCGCCTCGGGCGCGATCACCGTGCCAATATCACGCCCGTCGAGCACGGCGCCGCTCGCTTGCGTCGCAAAAGTGCGCTGGCGTTCATACAGCGCGCGGCGAACGGCGGGATGAACCGACACGCGGCTTGCAAAGCCGCCCACGTCCTCGGACCGCAAGATATCCTCGGCCAGCAAGCTATCGGGAAATTCGCAGGCCGCCAGCGCGTCGTGCGGATCGTCGGGATTGCCGCCGTTGACCTGCACCTGCCGCCCCACCGCACGGTATAACAGGCCGGTATCCAGATGCGGCAGGCCAAAGCGCGCGGCGAGCGCTTTGGCGATGGTGCCTTTGCCCGATGCGGTCGGGCCATCGACAGCGATGATCATTCGGTTTGTCCTCGCGCATCGATGCGGGCCATCCAGTCGCGGTAGATCGCTTCGGAGACGTCCGGGCGTTCGCTGATGAAGGCATGACTGCCGCCCGGCACCACCGCCAGTTCCGCGCCCGGCGTCAGTGCGAGGAAATCCTGCACGGTATCAATCCGTGCTTCGTCATACTGGCCGACCACGAACAGG
This sequence comes from Porphyrobacter sp. TH134, assembly GCF_002855495.1. Taxonomy (GTDB): domain Bacteria; phylum Pseudomonadota; class Alphaproteobacteria; order Sphingomonadales; family Sphingomonadaceae; genus Erythrobacter. Next base: position 98,046 of record NZ_PKRO01000005.1, read on the forward strand.
ATCCGGTTGCCGTCCACCCGGTGCAGCAATTCTGTGGCATCATAGCTGGCCAGCGAGCCCGAGGCGCGGAATTCGGTTGGTCCCCACATGGTGAGGTAAACCGTCTCGTTGAACCCCTTGCCGCCATAGCGTGCCCGATATGCGAGCGCTTGCGGCGACGGGGCGGGGCGATCGGCGCGGCCATTATAGGCGGCGTAGAAGGCCGCGGTGGCAGGTTCGCATACCGCGGGCTCAGGCGAATTCCGGCCTTCGCAGGCGCGGATCGTGGCGGCGATATCATCGGGCAGCTCCCGGATCAGCAGGTTGGTGCCGGTGATCCAGTGCGACGTCGACAGGTAAGTGCCGCTCAGCACGGCAGAGGCGGTATGCTCGGGGTAGGAGGCGGCATATTCCAGCGCGAGCGCCGATCCCCAGCTATGGCCGATCACATGCCAGCGCTCTACGCCCAATGCGCGGCGGATCGCCTCCAGTTCTGCAACAAAACGTTCAGGCCGCCAGTTGGCAGGGTTCTCGGGCCGGTCGGACATGCCGCTGTCGAGCTGGTCATAGAGGATAACCGGCCGCGTGTCGGCGAGGCTAAGCAGGCCGCCGAAGTTCACATGCGTGCCGCCCGGGCCGCCGTGGATGATGATGACAGGGGCCGCCCCTTGGCCGATGGTGCCATTGACCCGCACCCACACCTTGCCGCCTTCGACAGCCACGCGGTGTTCCGAGGTTGCCACCGACCAGTCAGCGGCGGGATCGGTGGGGAGGGCGACGTCCTGCGCCTGTGCGGCAGCAGGAAGTGCGGCCAATGCAGCGGCGGCCAGCAGTTTGAATATCATCCCACGTCTCCCCGCAAGGCCCGGGCGCGCCAGGCACGAACCAGCCCGAAGATGGCGATCAACGCCCAGAAACCTTCGAGCACAAGGCTTGCCCAGTTGGTGTGGTAGATCAAGGACACAGTCAGCAAAGCTGCACCCATCAGGTTGGTGCCGTGGAGCAGGAAGGGGTTGGTCGCGCGCGCCAGCGTCAGATAGGCATAGGCGCCGATGATGCAGGCCGTGCCGGCCAGACCGACCATGCTGGCCCAGTCGAAAGGTGCGTTCACGCCGCTGCCTCTTGCAACAGACCCATGAAGGTGGGGAAGCTGGTGTTGATCGGCGTGGTATCGTCAACGCTCACGCCGCCGCCGCTGACAAGGCCGGCCACCGCCATGCTCATCGCGATGCGGTGATCGAGCCGGGTGGCGACATGCGCGCTTGCCGGCGTCCCGCGCAGCGGTTCGCCGCCAGTGCCGTGGATCGTGAGGCCATCTTCGTGCTCCTCTACCCGCGCGCCTGCCATTTGTAGCGCGGCGGCCATCGCGGCGAGGCGGTCACTTTCCTTGACGCGAAGTTCCTCAAGCCCCGTGGTTCGGGTGGTGCCCTTGGCCAGCGCGGCGGCAACGAACAGCACCGGAAACTCGTCGATCATGGCAGGTGCAATGGCCGGATCGACGTCGATGCCGGTCAGCGCCGCATAACGAACGCGCAGGTCTGCCACGGGTTCGCCGCCGACTTCGCGGGGGTTCACCTCTTCGATATCCGCGCCCATCTGGCGCAGCACTGCCAGCAATCCGGCGCGGGTCGGGTTGAGGCCGACGTTGAGGATCGTGAGATCGCTTCCCGGTACAATGCTGGCCGCAACCATGAAAAACGCGGCAGAGGAGGGATCACCGGGCACCACCACGTCCATGGGGCGCAGGTCCGCCTCTCCGTGGATCGCGATCACGGTTTCGCCGTTCTCCTCGCCCACCTCCAGCTTGGCGCCAAAGCCGGTCAGCATCCGCTCGGTATGATCGCGGGTGGGGACGGGCTCGATGACGCGGGTGATGCCTGGGGTATTGAGGCCGGCCAGCAACACCGCGCTTTTGACCTGCGCGCTGGCCACCGGCAGCCGATACGTGATCGGCACCGCAGGGCTTGCGCCGCGCAGCATCAGGGGGAGGGTGCCGCCGGCAGACGCCTCGAACGAAGCGCCCATCATGGCCAGCGGATCGATCACGCGTTTCATCGGGCGGCCTGACAGGCTGGCATCGCCAGTAAAGGTCGCCGTGATGGCATGGCTGGCAACAAGGCCCATCAACAGCCTGGTCGAGGTGCCGGAATTGCCCATGTCGAGCGCCTGGCGCGGCTCCAGCAGGCTGCCGACCCCGGCGCCATCGACCGTCCAGATGCCATCGGCCCCGCGCGCGACCTGCGCTCCGAAGGCCCGCATGGCGGCGGCCGTGGCCAGCACGTCCTCGCCTTCCAGCAAGCCGGTGATGTGGCTGCGGCCCACAGCGAGCCCGGCAAACATCAGCGCCCGGTGGCTGATGGACTTGTCGCCCGGCACGCGGATTGTGCCGGACAGCGGGCCTGACGGTGCAAAGGTATGGCTGGTCATAACGCGGCGGTCTTTGACAGCGCCCCGCGCTTCTGGCAAGGCGCGCCGCGCGACGCCGCCGAGCCCTTGATAAAGAGCTTGCCGGAACCCACTTTTCTGACCAATCCACCCACGATTTTTGCAGCTGTGCGGGCCGCCACTGGTAAAGGCCCCACCTGATTTGAGGAATAAAGATGGCGAAGCCCGAATGGGGTACCAAGCGTACCTGCCCCAATTGCGCAACCCGGTTCTACGATCTGGGCAAGGAAGACCCGGTGACTTGCATCGAGTGCGGCAATACCTGGTCGCCTGAGCCGGTGCTCAAATCGAAGCAGCCGATCCCGTTTGAAGAAGTCCAGAAGAAGGTCGATGTCGATGCCGATGCCGATCTGGGCGGCGATGACGACATCGACGATCTGGAAGACATCGAGGACATCGACGAGGACGGCGATTCGCCCGACAATGACGTTGACCTTGGCGGCGACGACGACCTCGGCGTTGCGACCTCGGGCGATGACAACGACGACGAATCCTGATTTTTTTCGCTTGCAAGCCGGGGGCGGCCCTACTAATGGCCGCATCCCGCAAGCAGGGTGCAACGCCTTGCTAGCATGATGACTGGTTCGGGGCCTTAGCTCAGCTGGGAGAGCGCAACACTGGCAGTGTTGAGGTCAGCGGTTCGATCCCGCTAGGCTCCACCAGTCATCCTGATCAAAGTCGAAAGGTACGCATCCCTCAGGGAGCACCTTCCGCAACGCTGGCCGACGAGGTTTCGTCCGCCGGCGTTTTTCGCATTTTTCGGGCACTGCGGTGTCCGGGTGGAGAAGTTGGCGATGTTCGACACGCTGTCCGACCGTCTTGGCGGGGTCTTTGACAAGCTCAAGGGCCGCGGCGCGCTGCGTGAGCAGGACGTGCGCGATGCGATGCGTGAAGTCCGGGTCGCGCTGCTCGAAGCCGACGTTGCGCTTCCGGTTGCCCGCCGCTTCATCGACGCTGTTACTGAGAAGGCGATCGGTCAGGATGTCCTGAAGTCGGTCACGCCCGGCCAGATGGTCATCAAGATCGTCCATGACGAGCTGGTGGAAACGCTGGGCGGGATGGAGGTTGAAGGCCTCCGCTTTGATGCCAGGCCGCCGGTTGTGATCATGATGGTCGGCCTGCAAGGCTCGGGCAAGACGACCACCACCGCCAAACTCGCCAAACTGATCCGCGAACGTCACGGCAAGAAGGCGCTGATGGCGTCGCTCGACGTTAACCGTCCGGCAGCGCAGGAGCAGCTGGCGGTACTCGGGCAGCAGGTCGACGTGGCAACGCTGCCGATCGTTGCGGGCCAGCAGCCGGTCGATATTGCGCGGCGCGCGATGGAAGCGGCGCGCTTGCAGAATTTTGACGTGCTGTTGCTCGACACCGCCGGCCGTCTGCATGTCGACGACGCGCTGATGGCCGAAATGAAGGCTGTCGCTAGCGTGTCGGCCCCCACCGAAGTGCTGCTCGTGGTCGACAGCCTGACCGGGCAAGACGCGGTCAACGTCGCGCAGAACTTCAGCAATGAAGTGCCGCTGACCGGCGTGGTGCTGACCCGCATGGATGGCGATGCCCGCGGCGGCGCCGCGCTTTCGATGCGCGCGGTCACCGGCAAGCCGATCAAGTTTGCCGGCACCGGCGAAAAGCTCGACGCGATCGAGCCGTTCCGCCCCGGCAGCGTAGCTGACCGCATCCTCGGCATGGGCGATGTCGTCAGCCTCGTCGAAAAGGCGGCGGCGACGATCAAGGAAGAGGATGCGGAAAAGCTCGCCCGCAACCTCGAAAAGGGCAAGTTCGATCTCGACGATCTGGCCATGCAATTGAAGCAGATGCGCAATATGGGCGGCCTCGGGATGCTGGCGGGCATGATGCCGGGCATGAAGAAGGCCAAGGCCGCGATGGCCAATTCGGGCATGGACGACAAAGTGCTCGTCCACATGGAGGCGATCATCTCCTCGATGACGGCGAAGGAACGCGCCAACCCCGATCTGATGAACGCCAAGCGCAAGAAGCGCGTCGCAGCAGGCAGCGGGACCGATGTGCAGACGGTCAACAAGGTGCTCAAGATGCACCAGGAAATGGCCCGCGCGATGAAGCAGATCAAGAAGATGGGCGGCCTCAAGGGGCTGGCGGCCATGTTCGGCGGCGGCGGTGCTGGCGGCCCGATGGGCGGAATGCCCGGGATGGGCGGCGCCGGTGGCTTCCCCGGACTTGGCGGTTCAGGAGGCATGGGCGGTATGGGCAGTTTGCCCGGCCTCGGCGGCCCTCCGCGCGGCAAGAAATAATTTCAGTTCAATCATTTCAATTCAATAATTCACATTCAATCGAAAGGTAGCATTCCATGTCCATTTCCATCCGGCTTTCGCGCGGCGGCGCCAAGAAGCGTCCCTATTACCGCATCGTCGTTGCCAACAGCCGCAGCCCGCGCGACGGCAAGTATCTTGAGCAGATCGGCACCTATAACCCGCTGCTCGCCAAGGATTCGGCCGAGCGCGTGAAGATCACCGAAGACCGTGCCCGCTACTGGCTCGGCGTCGGCGCGCAGCCGACCGACCGCGTCGCCCGCTTCCTCGATGCCGCCGGTATCAAGGAGCGTGCGGCACGCGTGAACCCCAAGAAGGGTGAGCCGGGCGAAAAGGCCAAGGAGCGTGCTGAAGAGCGTGCCGCCAAGATCGCCGAAGCCGAGGAAGCCGCGCGCGCTGCTGAAGAAGAGGCCAAGGCTGCTGCGGCTGCCCCGGTCGCCGAAGAAGCGCCCGCCGCTGAAGAAGCTGCCGCTGAAGAAGCTCCGGCCGCTGACGAAGCTGCCGGCGAAGAACAGGCCGAAGGCTAAGCTGATATGACCAAACCCGTCACCCTTGCCGCCATCATCGGCGCGCACGGGGTGGCGGGCGAGGTGCGCCTGAAGCTGTTTGGCGAGGGCGTAGCGATGCTGGCCAAGCACAAAAGCTTCAATGATGGCGCGTTGACGCTCGTCAAATTGCGCGATGATGGCAAGGGCGGCGCGATTGCACGGCTTGCTGAAAGCTCCAGCCGCGGCGATGCCGAACGCTTGCGCGGCACAGCGCTCACCGTTCCGCGTGAGGCCTTGCCCCCTCTGGCTGAAGGTGAGTTCTATCACGCCGATTTGCTGGGTCTGCCCGTTGTCACCGATGCGGGTGAGTCGGTCGGCACAGTGCTCGCCATCGAGAATTTTGGCGCGACCGATATCATCGAAATCACGCGCGTGCCTGTGCCCGAAAAGGGCCCCAAGACCTTTATGGTCCCGATGATCCCCACAGCCGTGATCGAATGGGATGAACTTCGGCTTGTGATCGCGGCGGGTTTCGCCGAAGATTAGGGCGTGAGCCCAGCCCACCGCGAACTCTGGCACCGCCTTGCGGCCCATGACATCGGGCCGCCTGATGCAACCCTGACTTTTGCTGCCCGGCTCGCCCGCGAGAATCGCTGGAGCCTCGCCCATGCCGAAGCGGTAATCGGCGAGTATAAACGCTTCTGCTACCTCGCCATCACGGCGGGCCACGAGATGACCCCATCCGATGCGGTCGATCAGGCGTGGCACCTGCATCTCACCTATAGCAGCGATTATTGGCAGAGCTTTTGCCCGCACGTGCTGCGTGCCGACTTGCACCATGGTCCGACCAAAGGCGGCGCGGCCGAACGCGACCGGTTCTACCATCAATACGCGGCCACTCTGGCCGCCTACGAGGCCGCTTTTGGCCGCGCGCCCCCTATCACCATCTGGCCGGATGCGCATCGCCGCTTTTACCTCGACCCCAAAGCAGTGCGTGTTAACTTTTCCGATGGTATCTTCCTCACACGCCGGGTCGCGCTGGCGCTGGGCCTGACCGTCTTCATGATAGGCTGGCTTGCGGGAAGGATTGTGTGATGGAGCTGTTCTCGTCCTGGACGGGCAGCGATTTCTTGCAGTTTTACATCATGCTGCTGGTGCTGAGTGCCGTGGCAGGGTGGTGGATACCTGCGCAGCTTCGCCCTGCTGGCCGCACCAGCCAATCGCTTGATGCCGAGGATCTGGCGATGCTGGGCGGCGGACGCGAGCGGCTTGCCGATTCGCTACTGGCTGATCTGTTTGTGCGCGGGGGATTGGCAGCAGTGGGCGCAGGCAGGCTTGAAGTGGTGCGGCCCGGTCTTCCGGCCAGCCCGGCGGGCAAGGCACTGCTGGCGTCCGGCGCGCCAATCTCGGCGGGCGCGGCCAGCCGGGCGGTGGGCCTCCATGCAGAGCGGGTGACCGCAAGGTTGCGTCGTAGCGGGCTGTTGCTGCGTCCTGATGAATACGCCCAATTGCGCTGGCTATCGATTGCGCCGTTTTGTGTGCTGCTGCTGATCGGCCTCTACCGCCAGCGGATGGGCAGCGCTTTGGGCGAGGCCACCGGTTTTCTGGTGATCCTGATGGTGTTGACCGCGGTGCTGGCATTGCTGCGCTTCCTGAAGGTGGATCGCCGCACGCGTGAGGGGATCGCGGCTGTTCAGGGCTTGAGGGCGCGGGCCGCACGTCTTTCGGCCGCCCCGCGCCCTGAAGAGGTGGCAACCGCTGTGGCGCTGTTTGGCACCGGTGTGCTCGTCGGCACGCCTTGGGAGCCGGTCCACGCACTGCGCCGGCAAAGCGGGGGCGGCGACGGCGGCAGCGCCGAAAGCAGCGACGGTGATGGCGGGGGCGATGGTGGCGGCTGCGGCGGTTGCGGAGGCTGACGTCCCGGCGTAAGCGGCGGGGATGTCGAAGCTAACCGTCGCTGTTGTCCAAGCTGCCCCGATCCCGCTCGATTTTCAGGCGGGGATCGACAAGGCCTTTCGCCTCGCACGGACTGCTGTGGAGAGCGGCGCGCGGGTGGTGGCCTTTGGCGAGACCTTTCTGGGCGGCTATCCCTTGTGGCTGGATGAGGCGCCCGGCGCTGCGCTGTGGGACCACCCCGGCACGCGGGCGCTCCATGCAATCATGCTCGAACAGGCCGTGGTCGCCAATGATAAGCGGCTGCTGCCCTTGCAGGAATTGGCCGACGCGAGCGGGGCGATCATTTCCATCGGCGCGCATGAACGGGTGCGGCGCAGCCTCGTCAACAACCAGCTGACCTTCCGGCCCGGCCTGCCGGTGCTCGATCACCGCAAGCTGGTGCCGACGCACGGCGAGCGCCTGATCTGGGCGCGCGGCGATGGCTCGACGCTGGGCGTGCATCAGGCCGAGTGGGGCCGGCTCGGCACGCTGATCTGCTGGGAGCACTGGATGCCGCTCGCCCGCGCGGCGATGCACAACCTCGGCGAGGACGTTCATATCGCCGCCTGGCCGACGGTGCGCGAGAGCCACGCGATCGCCTCGCGCCACTATGCGATGGAGGGACGTTGCTTCGTGCTGGCGGCAGGGCTGGTACAGACGCGCGACGACCTGTTCGATGGGCTGGAGCGGGTTGGCCGCGTTCAAGTAGCCGAAGGCGGTAGCGCAACAAGGACTCTCGGCGCGGCGCGCGAATTGCTGGAGGCGATTTCCGGCGAGGTGCTTAATCGCGGCGGGTCCCTGATCGCCGCGCCAGACACCCGCGTAATCGCGCAGGCGGGCGAGGGGGAGGAGAATTTGCTCGCGGAACTCGACCTTGCTGAAGTGGCCGAGGGGCTGGCTAACCTCGACACCGACGGCCATTATGCGCGTCCCGATGTGTTTGCGCTGACGGTGGATACAAGCGCCAAGGAGGGCGTCCGATGGAACTGAGGATAAGCAAACCGCGCGAAAAATGGTTTGTCCTGGTCGCGCTGCCGCTGGCCGTTGCGGTCGAATGGTCCGTTGCCCGGACTCTCGACTGGGCCGCATATCCCCGCAGTGAGTGGGTGGCGCTGTTTGATCTGTGCATCTTCATGCCGCTGCTTTATCTGACTGCATTCAGCAGCGAACTTACCCGCAAGGCGCGGATGCTGCGCTGCCTCGGGATCGCCGGGATTGGCCTGTTCGTTTCAAGCTTTATCGTCCCTGAGCCCAATCAATTCATCATCGGCGAGCTTTCGGCGGTGCGGAAGGTTGCGATGGTTGGCATCATGGCATTCGAGGGATGGATCATGTGGAAGGTGATCGGCGCGGTCTATCGCCACAATGCCGACGCCAAGACGCTTGAACGCGAGTTTGCGATGCCGGAATGGATTGCGAAGCTGATGGTGCTCGAAGCGAAGTTCTGGAAAGCCGTCTGGTCGTTCCTGCGCCGCCAATGACCTTCGCCGCCACCATCCTCACGCTCTACCCGGAGATGTTCCCCGGGCCGCTCGGGCACTCGATCGCGGGGCGCGCGCTGGCCGAGGCCAAGTGGGCCTGCGAGACGGTGCAGATCCGCGACTTTGCCACCGACAAGCACCGCACGGTCGATGACACGCCTGCGGGCGGCGGGGCGGGGATGGTCTTGAAGTGCGATGTGCTGGCGCGGGCGCTTGATAGCGTAATCCTCCCCGGAACGGGGAGGGGGACCAGCGCAGCTGGTGGAGGGGCGAGCCTCCGCGATCCGATGGACAACAGCTCGGATCGCGGTGGCTCGCCCCTCCACCATCCTGCGGCCAAGGCCTTGAATGGTCCCCCTCCCCTTGCAGGGGAGGATCGGCGCCCCATTCTCGCCATGACTCCGCGCGGGAAACCCATCACCCAGGCCCGCATCCGCGAACTCGCGCAGGGCCCCGGCGTCATCATCCTGTGCGGACGGTTCGAGGGGTTCGACGAACGCCTGTTCGAGGCCCGGCCTGAGATTGAACAGGTCAGTCTCGCCGATATCGTCTTGTCCGGCGGCGAGATGGCCGCGCTCACCATCCTAGACGCTTGCATTCGGCTACTTCCCGGCGTAATGGGCGCGACTTCCAGCGGGGAGGAGGAGTCGTACGAAAACGGCCTCCTTGAATACCCGCACTATACCCGACCTCAGGAATGGGAAGGGCGCACGATCCCCGAAGTGCTGCGATCGGGGGATCATGCGAAAATCGCTGCTTGGCGCAAGGCAAGGAGCGAGGAAGACACTCGGTCACGCAGGCCGGACTTGTGGGAGCGCCATGAGGGCGCTCGGGTCCAGCCTGCCTCTGGCGCGCGGCGAAAAGACAAGGAACCGGACCAGTGAACCTGATCCAGCAGATTGAAGCCGAAGAAATCGCCAAGTCCGGCAAGGACATTCCCGAATTCCGCGCAGGCGACACCGTCCGCGTCGGCGTGAAGGTGAAGGAAGGTAACCGCGAGCGTATTCAGGCCTATGAAGGCGTTGTGATCGCCCGCTCGAACCGCGGTATGGGTTCGAACTTCACCGTGCGCAAGATGAGCTTTGGCGAAGGCGTCGAGCGCGTTTTCCCGCTCTACTCGCCGATCGTCGAGAGCATCACCGTGGTCCGCCGCGGCGTGGTGCGCCGCGCCAAGCTCTATTACCTGCGCGGCCGCACCGGCAAGAGCGCACGTATCGTCGAGCGCAAGATGAGCGCCCCCAAGGCGTAAGGCTTTCCAGCCACCGAAATTGCGAAGGGCGGCTCCACGGGGCCGCCCTTTTGCGTTGGGGCACTTGCCATTCTCCCTCGTCATTGCGAGGAGCGTCAACGATGGACGCGAAGCAGGCCGAAGGCCAACCAATCCAGCGTCCGGATTCGATGGATTGCCGCGCCGCCTTGTGGCGGCTCGCAATGACGAGGTGAGCTTTGGATGCGTTCGGTTCTTGCTGCGGTTGCCTTGAGTGTTTCGACCTGCCTTACCACGCCGCTGTTAGCGCAGGACGCGGCGATGCCTGAGGCCGCCTCCACGCTCACCTTCGAACGCGTCTTCGCCAGCCCCAGCCTTGATGGCCCCGCGCCGCGTCAGGTGAAGTTGTCGCCCGATGGCCGCTACCTCACCTTGCTGCGTAACCGTGCCGACGACCGCGAGCGGTATGACCTGTGGGGTTATGACATCGACACCCGCGAATGGCGGATGCTGGTGGATTCGGAGAAGCTGGGCAGCGGGCGTGTCCTGTCCGAAGACGAGAAGATGCAGCGCGAACGCGCGCGGGTGGCGGGCCTGAAAGGGATCATCGCCTACCAATGGGCCAGCGATGGCAGCGGCGTGCTGGTGCCGCTGGATGGCGATCTGTTCCTCGCCAAGCTCGATGGCACAGTCACCCGGCTGACCGACACGGAGGGCACGGAACTCAACCCCAAACTGTCGAGCAAGGGCAGTTTTGTCAGCTTTGTTCGTGATCGGCGGCTGTGGGTCGGCCCGGTTGGCGGGGAAGCGCAGCCTGTGACGCCCGCCCGCGAGGCGGATACGATCCGCTGGGGTGAGGCTGAATTTGTCGCGCAGGAGGAAATGGCGCGGCTTCAGGGCTATTGGTGGTCGCCCGACGACAGCCGCATCGTCGTCCAGCGCACTGACGAGGCGAGCGTCGGTGTTGTCACCCGCGCGGCCATCGGTGCGAAGGGCACCAAGGTGTTCGATCAGCGCTACCCGGCAGCGGGCACCGATAATGCGGTGGTCGAGCTCTTCGTGATGAACCCCGATGGCACCGGAAGTGTGAAGGTCGATCTCGGCTTTGATCTCGATATCTATGTCGCCCGCGTCGATTGGGCGCCCGATGGCAGCGCGATCTATGTCCAGCGGCAGGACCGCGCGCAGACCAAGATTGATATGCTCGTGGTCGATCCCGCCACGGGTGCCTCGCGTATTGTGTTCACCGAAACGGCTGCGCGGCCCGATTACTGGGTGAACCTTTCGGATAACTACCGCTTCCTCAAGGATGGCGGCTTACTGTGGTGGTCGGAGCGGGACGGCTACGGCCACTTTTACCTTTATGCCAAAGGACAGTGGCAACAGCTCACCCGCGGCACGTCGCCCACGACCACACTGGTCGGGGTGGACGAGGCCGCAGGCACCTTCACCTATCAGGCCACAGCAGATGTGCTCACCCAGCAGATCTACCGCGCCCGGCTGGACGGGACAGGGGAGCCTGAGTTGCTGACCGATCCCGCCTTTACCAACGGGGCCAGCATGGATGGGGCAGGCAAGTTGCTTTACGTGACGCGCTCGTCCCCCAGCCAGCCGCCACAGTCATACCTTGCCACACCCGATGGCAAGCAGGTCGCCTGGATCGAGGAAAACGCGATAGCGGGCGATCACCCCTATGCGCCGTTCCTTGGAAGCCACACCGCGCCCGAATTCGGCACCATTGCCGCCGAGGACGGCACGCCGCTGCACTGGATGATGCTCAAGCCCAAGATGGAGCCGGGCAAGCGCTATCCTGTGTTCTTCAGTCACTATGGCGGACCGGGTCCGCAGATGGTGACCAAGGGCTGGGGCGGCGCACTGGCGCAGGCGATTGTCGACAAGGGCTATATCTACTTCGTGCTCGACAATCGCGGCTCGGCCAACCGGGGCGTAGATTTTGAGCAACCGCTCTACCGTGCGATGGGCGGGGCCGAGGTGCGCGACCAGAAGGCGGGCGCACAGTTCCTCAAAAGCCTCGATTTCGTCGATCCCGCCAAGATCGCGACCTATGGCTGGTCCTATGGCGGATACATGACGCTGAAGCAGCTTGAGGCGGACCCCGGCCTTTATGCAGCCGGTATCTCCGGCGCGCCGGTGACGCGGTGGGAGCTTTACGACACCCACTACACCGAACGCTACATGGGCGACCCGCGCGAGGTGCCGGAGGCTTATGAAAAGGCCAGCGCCATTCCCGAGGCGACGAAGATCGCTGATCCCCTGCTGCTGATCCACGGCATGGCCGACGACAATGTGGTGTTCGAAAACTCGTCGGAACTCATCAGTGTGCTCCAGGAAAGCAACACGCCGTTCGAGATGATGCTCTACCCCGGCTACACCCACCGCGTGTCGGGCGAAAAGATCGGGCCGCATGTTTGGAACAGCATCATGCGCTTCCTTGCGGCCCACGGGGTGACACCGCCGGAGTAGGTTGCACGCAAAACATAGCTATTCGTCATGCTGAACTTGTTTCAGCATCCATCCCGCACCATAGAGCGTCCGCACGAGAGGCGCGATGGACCCTGAAACAAGTTCAGGGTGACGGGAAGGCCGAGTTGATCGTCAGGAGTTTGTATGGGTTACCGGGTGGCAGTGGTCGGCGCGACCGGCAATGTCGGGCGCGAGATGATGCAGGTTCTCGCCGAGCGCGAGTTTCCGTGTGACGAGGTGGCTGCGGTCGCTTCCAGCCGCTCGGTCGGCACCGAGGTCGAATTTGGCGATACCGGCAAGATGCTCAAGTGCAAGAATATCGAACATTTCGATTGGGCCGGATGGGACATCGCGCTGTTCGCGGCAGGCTCCGGCCCGGCCAAGGAATATGCCCCCAAGGCGGCAGCGGCTGGTTGCATCGTTATCGACAACTCGTCGCTCTATCGTATGGACCCCGATGTGCCGCTGATCGTGCCGGAGGTGAACCCGGATGCGATTGACGGCTACACCGCGCGCAACATCATCGCCAACCCCAACTGCTCGACCGCGCAGCTGGTGGTGGCGCTGAAGCCCCTGCATGATTTTGCCACGATCAAGCGCGTGGTCGTGTCGACCTACCAGTCGGTTTCCGGCGCGGGCAAGGCGGGCATGGACGAGCTGTTCCAGCAGAGCCGCGCGATCTTCGTCGGTGATCCGGTCGAACCGTCGAAGTTCACCAAGCAGATCGCCTTCAACGTGATCCCGCACATCGATAGCTTCCTTGATGATGGTTCGACCAAGGAAGAATGGAAGATGGTGGTCGAGACCAAGAAGATCCTCGATCCCAAGATCAAACTGAACGCCACCTGCGTGCGCGTGCCGGTGTTCGTGGGCCATTCCGAAGCGGTGAACATCGAGTTCGAGAACGAAATCTCGGCCGAGCAAGCTATGGATATCCTACGCGAAGCCCCCGGCGTCATGCTGATCGATAAGCGCGAAGACGGCGGATATATCACGCCCGTCGAATGCGTGGGCGATGCTGCAACCTTCGTCAGCCGCGTGCGCGAAGATCCGACGGTCGAGAACGGCATCACCTTGTGGTGCGTCTCGGACAATCTGCGCAAGGGTGCGGCGTTGAACGCGGTGCAGATTGCAGAACTGCTCGGACGGCGGCATCTGAAGAAGGGGTAAGACACATGCGGATGGCCTATCTTGCAATCGCAGGCGCCGTGGCTTTGGCGGGATGTGACAGCGGCGAAGTGCCGAGCCCTGCCGAGCGGCAGCAAGGTGAGGCGGCGCAAAGCACGGTTGCGGCCAACACCGTTGAACTGCGCGGCGATGGTCTGTCTGCCGGTGCCGAATCGTTTTATTATGCAGCCGGGCAGGCCGAGGTCGAAGCCGCGCTGGCCAAGGCGCTGGGGGCTTCGCTCCGCTCGGGCGAAAATCCCGAATGCGGCGCCGGACGGATCACCTTTACTGATTTTGCCGGCGGGCTGACCGTGCATTTCCAGCAGAATCGTCTGGTCGGCTGGAACTGGCACGGCGTGCAAGATGGCGATGCGGCGCCCACCGGCACCGTGAAGCTGCCGGGCGAGGTGCAGGTCGGATCGGCCCGCGGGGTCGCCGAGGCCGCAACCGGGTTCGCCAAGGTCGAAGGCAGCACGCTGGGTGAGGAATTTGCGCTGGGCGACAAGATCGGCGGGTTCATCACCGGTGACAAGGTCGAGATGCTTTACGCGGGGACGCAGTGCTTCTTCCGTTGAACCGGTCATGACCAGTCAGACTGAATATTTCTCCAGCTTTGATGGCGCCCGGCTGGCCTATCATGTCGAGGGCGAAGGACCGCCGGTGCTGCTGTTGCACGGGTTGTTTTCCTCCGCGCAAATGAACTGGATCAAGTGGGGTCATGGCGCCCGGCTGGCGGCGGCCGGCTTTCAGGCGGTCATGCTCGACTTCCGGGTGCATGGGCAAAGCGACGCCCCGCATGGCGCCGCCGCCTATCCTGCTGGCGTGCTGGTGCGCGATGTGGCGGCGCTCGCCGACCATTTGGCACTGGAGCCCGGTGCGTTCGATCTGGTGGGCTTTTCACTGGGCGCGCGCACGGCGATCCACGCGGTTGCTCACGCCATTCTTGCGCCGCGCCGTCTGGCGATCTGCGGGATGGGTGTGGCCGGGCTTGCCGGATGGGCGCGGCGCGCGGACCACTTCAAGCGCGTGATCGACGAATTCGACACGATCAAGCCGGGCGATCCGGCTTACACCGCGCGCACCTTTCTGAAATCGCAAGGCGTCGACCGTGTCGCTGCTCGCCTGCTGCTTGATGCGATGGACGATTTCGATCTTGCCGCGCTCGCCAACATTACAATGTCCACAGCCCTGATCTGCGGCGATGAGGACCATGATAATGGCTCGGCAGAGGAACTTGCCGCGCTGCTTCCCGATGCGCGTTACATCGCAGTGCCAGGTACCCATATGAACAGCGTCACCAAGCCAGAGCTTGGCATCGCGATCACGGATTTCCTGACGGCTTGATTCCCGCGTCCGGGGCGTCCACACCCTGTGGCATTGTCACACGACTGACGGGAACCTTGACGCATGAAACTTGCCGCCCCCTTGCTGCGCCCTTTCCTGAAAAGCGCAGCCGCTGCGATTGCCATTGCCGCTGCTGCGCCGCTTGCCGCGCAGGATGCCGCTGCGCCGGCCACCGCTGATGCCGCATTGACGCCTGAGGACGCGCGCGCCTGGATCGCCAAGGTTGAAGCCGATTTTGCGGCCTTCGGGGTGGAATATGCCCATGTCTCGTGGATCAATGCGACTTACATCAATCACGATACCGATACGCTCGCGGCCAAATATGGCGCGGAATTGACGGTGAAGCAGGTTGGCTACGCAACCGAAGCTGCGCGCTATGCCCGCATCGCGGGGCTGGACGATGAGACCAAGCGCAAGCTCGATATGCTGCGCAACGGCATATCGCTGCCCGCGCCCTCGCGTCCCGGTGCGGCGCAGGAACTCAACGACATCGCCACGCGGCTTGGTTCTGCCTACGGGCGCGGCAAGGGCACGCTGAACGGCCAGCCGATCAACGGCAGCGACATCGAAGCCGAGATGGGCAATCTCGAACGCACGCCTGACGAATACAAGGAGATGTGGGCGAGCTGGCACGACAATGTCGGCGCGCCGATGCGGGAGGATTACACCCGCATGACCGCGCTCGCCAATGAAGGCGCCAAGGAATTGGGCTTTGCCGATTTCGGCGCAATGTGGCGTTCGGGCTATGACATGCCGCCCGAACAATTCGCCGCCGAAACGGAGCGGATGTGGCAGGAGGTGAAGCCGCTGTATGTGGCGCTCCACACCTATGTCCGGGGCAAGCTGAACGACAAATATGGCGACGCCGTCCAGCCGCGCACCGGCCCGATCCGCGCCGATCTGCTCGGCAATATGTGGGCGCAGGAATGGGGCAATATCTATCCGCTGGTCGCGCCTGCGGGCGCGGGCGACATCGGCTATGACCTGACCGATCTGATCGCCAAGAAAGGTCTCGACGCGGTCGGCATGACCAAGGTGGGCGAACAGTTTTTCTCCTCGCTGGGCTTTGATCCGCTGCCCGCAACCTTCTGGGAGCGTAGCCAGTTCACCAAACCCGCTGACCGCGAAGTGGTGTGCCATGCCTCTGCCTGGAACCTCGACAATGTCGATGATCTGCGCATCAAGATGTGCATCAAGGAGAACGCCGATGATTTCGTGGTGATCCACCACGAGCTTGGCCACAACTACTACCAGCGCGCCTATAACAAGCAGGATCTGCTCCATCTGAACGGCGCGAATGACGGTTTCCACGAGGCTATCGGGGATATGATCGCGCTGTCGATCACGCCCGAATACCTCGTGCAGATCGACATGCTGCCCAAGGAACAGGTGCCCAGCGCCGACAAGGATATCGGCCTGCTGCTGCGTCAGGCGATGGACAAGGTCGCGTTCCTGCCCTTCGGCTTGCTGCTGGATCGCTATCGCTGGGGGCTGTTCGACGGTTCGATCCCGGAAGCGGCCACCAACACCGGCTGGAACGCGCTGCGGCAAGAATATCAGGGCATTGTTCCCCCGGTCGAGCGTGATCCGGCGGGCTTTGATGCCGGCGCGAAGTATCATATTCCGGGCAATGTCAGCTACACTCGCTACTTCCTTGCGCGGCTGTTGCAGTTCCAGTTCTACAAGGCGGCCTGCGACACCGCGGGATGGAAGGGGCCGCTTCATCGTTGCTCGTTCTACGGCAACAAGGATGTCGGCACGAAGCTGAACGCGATGCTGGAAATGGGCGCGTCCAAGCCCTGGCCCGACGCGCTGGAAACCTTCACCGGGACCCGGCAGATGAACGGCACGGCGATGGTCGAGTATTTCGCTCCGCTGATGAAGTGGCTTGAGAAACAGAACAAGGGCGAGAAGGCAGGCTGGTGATGCAGGCGGGGGGAAGGAGAGTGCATTTTGCACCTTCCTTTTCCCGGCGCGCAGCCAAGAGGCTTGCCTGCGATGCCCTTGTCCGCTTACGAGGGGCCGTCCTTGTGAGGAGAGGGTAGCGTCATGAAAAAGCGCCGCAATTCGGCAATGTGCATTGCTCTGGTAGGGGCGTCGTTGACCATCGGCGCTGGCCTTTCACCGCCGCTTCACGCGCAGGACCAGCCCCTGTCGTTGGTCAAGGCGACCGATGCGCGCGGCGTGCTCGCAGTGCTCGAACAGGCGGGCTATGATGCTAAGCTTAAGCCGCGGAAAGATGAGGATAGCGAGACCGCGATCGAGGTCACAACGCGCGATGGCGATGTCTCGGTCCAGTTCACTGACTGTCAGGATGCTGTGCCGGATTTTTGCGAGACACTGGTGTTTTCGACCAGCTGGAACCGGAAGGCTCCGATGCCTGATAGCGCGATTGCCGAGGCCAATAAAAAATTCAAGTATGTCTCTGTCTGGCGCGACGAGAATGGCGATCCGGTGATGCAATGGGCAATTTTGACGCGCGACTTTGGTATCGCGCCCGCGCTATTCCTCAATGCTCTTCAACGCTATCTCGATATCGTCCGCGATTACGATGAGGTCGCGTTCGAAGGGGATGAGGAGCCCGCGGAAATGGCCGAAGATGCGTCTCCCACGCCCTGAACAAGACCCCGCCCAAAGCGGCACGGAGGCTGAAGCCTGCGTGATGGTGGCACGCCAGCCTTGAAGCCCGTCAGGTCGCAAATTGTGGTCGGCTGGCGCGAACTCGTCAGCTTGCCCGAACTCGGCCTTGAGCGCATCCCCGCCAAGATCGACACCGGCGCGCGCACGTCTTCGCTCCATGCCCATGTGCTTGAGGATTTTGAGCGCAATGGCGAACGGTTCGTGCGCTTTGCTGTGGACTGGGGCGGGGTGCGCCATGCCTGCGAGGCCGTGCATGTCGATGTGCGCGGCATCACCAGCAGCAACGGCGACCAGCAGACCCGCTTTGTCATAAAGACGCCGCTCTCCATCGGTAATCTCACCTTCCGGGCGGAAATCAGCCTGGCGGATCGGTCTCAGATGCAATTCCCGATGCTGATCGGGCGTACGGCGCTGCGGCGGCGGATGGTGGTGGATAGCGGCCATTCGTGGCTGCAATCGCCTGCGAATGCGGATATGGGGCCGGGCCGCCGGTAAAGCGCCGGTCTTGAAAGGGTCTCCATGAAAATCGCGATGCTGGCGCGCAACGCCAACCTCTATTCGCACCAGCGGCTGAAAGAGGCTGCCGAGGCGCGCGGCCACACGCTCGACATTCTCAACACGTTGCGCTGCACGGTGCATATCGCCAGCCACCGGCCTGAGGTGTTCTACAATGGCGCGCCGATTGCCGCCTATGACGCGGTGATCCCGCGCATCGGCGCCTCGATCACCAATTATGGCCTTGCGATCCTGCGCCAGTTCGAAATGCGCGGGATCTGGTCGCTCAATGAAAGTGTCGCCATCGGCCGCAGCCGCGACAAGTTGCGGAGCCTTCAGATCCTCGCCAAGCACGGGCTGGGCCTGCCGCTGACGGCTTATGCCAATGATCCCAAGCAGGCAGAAGAGATCATCAAGGCGGTCAAGGGCCCCCCGGTCGTCATCAAACTGATCGAAGGGACGCAAGGCATCGGCGTGGTGCTGGCCGAGACGATGAGCAGCGCCAAATCGGTGATCGAGGCCTTCCGCGGGGCCAACGTCAACATTCTGGTGCAGGAATTCATCAAGGAAGCCGGCGGGACGGATATCCGCGCGCTGGTCGTGGGCGGCAAGGTGGTCGCCGCGATGAAGCGCACCGGCGCGCCCGATGAATTCCGTTCGAACCTGCACCGCGGCGGCAGCGCGCAGGTAATCAAGATCACCCCCGAAGAACGCTCAACCGCTGTGCGCGCGGCCAAGCGCATGGGGTTGAACGTGTGCGGGGTGGATATGCTGCGCAGCAATCACGGCCCCGTCATCATGGAGGTCAATTCCTCCCCCGGCCTTGAGGGTATCGAAAGCGCAACCGGCAAGGATATTGCCGGGCAGATCATCGATTTCATCGTGGCCAATGCCAAGGGCGGGGCGACCAAGACCAAGGGGCGGGGGTAGGGCCGCCTTGACGGCGCCCTACCGAAATGGCGGCTCGTTGAATGCGCGCAGTTTCCGCGAGTGCAACCGGTCGCCCTCATCCCGCAGCCGTGCCACGGCAACAATCCCCATCTGCAAGTGCGCCGCGATGGCTTCCTCGTAGAACTTGTTGGCTTGGCCCGGCAGCTTGATCTCGCCGTGCAGCGGCTTGTCCGACACGCACAGCAGCGTGCCGTAGGGCACGCGGAAGCGATAGCCCTGCGTTGCAATCGTGGCGCTTTCCATGTCGATGGCGATCGCACGGCTCTGCGAGAAGCGCTTGGCTGACGAGGAGTAGCGCAGTTCCCAGTTGCGATCATCGGTGGTGACAACCGTTCCGGTGCGCATCCGCTGTTTCAGGTTGGCACCTTGGACGCCGCTGACTTCCTCGGCCGCCAGCGCCATCGCCTGCTGCACTTCGGCAATTGGCGGGATCGGCACTTCGGGCGGCAGCACGCAGTCCAGCACATGATCGTCGCGCAGATAGGCGTGGGCCAGCACGAAATCGCCGATCTTCTGGGTCGAGCGCAGACCGCCGCAATGGCCGATCATCAGCCAGGCGTGCGGGCGCAGCACCGCGAGGTGATCGCAGATCGTCTTGGCATTGGACGGGCCGACGCCGATATTGACCAGCGTAATACCGCGCCCGTCCTCGCGGATCAGGTGATAGGCCGGCATCTGGTGACGGCGCCACGCGGTGTCGTTCAGCTGGTCCTGCGCGTGGGTGGTCGGCTCGCGGATATCCAGCCCTGCCGCGCCGGTCAGCGCGACATAGCCATCCCTGCCGATCTGGGCCGCGCCCCAGTTCACGAATTCATCGACATAGCGGTGATAGTTCGTGAACAGGATGAAGTCCTGAAAATCGCTGACCTCGCTGCCGGTGTAGTGCTTCAGCCGGGCGAGCGAATAATCGGTGCGAAGTCCATCGAACAGGGACAGCGGAATATCACTGGCGGCATCGATCTCGATCCCATCGGCCAGTTCATCACCGATCAGCGCAAGGTCGGTCGACGGGAAATGCGCCGCGATATCCTGCGGCGAGATGCCCACCATGGCTGCCCCTGCCTCGCCATCGAGCACGTAGGGAAAGGGGATTTCCTGCGAAGAGCGCGAGACGGAAACCTCTATTTCATATTCATCGGCAATCAGTTGCAGCTGTTCCGTGAGGTATTGTGCGAAGCGATCGGGGCGCGTGACGGTGGTGGTATAGGTGCCCGGCATTTCCAGCCGTCCAAACGCCCGGCTGCGGTCGCGCGGGGCGCCGACACCGGCATAACGCAAGGTGATTTGCGGATAAGCGTAGCTGCCATCGGTGCGCTTTGTGGGGAGGGGAAGCGTACCGTCGCGCCCAAAGGCGATAACATCATCGCGCAAGCACCGGACGGCGTCGTCATAATGCTGCTGCAACTGGGCGAGGATAGTCGGGATGTCGATCATGGCAGGTATGCTGCTCCTTTCTTGTTATTGTTCCGCGACAGCGCCGCCAGTGGCAAGGCCCTGTTTACAAAAAGGGCGCGGAAGTCTCTCGACCCCCGCGCCCTTTTTACGGTGCATCTGCGCCCTGTCAGTCGGGCTGCAACAAGCTTAGTCGTCGTCGCCGTCGAACAGTTCGGCCGGCATTTCACCCGGCTCAAGGCCCGTGTCGATGCGGGTGGCATCGGCCTGTTCCTCGATCTCGCGCTGTTCGTCGTCGAACATCGCCTTCAGCACGTCGACGCCTTCGCTCTGGAGCTTGGCTTCGTCGTCCGAACGGGCAACATTGGCCTTCACAGTGACGCGCACTTCGGGGTGCAGGGCAACGGTGACATCGTGCATGCCGATGTTCTTGATCGGCGCGCCGAGAATGACCATGCGCTTGTCAACGTGGTGGCCCTGTTCAGCCAGGCCCGACACGATGTCGCGCACGCTGACCGAACCATAAAGCTGACCGGCGTTCGAAGCGGCGCGGATCAGCACCACCTGTGCGCCCGCAACCTTTTCACCCTGCGCTTCGGCAGCGGCACGGCGTTCGGCGTTTTCGGTGACCAGACGCTCACGGTTGGCGTCAAACACCTTCCGGTTGGCGTCATTGGCACGCAGGGCCTTCTTCTGCGGCAGCAGGAAGTTGCGCGCGTAGCCATCCTTCACAGTGACGACGTCACCGATCGAACCGAGCTTCTCGATGCGTTCCAGGAGAATGATTTGCATGGGTTCGTCCTCCTACTTCACGATGAACGGCAGCAGGCCGATCTGGCGGGCGCGCTTGATCGCCTGGGCCAGTTCGCGCTGCTTCTTCGCCGAAACGGCGGTGATGCGCGAAGGCACGATCTTGCCACGCTCGGACATGAAGCCCTGCAGCAGGCGCACGTCCTTGTAATCGATCTTGGGGGCATCCTTGGCCGCGAACGGGCAGGACTTGCGGCGGCGGAAAAACGGGCGGGCCATCAGTCGCGCTCCTCACGTGCGTCGCGACGCTTACGCTCGCGCTCGTTCTTGCGCATCATTACGCTCGGGCCTTCTTCGTGGGCGTCCACGCGGATGGTCATGTAACGAATGATGTCTTCGTTGATACGGGTCTGACGCTCAAGCTCAGCAACGACCGAGCCGGGGGCTTCGATGTTGAGGAGCACGAAATGCGCCTTGCGGTTGCGCTCGATCTTGTAGGCGAGCGACTTCAGGCCCCAGGTCTCGGTCTTGGTGACCTTGCCCTTGCCTGCTTCTACGATTTCGGTAGCTTGCGCCGCCAACGCGTCAACCTGAGCCTGGCTCAGATCCTGACGCGCGAGAAAGACGTGCTCATACAGAGCCATCTCGCGTCCTTTCACTTCCATGCCGATCGCTGGCTTGTCTGCGCGCTTTGCGCAGGGCCCCTCCGGCTTTCTTCCATACATCGCACAGGCGGTTCCCGTGCGAAGCGGCGGCCCTTACAGCTTTGGCGACGAATTGCAAGTCTTGCCGCGCGGGAACAGGACGGGCAGGCGCGATGTTCATATTTGAGGGATCACACCGGGCGTGATTCGCACAGGGGGTCAAAAATGCCGTCAGGACTCGTTGCGCTACTGGATGACATTTCGGTCATTGCCAAAGCAGCGTCTGCTTCGATTGATGATGTGGCGGTTGCCGCCGGACGCGCCGGGACGAAAACGGCAGGCGTGGTGATTGACGATGCGGCCGTAACGCCAAGCTACGTCACCGGCCTGTCGCCAGCCCGCGAATTGCCGATCATCTGGAAGATCACCAAGGGCAGTCTCAAGAACAAGCTCGTGTTTTTGCTGCCGGCTGCGCTGCTGCTGTCCGAATTCCTGCCAGCGGCCATCGTCTGGCTGCTGCTGCTGGGCGGGTCGTTCCTTGCTTACGAGGGCGCGGAAAAGGTCATGGAAAAGCTCGGCTTCGGCAAGCACGGTGAGACGCTCGAAGATGAAATCACCGATCCGGTCGCTTTCGAGAACGAGCGCGTGGGCGGGGCGATCCGTACGGATTTCATCCTGTCGGCCGAAATCATGGCGATTGCGCTGGCCGAGGTTGCCACGGAATCGCTGGTGATGCGCGGGGCCGTGCTGGCGCTGGTGGCGGTGGCGGTCACTGTCGCGGTTTACGGCGCGGTCGGATTGATCGTGAAGCTCGACGATATCGGGCTCTATCTCACAAAGCAGGCCAACGCGGCCAAGCAGGCGTTCGGGCGGTTCTTGCTGCGCTTTGTGCCGAAGCTGCTGGTGACGCTTTCGATTGTGGGCACGGTGGCCATGCTGTGGGTCGGCGGGCATATCGTGGTCGACAGCTTGCACAAGCTGGGCTGGGACGGGCTCTATGACCCAATCCATGCCGCCGAACACGCGGTCCACGAAATGACGGGCTCTGCCGGCGGTGTGCTCGGGTGGCTGACGGAAACGTCGCTTTCGGCGGTGGTCGGGCTGGTGCTGGGAAGCATCATCGCCTTTGTCCTGCACAAAGTGCTGGGTGTGGGCGAAGACAAGGCACACTAGGTCTGCCCCGATGACCAGACCTGTCCTTTACACTTGCGCGGGGTCGCGCGGCCTTCGCGCGACCTGGGCGGCGGAAGAAGCCGGGGTCCAGATCGATCTCAACATCCTCCCGTTTCCACCGCGCTATCTCGCGCCGGAATACATGGCCCTGAACCCGCTCGGCACAGTTCCGCTGCTGCTGGACGGGGAAACCCGCCTGACGGAAAGCTGCGCTATCGCCCATTATCTGGCGACACGCGACGGCTTCACCGCGCTCGCCATCGCGCCGGGTGAGCCCGATTATGGCGCCTATCTCGACTACACCTACCACGCCGATGCCACGATCACCTTCCCGCAGACGGTCTATATGCGCTTTGCGATCTTCGAGAAGGACAAGGGCCTGGCCGAGGCCGGGGTGGCCTATGCCAAGTGGTTCCACAAACGACTGGTGAAGGTGGAGCAGCGCCTGCAAAGCCGCGAGTTCCTGTGCGCGGACCGGTTCACTGTCGCCGACATCTGCGTCGGCTATGCGCTGATTCTGGCCCAGAATGTCGGGCTGGATGACGGCGTACCAGACAGCCTCAAGGCGTACCGCGCCCGGCTGACCGCGCGGCCCGCCTATCAGCGGGCATTCGCCAGAGAGGAAGCGGGGCGGGCCGCACTCGGGCAGTAAGGCGCGGTGCGAAGGTGTGCGGGAGCCCGCGTCAGCGCTGGCTGCATTTCAGATCAATCGCCCGCCGCTCCAGCTGCGATGGCGCGCCGCGGAACCGTTCAAATTCCTCGTCGATACACGCCTGCCGCGATGTCCGCGTGTCGAGCGGCTTGACCGGCAGGATGTAGACAGTGCCATAGCCCGGCACATTGATCGGCCGCACCTGCGCACGCGGATCAGGGTCGATGACCTCCAAGACATAGACCTGTCCGAGCCCCGGCACCTCGACCAGCCGCGGCTGCTGGCCCGTCGCCTGTGCGGCAAGCGGATGGGCCGCGTTAAACGCAACGCAAACGCACACGAGTGCAGCAGCCCAACGAGCGAAGCGAACCATAGGCAAGACGCTGGAACCAAAGCGCTCCTGCGTCAAGCGGTATCAATATCCTCTGCGCGCCCAGCCAGACCGGCAGCGCAGCGCCCGCATCTGCCGGATCGATCAGGCCGCGACGGGTTCGGTTGTGTGCAAGGTCAGGCCGGGCTGCGGCATGGCTGCTGGCTTGCGATAGGTGCTGGCCTCGGGCGATTGCAGATGTCGCTCAAGCAGGGTCAGGATTTGCGGATCGTCTTCGGCGTTGAATTTGCGCGCAAACAAGTTGGGGCTGAACCGCAACGCATCGAAGTCTGCAACACCATAGTCGCGTGGCCGCAGTTTGATGTCACCATCGGGCACCCAGTCGATCATCCGCAGATCATCGTTCATCACCTCACCCTGATCGCCGCTGTTCATGATGACTGTCTGGAAGAAGGCTTCATCGGCGATGAAGCTGTTGCGGTAGAATGTCTTGAACCGTTCGGCACGCGGATCGTGGCAGACATATTGGCAAAAACTGCGCGTGACCGCTTTCCATTGGGTGCCGATAAACGGGGTATCACCGGCAAGAAAGCTGCGCGCAATCCCGGTTGGAGCGACCATGCCCCGTGCTTCGGTGAACATGTGACTGATCCTGTTCATGGTATCAGGCCGGTCTTTGCGTTGATCGAGCGCGCGGATGAACTGCTTGGCAGGATTGGCCGCAAAGAACTGGCGGATGTAATCCTGGCTTTTGAGCGGAAAGTCCTGCCCCGACAGATTGATGTAGTGCGTCCACCGCGGGTCCATTTTGAGCAGGAGCGCCATCCCGCGAAGCTCGGCATCCACAAGGCTGTATCCGCCCCATAGCGCATCTTGCCGATCAAGCATCACCGCCCCCTGGTAGGGCTCCAGAAATGCCGCAATGTCATCCGCCATCGCCGCGCCAGAGCTTTTGTCGACATGCACGACATACTGATTTCCCGGTGCATAAATTGCTCGAAACAGCCGTTTGAACTGCTCCGGAAAGCGATGCACCAGCAGGAAATAGCCAATGGTCGCATGAGGTTGCGGCACCTCGAAATGCGCCTTGAGTGTTGCTGGCATGGTCGCTGTCCCTTCAAAGCCGGTCTGGTCCGGCTGTCAGCGGATGCGGAACGGCGCGCGTTCTTCTTTCTTGGGATAGCCAACCGAAGTCACTTTCGATTGCAAAGAAAGGCCGCCAGACAGGTGCTTGCTCAGACGAGCAAGATGGGGCAACAGTCATTTAAGATTTTTATGGCCATTTTCAAGCATGATGGACTGAAAATCAAAAAGGAAGTGAAAATCAAAAATCAAAATAATTTGGAACAATTTGAAAAACTGCAAGGTATGATTGTTTAAAGGTGAATACTATAAAATGATAATTTATAGATTTGCAAAAAATCTTTGATATTATTGAGAGACCCGATTTTCGACAGCCCTCTGACAAATCATGCGGCCTGATCGGGCGTTACGTGCCTCGCCGCCAATTCGCGCCGCAACAGCTTGCCGATCGGATCGCGCGGAAGGGCGTCCACGAATTCGATGTAGCGTGGACGCTTGTAACCGGCGATCTGGCCCTTGAACCGGGCGGTAATGTCGGCGCGGGTCAGCTCGCAACCGGGTTTCAGCACCACAAAGGCCTTGACCGCTTCTCCCCAATGCTTGTCGGGCACGCCGCAGCAGCCCGCATCGGCAACTTCGGGCATGGCGACGAAGATCGCGTCGACTTCAGCCGGATAGACATTTTCTCCGCCGGTTTTGATCAGTTCCTTGGCGCGGCCCAGCAAGTAGCCGCGCCCGCGGTCATCCATCGTGCCGAGATCGCCAGTTCGCAGCCAGCCGTGTCCCAATGCGGCCTCGCTCGCGTCGGGATTGCGCCAGTAGCCCAGCATCACCGATGGTCCGCGCAGGCACAGTTCGCCTTCCTTGCCCGGCGGCAGAAATTGGCCATCGGGATCAAGCACGGCCATGGTCACATGCGGCAGGGTCCAGCCGATTGATCGAGGGGCTTCCAGCATGTCCGGGTAATCGATGAAGGTCGCAAAGCCGCAGATTTCGGTCTGGCCGTAGCCGCCGATCACGCGGGCATCCCAGTCCCGCTCGATGAATTCGTACATTTGCGGGCGGCCCATGCCCGCCCCGCCGGTGTAACTGGCAAGCGGCATGATCCCATTGCGAACCGGCTCCATCCCCAGCCACGGGAAGCAGATCGTAAGAAAGGCACTGGTCGTGGTGCAGCTTTCGCGGTGGAGCAGGTCAAGGATTGCAGCGTTGTTGTCATCGCGGCCTGCGAACACGCTGGTGCCCCCGCAAGCGAGCATCGCGGCGACCTGCTGCATACCCACCACATGGAACAGCGGATTGACCGAAAGCAGCCGTTCCTCGGGGGTGAAGCGCCGATGCTGGGCAAAGCCGAGCGCGGAGGCGGCAACCGCGCTGCCCGCTTGCAGGCAACCCTTGGGCCGCCCGGTCGTGCCGCTGGTGTACATCATGTAAATCGGGCGATCGGGGGACAAGTTCAAGCCGAGATCGTAGCCATGTTGGATTGGCCCAGGGGCGGTTCCTGCAACGGTTTCGAAAAAGCCATCGCCAGCGTGTGATTCATCAACCTGGTGAACTTCGCCCGCTGCGGCGCCTGATAGAAGGTCTGAAAAACGTGGGTTTACGAAAGTCATCGCAGGTTCGGCGTTGCCGCAGATCCACGCGATCTCGCCGGGTGCGAGGCGCCAGTTGAGCAGGACTGCGATAGCTCCGATCCGGCCTGCTGCCAGCAGGGTGGCCAGAAAGGGGGCGCCGTCGGTCAGCAGAAGGGCGATGCGGTCGCCGGGCGCGATCCCGCGCTCCAGCAGCCAGCGGGCGAGGTTGGTAACGCGGGCGTCCAGCTGCGCCCAGGTCAGACGCTGCGTGCCATCGACTGTTGCAAGCCGGTGGCCATGACGGGCAGCGCAATTTGCGAGCAGCGTGTCGAGCGAAAAATCACGGGCGTGCATGAGGTGCGATGCTAGCGCTGCGCTGGTGCATCATCCATCAGCGATTTTGGGAATGGGTCTCACGCAGATCCTGTCCGCAGCGGGTGCAGACGCGATTGGGCCAGGGGATCACGAAAGGCCCGCGGAAAAAGGCATTCTTGCCGCAGCGCGGGCAGTTGAAGCGGAGCATCGGGGCATTGGCGATCAGCAGCACCAGGATCGCAGCAGCAAAGGCGATGTTGGAATGGCCCCAGATCCGGTCCACCGCCGCGACCAGCAGCACGCCAAAGGCGACGCTCCCCAGCATCCGCCAGGCATGGCGTGTCGCTTTTGCGTAAAGGTTCACGCCAGCCGGGCGAAGATTGATCGGGCGAAGTCCGTCAGCGTGTCATCACGCGCGCCCATGATGACGATCCGGTCACCGGGGCGGGCGAGGGCAAGGATGCGATCACCGCAGTCGGCGCGGTTGGCGATATGTTCTGCCTGTCCGCCGCTGACCTTGATGAGCGCAACGATCCGCTCGCTGCCCACACTGCGGTCAACCGTGCCGCCGAAATACACCGGATCGCACATCAGCGTGATGTCATCCGGCCCCAGTTCGCGCGCGAAGGTTGCGGCAAGTTCTTCCCCCATCTGGCGCAAAGGGCCATAGCCATGGGGCTGGAAGAAGGCGATGACCCGGCCCGGGGTGGCCTTCAACGTGCGCAAGGTGGCGGCGCATTTTTCCGGATTATGCCCGAAATCGTCGATCACCGTGATGCCTGATGGCGCGGTTCCGATCACGTCGAAGCGCCGGGCAAGACCATCGAAGCTGCGCAGCGCATAGGCAGCGTGGCCGACCGCGATTCCCGCCGCGCTCGCCGCTGCGATGGCAGCCAGCGCATTGGACAGATTGTGCAGCCCCGGCATTGGCAGGATCAGCGGGAACACCTCACGGCTGCGGTTATCGATCACCGCCGCCCGGACGCCCAACTCGCTCTGGTCAATGGAATCCGGGTCAACCGTGATGTCGGCCTGTCGCGCCCTGATCCCGAACGTGACTTTGGCACGTGCCCGCGGGATGAGATATCCGGCTTCCGCGCTGTCGAGGTTGACCACGGCTGTACCCGCCGTCGCCACGAAACTGCCGAACAGAACGCGCAGTTCCTCGATGCTCTTGTGATCCAGACTGACGTTGAGCAGCACGCCTATGGTCGGGCGATAGAGCGCGATAGAGCCGTCGCTTTCATCAACCTCGCTGACGAACAGATCAGGCGAACCAATGCGCGCGCTGGCGTAGGGATTGGCGGGCGAGACAAAGTTCTTCATCACCGCGCCGTTCATCACCGTAGGGTCGTGGCCGGCTTCGTGGAGGATCCAGGCGATCATGCCCGTCACGGTCGACTTGCCCGAGGTACCCCCCACCGCGACCGAAAAATCGGCGGTGTTGAACATCTGCGACAGCAATTCGGCGCGGCTCATCCGCTCGCAGCCCAAATCGCGCGCGCGGGCGACTTCGGGGACAGTATCCTCGATCGCGGCCGAGGCAATCAGCACCTGATCGGGCGAGGTCACGCCGCTCCCGTCTTGCGGGAACAGCATAAAGCCGTTGGCCTCCATCCACGCAAACTTGTCAGGCGTGCGGCCCTGATCCCGGCTGCGGTCAGAGCCTGCGACGGGCGCGCCGAGACCTTGCGCGATCTGCGCCAGCGGCAGCATTCCGGACCCGCCGATGCCGCAAAAGAACAGCGGACGTTCTGCAAGCGTCCCGGCCTTCACCCGATTATCCATATCCTGCTTGGTTATTGGCTTGCGTGCCCCCTGACAAGCGCCATAGGCTGCATTCCATGACGAATATCGCCATTTGCGCGCCCGCCACGCCGATTACCCGCGAACAGCAAATCGCGCTGGAAGAACTGGTCGCCGCTGAGTTTCCCGGCCACCGGGTCACCTTCCACGACCAGTGCTTCGAACGCGAAGGCCACTTTGCCGGGAATGATCTGCGCCGCCTGACCGCATTGCTGGAATGCGCCAATGATCCGGCCTTTGATGTCGTCTGGTTTGCCAAGGGCGGCTATGGTTCAAACCGCATTGCCGAGGCGGCGGTGGCGCAGATGAACCAGTCGGCGCGGGCCAAGACCTTCGTCGGCTTTTCCGATTGCGGTTATATGCTGGCAGCGCTGTACCGGGCCGGGATTGGGCAAAGCGTCCACGGCTCGATGCCGGTCAGCGCGCGATCGGAGGGCGGACGGGACGCCATCCGCCGCGTGCTCAAGTGGCTTGGCGGTGATACCAGCGGGGTGGAGCCGAGTATCGATGGCACCACGCCGGTCGCCGCCTTCAACCTCATCACGCTGGCGATGATCGCGGGCACCCCGATCATGCCGGATCTGACCGGTCATGTCGTCATGGTCGAGGAAGTGGCCGAACATCTCTATGCGATTGACCGGATGTTCTTTCATCTGGCCGGAACACTCCCGCGCCTTGCCGGGCTGCGTCTGGGCTCGGTCACGGACATACCGGAAAACTATGTCGAATTCGGCCAGAGCGAGGAAGACATCGCCCGTTTCTGGTGTGATCGGGCGGGCATCCCCTACCTTGGCCGCGCGCTGATCGGCCATACTTCTGCCAACAGGGTTGTGCCCTTCGGCCTTGCCAGTCCGCCCACACGGACGTAACGGCGCGCGCCAAAACTCATGAAGAGGGTCGTTGATGCGCGCGTTCATTTTTCCGGGGCAGGGCAGCCAGAAAGTCGGCATGGGGGCTGAGCTGGCCGATGCGAGCGCGGCCGCGCGCGAAGTGTTCGGCGAGGTTGACGAGGCGCTGCGGCAGAACCTGTCAAAGCTGATGCGCGAAGGGCCCGAGGACCGCCTCACCCTGACCGAGAACGCTCAAGCAGCGATCATGGCCAACGCGATCGCCACCTTGAGGGTGCTGGAGCGCGATTTCGGGGTAAAACTGACCGAAACCGCGAATTGCGTCGCGGGCCATTCGCTCGGCGAATACACCGCACTTGCCAGTATCGGTGCCTTCACTCTGGCGGATACGGCGCGCCTGCTCAAGCTGCGCGGCTGGGCGATGCAGGCGGCCGTGCCGGTGGGCGAGGGGACCATGGCCGTGCTGCTGGGCGCGGATATCGATCAGGCCAAGGCGCTGGCTGAAGCCGCCGCCCAAGGCGAAGTGTGCGAGGTTGCCAATGACAATGACCCCTCGCAGATCGTGCTGTCAGGCCATACCGGCGCGATCGAACGTGCGGTTGCACTGGTCAAGGAGCACGGGATCAAGCGCGGCATGATCCTGAACGTCTCGGCCCCGTTCCACTCCTCGCTGATGGCACCTGCCGCCGCGCGCATGGCCGAAGCACTTGCCGAAACCCCGCCGGGCGCGATGCTGCTGCCGCTTTATGCCAACGTCACCGCTGCTGCCGTCACCGACCCCGATGCCGAGCGCGCGCTGCTGGTCGAACAGGTCACAGGCCGGGTGCGCTGGCGCGAAAGCGTGCTTGCCATGCGGGCCGATGGGGTGGAAAGCTTTGTCGAACTGGGTGGAAAGGTGCTCGGGCCGATGGTCGGGCGGATCGACAAGGAGGCACGGGTGACCAGCCTTGTCACCATGGCTGACCTTGAAGCCTTTGCGAAGGAGATCGCGTGATGTTTTCGTTGAAGGGTATGAACGCGCTGGTTACCGGCGCGTCGGGCGGCATCGGATCGAGCATCGCGCACGCGCTGGCCAGCCAAGGCGCGCGCCTTGCGCTTTCGGGCTCCAATTCGGCGAAACTGCGCGCTTTTCGCGACGAATTGAACGAAGCCTATCCGCATCACGACCATGATGGCCATGTCGAGATTACCTGCGATCTGGGCAACAGCGCGCAGGTTGAAGAACTGATCCCGGCGATGCTCGATACACTCGGGACGATGGACGTGCTCGTCAACAATGCCGGCATCACGCGCGACAATCTGGGGATGCGGATGAAGGATGATGAATGGGATCAGGTGATCCGCATCAACCTCGAAGCCAGCTTCCGCCTGATGCGTGCCGCGGCCAAGCCGATGATGAAGGCGCGCTTTGGCCGCATCATCAACATCACCAGCGTTGTAGGCGCAACCGGCAATCCGGGCCAGATGAACTATTGCGCCGCCAAGGCGGGTCTGACCGGGATGACCAAGGCGTTTGCGCAGGAAGTCGCCAGCCGCGGGATCACCGCCAATTGCGTCGCCCCTGGCTTCATCCGTACCGCGATGACCGCCGCGCTCGACGAAAAGCAGCAGGCGGCCATCAATGGCCGCATTCCGATGGGCCGGATGGGCGAGGGGGCGGAAATCGGCGCAGCCGTCGCCTTCCTCGCCAGCCGCGAGGCGGCCTACATCACGGGCGAAACCGTGCATGTGAACGGCGGAATGGCCATGCTGGGGTAATTTACCGCGCCTTATCCCCAGCCGTGTCACCCCGCGCAAAGCCGCCAACTTGCCCGTCTTGCGGCGAACGCTAAGGTTTCAGGGTATTTTCCGAGGCTCTGGAGCCGATTCCTTGTCGGCCCCAGCAAGACACAAGATCAATAGGGACAAGCGATGAAGGCCACGATCGAACGCGCGACGCTGCTGCGGTGCCTCTCCCATGTTCAATCCGTGGTGGAACGGCGCAACACGATCCCGATCCTGTCGAACGTGCTGATCGATGCCAGCGACGGCGGCAGCGTGCGCGTGATGGCGACTGACCTTGATCTGCAAGTGGTCGAGACCATGTCGGCGGCCTCGGTGGACCAGGCGGGCGCGATAACGGTGTCAGCGCATCTCTTGTTCGACATTGCCAGAAAGCTGCCCGATGGCAGTCAGGTCAGTCTGACCACCAATGACAACCGCCTTGAGGTCAAGGCCGGCCGGTCGAACTTCAAGCTGCCGACCTTGCCGCGTGATGATTTCCCGGTGATCGTCGAAGGCGATCTGCCGACCAGCTTTGAGCTTCCGGCGCGCCTGCTTGCCGAACTGATCGACAGCACCCGCTTTGCGATCTCGACCGAGGAAACCCGGTATTACCTCAACGGCATTTTCCTGCACGTGACCGACGAGGACGAGCCGCTGCTCAAGGCAGCAGCGACAGATGGGCACCGCCTCGCGCGGTTCACCGTGCCGCGTCCCGAGGGCGCTGCGGGGATGCCTGATGTGATCGTGCCGCGCAAAGCCGTGGGCGAGCTTCGCAAGCTGCTGGATGAGGCCATCGACACCTACGTGCTGATCGATCTCAGCGCCAGCAAGATCCGCTTCACCATGGGCGGTGAAGGCGGGGTGGTTTTGACCAGCAAGCTAATCGACGGCACCTTCCCCGATTACAGCCGGGTCATTCCGACCGCGAACGACAAGCTGCTGAAGGTTGATCCCAAGCTGTTCTTCTCGGGCGTGGACCGCGTGGCCACGATCGCGACCGAAAAGACCCGGGCGGTCAAGATCGGTCTGGACCAGGACCGCGTCACGCTGTCGGTGACGTCGCCAGACAATGGCACTGCGGCGGAAGAACTGGCCGCTGAATACCGCGCCGAAGGGCTGGAGATCGGCTTTAACGCCAATTATCTCAAAGACATCCTTGGGCAAATCAGCGGTGATACGGTGGAATTGCATCTGGCCGATGCCGGCGCCCCGACGCTGATCCGCGAGAATGAACAGGCCCGCGCCCTGTATGTGCTGATGCCGATGCGGGTGTGATAGCCCGCTCGCAACGAGAGGCGTTGTCGATGAATGCTGTTCAGGTTCACGTCCGCAAGTCGGCGCTGCATGATGCCGTGCTGGCAGACATCCCCTTGGCGCCTTTGTCCGATGGGGCGGTGCGGCTTGCCGTCGAGAGCTTTTCGGTGACCGCCAATAATGTCACCTATGCCGTGGCAGGTGACAGCTTCAAATATTGGGACTTCTTTCCGGCGCCCGAAGGCTTCGGCATTGTGCCGATGTGGGGGCATGCACGAGTGGCCGAAAGCCGCCATCCTGACATTGCCGCGGGTGAGCGCGTTTACGGCTATCTGCCGATGGCAAGCCATCTGGATGTCATCCCGGGGCGTATCAGCGCAGGCGGGTTTTTGGACACCACCGATTATCGCCAGCCGATGAGCCCGGTCTATAACAGCTACACCCGGCTCGCCGCCGATCCGGAGCATGATCCGGCGCGGGAAGCGGAACGGATGATTTTTGGCCCGCTGTTCCGCACCGGGTTTCTGATCGAATACTTCCTACGCGCAGCCAGTTGGTTCGGGGCTGAGCAACTGATTGTCACCAGTGCATCGTCCAAAACCGCCTTGGGGCTGGCGAGTGTGGCGCGGCAGGCTTCGCCGCAGGTCAAGCGCATCGGGCTGACATCGCCGGGCAACATCGCATTCGTTCAAGCCACCGGTCTGTACGATGATGTCATCGCCTATGATGACTTCGAGCGCGTGCCAGTGCTCCGCAGCGTCAGTGTCGACTTTGCCGGCAATGCCGATGTGCTGGCGCAAATCCACCGCCATTTCGACGCGGCGCTCGCGCATTCCGCGCTGGTTGGCATGACCCACATCGAGGCGCGTTCGACCTTCGGCGGGGCAGAGCCGCTGCCCGGCCCCAAGCCTGCATTGTTCTTCGCCCCGGACCATGCGGTCGCGTTCTTCAAGGCGCACGGTCCGGGCGAGGGCGGAAAGCTGGTTGCCGCGGCCTGGCATGAATTCCTCAAGGCTGCCGAGGGAACCGTGACGATCGAGCGTCACGCCGGATTGGAAGCCGCCCGCACCGTCTTTACCGCTATGGTCACAGGCCAGATCGACCCGGCCAAGGGCATTGTGATCGAACCCTGAGCCTCTGCCCGTGCAGCCGGCAGCCGGTGGTTTAGTCGGCGAAGCTCCTCTGAAAGCCAAAATAATGCGCCTTTTCAGCACACTTTCATTATCCGCTTTAGGATTGGCCGCACTGGCTTCGCCGGTGGCTGCGCAAGATGCTGGCGCGTGGCGGCTTACCCCGGAAAGCAACCTTTCCGCCATGCTCGACTGCTTCGAGGCTGCTGGACAGACCCTGATTTCCGCCCACCGCGGCGGGCCGACACCCGGCTTGCCGGAAAATGCGATCCCGACGATGGATGCGCTGCTGGCGGCGCAACCGGCGATCATGGAGGTTGACGTGGCACAAAGCGCCGACGGTGTGCTGTTCCTGCTCCATGATGACCGGCTCGATCGCACCACCACGGGTTCGGGCGAGGCGGCAACCCTGTCCTGGGCGAGCCTTAGCGAATTGAAGCTCAAGGACAATTGGGGCTGGGTTACGCCCTATGCGATCCCGCAGCTGGCCGAGGCCTTGACCTGGGCCAACGGCCGCACCGTGCTCCAGATCGATTTCAAACGCTCGGCCAATGTCGAAGCTGTGGTGGCCGCGATCCGCGCGGCCGGGATGGCAAACAGCGTGATCCTGATCGCTTACTCGGTGGAGCAAGCCGCGGCGCTTCACCGCGCTGCGCCGGAAATGTTGCTGTCGGTCTCGGTCGATGCCCCCGGCGATGTCGCGGCGCTGAAGGCCGCGGGCATCCCTGATGAAAACATGGTCGCCTTTACCGGCACCCGCCTGCCGCGCCCGGACCTCTACAGGGAACTGGACGGTCAGAACATCGAGGTTATCTTCGGCACGCTCGGCCGCCCGCCGCGCTCGATCGATGCCGTGATCGACCGGCTCGGCATGGATGACCGCTATGCCGAACTCGGCAAGGAAGGCGTCGACATTCTCGCCACCGACCGCCCGCGCGAAGCGGCCACTGCGCTGGCAGAAGCGGGGCGGCTGCCCCAAGCCGGGCAGTGCGGGGTCAGCCGGGGTGGTCAATGATGGCAAGCGTATAGCGCGCAGGGAGCATGAATGATGGTCAAAGCAACATGGAATGGCGCCGTCATTGCCGAAAGTGACGAGACCGTAGTGGTGGAGGGCAATCATTACTTTCCCCGATCATCGGTCAATGCCGATGTCCTGAAAGACAGCGCGACCACCAGCCACTGCGGGTGGAAAGGCACCGCGCATTATCACAGCATCACCGTGGGCGGCGCCACCAACACCGATGCGGCGTGGTATTACCCCGAACCCAAGGATGCCGCCGCCCAGATCAAGGATCGCATCGCCTTCTGGCGCGGGGTAGTGGTCGGCTGAGAGGGGGCCGCGCAGGAGTGGCACCATTGATGCGGCAGCTTGTGCGGGCTTTTCGTCCCAAAGCGGCCGTTTTGAGAACCAACCCGTTCCTGCCGGAAAAGGCACCCCGGCAACAGCCGAGCCTGGCGGCGTTGAAGAGTGGAGCGAGCATTCATGATCTATATCCTCCTCAACGTCTGGCCGATCGCGGCAGCGACCTTGTTGGGACTGGTCATCGGTTACGTGTGGATGCGCGCTGCTGGCATGCTGCTGCCGGGCTGGGCGGCGCTGGCAGGAACGGCGCTTGCCGAGTTCTGGCTCGCGGCAATCCTTGCCGGGGCCCTGATCCTCGCCCCCGCGCAGGCGGATCAATGGGTGATGGCAATCGGCAGCGCGGTGGTGATCTGGATTGGCTTTGTGGTGCCGGTGCTCGCGGTGACGTTTATGGCGCACGCAATCGCATGGCGCCAGACGGTGTTGGCGGCGCTCTACTGGCTGGCGGTCATGGTGGGGCAGGCGGCATTGATGCAGGGCATCGGCCTCGTCCCGCCCCCGGCGGCTTAGCGGCGCAGCGGCTTTAAGCGGCTGCGCGCGCCATTTTGCGCGCTTCTTTCTCCGTCTCAGGCGCGTCGAGGAACTCCCGGATCGCCGCAACACTTTCATCGGCATGGGTCAGCAAGAACAGGTGCCCGCCGCCGGCGAAGGTTTGCAGCCGCGCGTTGGGGATCATCGCTTTCAGGATCTTGCCGTTGATAACAGGAACAATCTGGTCGTCCTCGCCCATCATGATGAGCGTTTCTTTGGTCATGAAGGGCAAGGCAGGCAGGCTGCTCCAGCCCATCATGCAGAGCAGTTGGTACATGTAACCGCGCGGGGAGGGGGGCTTGAGGCGGCCGATGTGGCTGTCCTTTTGGTGCTTTGCCCCATCCTTGTCGACCCCGCCATAAAGTGTGGCGAAATGCTCGTTCATGAACTCGGGGTCGATGTAACGGCGCGGGTCAGCCATCTTGGTAAAGGCGGCGGGGTTGCCGGGCACCATCAGCATTCCCGGGGTCGTGGCGATCAGCGTCAAGCGGCGGGTGCGGCCGGGATGCTGGAGCGCGAAGTGCTGCGCCATTGCGCCGCCCCACGAAACACCCATCACATCGACGTGATCCAGCCCGTAACGCGCCAACAACTGCGCGGCGGTCCAGCTCATGGTGAAGGGGTTGTAGGGGATCAGCGGATCAGGCGATTCGCCGGTGCCGGGCATGTCGAACATCAGGAACCCGCGCTCGGGCAAAGCCGCGGCAAGGGGCGCTACCGCTTCGATATTGGCGCCGATGCCGTTGAAGAACAGGATGGGCAGGTGATCAGAGGGCATATCGAGCCGCCACGCCGCAGTCCGTAGCGTCCGACCGCCCACTTGCTCCATCGTGACGACAGCGCCGTCCATTGCATTGGCCACAAAAACCCGTCCTTTCTGTGCGCCTGATACGGCGCGGGTTGGGCGCGCACGTCGATCCCTAAACGCGCGCGCCCACAAGCTCGTTGCGCGCTCCGGCCTCTGTCCCCCGAGGCCGCGCGCTGCATCGCAATATCAGACTTCTTCGACGACGTAGAGTCCCGGCGCAGCATCCATCGGCTGGTAAGTGCCATTACCCAGAGCGGTCGGCGCCGGCTTCTTCTTGCCTGAACGGCTTTGAAGCCATTCAATCCAAAGCGGCCACCAGCTTCCCTTGACCTCCTGGGTACCCTGCAACCATTCGTCCGCCGTGGCAGGAAGCTTGCCCTTTTTGGCTTGCACGAAATACTTGGCCTTGGGGTTGGTCGGCGGATTAAGGATCGCCTGCATGTGGCCGCTCTGCGAAAGCACGTAGGTAACATCCTTCGAACCGAACAGCTGGGTTGACCGATAGGTCGCCTTCCACGGCGTGATATGATCGGTCACGCCGCCAAGGATGAACAGATCGGATGTCACCTTGGACAGATCGACCTTGTGATCGACCATCTCGACTTCGCCATGCTTGGTAAAGGCGAGGGTTTCATAGACCGTCAGGAAGTCGCCCATCAGGCTGGCGGACAGATTGGTGGCGTCGGCATTCCAGAACAACACGTCAAAGGCTGGCGGATCACTGCCCAGCAGATAATTGTTGATGACGTAATTCCAGATCAGGTCGTTCGGGCGCAGCCAGGCAAAGCCGCGGGCCAGATCATCGGCCTTGATGACGCCCGCCTTGCTGGCGCGCTGGCGGGCAAGCTTCATGCCGTTTTCGCTGACCAGCGATCCGGCTTCGATATCGGTCGCCATCGGGTGCAACACGCAAACCATCAAAGTCAGCGCGCCGAGCAGATCGGATTTGTCGGCGGCCAGTTTCGACGCAAGCATCGCCGCTGTCTGCCCGCCCGAACATCCGGCGGAAACATTGACCTTCTTGGCGCCTGTTATCGCGGCGACCGCCTCCATCGCCTCGGCGCAGGAATAGACGTAATCAGCCATGCCCCACTTGCCTTGTTCCTTGGTGGGGTTGCGCCACGAAATTACAAAGGTCTGGATGCCGTTATCGACCTGCCACTTCACCACCGACTTATCGGGGCTGAGATCATTGATATACATCTTGTTGATCTGCGGCGGGATGGTGAGCTGCGGTATTTCGTACACTTCATCTGTCGACGGAGCGTAATGGATCAGCTCCATCATTTCGGTCCGCAGCACGACCGATCCTTTTGAGGTCGCAACGTTTTCGCCCAGCTTGAACGGGCGCTTATCGACCTGGCTGACCATCCCCTTGTTGTGAACCAGATCGCTGTAGGCGTTTTGCAGGCCCTTGATGAGGCTGAGGCCGCCCGAGTCGATCACCCGCTTTTGTGCTGTCGGGTTGCCGATCAGCGTGTTGGTCGGGGCCAGCCCATCCAGAATGATATTGGCGATGAAGTTGGCACGGTTGCGTTCAAGCTCATCAAGTTCAAGCTCGTCCAGCCAGCCGCGCATGCCCTTTTGCACCGCGAGGTAATATTGTGCGCCGGCCCGGAAGAACGGATTATAGGCCCAGGCGGGATCCATGAAGCGCTTGTCCTTGGGATCGGGCGCGAGTTCGCTTTTGCCCGTCAGGATCTTGACCATATCCTGCGCCATCGCGGTGGAGTGGCGGATGAAGCGCGAGGGGTCCGATGCCGTCTCGCGCAGCAGCAAGGCCACCGCGCTGACGAAGTCTTCCCGGGCGACGCCGATCAGCGGGCCCAACGCGTTGGTGGACTGGGCGGCTTCGTTCTCAAGCTTCACTTCGGTGCGTGCCATGGGATCCCCTTTTGATCGGCCATCCTGCCCGGTGTCGCGAGCGACGGCGGGTTAACGTGGCCTCTGCGATCAGAATGCAGCGTTGGGTGCCAAGTTGCAAGTGCGGCGCCATCGCTGGCTTCATGGTTGCACGTGCTAAATCTGAAAGAATTAAGCATCTCGATTCACGATTTTCTCAATGCTGTTGGGGCACCAACGCCTTATGTCTGGGGAACCGATCCGTAAGTTTGCAGCGCCACAACCGCGCCCGCCGGGCGGCGGCCGGGGCTTGCATGCGGTTGCAGACAAAAAGAGCGGCGGGGAAGTCGTGCAGGACCTGCGCGCGCGCGGCGAGCGGCGGGGGGCCCAGCGTCTTCAGGCCGAAAAGGCCGGCGGCCTGACGCAGGCGATTGACGAACCTGCGAGCGAGCAGAGCTTCTTTCTGCCCCGCGAGGCAGGGGGCATGACCCTGTTTCTGGTCGCGGCATTTGCGATTGCCGCTGTTGTTTTCCAAGGCCTTCCGTCGACCACAACCATCAGCCTCGCACTGGCGTCGGCGGCTTTGTTCGCCTGTGGTTCGCTGTTTGCCCGGACCGAACGCCAGGCCAACATCGGTAACGCCTTGCGATTGGCCACCGTGTTGGTGGCGATTGTGCTGCCGATGGCCTGCGCAGGGCTCGCGCTGGCACTGTGGGTGGGCGAGGGGCTGCCGTGGCAGTGGGCCATCGGAACGATGGTGTGCATCAACGCCGCAGCAGCAGCGTTGTTCGACATGCGGATTATTTCGCTGTTCTGCTCCAAAATTGCCAGTTGGGCCGGGTTTGCCATCCTTGTTCCCGCCACCGCGACATTTGCGGCGGTCATTGCCGCTGCGCTGACCTTGTCACTGATCGCACGGCTGGAATGGAAGGCTGCACAAAAACGCCGCGACGCCCGCGAAGCCCGCGAACGGGTGGCGGCCCGCGCCGAAGACATCCTGCGCAGCTTTGAGGAAACCGGGCAGGGTTGGTTCTGGGAAACCGATCGCCGCGGCCTTCTCACGTATATTTCGCCCAAGGCAGCCATGGTGCTGGGCAAAACCGCCGATCAGGTGGTCGGGCGGTCGCTGAGCGAAATCGTCGATCCCAGTCAGGGCGCCGCCGACGCTGAACGCACGCTGGCTTTCCACCTATCGGCCCGGTCTGCCTTTCAAGATGTCGAAGTGCGCGCGGCAACCAGCGGCGATGAACGCTGGTGGGCGCTGGCCGGGCGGCCAGTTTATGACAGCTTCAAGAACTTTTGCGGCTTTCGCGGCCACGGCACCGACCTCACTGAAAAGCGCCGCAGCGAACAGCAGGTCTCGCGTCTGGCGCATTATGATTCCCTGACCGGGCTGGCCAACCGGGTGCAGATGAGCCAGGCGCTCGAACAGATCCTCGCCGCCCCCAGCGGGCGCGAGCGGGCCTGCGCGGTGCTGATGCTGGATCTCGATCGCTTCAAGCATGTGAATGATACGCTGGGCCATCCCGCAGGCGATGCGCTTCTGAAGCAAGTGGCGCAGCGGCTTGAACGGGCGATCGGACAGGCGGGACGCTGCGGACGGTTGGGCGGCGACGAGTTTCAGGTGATCGTCCCCGGTCATCAGGATCGCAGCACTCTCGGCCATCTGGCGCAGGAGATCATTGCCTCGCTCTCCCAGCCCTATTCATTGGAAGGTCAGAGCGTGGTGATCGGAGCATCAGTCGGCATCGCTTTGGCGCCTGAGCACGGCGCAAACAGTGACGAATTGATCCGCAATGTCGACCTTGCGCTCTATGCCGCCAAGGATGCCGGACGCGGAGTGTATCGCTTTTACGCCGAGGATCTGCACGCAGCCGCAGAAGAACGGGCTGAACTGGAGCAGGATCTGCGTGAAGCGATCGCCAAGGGCCAGTTTGAGGTTTATTATCAGCCCGTCGTTTATGCCGCGAACGAGAAGATCGTCGGTTTCGAAGCATTGATGCGCTGGAACCACCCGCGCAAGGGCTGGCTGAGCCCGGCGAAGTTTGTGCCGATTGCCGAGGATGCAGGCCTGATCGACCGGATGGGGCAATGGGCGCTGCGCACGGCTTGCGCCGACCTTGCCCGCTGGCCCCGCTCGATCCGCTGCGCGGTCAACGTGTCGGCCCTGCAATTCGCCAACCCCGAACTGCCGACGATTGTGGCCAACGCGCTGGCCCATAGCGGTGTTGCGCCCTCACGGCTTGAGCTGGAAATCACCGAAAGCGTTTTCCTGAACGACACCTCGGGCACCGATGCGATGTTCAAGGCGCTGAAACGGGTCGGGGTTCGTCTGGCGCTCGATGATTTCGGCACCGGCTATTCGTCGCTGGGCTATCTCAAGAAAGCACCGTTCGACAAAATCAAGATCGACCGCAGCTTCGTGCAGGGCGCCACCGAAGAAGGCAGCCGCAACGGCGCGATCATTGCATCGATTACCAGCCTTGCCGAAGCGCTCCACATGGACACCACCGCAGAGGGTGTGGAAACGCTGGACGAGCTTGAACTGGTGCGCCTGCTGGGATGCAGCCACGTGCAGGGCTATATCTACTTCAAGCCGATGAACGCGGCCGATGCGACCGCGCTGGTCTCGGGCAATCTGGTGGCCGAGGCGGACGGTCCGCAATCGGCGCGGGCGGCACGCCAAAACCTGCTTCGCCGCGTTGTTATCGTCCACAACGGCAATCGATTGAATGCGACGCTGCGCAACATCTCTGAAAGCGGCGCGATGATCGAAGGCCTGTGGAATATGCCAGCAGGCAGCGCGCTGCGGATCGAGTTTTCCGCCGACAAATCGGTCACAGCGCAGGTACGCTGGTCGCGCGAAAACCGGGTGGGGATCGAATTCCACGCCCCTCTGCGTCGCCGCGCTGATGGGGCCTTTTCAGTGCTCAAAGGGCAGCAGGGGCCATCGGCCAGCGCTAGCGGGTGGTAGCTCGCACAGCGGCCAGCAGCAATGCAGCCGCCCTCTGGTTCTGGCCCCGGTTCTGGCCCCGCCTGTGGCCCTCAAGCAGGCTCGCCTTAGCAGAAAAATAACCATCAGCGCTTACGTTTTGGCGAATAAGGTGCGGCGAGGCAGGCATGCCAGCCGTTCCCTTGGGTTTGGAGGTGTCACTGCGAGATGTCCCTGAAGGGTCTCTTGTCTTCCCGCAGCAATGCAGCCGCGCGCAGCACGCCTGCGCCTGCGCCCGCACCTTCGGCATCGGCTTCGATCATGTCCGATGGTGAACGGCTTGCCATGCTCGATGAGCTTGAACAGTCCGGTCTGGGCTGGTTCTGGGCGAGCGACGCGCACGGGCATTTGACATACCTTTCACCGGCCATTGCTGCGCGGTTGGCGCTCCCCCTTGGCGATCTGATCGGCCAACCGCTGGCGACGATTTTCACCGCTGCCGACCGAGAGGAGCGGGGCAAGTCGCTCGCCCTGATGCTGGGCGCCCACAAAGCTTTCGCGGGCATGCCTGTGCGCGCTGCCCGCAGCCTTCACGGAACGATACTGCGCCTGTCAGGCCAGCCGGTGACCAACGCTGATGGCAACTTTGCAGGCTTTCGCGGCACCGGGGCTGACATCAGTGACGAGTATCACCGCGAGGCGGAGACCGCCCGGCTTGCGCGCTATGATTCCCTGACCGGCCTGTCCAATCGCCACCGCATGGCGCAGCAGATCGATGCGACGCTGACCGCCTTTAAGGTCGCCCGGCGCAACTGTGCTGTGATGATGCTCGATCTCGACCGGTTCAAGCATGTCAACGATACCCTTGGCCATAGTGCCGGCGATGAGCTGCTAAAGCAGGTGGCGGCTCGTCTGACCCGTGCGATTGACCGCGAATGCGAAATCGGGCGATTGGGCGGCGACGAATTCCAGATCATGCTGCCCGATGTCGACGACCGCGGCGTGCTCGGCGATCTGGCCATGAAGATCATCACCATGCTGCGCCAGCCTTACAGCCTCGAAGAGGGCCGCTGCGTCATCGGCGCTTCGGTTGGCATTGCGATTGCACCGCATGACGGTGTGACCCGCGAAGACATTGTACGGGCAGCGGACCTTGCGCTTTATGCGTCCAAGAATGGCGGCCGCGGGCAATACCGCTTCTATTCGGGCGAGCTTGAAAACGAGACGATCTTCCGCCGCCGGCTCGAAGAAGATCTCGGCACAGCGCTGCGCGACCATCAACTGTTTCTGCGCTTTGAACCGATTGTCGAGGCGGCGACCGGCGCGGTTGCCTCGCTTGAGGCTCATGTTTGCTGGGACCATCCCGAACGCGGCGTTATTGACGAAGAGGAGTTTGCGCAGATCGGCGAAGGTTCGGCCTTGCAAGGCGATGTCGGGCGCTGGGCGATTGGGGCCGCTTGCCAAGGCGCCGCTTCGTGGCCGGACAGCGTCAGGGTTGCGGTGAACGTACCCGTTGCGCTGTTCCTTGCCGATGACTTCGTGAGCCTCGTCGCCGATGCGATCGACAGTGCTGCGATCAGTGCGGCGCGGCTGGAACTGGAGATCAGCGAGGCGGTGTTCTTTGGCGACGCCAGCATTGTTGACCGCACGCTTGCCGCCCTGTTCAAGCTCGGGGTGCGCCTGACGCTCGATGAATTTGGCAGCGGCTACTCCTCTCTCGCGTACCTGCGCCGCGCGCCTTTCGATGCGATCAAGATCGACCAGCGTTTGGTGGCCGAAGCCGAACGGCATGACAGCCGCGAACTGGGACTGGTCCGCGCCATTGTCGCACTGGCGGGCGCGCTCCAGATGGATACCATGGCGGGCGGCATCGAAAGCGCTGACTTGCTGGGCGCGCTTACCGCCAATGGTGTGCGCTATCTGGAAGGCCCGATCTTCAGCGAGCCGGTGGACGAAGACATGCTCATGCAGGAGCTGGCAGGCGGTGCATGGAAGATCGAGCCCGGCACCGAACGCACCCGCCGCGCCCGGCGCCGGACGGTGTTCCGCAAGATCCAGGTGATCCATGACGACTACGCCTACGAGGTCACGCTGCGCAACCTGTCCAAGACGGGCGCGTTGATCGAGGGGTTGGCCGATGTGCCACGCGGAACGCAGTTCGTCGTCGATCTGGGCGGCGGGCAGCTGGCGGTTGCCACCGTCACGCGGTCCAATGGCGATGTTCAGGGTCTGGAGTTCGAACAGTCGCTGATCGAAGACGGATCGGGCGGGCTGTGTACCCGCAATCGGGTGTCACCTTACGCCTTGGCCGCAGCGGGCAACCCGCTGGCACCGCTGGCGCCGGGCAAGTTCATCGGCATCGATCAGGGCGGGGCGATCCCCAAGTTCGGATATGCTGCGCAGCAGGGGTAGATGTTGCGTTTTTGGCGAATGACAACCGCTCGGCCCGGCGCTAAGTCGCGGGGTAATGACTGACCTCTCCAAAATCCGCAATTTCAGCATCATCGCCCATATCGACCATGGCAAGTCGACCCTGGCTGACCGGCTGATCCAGTTCACCGGGGGCCTCACCGCGCGTGAGATGTCCGAGCAAGTCCTTGATAACATGGACATTGAGAAAGAGCGCGGCATCACCATCAAGGCGCAGACCGTGCGCCTCAACTACACGGCCAAGGATGGCGAGACCTATCAGCTCAACCTGATGGACACCCCCGGCCACGTCGACTTCGCCTACGAGGTCAGCCGCAGCCTCGCCGCCTGCGAAGGCGCGCTGCTGGTGGTGGACGCCGCGCAAGGCGTCGAGGCGCAGACGCTCGCCAACGTCTACCAGTCGATCGAGCACGACCACGAGATCGTCCCCGTCATCAACAAGATCGACCTCCCCGCCGCCGAGCCCGAAAAGGTCCGCGCCGAGATCGAGGAGATCATCGGGATCGACGCATCCAACGCCGTCCTCGCATCCGCCAAATCGGGCATCGGGATCGAGGAAGTGCTCGAAGCCGTGGTCGAGCGTATTCCGCCGCCCAAGGGCAAGATCGAAGCGCCGCTGACCGCCAGCCTCGTGGACTCGTGGTACGACCCGTATCTCGGCGTCGTCATCCTTGTGCGCGTGATCGACGGCAAGCTGACCAAGGGCCTCAACATCCGCTTCATGCAGGGCGGCACCCAGCACCTCGTCGACCGCGTCGGCTGCTTCACCCCCAAGCGCACCGACCTCACGGAGCTTGGCCCGGGCGAAATCGGCTTCATCACCGCCCAGATCAAGGAGGTGGAGCAGGCCCGCGTCGGTGACACCATCACCACGGTCAAGAACGGCTCCGACACCCCGCTGCCGGGCTACAAGGAAGTC
Source organism: Porphyrobacter sp. TH134 (assembly GCF_002855495.1). Lineage (GTDB taxonomy): Bacteria > Pseudomonadota > Alphaproteobacteria > Sphingomonadales > Sphingomonadaceae > Erythrobacter. The sequence goes on from NZ_PKRO01000005.1 coordinate 142,491, forward strand.
CAGCCGGTCGTGTTCTGCGGCCTGTTCCCCGTGGACGCCGCCGACTTTGAAAAGCTGCGCGAAAGCATCGGCAAGCTGCGCCTGAACGATGCCAGCTTCAGCTTCGAGATGGAATCGAGTGCGGCGCTGGGCTTCGGCTTCCGCTGCGGTTTCCTCGGCCTGTTGCATCTGGAAATCATTCAGGAACGCCTCAGCCGCGAATACGATCTCGACCTCATCACCACCGCGCCAAGCGTGGTCTACCGCATCCACCTCGGCCATTCCAAGACCGAGGATGCCAAGGTGATCGACATCCACAACCCCGCCGATTGGCCCGATACCAACCGGATCGAGATGATCGAGGAACCGTGGATCAAGGCGGTGATCTACACCCCTGACGAATACCTCGGCGCGATCCTGAAACTGTGTCAGGACCGCCGCGGCATCCAGACCGAACTGACCTATGTCGGCGGCCGCGCGCAGGTGAGCTACGAACTGCCCTTGAACGAAGTGGTGTTCGACTTCTACGACCGCCTGAAGTCGATCAGCCGCGGCTATGCCAGCTTCGATTACGAACAGATCGGCACGCGCGAGGGCGACCTTGTGAAGATGAACATCCTCGTCAACGCCGAGCCGGTCGACGCGCTCTCGCTGATCGTCCACCGCCACGTCGCCGAAGAACGCGGCCGTGGCATGTGCGAGCGCCTCAAGGACCTGATCCCCCGCCACCTCTTCAAGATCCCGATCCAGGCCGCCATCGGCGGCAAGGTGATCGCGCGCGAGACGATTGCGGCGATGCGCAAGGACGTGACGGCGAAGTGTTATGGTGGCGATATCTCCCGGAAGAAGAAGCTGCTGGACAAGCAGAAGAAGGGGAAGGCGCGGATGCGGGAGTATGGGAATGTGAGCATTCCGCAGGAGGCTTTCATTGCTGCGCTGCGGATGGGGGAGGAGTAACCTCTCCACCCGCTCGCCCTGAGCTTGTCGAAGGGCCGTACTTTCTTGAGCGCACGCATGGGCGGAAGTGAAGGACAGTCCTTCGACAAGCTCAGGACGAGCGGTCCTTGTGGGTCAAGGGCAGTTCGGCTCCCCTCCCGTTTGCGGGAGGGGCCGGGGGTGGGCCTGTCTCTGGCGCACCGGAGCAAAGCTCGCTCCGCTCGCTCCCACCCCTAAACGCGATACCCGCCCCGGCGAAGGCCGGGGGCAGGCGGGAGGGGGATAAGGCCTCCAATCCTCCCCTCAAGGGGAGGGGGACCACCGAAGGTGGTGGAGGGGCGGGCGAGGGTGGTACGAATGCTTCACGCAAAGATGCGAAGATGCCGCATTCCGGCCGGCGGGGCTGCGAAGCAGAAAACGTTTTGAAGCGAAGCTGGGTAAGGGCCGCCTCTTGGCTGCGGCTTTGCCGCGGCTGATTTTTCTGCTTTACTGCTCTCACAGGGAGCTAAAGCTATGAAGCCAAGTGAAAAAGCAGCTAAAGCCCTGAACCGCCCCGGGATTGCCGGAGGCCAGTTTCATCAAATTATGCAGCCATGGGCGTGTCGTCCAGCATGGCGTAGTAGCGCTCTTCGGCCTCGGC
>NZ_PKRO01000060.1 GCF_002855495.1 Porphyrobacter sp. TH134
GGTCCAAAATCGAAATCCCCATAGCTCAGCGCATGCGGCCCGCAGGTTCGGGCACCGTCGACTTTCCGACGCCTCACGGCGTCCGAAACTCTAAACGGTAGCCGAATGGCAGGTTTTTTCGGAAATGGTGCGAAAGCGGACGTTCCTAAGGTTCGCAATTTTCCAACACTCACCGAAATTTGGTAAGCCGCTGAATTAACTGACCTCGAGCAGCTTCATAACCATGCAGAGCACTGGGGGAAGGTCAAGGGCGTGGACCGGTAGGCATCCGTTCACCTTGCATTTGTACAGTTCGATGTACATATCCTTGCGCAAGGAGATCATCGATGGAAGTCTTGAGCTACAGCGACGCGCGCAAAAACCTGAAATCCGTGATGGACAAGGTTGTGGCGGATCATTCCGAAGCAATCATTACCCGTCGTAACGGCGAAGCTGTGGTGATGGTCTCGCTGTCGGAATGGAATTCGATCCGGGAGACTGAGCACCTGCTTCGCAGCCCCGAAAATGCACATCGCCTGCGTGAAAGCATCGCTCAGCTTGATAGAGGCGAAGGTGTGGAGCGCGAGCTCATCCAGCCGTGAATGTTGTCTTTTCCGCTCACGCCTGGGCGGAGTACCAGCACTGGTGCGAGACCGACCGCAAAACTCTCCTGCGCGTTAACAAGCTGATCGAGGAATGCCGTCGCAACCCGTTCAAGGGATCCGGCAAGCCCGAGCCTTTGCGCGGCGAACTCGCAGGCCTGTGGTCGCGCCGCATCAACCAGCGCGACCGGTTGGTTTACCGGGTCGCGGGCAAGGATGGCGAGCAGCGGCTTGAAATCGCGCAATGCCGCGAGCACTACTAACCGCATGACCAACCTCGTCTACGTCCTCAACGGCCCCAACCTCAATCTCCTCGGCACGCGCGAGCCGGAGATTTATGGCACCACCACGCTCGACGATATCGCCGGCCAGCTCGAAGACCGCGCCCGCGAACTCGGGCTCGAAATCGAGATGCGCCAGACCAATCACGAAGGGATGCTGGTCGATTGGCTGCACGAGGCGCAGGCCGAAGGCGCGCGGGCGGTGTTGCTGAATGCGGCGGCCTACACGCACACCTCCATCGCGCTGCTCGATGCGATCAAGGCGATCAGGACGCCGGTGATCGAAGTGCATCTGTCCGATCCCAAGACCCGCGAGGCGTTCCGCCACCTGTCCTATGTGGGCATGGGCGCGGCCTTGACCGTCGAGGGCCACGGCGCGGCATCCTACCGCATCGCGCTGGAGGCCGTAGCGTCGGGACAGGTCTGATTTCGTCACCTGACTTTCACATTTTGCACGGCTGCCACTTGCCAGCCGCAATTGCCCGCAATAGTCCGGGCGCCATCACTGCCAATTTACTGACCAAGGGGCTTTCATGTCGAACGACGACGGACACGGCAAAGATGCGGGTAAGCGCAAGTCGGGGGGCATGAATATCGACACCGCGCTGGTGCGCGAACTGGCCGAACTGCTCAACGAAACCGGCCTGACCGAGATCGAGGTCGAAGATGACGACCGCAAGATCCGCGTTTCGCGCGGCGCGGTTGCCTCGGCGGCGCCGGTTTATGCGGCGGCGCCTGCTCCGGTTGCCGCTGCGCCCGCTCCCGCCGCTGCGCCTGCGCCGACAGAGGCCCCCGCGCCTGCTGGCCCCGATCTCAAGAACGCGGTCAAATCGCCGATGGTCGGCACCTGCTACCTCACGCCCGAACCGGGCGCTGCGCCGTTCATCGCGGTGGGCCAGGCCGTCAAGGAAGGCGACACGCTGCTGATCGTCGAGGCGATGAAAGTGATGAATCCGATCACCGCGCCGCGCGCTGGCACGGTCACCGCGATCCTGATCGAAACCGCCCAGCCGGTCGAATTCGACCAGCCGCTCGTGGTGATTTCCTAACGCCATGGGCATTAAACGCATTCTGATCGCCAATCGCGGCGAGATCGCTTTGCGCATCCACCGTGCGGCGCACGAAATGGGGATTGAGACGGTCGCGGTGCACTCCACCGCCGATGCTGACGCGATGCATGTGCGGCTGGCCGACCACGCGGTCTGCATCGGCCCGCCGCCTGCGGGCGAGAGCTATCTCAATATCGCCAACATCATCTCGGCTGCCGAGATCGCGCAGTGCGATGCGATCCACCCGGGTTACGGCTTCCTGTCGGAGAACGCCAAGTTTGCCGATATCGTCGAAGCGCATGACATCATCTGGATCGGCCCCAAGCCCGAACACATCCGCACGATGGGCGACAAGGTCGAAGCCAAGCGCACCGCTGGCGCCCTCGGCCTGCCGCTCGTGCCCGGGTCTGACGGCGCGGTCAGCGACTTTGACGAAGCGCGCAAGATTGCGGCCGACATCGGCTACCCCGTGATCATCAAGGCCGCCAGCGGCGGCGGCGGGCGCGGGATGAAGGTGTGCGAGAGCGAGGACAAGCTCGAAACCCTGATGCAGCAGGCCGGCAGCGAGGCGAAAGCCGCGTTCGGCGACGCGACCGTCTATATCGAGAAATACCTCGGCAACCCGCGCCACATCGAGTTCCAAGTGTTCGGCGACGGGCAAGGCAATGCGATCCACTTGGGCGAGCGCGACTGCTCGCTCCAGCGCCGCCACCAGAAGGTGCTGGAAGAGGCCCCCTCCCCCGTCATCAGCCCCGAAGAACGGGCGCGGATGGGTGAAGTCTGTTCCAAGGCGATGCGCGATATGGCCTATCGCGGTGCGGGGACGATCGAGTTCCTGTGGGAAAACGGCGAATTCTACTTCATCGAGATGAACACCCGGCTTCAGGTCGAACATCCGGTCACCGAAGCGATCACCGGCGTCGATCTGGTCCGCGAACAAATCCGCATCGCCGAAGGCAAGCCGCTGTCGGTCACGCAGGACGAGCTCGAGTTTCAGGGCCACGCGATCGAATGCCGGATCAACGCCGAAGACCCGTTCAACTTCGCACCCTCGCCCGGCCTTGTGACCTATTACCACGCGGCTGGCGGGATGCATGTGCGGGTGGATTCAGGGCTTTACGCCGGGTACCGGATCCCACCCTATTACGACAGCATGATCGCCAAGGTCATCGTCTACGGGCGGACCCGGGAAGGCTGCATCATGCGCCTGCGCCGCGCGTTGGAGGAAATGGTGGTCGAAGGCGTAAAGACCAACATTCCGCTCCATCAGGCCCTGCTGCGGCAGGATGACGTGCTGAACGGCGACTATTCGATCAAGTGGCTGGAAAAGTGGCTGGAGGAGCGCGAGGTCTGAGACCCGCATCCCTCGATACGGCGTCCGGTGCAATTATGCTGCACCGCAACACAATTCGACATGCAGCGCGGGCGGATGGGTTGGACCCTTCCGCCCGTTGCTTTAGGCGATTCCAAATCTCCTCTCCGGGGATAATCATGTTTTGTTGCCCAGCGATATGAATTGACGCGATTTTGTTTCGTCATCCAGCTATGGAGCAGCCGGGATCGCGCTGCACGCAGGTGCCAAGGAGTATTGGATGAGCCGCAAGACCCAGATTGTTGTCGTCGGTGGAGGCGCAGGGGGCCTTGAACTCGTCCGCAGGCTCGGCGCGAAATATGGGCGGAAAGCGCACGACATCATCCTGGTCGACAAAAACCTCTCCCACATCTGGAAGCCGCTGTTGCACGAGGTTGCCGCCGGATCGCTCGATGCCAATCTGGATGAGGTTGGCTATCGCGGGCATTGCTACCGCTGGGGCTACCGCTTTTTTCAGGGTAGCCTCGATGGGATCGACCGCGCGGCGAAGACGATCAGCATTGCTCCGGTCAAGGACGAGGATGGCAGCGAACTGATCGCGGGCCATACCATCCGGTATGACATTCTGGCCATTGCGTTGGGGTCCGTCTCAAATGATTTCGGCGTGCCTGGGGTCAAGGATCATTGCCTTTACCTCGACAGCCGCGAACAGGCGGACCGGTTCCGCACCCGGCTGCTCAATCACTGCCTGCGCGTCAGCCGGGCGATGATGAACGACCCCGCGGCCAATGAACAGGTGCGCATCGCGATCGTAGGCGGCGGCGCGACAGGGGTGGAACTGGCGGCAGAACTCTACAATGCCGCAGGCGCGCTCAGGCATTATGGCCTTGAGGTGTTTGACGAAAGCCGGATGCAGGTCACCTTGCTTGAGGCCGGACAGCGCATCCTTCCGGCCCTGCCGGACAAGCTCGCCGCCGCAGCCAAGCATGAACTGGAGCAGCTTGGCGTGGCTGTCCGGCCGCAAGTGCAGGTGGTGGAAGCCCGTCCGCGCCAGCTCATCACCAAAACCGGCGAAGTGATTGAAGCGGATCTCATTGTCTGGGCGGCGGGCGTCAAAGGTGCGGAGTTTCTGGCGGGTCTTGATCTTGAGACCAACGCGCGCAACCAAATCCTGGTCACCGACACGCTGCAAACCACGGTCGATCCCAATATCTATGCACTGGGCGATTGCGCCAGTTATACCCCGCCAGGCGAGGATCGCCCTGTGCCGCCGCGCGCGCAAGCAGCGCACCAGATGGCCGAGGTGGTCTTCGCCAATATCTGCCGAATGCAGCAGGGCAAGCCGCTCCATCACTTCATCTACCGCGACAAAGGCTCGCTGGTATCGCTGTCGCGCTTTTCGACCGTGGGGAGCCTGATGGGCAACCTGATTGGTGGCAGCATGGCGATTGAGGGGCGGCTGGCGCGCTTCATCTACACCTCGCTCTACCGCCTGCATCTGATCGGCATTCACGGCTGGGCCAAGGCGACGTTCCTGATGCTGGTGGGCCGGGTGAACCGGATAGTGCGGCCCAAGCTCAAACTGCATTAGCCGAAGGTCTGGGCCGCCTTGGCATGCTGGACCTCGGCGACAAAGGCGGTGGCAGCGTCATGATCGACCATCGGGATCATGATCCGTTTGCCGCTGGCCGGGCGAAGCCGCAGGACTGACTTGATTTCGCCTGTTTCGTGAGTGATCTCCTCAAGGTCTTGCAACCGCAAGGGGCGGCGGCGCACGGTTGGGTGGAAGCGGATCATATCGCCGTCGATCCAGACCGCATCCCGGTTGATGAAGCGGCGTGCGGCCCGCACCGCTTCCCATGCAACCACCCCCGCCAACACCGCCGCGCCGATATTGACCCGGCCAAATTGCAGCGGCGCCAAGGCCGCGAACAGATTGCGGCGGGTCTCTGTCCCGGCAAGATTGGCAAGCAGCTGGCTATCAAAGGCGGCGATGAGGCAAATCGCCGCAGCCGGCAGCATCAGCACAAACAGGCAGCCAAGGCAGCCACCATCGAACTGTGCCTGCTGCGAGCCGGGGTTGGCTGCATTCTCATCGCGGTCTGGTTCGGTCAGTGTGGTGGCGGTTTAGCGAAGGCAAGCGACTGAACCGTGTCAGAAATCAAGTTTCAGTCGCACCTCTGCGCCCTCGGCATCGAAACCGCCGACGCCCTGCTTGATAAGGTTGGCTTCCGCTGATGCCTTGTCGGTCAACCTGATCCGCGCCCGCGGAATGGCGCTGCCAAATCCATCGTCCTGCGGACCGATCATCGGGCCGAGCCGCGGGGACGGCGCGGCAGCCTTGCACACCACGATTTCGGTGTTGAAGGGATCGGGTTCAGGCGCAGCGCAATCCTGCGGCAATGGCGGGACAAGCTGGGTGAGGTCGATCACCAGTCGGTCGTCTGCACGGACTGCCTCAGCCTCGGCGACAATCGGTGCTGGTTCTGGCGGAGGGGGCAAAGGTTCGGTCATGGGCCATGCGCTCCTTCCCGCGCGGTCTAGGTGCCGAAATCGAGCCCTTGCGCCATCGCTTGCGCGATCACCTCGGGCCCGGTCTTCATCGGGCTTTCCTGAACAATATCATACCAATCGGGCTTTTCATCGACAAAAATCTGCTGCTCTATGCCGAAACCTTTGGGCAGGTCGAACAAGCCGGCGAGGAAGCTGCGGTTGCCGGTGGGGAGAAAACAATACCACAGGTTGCTGCCGCAGGTGCCGCAGAACGCACGTTCGGCCCAGGGGCTTGAGCGGTAGATGGTGATGGCGTCCTCGCCGGTCACCTCGGCGCTCTCGCCTTTCACGCCGGCATAGAACGCCCCGCCCCAGCGCTGGCACATCGCGCAATGGCAGATATCAACTTCGGCCTGCATTGCCGCGACAGTAATCGACACCGCGCCGCACAGGCAGCGCCCGGTCACAGGCTCCGCAAGGCGGGCGGCCCCACTCACAGCGGAACGCCGGGTTCCTGTTTGGCGGTGCGGATCGTGAGCGACGTCTTGACGCTTTCGACATTGGGCGCCGGGGTAAGCTTGCCGGTCAGAAACTCTTGGAAGCTCTGCAAATCCTTGCTGACGATCTTGAGGATGAAATCGATCTCGCCATTGAGCATGTGGCATTCGCGCACTTCGGGCAGCGCGCGCATGTGGTCCTCGAATTCGCGCAGGGAGCTTTCTGCCTGGCTTTTCAGACTGACCATCGCAAACACGGTGATGGCAAAGCCCAGCTTCGATGGATCGAGATCGGCGTGATAACCGCGGATTACCCCGTCCTCCTCCAGCCCGCGCACTCGGCGAAGGCACGGCGGGGCCGTCAGCCCGACACGCTGCGCAAGTTCGACGTTGGTGACCCGGCCCTCGGCCTGGAGTTCGGACAGCAGACGCCGATCAATATCATCAAGATTGGCCACCTAGTGAAAGCTCCTCCTGCACCGCAGCATCCGCCGAGCGGCGACGCGCGTGCTCACTGACCCCAAAGAAACAAGACACGCGCCAAATGGCCCGCGTGGCTAATATTATTAGGTCTGGCAGCAATTGTCCCGCTTTGCAACGCGCCTTTCACGCCAGACTGTGACAATTCCACCATCCTGATAGGACGAACAGCCTGGCACTCGTTATCACCGCGTCGGACAATGGTGGCGGGGTGCGATTCGAGCCCGGGCCGAGCCTAAGGAGACGCTGTGTTTTTTGATGATCGCCTTGCCACCGTGTTACGCCAGCGCGTGACGGGCGAGGCGAGCCTGCGCACGCAATACCGCCAGTTGCTCGACCTGTTGGGCAAGGACATGCGCCATGCTGGCCGAAGCGATCACAGCTTGCTGGCCGCAGCATGGCTGCGCATGGATGCCTTGGCGCAGGACATTCCAGCAGCCACGCGTGCGCGCATGATCCGCGAGCCGGGCTGGCGCTTCCGCAGCCCGGATCTTGCGGCGCATCTGGCCGATCAGGAACCCGATATTGCCGCAGCAGCGCTGTCCCGCGCTGAGCTGACCTCGGATGATTGGGCCGCGCTGATCCCGCGTCTGCCGGTGCGTGCCCGCGGTTTTCTGCGCCTGCGCCGCGATCTGCCGGTTGATATCGAGGCGCTGCTGGCACGGCTTGGCGTGCATGATCGCGGCTTGCCAGCCCCTGCCACTGCCGAGACGCCTGTTGCTGTACAGAAGAACGCCAAAGACGATGCGGATCATGATGCGCTTCCCGTGCTTCCGATCCGGCCACGGATCGCACAGGCCGCCGCCGCGCGGTTGTCGGTGCCAGCCACCAGCCCCGCTCCTGCGCGCGTGCGCGACCGCGACGACACGGGCCGGACCGAGATTTCGGCGCTGGTTGAACGCATTGCCCAATTCCGGCGCACGCGCGGCGATAGCCCGCTTGATCTTGAACGCTCGCCCCGCCTTCCGCTTGGCGAGCTTGCGCAGCGGCTGGAACGCGCCGTTACCAGCTTCGGATTTGCGACTGACACCTCTGGCCGGGTGGTCTGGGCCACCAGCGAGGTTGCGCCGATGGTGATTGGCACGCGCTTGTATGCCCCGCAGCAACGCGGTGATGACAGCGCCAACAGTTCCAGCATCGCCCGGGCCTTCGCGCGCCGTCAGCCGATCGCACGGGGAACGATCAGCCTGATGGGCGCTCCGCCGATCACCGGGGACTGGCAAGTTGATGCCGAGCCGCGCTTTGGCGACGATGGTCATTTTTCCGGTTACTTTGGGCGGTTCCGCCGGGCGCATGATCCGTCAGCGGCGGCCAACCGTCCCGAAGCGCGCGAAGCGGACCGGATCCGCCAATTGCTCCACGAACTGCGCACGCCGGTCACCGCGGTGCAAGGTTATGCCGAAGTCATCCAGCAGCAATTGTTCGGTCCTGCCCCGCACGAATATCGCGCATTGGCGGCCGCGATTGCGGCTGATGCCGCGCGCATTCTGGCCGGTTTTGAGGAGCTGGAACGGCTTGCGCGGCTGGAAACGGGCGCGGCCACCATCGATCCGGGTGAGACCGATCTTGCCGCCCTCGTGCACCGCGTTGCGGCACAGCTTGCGCCAGCGCTGGAACCGCAGGCGGCAGGCCTCACCCTCGCCTTTCCCGATGCCACATCACTGCTGGTCGCGCTCGACCCTGATGATGCCGAGGCACTGGTGTGGCGATTGCTGGCCAGCCTGGCTTCGGCGTGCGAGCCGGCAGAGCCGATGACCGTGCGGCTGGATCCCGTAATTGGCGCAGGGCGGACCTGTGCCCGGTTGGTGTGCGTCATCCCGCGCGCATTGGCGGCACAGGACAACCTGTTTGCAGCCACGACCCGCGCCAAAGCGAGCACTATCAATGCCGGCCTGTTCGGCGCCGGGTTTGCCTTGCGTCTCGCGCGGGCAGAAGCACGGGCAACGGGCGGAGATTTGCAGCGCGATGGCGCCGATCTTGTTCTGACCTTGCCGCTGCTGAGCGAACCGGCCAGCCTGACGCTCCTCACCAGTGCCTGAATGACGACCAGTTCCATGCCTGAAGTCCCGCCTGCGGGACGCGTCGCGGCCTTTGCACCGGGCTTCGGCCAACGTGTGCTTCTGACCGTGGATACCGAAGAAGAATTCGACTGGGGCGGTCCGTTCCGGCGCGAGGGTTATGGCCTATCCCATGTGACGGCGATCCCGCGTTTCCAGGCGTTCTGCGAGAGCATTGGCGCGCATCCTGTCTATCTGGTCGATTGGCCGATCGTGACGGATGCCCGCGCGGTGGAGATTATCGGGGATGCCGTGCGACGCGGCACGGCTGAGGTAGGGGTGCAGCTTCACCCCTGGGTCAATCCGCCTTTCGACGAGGAGGTGTGCGTGCACAACTCTTTTGCCGGCAATCTTCCGCCCGCGCTGGAAGCAGCCAAGTTCATGGCCTTGCGTGATGCGATTGAAGACCGCTTCGGCAGCGCACCCTTGATTTACCGTGCCGGTCGCTATGGGTTGGGCCCGTACACCGCCGACTTGCTGAAGCGCGCCGGGGTCAGGATCGATACCTCGGTGCGGCCCTTGTTCGACTACAGCGATCAGGGCGGCCGTGATTACCGCAATCACCCACTGGAGCCCTATTGGGCCGATGGCGCGATGCGCCTTCTGGAGCTCCCGGTGACGACAGTTCATTCCGGCCTGCTGCGCGGTGCGGGACGGCCCGTGCAACGGCTTGGCGCGGGCATTCCGCACGCAGTGGGCGCATTGGCGCGGCTCGGCCTGCTGGAACGGATCGCACTGACACCCGAAGGTGTTTCAGTCACCGAAGCCTTGCGCGGTGCCGACTTGGCAATCGGCAGCGGTTTGCCCGTGCTGGTGCTATCGTTCCACAGCCCCACCCTTGCCCCGGGCCACACGCCCTATGCTGCCAACGAGGCCGATGTTGAAGGGCTATACCACTGGTTTGAAGCCATCTATGCCAGGCTTGCCGCGCGCGGGGTTCGCAGCTGCACTGTTACCGATATAATCGCGGCGACGGGCGGATAGGCCGGTCGCCAGCGACGATTTTTACGCGCTTGTCTCGCTCACCCGAGCAGAGTAGGGGGCTGACGATCGCCCTGCCCTTCCGGTGCCTTGTTTCTAAGGGCCTGTAGCTCAGCGGTTAGAGCTGGCCGCTCATAACGGCTAGGTCGCGGGTTCGAATCCTGCCGGGCCCACCGGAGGGCGGGCGAGCGCTTGAAAAGGCGCAATAACTTGGGGATCAAGGCTTTTCTTGGTCGGACTGTGACACTAATGCGTGACACATGGAAGACGAAATGGCCCGATACCCCGGCTTGGTCGATCGGGGTGGCATGTGGCAGGTCCGCAAGCGCATCCCGATAGACCTGCAACACATCGACCCGCGCGGCTCGATCCGTATTAGCCTCGGGACCCGCGACAAGCGGGAGGCAGTGCGGCTCTACCCATTGAAGCTGGCTGAGATACAAGCTGGCTTTGACCAATTACGGACAGAGCTACGCGAGAAGCCGTTCGTTGAGGCCGCGTTGATGAGAGGTCGAATAGAGGACCTCGGTCGGACCGCACTTGAAGACCTCGTGCGCGGCTGGTGGGAAGCACGAGCGCCGTTCCGCAACCCAAACTTTGAGCACCCTGACGACGTTCGGGAGACGCTCAGCGACCTTGAGCGAGACCTTGCAACTCTGGACGGACACGGTGGTGAAGGCGACGACGTCGCAGCCCGTGTGGCGGACAGGCTCCTCGTTGACGCGGGTGTGCCCAGCCGCCCCCTCCGGGTGGGCGCAATCAAGACGCAGGTAGAGCATCCAGTCCTCGACCGTGGCAGCGCGGCTTATGGCACGCTGCGCTCGCTAGTCGCTGATGCCCTCCGCTACGAAGCCATGTTGGCGCGCGACCACCTCGTAGGCAAACAAACCACCCCTCCCCATCCCATCTTCAATCCTGATGGGTCATCGGCAATGGCGGAGGGCAACTACCGCGTTGGCGACCTCGTGAGCGCATTCCGGGCAGAGCGGGAAAAGCTCTATGGCACCGAGAGCACCGCCCGCAAATACGGCCTTCTGTTCCGCGTTATCGAGGAGTGCTGGGGCAGCCAGTTAGCCATCCGTGATGTCTCTCGACAGCGCTGTGTCGATCTGGTCACCTTCGTTGAAAGCATCCCGGCAAATGCCACCAAGATATTCCCCGGGCTATCCCTCACCGAGGCGATCGCAGCTAATGTTGACAGAAACAAAAAGCGCTTAGCTCGCAACACGGTGGCTAGCTATGTCCAGAACCTCTCGGCCCTGCTCACTTGGGGCAAGCTCCATGGCTACGGCGTCACCGTCAACAGCGAAAGGCTCAAGCCGAGAGGAGGTGCGGAGGTCGAGCGCCGGGGCATGACAGCGGCGGAACTAGCCCTGATCTTCAACGCCCTCGCCCCGCATCGGCAAGAGGCTCCCCAAAAGTTCTGGGTGCCAGCCCTCGCCGCATACACCGGTGCGCGAGCGGAAGAGCTTTGCCAACTTCGGACCGAGGACGTGATCGAGGTTGACGGCATCAAGTGCCTCAATCTCACACGCTTCGATGCGAGCGGTCGAGCGGTAAAGGAGAAACGCTTCAAGAACCGGAACAGCGAGCGGATCGTCCCCGTCCATGATGAGCTTCTGGCATCGGGGTTCATGGAGTTCGTCGAGAGCGTCGCCCGCGATCAGCGCCTTTTCCCCGCTCTGAAACCAAGCTCGAAGGGCAACTTCTCCCACAACCTCTCGAAGTGGTTCGGTCGGTTCATGGACAGTGTTGGCCTATCTGACCCGGCATTGGTGTTCCACAGCTTCCGACACGGGTTCAGGGACGCGTGCCGCATGGCCGACATCGCGGAGGAAACGGCCCACGCGCTAGGAGGCTGGGCCACCGTCAATCAAGGCCAGCGCTATGGCCACCGGGGCGCAGTGCCCATCCTTCACCGTGCCCTCAAGAGGATAGCCTATGCCCCTTTCAGCCTTCGCTCCGTAATCGAGGCACCTGCACAAAGGCAGCACGATGTCGTCTGATGATGCAACCGGTTGCAACTCTGGCTCGGCGTTCGTCATTGCCGATTTGCACCTTGGGGACGAACGCGTCGCGAAGGCGCGTGGCTTCGACAACGCGGCGGCCATGACTGAGACGCTGACCGCTCGCTGGAACCGGACGGTCTCCGAGTGCGACACTGTCTACGTCCTCGGCGACGTTGCAAAGCGGGGGCACCTTAGCCCCATTGACGCGCTGAGGGGTGAGAAGCACCTCGTGTGCGGCAATGCGGACGATTTGAGGGCCGTTGCCGCTGCTGAGGTCTTCACTACTTTGTCCGTTGCCCGATGGCTTCCCGGGATCATGCTCACGCATATTCCGGTGCATCCGTCTCAACTTCGAGAGGGATGCATCAACGTGCATGGCCACCTCCATCGCGCCTCAATCCCAGATGACCGATACCGTTGCGTCTCTATCGACCAGACGGGCTTCGCTCCGGTGCCATTGCGTAGTCTGGTCAGCGCTGTTGCCCAAGAGCACGTCCTTTAGGCAGCGTTGAAGCCCCTGCCGTTGCGTTAAGATCGTCGCATTGCCCCGGGGAGGGCCAGCGCTGGCCAACAGTATCCATCTGGTGAAGGCCGCGGTGTGACGCCGACCGTCGCGTAGCGCGGTTTAGGCGGCGATTGCTGCGGCGCGCGGCGCCCAGTTCCACGGCAG
>NZ_PKRO01000061.1 GCF_002855495.1 Porphyrobacter sp. TH134
ACATCCAGACTTCAGTCAACGGCAGCGCCTCCTCAGCGCCGCCATTGAATCAACCGATCACGTCTCGCGCAAGCAATTTAATGGGGCCTGAGCCTAGCATGGTGCGCGAGAGATAGCTGCAATTTTCGCCTGACCTCACGGCGGATTGAGCTAAGGTTAGTTATCGATCATTTATACGGTCGACCGCGGCTAACATGAACAGTTCGCTCGCAACCCACTCTCCGAATATTCCGATGCTAGTCGGGGTGTATGCTGAATGTCCGTTTTTGCCAGGACCTGCCATCCGAGATGCCGCTTGGGAACGTCGGGAAAGTCCCACACCCGGCCGGAGGGCTTTTCGGTGATCAGTTTCCATGTGGGCCGAAACGCTTGGCCGAGATTGAGGCGCCAATAGCTTCCGCCACTCATGCGTCGCCTGAGCGTCAATCGGACCGCCAAAGGAACCGGGTCGATCTGCATCTCCCGAGGGGGTTTTCAGTAGGTTACTCGCATGATCATTGGGGGTAAGCGCAGTTCGAGTTGCACTTACATTTCACTTACGGCCATTGCGGCCGAAATTGTGCGTCGCGGTATATCATTGAAAACAATGGCGCACCCGACAGGATTCGAACCTGTGACCTCTGCCTTCGGAGGGCAGCACTCTATCCAGCTGAGCTACGGGTGCATGGAGCCATGCGGTGCGCGGTATTGCGGTGCGCGCGGCGTCGCTTAGCAAGTGCCAGGTCAGCGCGCTACACAAATGTTCCTTGATTATTGCTGTCATCCGATCATCGCAGGAACAGCACGGATCGGCTTAACCAATCGGCAAGGACGCTTGCCTAGCCTCCACCTATGGCAACGCTCCCGCCCCAACCGATTCTCTCCGCAACACCGCCGGATGCGGCAGCGCCGGAGGTGTTGGCTGAGGCGCTGGTGGCGCTCCACGGCAAGGCGGCCACGCTGGCCTTGCTCGCCCGGCTGGCGCCCGAACCAGTTGAGTTTTCAGGCGAACTCGGCAGCATAATTGCCCGCGCACAGCCGTGGCAACGCGCGCTGGTGGCGCAGACGGTGGCCGATTGTGCGGCGATGCTGGATTGCGGCATGGCGGCGCTGACCATGCTGGCCCGCCGCGAGCAGGATGCCACCGCGCCTGCGCTGGTGTTGTGGCGCGAATTTCATGCCGCCCGCGCCGCGATGGTCACCGTGCTGGGAAGCCACGCGCCCGCCTGACGCATGAGGCGCGCGGGCAGGCTTGACTGGGTTCTGCTTTCGTTCCAACTCGGGGGCATGTCCGGCGCCCCCGTTTCTTCCGCTGATTCTGCCCTCGCGCCTGCGCCAAGCGCGGGAGATGTGGCGCGCGGGATTGCGCGGTTGTTTGCGCGCAATGGCATCTGGTGCCTGTCCGAAGTCGCGTTGAAAAATGGCCGCCGCGCCGATCTGATGGGGATCGACGCCAAGGGTCTGGTGGTGATTGTCGAGATCAAGGTTGCCCGGGCCGATTTGCTGGGCGATGCCAAGTGGCCCGATTATCTCGACTTTTGCGACCGCTTCTTCTGGGGCGTCCCACCGGGATTGGATCGCACCCCGCTCGACAGCGAGGCCTATCGCCCCGGCACCTGCGGGGTCATCGTGGCCGATGGCTATGATGCCGAAATCCTGCGCCCGGCTGCGCTCGATCCGCTGGCGGCGGCGCGGCGCAAAAGTCAGGTCGAACATCTCGCGCGGATCGCCATGCGGCGGCACATGGCGCTGATCGACCCGCTGGCGACCATGCTGGATGGGCTGAGCTGATTTTGCCCCCCTCAGCTTGGCCCGCCTGACTTTACGCTGTCGCGCCGCCCACAATTGCGGCATATCGGCGCAAGATGCTTAGCTCTGACACCCCCGTCCCGCTCGCCCTGCTGATTGTCAGTCTGGCCGTAACGGTGATCGTGGCGCTGCGCTATCTGCTGACCAGCGGGCTGTTTGCGCTGGCGACCGGAAAGATGCGGCCCGGACTGTACCGTGGCAAGGCCGCGCAAATCCGGCGCGAGGTGCGCTGGTCGCTGCTGTCGGCGGGCATTTATGGCGCGCCGGCGGGTATCGTGCTGTGGGGCTGGAACCATCACGGCTGGACGCTGCTGACCGCCGACTGGAGCGCGCTGCCGTTGTGGTATCACCCACTCAGCGTGCTGATCTATCTGTTCGTGCAGGACACCTGCTTTTACTGGAGCCACCGCTGGATGCATCGGCCCAAGTGGTTCCGCATCGCCCACGCCGTCCACCACGACAGCCGCCCGCCGACCGCGTGGACGGCGATGAGCTTCCATCCGATCGAGGCGGTGACCGGCGCGGTGGTGGTGCCGGTGCTGGTGTTTCTGGTGCCGATCCACGTCGGCATGCTGGGGCTGGTGCTGACCATTGCCACCGTGATGGGGGTGACCAATCACATGGGGTGGGAGATGTTCCCGCGCTGGCTTGTTCACTCCCCGTTGGGACATTGGCTGATAACCGCCAGTCATCACGAGCGGCACCACGAGGAATACCGATGCAATTATGGGCTCTATTTCCGGCTGTGGGACCGGCTTTGCGGGACCGACAAGGGCCTGTCCAAGCGGATCGTGGCCGAGGCCGGGCACGGCGCGCCCGTCGCCTCTGGGTGAAGGTCTGCGCGCTGGCGCTGGCTGGCGCTGCGGCAAGCCTTGCCGCTGCCCCTGCGCACGCGGGCGAGGTGGTGATAACGGTCACCGACCTGCGATCCACCAAGGGCGTAGTGCGCGCCTGCATGACGACGCGGGCGGATATCTTTCCCAAATGCATCAAGGATCCCGGCGCCCATCGCGTGGTCGTGCCCGCCGGCGACAAGGTGGAAATCCGCTTCACCGGGGTCAAGCCGGGGCAATATGCCGTCGCGCTGCTGCATGATGAGAACAATAACGGCAAGGCTGACCGGGCGATGGGGATGATGCCCAAGGAAGGCTATGGCTTTTCGCGCGATGCGCCGGTCAACATGGCGCCGCCCAAGTTCAAGGACGCGGTGATGACGCTCGGCGAGGGCGCCTCGCGCATAGCCATCAAGATGCGGTATTTCCTGTGATTTAGGATCGCGCTGACGCGCGATGCAGACCTCCCGCCCGGCCTCCCTGCCCGGCCACCATAACTTAGTGGTACTATCGGTGGCGGGGTGGGGAGGCGGGGCGGGAAGTCTGCGCCACCGACAGGCGGCCGCCAACAAAAGCCCGCTTAACGTGATCTTTACCACGCCGCGCCAGAACGGCGGAGTATCAGGTTCACCAAGGGGCGAATAACTGCCATGGACACTCTGCGCGGCCACTTCGATTCCGACGCATCTGCGGAGCGGAGCTGGGACGCATCCGAGGATGACAGCTCCGAATCGACCTATCGGCAGCTTCCGCCCGACGCCATCGGCCAGGACGAACGCCGGATGCAGGTGCGCGCCTATAACCACTGGGCCGGCCTGCTGGGTGAGCGCATGTTCCCGCAGATCGAGGATCTCGATCCTGCCAACCTGACGGATTTCGGCCCGCATTCGGTGCTGCTGGATTTCTCGTTCGGGATCGACAATCCGGCAGTGCGGTTTCTGGGTGACAAGCTGGCGCATGAATGCGGGGCGCAGGGGGTTATCACGCGCCTGTCCGATGTCCCGCCGCGTTCGCTGCTCAGCCGGATCACCGATCATTACATGCAGATCCTCGCCAATCAGGCACCGATCGGGTTCGAGGCGGAATTCGTCAATCATGCCGGGACCGCGATTTTGTATCGCGGCATTCTGCTGCCCTATTCCAGCAATGGCGAGACGATCGATTTTATCTACGGTGTGATCAACTGGAAAGAAATGGCAGACCAACTCACAGCTGACGAACTGCTGCTCGAAATCGATCAGGCGCTGGAACTGGAAACCGAGATGGAGCTGGCGCAGGATCCGGCACCGCGCCAGGCTGACCCCGTCACGGATTGGGCCGATTCGCCCGCTCACGAAAGCGACGAGGTTGCCTCCTCCGAGGGCAGCTACAACGATTTCGCCGCCGATTTTGCCGCGCCGCGCGGCTCTGATCCCGTGCTGCCTGATTTCAGCCAGTACGGCCTTGGCGATGACGACGAAGATTACGACGAGGACGAGGGCGAGCACGAGGGCGCAAACGCCGGCTATAATTTTGCGTCGCTGGCCGATTACATCGAGGCGCCGATCAAAAAGGCGATCGACCTGTCCGGGCTTGAGCCTGCGCCCTACGATGATGACGTCGCCGGGCCCGACTATGATTTCGCCCCCCTTGCCGACTTCGGCGAGCCGATGCCGCTGCCCGAGCCGCTGCAGCTGTCCGAGCCGCTGCCAATGCCCGAGCCATTCCCTGCGGAACAGGCCGAAGCGCCGGAGCTGAGCGCCGGGCTGCCCGCCGATGCCGGTCTGTATGATTGCCTTGCCGCCGCGCGCGAACTGGCCCGGGCTGCCGACAGCACCGAGGATCGCAGCCGCAGCGCGCTGTATGCTGCGGTCAGCCGCGCTTATGACTTTTCGCTGGCTGCCCAGGCGAACCCTGATGATTATGCCGAACTGATCGCTGACAGCGGCCTCACCGTGCAGGACCGCGCGCCCATGACCCCGGTGGTCAAGCTGGTGTTCGGGCATGATTATGACAAAACCCGGTTGACCGAATATGCCGCCGTGCTCACCCATGCCCACCGCCTGAAACTGGCACCGGGAAGCCTGGATGCGTTCCTTGCCGAAGTCGATGGCGGGGTCAAAGCCGTGGTCAAGGCCGAACGCCGCCTGCGCCGCGAGGAGCAGGGCAAGCCGGTGGAAAGCGCCGACGCCGTGCGCGAAGCGCTGGCCCAGCAATTGCGGGGGCTCGAAGCGATCACGCTGGAAGAACTCGACGGGGCGGGGCCGGAATTCGCGCTGGTGCTGATCCGCCGCGACGAGATTGGCTGCGCGGAAATCCTTGCCGAAATCCCCGAGGACATCGCTCAGATCGAACGCGCCGCCCGCAAGCTGGCGGGTTGAGGCTGCGCGCTTCAGTTTGAGTTCAGGCTGAAACGCAGTAGGGTCGGCGCAATGCGTCGCCCCCAACCTCTTGCCGTCCTGCTCGCCCTGCTGGCGAGCGCGATTGTTGCAGTCCAGCCGGTCGCTGCGCAATCGATCCTGCGCGATGCCGAGACCGAAGAACTGCTGCGCGATATGACTGCGCCGCTGATCGAGGCGAGCGAGCTTGAACCGGGCAATGTCGAGCTGGTGCTGATCAATGATGGCTCGATCAATGCCTTTGTTGCAGGCGGGCAGGCGATCTATGTCCACACCGGCCTCATCAGCGCAGCAGAAACCGCCAATGAAGTGCAGGGCGTGCTCGCCCACGAATTGGGCCATATCACCGCCGGACACGTGGTGCGCTTCGGTGAACGTACGCAGGCGGCGAACAAGATTTCGATCCTGTCATTGCTGCTGGGCGTCGGCGCGGCGCTGGCGGGTGCGGGCGAGGGCGCGATGGGGATCATCGCTGCCGGGCAGCAGGCCGCGATGAGCAGTTTTCTCGCCTTCAACCGCGATCAGGAAGCGTCGACCGATCTGGCCGGGGTGCGTTATCTTTCGGGCGCGGGGATCACCGGCAAGGGAATGATCAAGTTCTTCGAGCGCCTGCGCGGCAATGAAATCCGCGCCGGTTACAGCCAGGCTGACGAGGCCGCCTATGCCCGCACCCACCCGCTGACCGGCGACCGGATCCAGACGCTGCGCGGGTTGCTGGAGGAAGACCGGGCCTGGGACACGCCGCCCGACCCGCAATTGCAGGAGCGTTTCGTCCGCGCCAAGGCCAAGCTTTTCGGCTTTCTGGCCGAACCGCAGCGCACGCTGACGGCCTATCCGCCGCGCGATACCAGCATCCCGGCCCGCTATGCCCGCGCCTATGCCTATCACAAGGACGCAAGGGTGGAACTGGCGCTGGCAGAGGCCGATGCCCTGCTCGCTGCCGAGCCGGACAATCCGTGGTTTCTCGAACTCAAGGGGCAGGTGCTGCTGGAATCGGGCCGCCCGCTTGATGCGCTGGTGCCGCTGCGCCGGGCAACCGATCTCACCCGCGCCCATCCGTTGATTGCCGGAATGCTGGGCCATGCCCTGATCGCAACCGAGGATCAGGCCAATTTTCCCGAAGCCGAACAGGTGCTGCGCGCCTCGGTGCAGCGTGATCGGTACAATCCGTTCGCCTGGTATCAGCTCGGCGTGGTGTACGAAGCGCGCGGCGATGTGCCCCGCGCGCGGCTGGCCAGCGCCGAGGTGCAGGTGATGAACCAGCTCTATCCCCAGGCGCTGATGAACGCGCAGGCAGCCGAGGCAAGCCTGCCCTATGGCTCGCCCGACTGGATCCGCGCGCAGGATGTGGCGCTCGAAGCGCGCAGCCAGCTGGAACGCTTCCGCGACCGGCGCTAAGGCGGGTTGCAGTTCAATCCTTGCCGACGGACCCCCGATGTCATCCCACCCGCCTGCCGATGCCCCCTCGACCTTGCGCAGCACGCTGCTGACGGCGTGTCTTGCGCTGGTGTTCGGCTTTCTGGGCGCAGCGGCGTGGTCTTATTCCGGCCTTGCCGACAACCGCACCCGCAGCTTTCTGCTCGGCAATCCCGACCTGCTGCCCCAGATGGCGCAGGCCTATGAAGAACAGGAAGCGGCCAAGCGGCTGGCGCAAATGGGCGATGAGGTCTTCGCGCCCTTTCCCGGCGCGGTCCTCGGCAACCCCAAGGGCAAGCGGGTGCTGGTCGAGTTCACCGATTACAATTGCCCCTACTGCGAAGCGAGCCTGAAGGATGTGAACCGCCTGATCGCAGAAGACCCCGAATTGAAGGTCGTCATCCGCGAATGGCCGATTTTCGAAGGCAGCGAACCGGTATCGCGCATGGCGCTGGCGGCTGGCATGCAGGGCAAATACCGCGCGTTTCACGATGCGATGTTTGCCACCGGCGATGTCGATGCGGCGGCCAAGGCCGCCGGGCTCGACATGGCGCGCGCGCAAGCTGACGCGGCATCCGAGGCTGTCTCTGCCGAGATCGCCCGCAATCTCGATCATGCCCGCGCGCTGGGCTTTACCGGCACCCCGGCATGGATTGCCGGAACCAAGCCGTTTGGCGGGGCGGTGGGCTATGACAAGCTCAAAGCCGCGCTGGCGGCGGCCAGTGTGGCGGGGTGAGGGGCAGGGTGCCGCGGTTCCCCATTCTGGCCGCGCTGGCGGCGGCGTGTGCGCTGCCTGCTCCGCTGGCTGGCCAGACCACCAATGCCGCGGCGCGGATCGACTACACGGCTGAACGCGCGGCGATTGCGCAGTTTCAGGACAGGGATCAGCGCTTGCAGGATGTGGGCTGGCAGCTGGCCCGCGCCAATGCCGCCTTCTGCCCGCGGGTGGTGCCGGGGATCGGTCTGCAATTGCAGGACATGGCGAGTTACGGCGTGCCGGCGATTGCGCGCACCGCGCTCGGCCTGACGGGCGATTTTGCGGTGCAGACGGCCGCGCGCGGATCGCCCGCTGCCCTGACCGGCGCCTTTGCCCGCAACCGGGAGATTATCCGCCTCGAAGGCTTCAACCCCAATGATTGGCGGGCCGGGCGCGCGATGGACTGGCAGCGGCTGGCGCGCGCGCATGACCATGTCGATGCCATGCTGACCGAACATGGCGGCATCGCGGTGACCTTTGCCGATGGCGAAACCGCGCGGGTCCAGCCGGTCGATGTGTGTGCGAGCCGGTTTGAACTGATGGGCGAAGGTGACCGGGCCGTTGCCGATGGCACGCGCGTGGTGATCGGGATCGGGTTTCCCGCCTTTGCCTACCAGGAAGAGCCGGTGTTCGCCGCGCTGGTGGCGCACGAGTTGGCGCATAATGTGCTGGGCCATGATGCGTGGCTTGACCGGGTCGGGCGCAAACCGAAATTCGTGCGCCGGATCGAACGGGAGGCGGACCGGCTGGTTCCCTGGCTGCTCGCCAATGCCGGATATGATCCGCAAGCAGGCGCCGCCTTCATGATCCGCTGGGGATCGCGGCATGATTCCGGGCTCAAATTGCGCACGAGGCATGATGGCTGGGACGAACGCGCCGAGGCGATGGCGGCGGAAGAACCGATCATCCGGGCGCTTATGGCCCGCGATGGCCGGGCCGACTGGGCGCAGCATTTCCGGCGCGAGATCGATCCGGCGGGCGGGCTGGCCCGCACGGCCCGCCGCTGAGACTTGCGCCGATCCGTGGTGGCCCTGCGATGATGCGCGCGATTAGCCGTGCCGTTTCGGGCGAAATGAGCTAGACCGGAAAGCCTATGGCAGTGCTCCAGATCCAGGCTGCGCCGTTTTTCGCCAGCAAGAACCGGGCGTTCTGGAACCTCCAGCTGGCAGGCTGGGGCGCGGCTTTCCTGTTGCGTGCAGTCTCGGCGCTGGCGAATGAACAGCCGCTTGACCTGCTGGCGCTGATTCTTGTCACCACGATCACCGGCTTTTCGATCAGCCTGATCCTGTCGGTCATCTACCGCAAGCTCATCCATCAGCAGCCGCTGGTCACCTGGGGCCTGACCGCAGTGGTGCTGTTTTTCGCGGTGGTGCTGCATGCCTCGATCGATGCCTGGGTGCAGGGCGTGTATTATGCCGCCGCGCGCGAGACGACCTTTGCCCAGCGCCTGATCGGCTTATTGTACCTGCCGCTCACGCTGCTGGGCGGGTGGAGCGCGCTGTATTACGCGATCAATTTCTTCCTGACGGTGGAACAGCAGGCCGACCGGCTGGAACGGCTGGAAGCGCAGGCGACCGCGGCGCAGCTTGCCATGCTGCGCTATCAGCTCAACCCGCATTTCCTGTTCAATACGCTGAATTCGATCAGCACGCTGGTGCTGCTGAAACAGACCGAGCCGGCCAATGCGATGCTGACGCGCCTGTCGGGCTTTTTGCGCCACACGCTGATCGCCGAACCGGGCAGCCAGGTCAGTCTGGCGCAGGAGGTCGAGACGCTCCAGCTGTATCTCGACATTGAACGGATGCGCTTTGAAGAACGGCTTCGCACCCATTTCGAGATTGATGACGCGGCGCTGGCAGCACAGCTGCCGGCCATGCTGCTGCAACCGCTGGTGGAGAACGCGATCAAATATGCCGTCAGCACCCAAGAGGAAGGCGCGCGCATCGCGCTGACCGCGCGGGTCATTGGCGATCGGTTGCGCCTGACGGTCGAAGATACCGGGCCGGGCGCGGAAGACATGCAGCGCTTCATGGCGGGCGACGCGCCCGGCACGCCTGCGCCCGGCCGTCCGGTATCCACCGGCGTCGGCCTTGCCAATATCCGCAATCGTCTGGCGCAGGCCTATGGCGATACGCATCTGTTTGAAACCCGTTCGGAAGCTGGGGGCGGCTTTACCGTGCTGATCGAAATCCCCTTCACCCGGGCCGACGCAGCCGTTTCTGTGACCGCAGCACCCCCTGCTGCGGGAACAAACGGCAACGTTGTGCCCTTGCCCCCCCCGCAACGAACCATCGGAACCCCCGCATGACTATCAGAACCATCCTTGTCGACGACGAGAAACTGGCGATCCAGGGCTTGCAGCTGCGCCTGCAAGCCTTCGAAGACGTCGAGATCATCGACACCTGCGCCAACGGGCGCGAGGCGATCCGCAAGATCAAGACCGAAAAGCCCGATCTGGTGTTTCTCGACATCCAGATGCCCGGCTTTGACGGCTTTTCCGTAGTGAAGGGCGTGATGGAAATCGAACCGCCGCTGTTTGTCTTCGTCACCGCCTATGAAGAACACGCGATCCGCGCCTTCGAAGCCAACGCCGTCAATTACCTGATGAAGCCGGTCGATGAACAGAAGCTCGCCGACACCATCGAACGCGTGCGTCAGCGCCTGGCCGAGAAAAAATCGGCCGAGGATGCTGGGCAATTGCTCGACGTACTGGCCGAAGTCGCGCCCGACCGCGCGGCCGATTTCGTCGAAACCACCGCGCCCGCAGCCGAAAGCGCCGACCGCTTTGAAAAGCTCATCAACGTCAAGGACCGCGGCCAGATCTTCCGCGTCGAAGTCGATACCATCGAGCATATCGAGGCCGCGGGCGATTACATGATCATCTCCACCGGCGACAATTCGCTGGTGCTGCGCGAGACGATGAAGGATCTGGAACGCCGCCTCGACCCGCGCAAGTTCCAGCGCGTCCACCGCTCCACGATCGTGAACCTCGATCTGGTGCGGCAGGTGAAGCCCCACACCAACGGCGAATGCTTCCTGGTGCTGGAAAGCGGCGCCGAGGTGAAGGTAAGCCGCAGCTACCGGGATGTGGTGGCGCGCTTCGTGCATTGACCTTCCTCTTCGTCATTGCGAGGAGCGGACCGACGAAGCAATCCATGGACTGGCGTGCCTTGCCTGGCGCTCGGGCCATGGATCGCCGCGGGCCTTCGGCCCTCGCGATGACGAAGGATTGAATGTTGCCCGAATTCACCCTCCCCGGCTTCGACCTTGCCAAGTTCATCCGCCAAACACTGGCGGAGGACTTGGGCGAGGGCCTGCCCGGTGGCGGGCGCGATGTGACCTCTGAAAGCGTCATCCCCGCCGATGCGCGCTTCACCGGGGTGATGGACAGCCGCGATGCCATCGTGGTCGCGGGCCTGCCGCTGGCCGAGGCGTTTTTCCGGCATCTCGATCCCGAATGCACCATCAAAGCCCTCGTGCATGATGGCGACAAGGTGCCCGCCGGGACCGATCTCATGCGGATCGAAGGCAAGGCCCGCGCGCTGCTGACGGCGGAGCGCAGCGCCTTGAACATCGTCCAGCACCTCTCTGGCATCGCGACGATGACGCAGGCCTATGTCACCGCGATGCGCGGGCCGGATGGCAACCCCGCCTGCACCCTGCTCGACACCCGCAAGACCATCCCCGGCCTGCGCTTTCTTGAAAAATACGCGACCCGGATGGGCGGCGCGCAGAACCACCGCATGGGGCTGTGGGACGCGGCGATGATCAAGGACAACCACGTCGCGGTCGCCGGCAGCGTGGGCGAGGCTGTCGCCCGCGCGCGCGATGCCGGGGTGACGCGGATCATCTGCGAGGTTGACCGGCTCGACCAGATCGAACCGGCACTGGCCGCCGGGGCGCATCACCTGCTGCTCGACAATATGGACCCGGCCACCCTCGCGCAGGCGGTGGCGCTGGTCGCAGGCCGCGTGCCGACCGAGGCGAGCGGGGGCGTCAACCTTGATACCATCGCGGCCAAGGCGGCGAGCGGGGTCGATTACATCTCGGTCGGGCGCCTCACCCAAAGCGCGCCTGCGGCTGACATCGGGCTGGATTTCAAGCCGCTATGACCCTGATCCGCGGCCCGCGGCCGTTTGCGATCCGGGTGTTTGCCGCCGCTTTCCTTGCGGCGGCGCTGTTGCGGTTGGTCCGCGGCCTCAGCGACCTGCCGCTGTCCGAAACGATCCTTGCGGTCTATGTCCCCTGGTTCGCATGGGACCGCGACTGGACCATCATTGTCCTTTCGGCCGAATTCACCATCGCGCTGATCCCGCTGATGTGGATCTACCTGTTTGCCGCGCCGTTCGCGCGCTGGCTGGTGCTGGGCTTCGGCGCGTTCAGGCTGGCAATGCTCGATCCGGCGGCGCTGACCGGGCCGTTGCTGCTGGCCGTGGCGATGGCGAGCCTGCTGACGCCGCCCGCGCAGCGCTGGTTTGCCCGGCTGCCGGCCGATGAGGAGGATGGCCCTGCGGTGTTTGAATAGAGCTCTGGCTGGCCTGTTGCTGGCCGCGCTTGCGCTCGCGCCTGTCCCGGCGCTGGCGCAGGCCTATCAATGCCGCGTGCCCCAGGTCACCAGCGTCCCCGCCATCACACCCGATGGCCCGCGCCGCGGGCTATCCGACACGGGGCCGATCACCGGCTACACCATGGCCTTGAGCTGGAGCCCCGAGTTCTGCAAACCCCGCGCGCGGGATCGCAGCCATGCGGTGCAATGCGCGGGCAGGAACGGGCGTTTCGGCCTTGTGGTTCACGGGCTGTGGCCGGAAGGGGGGCAAGGCTGGCCGCAATGGTGCGCGCCAGCCAATCCGCTGACGGCGGCAGATATTCGCACCAGCATGTGCCTGATGCCGTCACAGCAGCTGATCGCGCGCCAATGGGCCAAGCACGGCAGCTGCATGGTCAAGCGTCCGGCGAATTACCTCAAGGTCATCAGCATCCTGCATTAGACCTGTTGCGAAAGCCGGGCCAGTTTGATTTTTCTGGGACATCGAGTGAGGACAGGGGGGTGTCTTTTGATGCAAGGGATCAGAAGCCG
>NZ_PKRO01000062.1 GCF_002855495.1 Porphyrobacter sp. TH134
CGCGCTGCTGGCCGGACGCTACAGCGCAATATCGAAAGCGCGCGTCCGGCCAGCAGCGCTACCCTCATAACCTACACCACCTGCCGGGACGCGACCCGGACATGGCTGCTTGCGCCTTGCTGGATCAGCGTGTGCGCTCGGTTCAAACCATCCTAGAGGAACGCGGAACGTCCTGGTGGGTGTACTGACAGGTGTAGGCGCGGGCTCGATGAGAATGGCAACACGCCCGTGCGGCCGGTTTGCTCAAAGCGCGCAAATCGCCGCTTGCTCCGATCCTGCACTGCCTCCACAAGCGTCCCAGTAACGATAGGGAAAAAGACATTGCTGTTTCATACGATGGTAGGCTCGAACGACATTGAGCGATCGCGGCAGTTCTACAACGCGGTTTTGGGTGTTCTGGGTGTGCCAGAGCCGATGAACAACATCGCGGGAAGCGGGCATACGCGCCTTTTCTACCCGAACCCGAGCGGGACCAACTTCATCGTCACTCAGCCGATCAATGATGAGCCTGCAACCGTGGCGAACGGGGCCACCGTGGCTTTTTCGTGCAATTCACCGGCGCAAGTTCAGCAATTTCATGACGTAGCCGTAGCCAATGGCGGAACGTCAATTGAAGCTCCCCCTGGCCCGCGCGAGTCGGCGATGGGGACGATCCACCTGACGTACGTGCGCGATCCTGACGGCAACAAGCTTTGCGGGATCCACATCCCCGCCTAGCAGCCTGACAAACTGGGCCACACTGCGCTCAGGCCTCGGCCGCGAAGCCATCCGCGCTATTGCTCGCTCCGCGTTCGATCGACACGATCTCTGCCAACACCGACAAAAGCGCGGTTGTCGCGGCGTCCTGTTCCCATGCGTAAGCCGACAGGACCATTGGCGGGACGGGCGCAAACTGTCGGCAGGTCTGCACTGCGTAGGGTGCGATTGTAGCGACTGGCAGGACCGACACGCCAAGCCCTGCTTCCACAGCGCGCAGCACACTGACAAGACTGTTGCCGGTGAAGGCCAGATACCAGCGCAATCCTGCAGCCTCGATCTGTTCGATCATCTGGTCCCGGTAGAGCCCGCCCGGCGGGAAGGCGACAAGCGGTATCGGTTCAGGCCACTGCTGCCATTGTTTGGTGGCCTCGATCCATGCCAGCGGCTCGGGAAAACTTGCGCGCGCGTCGGCCTGCGCACGGGGTTCCTTGACGATAACCACGTCGAATTCCCCTGCACGAAACTGCCGCGACAGATCCCTGCTGAGCCCCGTCGTGACATCGAGGCGAATTTCACGGTAGCGCTGGGCAAAATGGGCAAACCCCTGGCTCATCGTGGCCGTCATCAGATCGTCAGGCAAGCCGACCTTCAGGGTTCGGCTGCCCGAAGGATCAGCCAGCAGAGCGGAAGCCTCGCGCTGGAGGGCGAGAATGCGCCGCGCATATCCGATCAGGCGTTCGCCCACTGGGGTGAGCTTTACGGGCCGGGTAGAGCGATCGAGCAGGGCCTTGCCAATCAGGCCCTCCAACCGGCCGATCTGCTGACTTATCGTTGACTGGGTCGAGTGCAGCCGGTGGGCCGCCGCTGTAAAGCTCCCGGCATCAGCAACGGCCACAAACGCCTCGAGAAGCCTCGGATCAAACACAGGATCATTATAAATGTGAATGATAGGCATTCAATCATTTCATTCGAATATGAAGCGGCTCTGCGTTACGGGCGGAAATTCCCGTCTCTTGGCCCAGCCACAAAATCAGGACCAGTCCGATGAAGATGACCCGTTTCCTTGTGCCCATCGCGCTGTGCCTCATCGCGGCCCCGGCGGCGGCAGCCGAGATTTCGACCCACGTGCTTGATCTCGCAGAGGGTGTCGGCGGCGCAAATGTCCCCATCACTCTGTCGAAGCGTGATGCCGCCGGAACCTGGGTTGAGGTAGGGACGGCGCGCACAGACCAGAACGGCCGCGCGCGCAGCTTTGGCACGGGCACCGATTTCGACACCGGGGTCTACCGGCTGCAATTCGATATGACCGGCTATCCGAACGCTGAAGCGAAGCCCTTCTTCCCGGAGATTACCGTGACCTTCAGTGTGTCCGACAAGGCTGGGCACTATCATGTCCCTGTCGTGGTCAGCCCCTTTGGCTATTCGACCTATCGCGGCAACTGATGATGATTGGCCTGTTGATCCCGCTTGCGGTGGCTGCCGTGACCGCCTTGCCAGCCCCTGCTGCGCAGCGGTCGGTTTCGCTGGAAATGGCCAATGCGCTCACCGACGCAGCCCTTGCGGCGTGTCATGCCATGAACAGGGACGCTGTTGTCGCTGTCGTTGATCGCGGCGGAAACCTGATTGCGCTCCAGCGGGGGGATAGCATCGGGCCGCACAACACCCGGGCCGCCGAGCGCAAGGCTTTCACTGCCTTCTCGACGAAGACCAGCACATCTGCGCTGGCGGAGCGGGCTGCTACCGATCCCGGATCACGCAACCTGGCGAATGTGCCTGAACTCCTGCTGCTGGGCGGCGGCTTGCCGATCGTGCACGCCGGAGAGGTGATTGGCGGCATCGGGGTCGCGGGCTCAGGCGGGTCGGCAAGCGATGAGCAATGCGCCAGCGCAGCGCTCGCAACACTGGCCCCATAGGGACGCAATTCGCCATGCCTTCCCTTGCAACCCGAATGACCGGCTGGCTCTGGTCGCGTCCTTACCTGTTGCTGACATTCACCGCGCTGTTTTGGGCCGGCAATTCGATTGTCGGACGTGCTGCCAGTGATGTCATGCCGCCGGTTGCACTGGCCTTCTGGCGCTGGGTTCTGGCCTTGCTGTTGCTCCTGCCGTTTGCCTGGCCGCACCTGCGGCGGGATTTTGCGACCCTGAAGGCCAACTGGCGGTGGGTGCTGGTGCTGGGTGCGCTGGGGATCGGCACCTTCAACACCCTGCTTTACACAGGCCTGCAGACCACCACGGCGGTCAACGGCCTGCTGCTTCAGTCGATGCAGCCTGCACTGATCCTGATGCTCGGTGGCCTCGTTTTCGGCGAGCAAGTCCGGATACCGCAGATCATCGGCATATGCCTCTCGATTACCGGCGCTTTGATCATCGTTCTGCGCGCTGATCTGTCTGCGCTGCTCGGGTTGAAATTCAATTCGGGCGATCTCGTGATCTGCGCGGCTGTCGTCGTCTGGTCGCTATACTCTGTGTTGCTCCGAAAGCGCCCGGTCGTGCACCCGCTCAGCTTTCTCGCTGCAACTTTCATGATCGGTATTGCCGTCATCTCGCCGTTTTACGTGGCCGAGATCGCCAGCGGTCGTCTGATCGAAAGCCGCCCGGAAAGCTGGCTGGCGATCGGCTATGTCTGCCTGTTTCCCTCGCTGATTGCCTATCTCTTCTTCAACCGCGGCGTAGAATTGCTCGGTTCGGCTGCGACCGGGCTTTATCTCAACATCATGCCCATCATCGGCGCTCTGCTTGCCGTGGTCATCCTTTCCGAACCTATCCGCTGGTTCCATTTTCTCGGCATGGGCCTCATCGGTGCAGGGATCGTCACCGCGGCCCGCATCGGGCGTCAACCGATCATGCGCCCCACCCACGAGGCTCCGGGCCCGTAGTCAGCCACTCTGGCGGCGATTTCTGGCGCACCCTCAACCGCGACGAGCGCGGCAGACTTTAAGCCATCGCGCACCGCCAGATCGTGAAGGTGCCAAGCCAGCGGCAGTCCCGCACCGCCAGCCAATCATGGCTAGCGGCGCGGAGGAGAGATCGACGATCAATCGAATTTGAAGCGCACGCCGATCGCAAAGGTGCGCGCCAGCAATGTGGTTCCCAGATTGAATTGGTCCGGGTTTCCGACGGTGTCGAACTTGTAGTAGTTCTGCTGGATCGCGTTCGTGAGGTTCACGGCATCGAAGGTAACGCCGATGTTGTCCGTGGCATTCCAGGTCAGCTGGAAGTCCAGGCTCTCTTCCGGCTGGAACCACACGCCGATGGGATTGGCGAACAGCCGCGCTTCGTTGTTGCGCAGGAACTCTTCGCGCCAGACATAGGACAAGCGCGCATTCAAGGGGCCCTTATCATAGGCCAAGGTCGCGTTGTACGACAGGTTGGAAACACCGAAGAACTGCGATGTTGTCTCGCCCGTGATGTTCCCGGCGCTGTCGGACAGCGGAATGTTCTGGCTGGAATCCAGAATGGTGACGCTGCCGTTGAAGCCAAGGCCATCAAGCGGGCCGGGCAGATAATCGGGGAAGTAGGTCAACCCGACTTCCACCCCTTCGAGCACGCCGTTGGACGCATTGACCGGACGGGTGATGGCAAAGAAGTCTGTCGCGCCGGCGACGATGTCATTGTTGGGAATGAATTCGCGCACGGTCAGCGGCACGACCAGCCCTTCGATCTCGCGGCGGAAGGCCGTGACGAAGATCGCGCTGTCACGGTCGAAGAACCATTCGATCGCAACGTCATAATTGGTCGATTCGGTGGGCTGGAGATCAGCCGTCCCGGCGGTTCCCGAACCAAAGCCAACCTGGGTAAGATCGCCGGTCAGATTGAAGTTGGGATTGATGTCGCCAAAATTCGGACGGCGCAGCGTTTCGCCGTAATTGGCGCGAATCCGCAGATTGTCGGTGATTTCGTAGCGCAGCGTGGCGCTGGGCAACCACCGGATCGTCCGGTTCGAGCTGCGGGTCTGCGCGCCGCCTTGCAGCCGGTTGAAGAAGCTCGCTTTGGTCTCGACATCGACATAGCGCATCCCGCCTTCGATCAGCAGCGGGCGGCCGAACAGATTGATCTGCGTATCGGCGAGGATATAGCCGGAAAGGTTGGTCTCCGTGATATCGAAGACCCGGTCGAGCGATAGCGTGTCCGATGCCGACAGGCCGAAATCGGCGCGCACGGCATCGACGTTATCGTTGATCCAGTAGCCGCTCGGAAGGACCCAGCTGGTCGGCACATCGGCGCGCCCATCGAAGAAGCCGCTGTTCGTGAACAGAGCCTCGGCAGGGAAGGTTGCAAGGCTGCGGCCCAAACGATTGGCGCCGCGCGCGCGGGTGAAGGTTTCCGCTGTGCGGCGATCAAGCCGGATTCCAGCCTTGATGCGGCGGATGAACCCTTCGTCCCACGTGTAGAAGCCGTCCAGCATCCCAGTAATGGCATCGCCCTGCGACCGGTCGGCGTTGTCGAAGAATTCCGCGACGTTCCACACCGAAGGATCGGCCAGCAGGCTGTTATCGTCGAACTGGAACGCCGGGATGCCGCCGCCCGCGTTGAAATCGACGACAATCTGGCGGGCGACCCGGTCGGTGCGCATGGCAAGGAAGGTCGTTTCGTTGGTGCTCTTCTGGTAGGCGATGTCGCCCACAATCTGGCCGCGATCACCCAGATCCCACTTGCCGTTCAGCGCATAGACCATGCTGTCGGTTGTGTTGGTCGCAAAGTCGCCGCTGTTGAACCCGTAGACATCATCGACCGTGCGCGACTTGATGATGTTTGTCTCATCATAGACTTCGAACGGGCCCGGGTTGCCCCACCAATCAACGAAGCTGAATTGCAGCGAATTGAAGGTGTTGCCGCGGAAGCCCGAATAGAAAACTTCAGCCGTGTAGACCGAACTGCTGTTGGGCGCCCACTGCAAGGCGACATTGACCGAAGGACGCTCGCGTTCACCGTAAAGGTCGGAACTGAACACGGCATCGCGGCTCAGATAGTAGGGCACTTCGATACCGTTGATGTTCAGCGTTGATCCGGCTTCGGTCGGCAGGCCGAAATCGAGGCCAGCCGTCCAGCCCGAGAAAATGCGCTGCAAGGGGACGAAGCCCGATCCTGCTGGCGGATTTTCGGTCGCAAATGGCACGAAAGCCCCTGCGGTGGTGCTCATGTTGCGGAAATCGGTCTTGATGTAGCTCGCATCGACCAGCAGGCCGATGTCGCCGATGCCGGTTTCCCAGCGGTTGCTGACCAGCAACGCGACGTTGGGATTGTAGCTGTCGGCTTGCTCGTTGTAGATCCCGCGGGCGAGACCTGCCACCGTCAGTCCGTCGAAATCGAACGGGCGGCGCGTCTGGACGTCGATCTGGCCTGCAAGACCGGTTTCGATCTGTTCGGCCGAACGGGTCTTGTAGACGTTGACGCTCTTGATGAGGTTGGCCGAGATGTCCTGCAAGGCGAAGGATTGGCCTGCGGCGGTAAAGATGTTCCGGCCATTCAATGTGGTCAGAGGATCGGACAGGCCGCGGATGGTGATACCGGCCGCCTCGCCGCCCGTTCGATCCGTGACCTGAATGCCGGTGACGCGCTGCAAGGCTTCGATCACGTTGTTGTCCGGCAGCTTGCCGACATCTTCGGCGACGACCGAGTCGACGATCTGGACGGAGTCGCGGCGGATATCGAGCGCCTGTCTGATCGACGCACGCACGCCGCTGACGACGATCTCGTTGTCTTCGGCAGCGGCTTCAGCTTCAGCTTCGACAGGCGGCGCCTGTGTGTCTTGGGCGTGGGCCGCGCAGGGCAGGCCGATGCAGGCGACAGCCAGGGCGATAAAGGACACAGACGTGGATGATGAAGGCCGTAAAGCCATGATGTTCTCTCCCTCTCAATGCTGAGAGTCGGCCCCCTAGCTCCCTCCCGCATTTGTCCGACTAAATATTTGTCGGAGTATTTATTGGCAAGCGCTTTTTTCACCCTCAGGCAGATTGTCCGCTCTCCTGTAGCCCTCAGGCCAATTTGTATACGGGAGCGGGATTGGATGCGTGTGCGCAGGTCTAGTAGGACTAATCAATCAGCCAGTATGGGGCGGCTGACGTCGGTACAATGGAATTCCCGCTGGCCGAAACAGCATAGCCGCGTTTGAGGGCGGATTCGAACCGGATGCCGTCCGGCTCCGTCAGCACGACAAATGCCTGTGCCAAATCGTTGCCCGCTGGTGCCATGCCAAGGCTGCCGTCCGGCTTTGCTGTCACCCGCTCGCTCGGGCGCAAAATGGGGGCGAGCGATACCATGCCGCCTTCGCCACTGGGGATCATGCGGAACTGACTTTGCGCCAGCGCACCGCCGCCGACACCCAGCATCCCGTCCCGACAGGTCAGCGCAGGGCCGCCAGCACCGCGCAACAGCCTGACCGGCAGGGGGCCATTGCCCACCGGCACGCCAAAATCGGGTGATCCGTCGGCCTTGAAGTAAAGCCGCTGCACGCGCGTATGGCGGTTGGGGTCAAACAGCGGATCGCCTTCGATCGCTTCATAATCGCGGCCGTGATATACCAGAATATCGCGCCCCGCCTCGTCTACGGTGAAGCTGTTGTGGCCGGGGCCGTATACGCCGGTTGCGCGATTGGTGACGAAGACGGGCTCCGGCGATTTGCTCCACGCGCGCGGGTCCATGATGTCGGCATCGTCCGCCGCCGTCAGCAGCCCGAGGCAATAGCGCGCATCTGTCGCACTGGCCGAATAGGTCATGAAAAGTCGGCCATTGCGCGCCAGAACGGCAGGCGCTTCGGCGACCTTGAAGCCTTGAATTTCCCAGTCGAGCGTGGGGACGGTCAGGCGCGCAGGCGCAGCGGCCAGGGTCAGCGGCCCGGCCATCGGCGCGATGTAGAGGTTCGAATTGGTTTCGATCCCCGGCTCTCGCTGTGCCCAGACGAAATAGCTGGTCCCGCGATGCACGAAGATCGTGGAGTCGAGATTGAAGCTGTCCCACGGGGACTGGAACTGCCCCAGGACGGTCCAGTTGCCGGTCATCGGATCGGGGCCATCGCAGACCACGGCATAGGTGCGGATGCGGAACACATCCTCGCCGCCCCCGCTTGGGCCTGCGGCGAAATAGACGATCCAGCGGCCATCGAAGAAGTGGAGCTCGGGCGCCCAGATAAAGCCCGACATCGGCCCGCTCGGCAGGTGCCGCCACAACACCCGCTCTTCGGCATTAGTGAGGCCTGCAATCGTCTTCGACCGGCGCAGCACCAGCCGGTCATACTCAGGCACCGAGCCTGTCATGTAATAGAAGCCGTCATCGTGCCTGAAGATCTGTGCATCGGCGCGTTGGCGGATCAGCGGGTTGGTCGGCGCGCCCTGCGCAGCCGGGCCCGCCGCCATCTGCGGGGGCGGTGTCTTGCAGGCCATCGGCAGCAGCGCGGATGCAGCGACAAAGGCCCGTCGTGACAGATAAGGGGTCATCGCAAGTCCTCTCAGTGGGGTTTATTGGTCGGTGGAGATGACAACGGGCCAGCCATCGCCCTGCCATTGCAACGGAGCCACCCGCAGCACAGGCGCACCATCGGCTTGCCTGTCATAGGCGTGCCAGACAATCGTGGTCGCGCCGTCCGTATCGGTGAAGGTGTCGGCATGGCCGGGGCCGCGGTAGCGCTGCTTCTCCTGAAGATCGGCGCGGATCAGGATGGTCCCGCCGCCCTGCATCATCTCGCTGCCGTCCTTGCCCCGGTAGGGCCCGGTGATCGTGTCCGCGCGTCCGATGACAGTGTAATAGGTGCTGTTCACGCCCTTGCAGCAATAGTCGTAGGACGCGATCAGGTAATAGGCGCCATCACGCTGAAGGATGGTCGGTGCCTCCACCGGGGCCGGGCCGCCAGCGGGTGCGGGGCGCCGGGCAATCGCAGTGGGCTGCGTCCCCTGCGGCGGCTTGCCCGTTGCAGGGTCGAGCGGGAACAGCTTTATCCCACTCCAGAAACTGCCGAGCGACAGCCAGTGCCGCCCCTGCGCATCGACGATGAAATCGGGGTCAATCGCGTTGAAATCATCATCAGGCGTGGACATCACCACCATGCCCCGGTCGGTCCAGCCGTAATTCTCAGCTTGCTGATCAAGGGTCGGGCTGGTGGCAAGGCCGATCGCTGACCGGTTCGATCCGAAGGTCGAGATGGAATAATACAGGCGGTACTCGCCATCGACGTAGGAAATGTCGGGCGCCCATATGCCATCGACGCCCGGCACGGCGTCCCTTGCCCACGCGGGTATCTCGGCAAAAACCGCGCCCGCATTGTTCCAGGTCTTCAGATCGGGCGAGGTGCGGATGCCGATATATTTGCCGATGGTGTTGAAGACATACCATGTCGACCCCTGCCGGATCACGGTCGGATCGTGGACGATAACCTGGCCGTCGGACGGCGGGGCCTGCGCCGCTGATGCCGCCGGCAGAATACCGGCGGTCAACACGGCGGCGCAGGCCAAGGCGCGGGCTATCCTCATTGCAGTTTCAGCACGACAACCGATTTCGCCGGCAAGCTCACCGACAAAACCCCGCCGCTGACACTTGCGCCCGAAAACGCCGCAGGCTTGACCACCTCGGGCGCAGTGAAGGTGTTGTGCGAATTGATGGCAGGCGCCGTCAACACCCGGCCCGTCACCGACTGGGCCGCCAACCCATCAAGCTTCACGGTGACCGTATTGGCCTCGTTGGGATCGAGGTTCGACAGCGCCACATAGGTGTTGCCGTCCTTCGCCTTGACCGCTGAACTGCTGACCGCGGGCATGGTGAACTGGTCCTTGGAATACCACGGCGTGTCCAGCTCAACCGGCAGAACCGTGCCATCCTGCCAGGGCTTGTACATCTCGAACACGTGATAGGTGGGGGTGAGGACCATCTTGTCGCCCTCGGTCAGGATCATCGCCTGAAGCACGTTCACCATCTGGGCAATCGCGCTCATCCGCACACGATCAGCGTGGCGGGCGAAGATGTCGAGATGGATCGATGCGATCAGCGCGTCGCGCATGGTGTTCTGCTGGCGCAGGAAGCCGGGCTGTGTGCCGGGATCCTGCGCATACCACGCCCCCCATTCATCGACCGCCAGAAAGACGCGCTTCTTCGGGTCATACTTGTCCATGATCGCGCTGTGCTTGGCGATGAGGGTGTCCATGCGTAGGGCACCGGCCAAGGCATCCGCCCAGCCGTGCTCATCAAAATCGACGGCCGGCGCGCGCGGCGGCCAACCGCCTGCGGGGAGTGTGTAGTAATGCAGCGACAGGCCATCGAGCATATCGCCTGCCACGCGCATCATCGCTTCGGTCCAAGCAAAGTCGTCGACATTGGCACCGGCGGCGATCTTCATGATCCGCGTGCCCGCGGGCGCTTTGACGAAGGTGGCATAGCGGCGGGTCACGTCGGCGGCATATTCGGGGCGCATGTTGCCTCCGCAGCCCCACAATTCGTTGCCGACCCCGAAATAGGGCACGGACCACGGCTCTTTCCGGCCATTCTTCGCCCGCATTTCGGCGAGCGATCCGGCGCTTGCGGTCATGTATTCCACCCACTCGGACATTTCCTGTGCGGTGCCATTGCCGACATTGCCGGCCACATAGGCCTCAGCGCCGGTCTGGCGCAGCAGCTCGAAGAATTCATGCGTGCCCACGGTATTGGGTTCGGTCACGCCGCCCCAGTGGGTGTTGATCCTGACGGGGCGCTGCGCCTTGGGGCCGACGCCGTCACGCCAGTGATATTCATCGGCAAAGCAGCCGCCCGGCCAGCGGATGACCGGGATTTCAAGGTTCTTCAGCGCCGCGATCACATCCTTGCGGAACCCGTTGGTCTGCGGGATGGACTTGTCATCCCCCACCCACAGGCCGCCATAGATGCCGTTACCCAGATGCTCGGCAAACTGCGTGAAGATGCGCTTGTCATAGACCGGGCCGGGTTGGTCGGCCCGCAGCGTTGCGCTGGTCGGCTGGCCATCGGTGTCGGCGTGGGCCGGGGCTGACAAGGCACTGGCGGTGAGCAGGAACGCAAGCACGCTCCGGCGTTTTGTGATTGTGATGGTCGTCATGGCCTCTCCCAAAGGTTGATTCAGTCTATGAAGGGTTCAGTTTCCTGCCGCCGTC
The DNA here is from genome assembly GCF_002855495.1 of Porphyrobacter sp. TH134. Taxonomy (GTDB): domain Bacteria; phylum Pseudomonadota; class Alphaproteobacteria; order Sphingomonadales; family Sphingomonadaceae; genus Erythrobacter. The sequence goes on from NZ_PKRO01000062.1 coordinate 10,790, forward strand.
CGCGCAGGAAGGCGTCGGCGACTAGGCGCAAGGGCGCGACATCCACGTCGCTTCGCCCTGTGCGGATCAGCGTGGCAAAGCGGGCGTAAAGGCCGGGATATTCGTGATCCTCGCCGTGTTCGGTTCCGCTCGGCAGCACCAGCACCGCGCCGCCATGGGTCAGCTTGAGCACGCCCGCATCGGTTTCCACGGCGATATCCCAGCTTTGCGGGCCGGTTTGCCGCCAGTCGAGATCCATGTGGATGCGGGCGCCCGACGTATCGCAAAAGCGCAAGTCCGCTGCGATCGGTGCAGCCTTGTTGGCCGGAATCTCCAGCAGCGCTTCCTTCAGGAAAAACGGACGGGGCAGGATGTGGGTTGCGATCGACAGGGCATTGATGCCCGGATCGAAGACGCCAAGTCCGCCCGGCTCCCAGATCCAGGCCTGACCCGGATGCCACACCCGCACATCCTCGCGCCATGTGATTGCAACGCTTTGCACGATGCGTTCGGCCAGCCACGCCCGCGCGGGCGCAACCCCGGAGGCAAAACGCGAATGCCATGCAGCAAACAGCGACGCACCGACTTTGTCGGCCCGCGCTTCCAACGCAGATACCTCGGCCAGAGTCGCGCCGGGCGGCTTTTCGAGGAAGACATGGACGCCGCGTTTCAGCGCCATCGCTGCCAGTTCGTAACGGACCTGCGGCGGGGTGCAGAGCGCTACTGCGTTGATTGCCGGGCCCTCATCCAGCAGCCTTTCGAGGCTTTCAAGATGCGGCACGCCGGGCACGCCCGGATCGTGGGGGCTGACGGTGGCAGCAAGGCTGAAGGCGCGGTCTCCGGCGATGGCGGGCAAGTGCTGGTCGCGCGCAATCTTGCCCATGCCGACCACGGCGATGCGGATCGGGTCCATCGGACTAGAGCGCCTTGACCGCAACCGGCGCGATGTGTTCGGCAGCGCGGGTCAGGGGGTTGCGCAAAGGCAGGGCGAAAGGCGCTGCCGCAATCTCGAAGACATCGCCTTCCTGGGTCTGCACACCGTCCGCAAAGGACAGCGTGGCCGTGCCGAAAAAGTGCACGTGGATATCGCCCGGGCGGCGAAACGATTGTGCAACCTGAGGTCTGGAAATTCGGATTTGGGATAGTCAGTCATTCTGGCATTCCCACTTGATGTAGGCCTTGTTTTCGGAGGCCCATTTTT
>NZ_PKRO01000063.1 GCF_002855495.1 Porphyrobacter sp. TH134
ATGCTCCCCGCCCCTGAAATCATCGCACGGTCACAACGAGACACCTCGTAACACTGGGTGTCGCCTTAGCTCGTAACACTGGGTGTCCATTGACATGGGCTTTGCGCCCTGCCGCCGGGCCGATCACGAAATGCTTATCAACGTCATGGAAGGCGTGGAGGACATCCCCGGCATTGTCATGACCGAAGGGCTGGCATGGGATTGGGAGACCTTCCCCGAATATCTCGATACCGTCGCGGCGGGAAAACGTGACATCGATGTCGCCGCCTACCTGCCGCATTCACCGCTGCGGGTCTATGCCATGGGAGAACGCGGCGCCGCGCGCGACGTCGCAACCGCGGATGATCTGGCGCTGATGCGGCGCCTGACGGCCGAAGCGATGCGCGCGGGCGCCATCGGCTTTGCAACCTCGCGGCTCAGCATTCACAAGACGGCTGACGGACAGGCGATCCCGACCTTCGATACCGACATCGCCGAACTCGAAGCCATCAGCTGCGGCATGAAAGATGCAGGGGCTGGCACGTTTCAGGTGGTGCTGGATGCCTTTGTCGGCTGGGACAAGGAATACCGGGTGATCGAACGGGTGATCGCCGCCAGTGGCCGCCCGGCGACCTTCACCCTTGCGTCCGGCAACGAAGGGCCGCCCCGCTGGCGGCGGGTGCTGGAGATGCTGGAGGCCACCAACGCCGCTGGCGGCACCGCCCATGCACAGGTGATGCCGCGCCCGATCGGCCTCATCGCCGGGCTGGAGCTGACGGTCCACCCCTTCGTGCTGTGCCCGAGCTGGGAGAAGATCGCCCACCTTCCCATCCCCCAGCAGGTCGCCGCCATGCGCGACCCTGCCTTGCGCGCGGCGCTGCTGGCCGAAGACTTCACGCCGGGCCACCCCTTCAACGAATTGGCGCGCAACTGGCGCTGGCTGTTCCCGCTCGACAACCCGCCCGATTATGCCCCGCCTGCGCATCTGAGCATGGCCGGCCAGGCGCAAGCGCGCGGCTGCACCCCGCAGGAGGTCGCCTATGAGCGGCTGCTGGCGACCGAGGGGCGCGGGTTGTTCCTCGCGGCGCTTGGCAATTACGAAAACGCCTCGCTGGAAAGCGCCCATGAAATGCTGCGCCACCCCTATTGCGTTCCGGGGCTTGGCGATGGCGGCGCGCATTACGGGGCGATCTGCGATGCCAGCTATTCAACCTGTCTGCTGACCCAGTTCGTGAAGGGCAATGGCCCGCTGTCACTGGGGCTGGCGGAGGCCGCGCATATGCTCGGGCAAAAGGCTGCATATGCGGTGGGCTTGACCGACCGGGGGACGCTGCAAGTCGGCGGACGGGCTGATCTTAACGTGATCGACCTTGACGGCCTGACCCTGCACCTGCCCGAGGTGGTGCGTGATTTGCCCGCAGGCGGACGCCGGTTGCACCAGCGCGCCACCGGCTACGAGGCGACGATCGTTGCGGGGCAAGTCATCCGCCGCTTTGACGAATCGACCGGCGCGCGCCCCGGACAGCTGGTGCGCGGCGCTGGCGCCCGCGCGGCCTAGCGCGTCGGCGTGACTTTGTAGAGCAGTCCCGCGCCACCGTAAGGCACCGGCACAAGCCCAGCGGGAACTGACACCGGGCGCGTGATGTCGCCAATAATCCAGACATGGGTAAAGGCGGCAAGCGGCAACTTGGCCAGTGATTCGGACAGCTTGGGCCGCAGGCGATGGCTGCAATCCTCACGCTGGGTGAGGTGTGAAGGATCGCGGTAAAACGGCCCTGCCGCCGGATAGCGCACGCGCATCGGATTGACCCCGGGCTGCTGCCACTGATCGTTCACGAAAGCATTGCGCCGGGCAATGGCTGCGCCCACGGCATGGTCGAGCACAGGCACGGCCCACGGGTTCCAGCACCGCTTGACCACGAAAAAGGCAATGCGCGCCCCCGTCGGCATCGGTTCAAGCGCGGTCAGCTCTGCCTGGATGATGCGGTCCTGTTTGATATAGGCCGCGCTGGTGATCGCCATCCGCCCGGCAAACAGCGCCAGCGCAATTCCCCCTGCGACGCGCAGCGCGGTCGCGCCCAGCCGCACTGGCCCGATCGCCACCAGCCCCAGCGCAAAGGCGTAAGGCAGCAGCCGCATATCCGCGAAAGCCGACCCGAACACCCGGTTTGGCAGAATGAAGTAAAAGGCCAGACACAGCACCGCCGCTACGCCCAGCCGGCGATCATAGCGAACCGTCCTGCTGAACAAGGCCCACACCAGCAGCGCGGTGATCACCGCCAACGCGCCCACGTCAAGGCTGTACCACTCGGTCCGCAGGGGCGAGCGCAGCCAGAACAGCTTGAAATCAAGCGACCAGCCCGACATCGCCGCGCCGGTTGCCTCGGCGCGCCAGATCACCATGGGGATGATCGGCATCAGCAGCGGCCAGCACGCCCCCACGATGCGCCCTGCGGCTGCCACTGGTCGCAGCCTCGCCGCAAACACTTCAGCCAGCATGGCAGAGCCTGTCATCAGGCCAAGAAATGCCCAGCCATAGGTATGGCACACCCAGATCGCCGCGCCGCCGACGGCCAGCCACAGCCGTGCCGCCCCGGTACGCTGAGCGCGGTGAAGGCGCAGCCACACCACAAATGCCAGCATCGCCAGTGCCATGCTCAGCGCGTAATTGATGAAGCCGTAATTGAAGGGGTAGCCGTACAATAGCGGGATCGCCGCGACGGCAAATGGCGTGACCCGGCCATGCACTTCGCGCGCGATCAGCAGCAGGCCGAGCGCGCCAAGAAACTGGGCCAGCACCACAACGAAATGGACCGCCGTCTCCAGCCCCAGCACCCGGTGCAGGGCCTGCACCAGAATATCGCCCCCCAGATTGCCGATCAGTTTCCATTCATAGGTATAGAACGGCTGAAGTTCGGGCCGGTTTGCAAGGTCGGTTTGCACCGCATAGCGCCCCAGATGTCCGTAAAGATCAACCAGCGGCGGAAAGCTGACGAGCAGCAGCGGGACAATCGCCGCAAAGCAGACAAGCAGGATCACCGGCCAGCGATCAAGCAGCCCAAACGGCGGCCGCGTGCCGCCTGCGGGCACGGTGTTCATGGTGTCTGAAAGGATCATTCGGGAACTGCGGACCTGAAAACGAAACGTTGCGACAATGCAAAAAAGATCACGATATAGGCAGCAATGGCCGGAAGCTGCGCCAGGGGATTATCGGCGCCCAAGGCCGATTGGGCCGCCAAAAGCGTCACAACATTGACCCCGTAGGCAAGCCCGAACGCCGCCAGAAACCGGGTCACTTCGCGCCCTGACACAGCGCCCCTGACCCCGAAGACATACCGCCGGTTCAGCGTAAAGGAGAGCATCAGCCCGGCGGCATAGCCCGCCGCGTTGGCAGCCAGTCCGCTCATCCCGGCCCATAATCCGCCGAAGATCACCGCCCAGCCAAGTGCCGAATTGGCAAGGCCTGTCAGCGCAAAACGGAACAAGCGGGTCAGCATCAGGTCAGCGCGCGACGAGGCAGTACTGCGCGCCCAGCGGCAGCCAGCCGAGCCCCCGTTCAAGCGGGCGCAGCGGCGCAAGAACAGCGGGGAAGAACATCGTCCAGCGCAGGCCCACCTCGGTAAAGCCAGCGGCCCGGAACCGGCGGCGCATTTCAGGCGCGGTGATCAGCACGGCGTTCTTGTCGAACGGGCAGGTTGCGACCGCATGGCGGGTCAGCGGGTTCCAGGGGTTGTGTTCAAACAGCACAAACCGACCTTGCGGGGTCAGCGTGCGGCGAATTTCGCCCAGCAGGCGGATGTGATCGCTGGCCGGGATGTGGTGGAACACACAGGCGGTGAAGACCAGATCGAAGCTGGCGTCGGCAAAGGGCAGCGTGCGCCCGTCATAGCAAACTGCGTTGATCGGGCGGATCGCGCGCGCCTCGCAATGGGTCAGCGACCGGGCCGACACGTCCAGCGCGGTCAGCGCAGCATCGGGAAATTCGCGCTGCAAGTGGGCAATGCAATTGCCGCGCCCGGCGCCGAAATCCATGATCTGCCGGGGCACGATGCCTGCCCGCTCCATGATCCGGGCCGTCTCGACCGCCTTGTACGCTGCGAAAAATTCGGGATCCTCGCCGCTCAGCTTGACGGAGGCTGCGTGCTGCGCGTCATAATCATCGACATAGGCGTCAAATTCAGCTTGCGACACGGATACCCTCACGCTCTTCGGCATCGATGATCACCGCCCCGCTGGCGGTGTCGGCAGTCACGGCCAGCGGGTGGCGGCGCAACTCGGCAATGATGAACAAGGGGCGCTGCTTGCCTTCCATGTACATCCGGCCGAGATACTCGCCGAACACGCCCAGCACCAGCAATTGAACACTGCCCATGATGAGAATGAGCGCGGCCAGGCTGGCCCAGCCTTCGACCGTGCCGCCGCGCAGCCATACCCAAACGATGCCAACCAGCGAGACCAGCCCGGCCAGTCCAAACAGCATGCCAAGATGCGAGGCAAACCGCAGTGGCACCACCGAAAAACTGGTCAACGCATCAACCGCCAGCGCGATCATCTTGGAAAGGGGATAATTGGTTTCCCCCGCAAACCGCGGATCGCGCTCGTAAGGGAAGGCGACCTGGCTGAAGCCCACAAAGCTGACGAGCCCCCGGATGAACCGATACCGTTCGGGCATGGCATTGAGCTGATCCACCACCCGGCGCGTCATCAGCCGGAAATCCCCCGTATCGCGCGGGATATGGGTATCGACCATCCGGCCCAGCATCCGGTAAAAGAGCGCCGCAGTGCCGCGTTTGAAGGCCGTCTCGCCCCGCCGCTTCACGCGCTGGCCGTAGACGACATCATGGCCTTCGCGCTGCTTGGCCAGCATCGGCCCCAGCAGTTCGGGCGGGTCTTGCAGATCCGCATCCAGCACGAACACCAATTGCCCGCGCACATGATTGAGCCCGGCGGTCAGCGCCAGCTGATGGCCGTGATTGCGCGCCAGGTTGATCGCCACAATCCGCGGATCACGTTCGGCATGGGCGCAGATCGCGGCCCAGCTCGCATCCTTTGAACCATCATTGATGAGGATGAGTTCATAGCGGTCGGCAAAAATCTGCTCGGCCGCGGCGGTCACCCGCTCGACCAGTGCGGCCAGGCCCGCTTCTTCATTATAGACGGGAATGACGACGGAAAGTTCGCAGGAGCCTGCTGGTGATCGCGGAACCTGCACCTTGCCAAATCTCCTGAAGCTGTTCCCATGCTGGCCGTTGGTGCATGATGGGTCAACGCCATTGCGTAGCCGCCTGTGCCGCGCAAACACCCCGCAGGCCGGAAGGTGGTGCCGCTTACGTGACTCGAACACGTGACCCCATCATTACGAATGATGTGCTCTACCGACTGAGCTAAAGCGGCATCCCCGCTTGCGGCCCTAATCCGGGCGGGCCGCAGGCGCAATGCAAAGGTGGAGGCCCGAGCCGGAATCGAACCGGCGTGCAAGGATTTGCAGTCCTCTGCGTAACCACTCCGCCATCGGGCCGAGCCGTTCGGGGCAGATGCTCCGAATGGAAGCGGCGCACTAGCGATTCGGCGCGGCAAAGGCAATGCGTCTTTATTGGCGCGGGGCTGGTGAGCGCTTTAGCCTCCTTCCCTTACGTCAGTCTGGACGCGAGCGGCCGCGCGCGGCAAAGCTATCGGCCATGACGATCGCCAGCCTGCTTGAACCTATTACCGGCCAGCCCGGCCCCGCCCATCTTGCCCATGCAACAGACTGGATGCAGGGGCGCACGCTGTACGGCGGGGCCTCGGCGCTGGTGGCCTATACCATGGCGACCCGCGCCTTTCCGGACCTGCCCCCCCTGCGCGCCGGGCAAGTCGCCTTTGTGGCGCCGGTGGGCGAGCATATCGAGCTTAAGGCCGAGATCGTGCGGCAGGGGCGCAACGTCACCCAATTGCGGAGCGAGATCCTGTCGGAAGGCCGGGTCGCGCTGACAGCCTTCTGGTTGTTTGGCGAGGGACGCGAAGCCAATGCCGTCCACCCTTCAGGCCAGCCCGAGGATTGGCCCGGCCCGCCCGAGGACAACGAGGTGGTCACCCACAGCTTTGCTCCCGCCTTTGTCGCCAAGAATTTCGAGCTGCGCCACGGCCAGACCAAGAGCAGTGATCGCGGCGCGACCGTGCGACGCTGGGCGCGGCTGATCGAGGAACACAATCTTGATCCGGTCGCCAAACTGGTGCTGATGGGCGATGTCATGCCGCCGGGAGCCATGCGGGCGATGCAGCGCCAAGGCCCGATCAGTTCGATCAACTGGTCATTCAATGTGCTCGACCCGGAAAGCCGGTCGCGCGGTGGCTGGTATCTTGCCGAAAACGCCAGCCAGCATGCCGACCGGGGCTATTCGTCAGAGCGATTGCGGCTGTGGGATGCCGATGGCAAACAAGTGCTCGACGGACTGCAATGCGTAGCGGTGTTCGGGTAGCGCCGTGCATGGATGACGGGGTGAGAGCGCGCAGGCGTCAAGCAAGCGACCGCTTTCGCCCGGTTTGCGAAGATAAGCTGCCGTTCGGGAAGCGGCTCCGTTGCGGACGTTCCCCTTTTCGTCGCCCCGTGCTTGACACGGGGGGTATAGTGAACCGCTCAAAACTGAATTCGAGCGACCACAGTGCGCTTCGTCGAGACTGACATCTTCAAGATAGCGATCACATTCAAAGAGCCTAAGAAGTCGCAGCTTTCCGAATTGCTTTTATGCGCGCCATTGCCCTCCGAACCGGTGGATCAATTTGATCCTCTGGGATAAATGGGTCGTCGTCATCTTGCAAAACTGAAAGGTCTGGATCGTGATCTTCAATGGTCCAAGCAGGTCGAACTTCCAGCCTTCTTCGCGGTTGGATAAGATCATACAAAGGTACAGGAAATTTTTGCCCAACGGGGGTAATTGCGGGGGCTAAACCAAATTCTCCTGCCTGATCGTAGGCGGCCAAGAAGTTATTCAAGTTGTCTGGCGTGGTCGGGTTTAGACGCATGTAGCGGGAGAGGGAGAGGAATGTTTTGCCTTTCTCAACCAAACTTGTCCGGAAAACGGGACCGACGTGCATAGAGTAAGCAAACGGTTCGCGTTTGGAGACGCCCGTAACGATTGAAAGGCGGACATTTTCATCACTGCCTACACGCCCCCAACGTTCTCTCCAATCTTCAAAAATCCGCCTTGCTGCGTCAGCATCCCGAAAATGGAGAGCAAGAAGAGGACCGGGCCATTGTGGATGGATCATAAAAGCTGTCCCATACCACCCTGCCTTGTTCCACAAATCCATTTGGATTGGAGAAAGCACCGTACGGTCAGTATGCTTCATTTCCTCCGGCTTCGCGAAATCATCCGGCGGATCGCCTTCGCCATATTTCGGGCTGGTCTCGATCTCCGGTTCCGCTGTCTCCCTTATGATGAGGGGCGCTGTTCGCAGCGGTGCAAACTCACGCGCATCGGTTTTAAAATGATCCGAAATGCGAATTGGGGGCTTGTTTCCGAATACATTGCAATTCGCAGTTAGCATGTCGCTGAAAAGCAATGCGCGACTGAAACCTCGCTCACTATCAGCGATTTTTGTAAGCCACTTTTCAACATCACGTACGATTGCAAAATGGCAAACAATTTCAACAATCGCGACATGTAGCCAATCGCGATATGTCTGCATTTTTTCCGCGCTGTCTTGCCGAAAAGCGGGTGAATAACTCACTTCAAAAAACGATGCGCCCTTGTCCTCAACAACTCGGTGACTCGGAACCGCACCTTCATCTGCGTTTGACCGCATGACAATCCGGAGCGTTTCCCTGTGGGGCATCACGTCGCGCTCATCGCTAGTGGCCATAAAGCTTTCAAGACAGCCAAGGATCGACTCAGCTATGCCCACCGAGACGGGATCGGAATTGCTGGTCAGCAAAATTGAGCAACCAAGGACGACAGACCGAAACTCGACGGTATCGCGATCCATCAAAATCGTATGGTCGGGCATCTGATCTGCACCGGGTACGGCGATCCAGTGATTAAGGAAATCCTCAATGTCTTGGTCCGTTTGCTCTGCAGGGCAATATCCCTCGGTTCGCAAAGCCTGTCGTTGACCTAATGAAAACAGCGTCGCCATCCCAGCGATTACAAGATCGTATTCTTCAAATATGTCATGCAGTTTTGTAATGCTGCCAAGCTGCTCAGGCTTTAGGTTTAACAGCGACAACCCAAACGCAACTTCGATTGAGATCAAATCCTCGTCGGCTTCGGCCCTCAACTCGTCCGAAGGTGCTGAAGCAGACATAATCATTTTTGCCAAAATCAGCGCAGCAAGGGCTTGGGGTGCGCGTCCCAGCCGAAGCTCTGACCAGACGAGTTGCTTTGCCGCTATCCATGCCGACCATTCGACAATACCGCTTTCCCTAAACTCGTGCATCGTGTGGTCCAGAGCAGCCAAGGCTCTATTCCTCGCCGCCCATCGCAGACCCACAACGCTGTATGCCCCGCTGCTACCTAGTAATGCCTGAGTCAGTTCGTCCCTGTACTCGCGCTTAAGGAGCAGCTCTTCGGCTCGCCCAAGCCAACGGATCGCCTCATAGGGATTTTCAAGTTCGAGCTTTTGGAAAGCCCTCTTGATATGAGCCTGACCTGCCGCCCCATCGCTCCGTCTTTGAGCGATAACCTCGGTTAGCTTGGTGTAAACTTCGTCGAATTCGGGACTATCTATGACAGAACCAAATTCACTAACAACGCTCTCTAGCAACTCCACCGGATATGCCCCCAAGGGCTTGGACGCATCTAGAATGTCGCCGAGTGCCCGCCAACAATCGTCTAATCCATTTTGCGCTTCGTCTATCATCGCCTCATGGACATCTATGAGTACGAGGTAAGTCTTGGCTTCGAGAGCATTGTTTGGGCGTGCGGTATCTGCAGCAAGTGGCTGCAGGATCGAGACCAGATTTTTCTTCTTTTTGTCAGTGTCGACGTCAGAATTTTTCAATCGGCCATTGCGAATACAGGCCGTGGCAAGAACCCAAAGAGTATATAAATAATGAACGTCTGAGCTTTGATTAGTGCCTTCAATCCGTCCTTCTAAGTCATTATAGAGAGCCAGAAACTTATGAGAACGGCGGTGCAAAATTAGACCACGGTAGCGGCGACGAAGTGTTGCTGCGGGCGGCGTAAAAGTCGTCCACTTTGCCCTTTTGCGGGAGCGGG
>NZ_PKRO01000064.1 GCF_002855495.1 Porphyrobacter sp. TH134
GAGTTCCACCGCGTGGACCACCATCGCCCATATCCGCCGCCTCACCCGCCTCATCGCAAGCCATTGCCAGATCACATGAACTTCTGAGTCAGGCTCTTACAGCTCCCGTCGCATCGGAGGAGCAAAACGAGGCTTTAGCGCCCGCTGATCAGATTGATCGTATCGCCAGGGGGAAGTTGCGCGCGTTTGCCGGGACGATCGACGTGACCACCGGCATCTATCTCGACGACGTTTATGCCCAGAACAAGAGCGTCGCCGAACACACAGCCGCGGATTATCATGGCCGGTTCCTGATCGAGCTCGTCCAGAACGCCAACGACGTCCATGTGCGCGGCGCGCATGATGGTCAGATCGAAGTGCTCTTGGTCGAGGACGAGGGGGATTTCGGAACCCTCTATGTCGCAAATCTCGGAAAGCCATTCACCCACGGCAATGTCGTGGCGCTTTCTCGCATCGGAATGTCGACCAAGCCGCCTGGTGAGTCGATCGGCAACAAAGGGCTCGGCTTCCGCAGTGTAAGCCACGTCTGTGACGCGCCCGAAGTATATTCCCAGGCGTCGAACGCGATCGGCGCAGCCAGGTTCGAGGGATATTGCTTCACTTTCGCCCGGTCTGAAGATCTGCCGTCGCGGATTGACAACCCGACCGTCCTAGCACTGGCGCAGTCCGATCTGCCGATGTTCTTTCTGCCGATTGCCCTCGGGACGCAGCCTGAGACCATCGTCGAGTATGCAGCACGCGGCTTCTCGTCCGTCATTCGGCTTCCGCTTCGAGATTTAGACTCGCTTAAGACGGCGAGGGACGAGGTGGCGGCGCTAGATGACGATGGCGCTCCCTTGCTTCTCTTTCTCGATCGTCTCGAGAAGCTCGACGCCAAAGTACGGACCCGCGCTGGCGAGACCTCCTTGGCGTTCACTCTTGAGCGGCATGAAGAGCCGATCACGTCCGCGCCGGTTGCCGCCTCGATCGTCTCGCTAAGCGGTGCGCACTGGTTGCTTGTCCGCGATCATGCGCCCGAGGCTCTCATGCAGCGGGCCGTCGACGATGGCGTCAAGGCCAAACAGCTCCATAGCAGTTGGAAGGACTGGTCAGGGGTCGGTGAAGTCGGCCTGGCGGTGCCCCTCGATCATGAAATTTCGTCGCCCCGCCTCTATACGTTCTTGCCAATGGGGGAGGGCGCCACAGCACCCTTTCAAGGCCACCTTCACGGCAGCTTCTTCCCGTCTTCGAACCGAAAAGCCCTCGATGCTAGTGTCGCGCTAAATCGCCTGCTCCTCACCCAAGCGGTTGCACTTGCCGCCGCAAGCGTGCGTTGGTTAGCGGACCGCGATACTGGCCGTAGTCATGCGGCTCTCACGGCGATCTCTCGGGCGAAGGCGTCTGTCGATCTTCTCGTATGGACCAACCCGTCGAGCCTCACCGCCGCGAAGAGCCCCGGCGAGCGACTAGATTTGACGGCCCTCTCGGCTGCGGAGGTCGCGCGCCTCGGCGAGAAAGAGTTCGCCTCTGTACCGGTTATCCCATGCGCTGTAACGCTAGGTAGCTTGCTCTCGATCGGTTGGCGCTGCCCCATGGAGGTGCGCGCAACCTTCGAGGTTTCCGCCACCTTTAATCTTTTGGCGGTCGCGAAGCACGGTGCGACTATTTCCCCGCCGATCGCGCCGCTTCTTCCTGAACTAACGTCCGAGCGCATCGGCCGGCTGACAGCTTTTCTTCGTCAGTACGCTCCCGCCCTGTTTCGCGACCGTCTGGCACCCATCGAGTGCGCGCGGATTGCGGCGAAGATCGCCGGCACTCTGCGTGCTGGAAAGCGCCCGGCGACAAGCCAGTGGACCGCTTTCTATCGAGATCTGCCTTCCTTCATGAAAGAGGGGCCTGAGATGCTCGTCGGCTTCCCAGTCATTCTCTGCGATGATGGGACGGTTCGTGCTGGCCGCAGCGACGTCCCTACCGATGGCGAACTTCCGCGTGCCCGGCGGCGCCGGCGCAAGGGTGAGCGGATCGAACCCTCCCTCTTCTTCCCACCCTCGACGCGGCCGTCGGGTGAGAACGAGGATATCCCGCTTGAGCCGCTCAGTGTACCGGCGCCGTTAGCCGCCCACTTCGCTTTTGCCGCGAACACGCTCCCCTGGCACGGTGAGCTGCGCGCGGCTCGTGACTTCCTACAGCGCGGTCAAGTCTCTGCCTATGATGGTGAAACGGTCCTCACCCGTATCTCCCAAGTGGTCAACGCGAGCGCCTCGGTCGAGGAGGCTCTGGCGGGTCTCCGCTGGGCATTTGCAATCTGGCGTCGCGCTCAGGCCACTAGGTCGATTAAGGTCGATTCCTCGTATCGTTTGCTCGTTCCTACAGCGGATGGGATGATCCAAGCGACTGAGGCCGTCTTCTCGGAGACCTGGCCTGATGAACTTCTAGGCCGTCGGCTGAATGCGCTCTTTAGCGTAGCGCCGCCCGACGTTGCCGACTTCTCCGACTATCGAAAGCGCCTTCTCGCGCCGACTAGCCATCGCGCCTTCAAGGGCCAGGCGACGCTGTGGGCGGAGTTTCTGCGCGGATTGGGTGTAGGGACTGGCTTGCGCGCGCTTCCCTTGCCCACCATGCCCACGACAAGATCCTACGAGGTAACGAGCTTCGGCTTCGCCAAGAAGCTCGGTCTTAGTGATGCCGCCATTGCCGACTGGAAGCGGGACGTCAGCACCTTTAACAAGGAGAGCCTCCGTCACGCATATTCCACCAACTACAAATTTGCGAACGCGCTGTGGCACCTGCCCGGCCAAAGCGACCACGAACGCTTCTCCGACGATTGCCGGGAAATCTACGCCGGTCTGGTGATCGAGTGGCTGGCGGGCGCCGGAAAGGAATTGCTCCGCGTTGACCTTCGTCACGAGCACTTTTCGAGCGACCAATACCCGTGGTCGACGCCCGCGGGTGCCTTTATTCGTAGCGGCGCTTGGCTGCCCGCGGACGATCCATCATCCGACGGGCCGGTTCGCCGCTTCTATAGCCCGTCGGATGTCTGGGTCTCGAGCAACGAGCGCTTTCCTTTCTATCTTCGGCAGGTGGCGGTCACGATCGGCAGGATCATCGATCGCCGGCAGCCCGACGCGCTCAAGAAACTGCGAATCTATGGAAGACTACGCCTTCTGAACGATCCCGCGATCGCCCTCGATCAAGCACGTTTCCTTGCTTCCCAATATGCCGCCGGAACGGTTCGCCCACACTATGAGCAGCAGCTCGCCAATCTCTACAACGCGACCTGGAAGGTTATCGCAGACAAGCACGCAGCGGATCCGCAAGCGACCGGCAAGGCGCCTAACGACATGCCGATTCTTGTCCGTCGGCGCGCCGATCTCGCGGTCACGATCCCGGTCAAGGAGACCGCGCCTCTTTACGTCCGCGACAGCGACGATGATCTTGCGCCGAGCCTTGTCGCGTCGATCGATGGCCTCCTTCTCGACATCAAGGGCGCTGATCGCGCGCGGGTGGGCGCGGCAGCTGAAGCCTTGTTCGGCAAGAAGGTGAGCCGCCTATCCACGATGCGCTACGACGTAAAAATCGACGACGTTGCGCTCGACGACATTGAAACCGGCGAAACGGCGCTCGACAAATGCCCCTGGCTCCGCGTGATGCTCGCGGTTGCTATGGAGGGGTTGCGCGGAACTGACGCCGGTCAACTTCCTGCAGATCGTGGCACCGTTCTCGAACGGCTTAGTGATATCGCCCTCGTGGCGGCGGAAGATGTCGCCTTCGAAATCAACGACCAGCGGATAATGGCCCCTGGTGATCGCCCCGCCTATGTCTTCCGACGCTCGAACCGGCCGACTCTTGTAGTTACCCGGGTCGGTGATCCTCTTACCTGGAATGGCCTCCAACTCTGTCTCCCGGCGATCTGCGACGCGATCGACCTCCCTCCAGTCGCCAATGGCATGCGTCTACTCGCCCACGAGCTCGCCGCTGCCCGAGAGGACATAAGCGAACTCGGTCTCGATGAGGATGTGATTTCTCGACTCGGCCGCACCCTCCAGCTCGAAGACGGCTTCGTGGCTTCGGTCCAGCATCTTATCGGCGAGCGCGTCGACCTTCGGATGCCGTGGATCCGCGCCGCCATACACTACGGATTGGGGGCAGAAGCTCTGAAGGACTGTGATCGGCTTGAGGCCGAGCATGGAGCAGACCCCGCTCGTCTGCTCGCTGAACTGATGCCGCTTATCACGGCCGCGGCGACGGACGCCGACGGGCTGCTCAAAGCATGTCGGCGAGCTCAATCGACTGCACAGTTCGGTGAGCTTCTCGACCTGAATTTTGCGCGCTTCAACGAGAGCTTGGCGGCTACAGGAAGCGAGCCGCTGGCCTACCCCGCAGTCCACGCTTCGCAGCTCCTCAATCATATCGTGGAACATGAGACGTCCCTCCTGGAGGCTCTCCGGAACGCGGTCGCGTCAAAGCTCGATAAATTCACGCCTGCTCCCGATTATGCCCAGCGTCGTGACGCGCTGCGATCGATGAAGACGGATCAAGCATGGCTGCCGCTCTATCATTTCGTGCCAGAGGCCGTGCTAGAGGAGCATGTCGCACGGTGGCTGGAAGACGCGGGGGCACCCGCGATCGGCTCCAACCCACACGGCCTGCCCGATCTAGCCGACGTCAGGTTGGCCAACCTAGCGGCGATAAGCCGCTTCGCTGCCGCGGCGACGCCCATTGTGCGGGCTTGGTGGAAGGGCCCGGTTTCGAGCATTCCCGACTATTGGCGCGAGGCCAAGGCGGCCGAACAGCATATCCGTGCCAAGCTCGATGCAGCTGGTGCGGTCGACTTCAAGCCAATGGATGAGACAGCGCTCATGTCCTGGTGCGTCAAGCTCGCCTTCTGGCCTGACGGTATGGAGCCAACGCTCGATCGCGACATGCTAGGTATCGGAGCCGATGCAATCGACGCTGCGGCGAAGGAAGCGCAACGCGAGGCGGAGGAACGGGCAGCCATGGCGCGCTCTGTTCGCGTCAATGATCGCGATGTCGATCCCGAGAATGCTGACTGGAGCGAAATCTCGGCCGAGATCGCCGCCCGTCTTTCCAAGCAGGTCAAATCGGCGAGGCTGACCACGCCCACCGAACTAGGAGTGCTCGGGAAACAGACCAACAAGCCGCCAACGAGCCGTAATTCGCGCGATGTTCCGCCTGGGCCGGATCGGACCCCGCAAGCCAAGAAGGACATGATCGGGCGGCTGGGAGAGCTCGTTGTGTATCACTGGCTCAAGGATCGCTTCCGGAACCAGGACATCGACAAGGCATGGGTTTCAAGATTCGGTGCCTTGCAGAAGGGCAAAGCTTGGTCCGACGACCTCGGTTACGATTTCGAGTTGAAGCATGATCGGCGAACCTGGCTCATCGAGGTCAAATCCAGCCAGGGTGATCGCTGCCAGTTCGAGATGGGAGAGTCAGAGGTTCGTGCCGCGCGTGAGGCTGCCCGGCCCCGGTCTGGTCAGCGTTATGTAGTGATCTACGTCGCCAACCCGGCGACTTCGAGCACAACGCGGATCGACGTCTTACCCAACCCCATGAGCGAGGAGGCGGATGGTATCCTCCGCCTCCTCGGTGAAGGCGTGCGCTTCGGGTTCAAACCGAGATAGGACCAAGGCCGGAAGCCTGAGGATAGTCAAACGCTCGCTTTTGCGAAGGCACGACCTTAGCAATCGATTCCGTGGACCGCAGCGTCGCCCCAACCATCGCCATTCATTATAACCCGTTGCTATCGAGAAATTTTCTGCGAATGGCTAAGAGGAGAGTGCGCTTTGCCCTGATTGAGCCAATTGGGCGTCGATGGTCGACGTGCCGGGCTCACAATCAGGAGTGTGTCCCATGATCAAATCGATCCCGCTGAACAAGCTCATTCAGTCGCCTCGCAATGTCCGCCGCCACGGTGATCAGGCAGCAGATGCTGAGCTCAAGGCCAGCATCGCAGCCCGCGGGTTGCTGCAGAACCTCATCGTCAGACCCGCTGCCAAGGGCAAGTTCGAGGTCGAAGCCGGTGAGCGTCGCCGCCGCGCGATGCTCGCGCTCGTCGACGAAAAGCTGCTCGCCCGCGATTATGAAGTCACGTGCCTCGTGCTCGAGGACAGCGCTGAAGCGGCCGTCGAGACCAGCCTCGCGGAGAACTTCCACCGCCTCGCCATGAACCCCGCTGACGAAGCCCAAGCTTTTGCCGCGCTCGTGGCGGGCGGTGCGACTGTCGAAGAGGTTGCCCGCCGCTTCGGTCTGACTGTCCGCTTTGTCGAGGGACGTCTGCGTCTTGCGACGCTTGCGCCCGTCGTGTTCGAGGCTCTTGCGTCAGGGGAGATCACCCTCGATATTGCCAAAGCCTTCGGTGCAACTTCGGACCAGGAAATCCAGACCCGCGTCTTCGAGCAGGTGTCCTCGGGCTACTATGCGCCCAACCCCGACAGCGTCCGGCGCATGGTTCTGTCCGGGACCGTCAGGGGCAGCGATCCACGTGCCCGCCTCATTGGCCGCGATGCCTACATTGCCGCCGGCGGGCGGATCGAACGTGAACTGTTCGACAACGACGACAGCGAGTCCTGGGTCGATGTCGCGCTGCTCGAAAGCCTCGCGGCGGCAAAGATGGAAGAGGAGGCCAAAGCTCTCGCCGCCGAGCAGGGTCTTGCCTGGGTCAAGCCGACGCTCGATCCCTATGCCAGCCACGATCTGGTCGATGGGCTTGTCCGGCTTCCCGCCGAACCGGCGCCTTTGTCCGAAGCCGAGGTGGCTAGGCTCGACGAACTCGATGCGTCCTATGACGAGCATGCTGCGACCCTCGAAGACGAGGATAGCGCAGAGGAAGCCGTGGCGGCAGCCGAAGCGGCCATCGAGGCCATCGAACGCGAATGCCAGGAAATCCGCGCCCGACCGCCAGTCATTGCGCCCGAACTCAAGGCCGAAGCAGGCATGGTGCTGGTGCTCTCGCGCGATGGCACGCCGGTTCTCCAGCCGGTGTTCTACGGCGAGCGTCAGGCTGATCCCGCCGAAGCCGACAGCGGGATCGCAGTCGTTTCGGGCGAGGAAGGTTCGGAAAGGCGCCGGACCACCTTGTCCAAGCGCCTGGTCGACGAGCTCGCCATGCAGCGCCGCGATGTTCTGGCATTGCACGTTGCATCCGACCCCGGGCTCGCGCTCGACATCATGGTGTTCACGCTGGCCGACGCCGATACCCTCGACTGGCGGGCACGCCCTTCGACCACGTTGCGCGCGCCTGTCCCGGCAGGCCCGATCATCGGCTTTGAGGCCAAGGATGCACCTGCAAGCAGCGCGCTTGCCGAGCTCAGGTCTGGTTTTGACGAAAGCTGGCGCGCTGGTGACGATGCCATGTCCCGCTTCGACCTGTTTCGGGCGCTGCCCGATGACAGCCGCGCGGCTTGGCTGGGTTACGTCGTGGCCCGGTCGCTCGAGGCGAGCCTCAACATGTCCGGTGAGCGCCAGCTGCCGTTCCAGGATCATCTCGGCAGCCTGACCGGTATCGACATGGCGCAGTGGTGGCGCCCGACCGCAGCCAACTACTTTGACCGGGTGTCGACGCAGGTGATCCTCGATGCACTGACCGATGTCGGCGGCCTAGAGCTCTCCTCGCGCTTTGCCTCGGTCAAGAAGGGTGACCTCGCGATGAGCGCCGAACGCGTCTTTGCTGGAACCTACATCACTGAGGTCGAGATTCGCGAAAAGGCCCTAGCCTGGGTGCCCGAGGTCATGCGCTTCGCTTGCCCTGCGCCGGATGCTGGCGAAGCTGAGATCGACCCCGCTGGAGCGGAGCAGGGCGGTGACGACGAAGATGAGTCCCCCCGCGAGCTGGCCGCCTGACCTCCTCCTGACAGGCACAGCCACTCGCACCTCGTGAAGCGGTCCTTCGGCTTATGCCGGAGGGCCGCTTCCTTTTTGGAAAGAGAGCGGAGGGGGCGCGGGAACCTGTGGCACTGACCGGCGAGCCCGTCGCCGATTGTCCAGATGCCGCAATCAGGAGAACAATCATGGCCTATCGCAAGGGGCAGGGCGGAGGCTTGTCGCCCGCCACCCGCATCACCCAGGAAATCATCGCGCGTCTGGAAGCAGGCACGAAACCATGGATCAAGCCGTGGCGCGGTGTCCCGGTCTCCAGGCCCTTGCGGGCCTGCGGGATTCCGTACCGCGGCATGAATGTCTTTTGGCTGTGGATGGTCGCCGACATGTGCGGCTACGCCTCGCCGTTCTGGATGACTTACAATCAGGCAAAATCGCTCGGCGCCCAGGTCCGCAAGGGCGAGAAGTCGACCATTGCGATCTTTTACAAGAGCTACACCAAGGAGGTGGAAGCGCCCGATACCGGCGAAAAGACTGACGAGGCCCGCCGGGTGCTGAAAGCCTATCCAGTCTTCAATGCCGATCAGGTGGAAGGTCTGCCCGAGCGCTTCCATCCGGCCGCAACGCTGGAACTGGTCGAGCCTGAAGGGCGGGAAGCCGAGCTCGACGCCTTCTTCAACGCCATCCCCGTCAATCTGCGTCATCAGGGATGCGAGGCCTACTATGAACCGACTGCGGATCGCGTAACGATGCCGCCGGTCAGCCTGTTCAACGGTTTCGATCACTACTACGCCACGCTTGCCCACGAGCTATCGCACTGGACAGGCCATGCCAGCCGATTGGGACGCGATCTCAAGAACCGCTTCGGCACGGCGGCCTATGCCGCCGAGGAACTGGTCGCCGAACTCTCCAGCGCCATGCTGGGTGCTGAGCTGGGGCTGCCGGTCACACATCTCGACAATCACGCCAGCT
>NZ_PKRO01000065.1 GCF_002855495.1 Porphyrobacter sp. TH134
TCAGCCGCTCAGCGCAAAACCTCTGCATCCAAAGCGTGAATCAGATTTTACGCCAAACGGGAATCCCCTAATCCCCACTTTCGCAACAGGTCTAATCACGCCCAGCAAAATCACTGCACCGATAAAGGAAGTGAAAAGCGAACGAATATCAAAGGCACCGCTTGTAATGGGGGCGCCGCCGATCAGGGGGGTAACCAAAAATCCGGCTACCAATGCGCCGACAATGCCGACGACGATATTAAGAAAGATTCCCTGTTGTGCATCGGTGCGCATGACAATGCTGGCGAGCCACCCAAGGATGCCTCCAACCACAATGACCAAGATTAAATTCATTGTACCATCTCCTTCAGTATTGCCGATGATAAGTGTGCGACAAACGCAATGTTCCATTGCACCAGACGAAATCGGATAGAATTTGATGAAGCCGATGTTTTTGCTGGAAGGTTTGCCTCGCCAGCAATTGGGGATTGCATGCGGAACGGCAGCGTGTTGATCCCTGCGCAACTCTGGGCCCTGAACAAAAATGCCCCCGCTGATCATAATCGGCGGGGGCAAGGTTTTGGGGCACAGCGGGTCAATTGCTTGTGCGACGGGGAGTAAGCGGCGTGCTCGGCCAAAGTTCCGCTACAGCAGAAAAAATGCGGGACGTTTCAGCGCAGCCCTGACCGCGCAGCTTCTGGCCCCCGTGTTCGCGACTGCGGGGCAGTCTGCTCCAGAGGCATGCGCGCGTCGATCGCTGCGCCGACCAGCGCCGCGCTCAGGAAAACGGCATCGGCCCCTTCGGCGAGGGCTAGGGCCAAACTCGCCCAATCCGGCCGCGCCGCCTGACAATGCGCGCGCAATTGCCTGCATTGCCCGGCGAGCTGTGCAAAGCCCTTTCCCATCTGCGGGGCGGTTTGCAGCAGCGCGTCGCCAATCGGGAGCAGGACCGCGCCGGTGTGATGGGACAATTGTTCGATCGCAGCCCGGCGGGCCATGGGCGCGCGGTGGACCAGGCGGTGGTCCCCGAATGTTACCGACTGCACCGTCGTCTTGAGCCCCGCCGGCGCCAGGGCGGCAAGGTTGCTCAGCCAGCGATCCCGCTCCACCTCGGTCACGGGGCGCGTTGACTGCCAGGTCATCGTCACCTGATGTCCGTCAACCACCATCAGGGCCGTGCTGCCGCTCGCCAGCGTCTCGCACAGCGTGACTTGTGGATGCGCGGCGGCGGCTGTCCCCTGCCAGCTGCTATAGACGCTATGCCCGCCGGTTTCGAACAGATCGAGCCGGGGTTCGCGCGCTTTAAGGATCAGACGGCTGCCGCCGGACGCATCGATGCACACATCATCGCTGGTGCGCTGCGGATCGGCGAGCCAGCCGAGCGCCTTGGTGGTCAATGCCTCGACGGACCCACAAGCGACAAGGGCAACCGGCGCGGGGCCGGCATGCTCCAGCAGTTTGCGCAGCTGCGCCGTCAACTGCCGCGCATCCAGCACCGGACGATCCACCGCGCGCACCAATTGACAGCCCGCGACCTGCCATGCCGGTTGATCGGCAAAGCCTTCCAGCGGAGTTCCGACCAGCTGGCCGATGGCGCGCAGCGTGTCGGCGGTGATGGCGTGAACATGCCGGTGCTGGGGCGAGGGCGCGCCGGTGAGCAATGTCACCGGCACACCTGCCCGCGCCAGCACGAGCGTTGCGATCAATCCGGCCGGGCCGTCTCCTGCGACCAGTGCCGTCCTGCGACCCTGCGACACGATCAGCGTGCCGGATCGGTCGGCACGCCCAGACCTGCGCTGGTGGTGGCCGCATCGGCGACCAGCACGAAGAACACGATACCATTGGCTGCGCCATTCGCACCCAGCGTGGATTTGGCGATGTCCTGCATCAGCGAGCGCGTGGCGCCGTCCCGGCGGCTGGCGGGCATTTTGAGAATGGGTCTGAGCATATCGCCCGGGAACAGCATGTCGCCGGGAAACAGCATATCGCCCGGGAACAACATATCTCCCGGGAAGAACATGTTGCCCGGAAAGGCGACATCGCCCGCCCCCAGCTTGAACCCGCGCGAGGCGAACAGATCGCTCACTTCGCCATCATCGATCCGGGCGGCGAGGAACTGCGCTTCGACCGTCATGCCCAGCTCTGACCGGAACCGCATCGCGCGCATGATCGCGCTGCGCAGCTTGGGTCCGGTCAGGCCCTTCAACGCCTCGGGATTGTCGATCTCGATCGTGATCGAACCGGTCTCGCCGGCAAAGCTGATGCTGCTGGTGGCAAGCCCGGCGGCGAGAAACGCGGTGCCGGCGATGAGTTTGCGCCTGCTGATGGTCATGATTAATCCTTCCGGTTACAATGGAGCCCGGAGCAGCGCAGCGGCCGCGCGCCCCCGGTCAGCAAAACACGCTTGGCGTGCGAAAGCGGACATCGCCGGTGCGGGGAAGGCGCAGACTTTGCATTTGATTATGCCCGCGCCCGGCCATACCCACAGCAAAGCACATGGTGTTCGGACCGATGGGGGGCGAAGGACAACAAGCATGGCACATAGCGATGACACCTCAGAGGATGTCCGCGTACTGGTGGAGGCGCTCTATCCGCAGTTGCGCATGATCGCAGGCGCATTGTCATCGCGGTTCGGCAGCCCGGAAACGCTGCGGTCGACCGCGCTGATTTCCGAAGTCTTCCTGAAACTGCGCCGCTCGCCGCGCTTTGCCGATGAACAGCATTTCCTGCGCACCGCAGCGCGCGCCATGCGGCAGGTGCTGGTCAATCATGCGCGTAGCCGTGTGGCCCAGCGGCGGGGCGGCGGAGCGGTGGTGCTGCCGCTGGATGATGATGTGCCGGTGTTCTGGCAGAGCGATGCCGAACTGATTGCCCTCGACGATGCGCTCGGCGCGCTGGAAGGCATGGACGCGCGGTTGGCGGCGGTGGTCGAATGCCGGTTCTTCGGCGGCTATGACGATCAGGAGACCGGACGCTTGCTGGGGCTGACCGATCGCACCGTGCGGCGCGACTGGGTGAAGGCGCGCGCCCTGCTGCGCACTCTGCTGGAAGATGGCGAGCTGCCGGGAGCAGAGTAAGACCGGCCCGGCAGACCCCACGCTACAGCTTGTATCGCTGGCGAATATCCCGGATCGCGTCGTTCAGCCGCGCCCCGCCCGGTCCCATTGCCGCGACACCCTTTTGCGCATTCGCCAGCTGGCTGCGCGCCGCATCCTGGCTGCCTGTCGCGGCATTGGCGCGTGCGAGCGCAATCAGCGCGACAATTTCGGGCGGCGTGCCGGCACCGGAGGTTTGCAATGCCGCACGATGCCCTGACTGTGCCGTGGCCAAGGCGTCCTTCGCTTGCCCCGTCGCCAGCAAGGCCTCGCTCAGCCCGGCGGCGGAAGCGGCGTGGAGCATCGATCCCTCGCCAGCGAAGTCGCGTGCCATCGCAGTCGCCTCCCGCGCGAGCGGCAGGGCCTGCGCCGCGTCACTCGACAGCAGCAGCGCCTTGGCATTGTTGTTGATCAGCGCCGCCAGCGCCGCCGAGGGGCCGAACAGCGCGCGCCGCAGCCGCACGGCTTCCGCGAATTGCGGCACTGCCGCTTTCGGGCGACCGGCGAGCACTTCGCTTGCCGCCAGATTGTTGAGGGTGTTCATCGCATCGGGCGTTTCGCTCGCACCGATCGCGGCCCAGGTCGCCTGCGCCTGCCGGAACGATGCGGCGGCCTCATCATGCAGCCCCATCGCCGACAGCACGTTGCCGAGATTGTTCTGGAAGATCGCCACGTCGCGGTTGGCGGGGCCGGACATGGCGATGCGGTCGGCCAGTGCGCGGCGCAGGATCGCGGCGGCGCGGGGCGGGTCCTTATCCAGATCGCGCACGATCTGCGCTTCGGCGAGGCGGCTTTCGATCATGTCGCTCTGCCAGCGCGCCGGATCACTCGCCCAGAAAGCCTGCGCGGCGGTTAGCATGGCGCGGGCCTGTTCCGGCTCGCCAGTGCGCAGATAGACCTGCGCCAGATCGACCTTGGCCTCGGCAATCACCTCGGGCGGCACCTTGGTGGTCGGCGCGGTGGTGGGGGCGAGCGGCAGCGACGCGACCGGTTTCAGCAGCCCGATGGCGCCGGGGTAGTCATTGGAGTGAAAATACAGCTCGCCCAGTGCCTTGAGTACCGGAGCATATTGTGCCGGATCCCGGGCAAATTCGCGTGTCAGGCGTTCGGATGCGCGGTCGAGCACGTCCTTTCGTGTTCCATCAGGCCCCGCCGCCTCGGTCGATTCGCCCAGCACCAGAAACAGCGATTGCCGCACCGCCTCGGTCCGGTCAGCCTCGACCACAGCAGCATCGCGGGCCGCCTTGGCCTCGCGCGCCTGCCACAAGGCGGCGCCGAGGCCGCCGGTGAGGCTGAGCGCGATGGCCGCCGCACCGGCCACGGGCCATTTGAACCGCATCAGCCAGCGCCGGAAGCGGTAGCCGGGCTCATCCGCGCGCGCTTCGACGGCGCGGCCGGCCAGTGCGCGGCGCAGGTCACTGGCGAAGGCATCGATGGTGGGATAGCGGGCGGCAGGATCGCTGCGCAGGGCGAGCGAGAGCACTGCGGCGACATCATCAAGCAGGGCAGATGGGGCGCCCCGCGCGATGTCCGGCAGCAGGGCGGCCCGGTTGATTGCAACAGGGGCCTCGCCGTCCACCGCCGACGCGATGCCCGCAGGCAGGCCGCTGCGCCGCGCGGCAGGGTGTCCGGTCAGCAATTCATGCAGCACTTGCGCCATGCCATAAACATCGCTCGCCGGGCCGACCGACAGGCCTTCCACCAGTTCCGGCGCAGCATAAGCCAGCGACAGACGCTCCGGCCCCGCCGCTTCCAGACTGCCGATCCGCCGGGCAATGCCGAAATCGATCAGGCGCGGCTGGCCCATCGGGTCGACCAGAATGTTCGACGGTTTGAGATCGCGGTGCAGCACGAGGCGCGCGTGGGCCTGCGCCAATCCATCAGCAGCGGCCAGCACCAGCTTCACCCTGTCTTCCAGACCAAGCTTGTGATCGGCGCACCAGCGATCGATTGTCGGACCGTCGATCCGCTCCATCACCATCCAGCTCGACCCGTCGGGCAGGCCACCGCCGTCAAGGATGCGGGCAATCGAAGGGTGATCGAGATCGGCGAGAACCTGGCGTTCCTGCGTCATCACCAGCAGGTCCGTGCCCGGCAGGGCATCATTGAGCTTGAGCGCACCGGCCTGGGTAAAGCCGCCCTCGACCCGTTCGACAGCATAGACCCGGCCCATGCCGCCTTCGCCAATCAGACTTTTGATCGCCCACACCCCGATGCGTTCGCCTTCCCCCAGAGGTGCGGGACGGTCCGGCGCATCGGTCCCCATCGCGCCTGTCCGCATGAAGCCGGTGAGGCCGGAATGCAGACTGTCGATGAAATGAAATGCGGCAGCTTGAAAATCCGGATCGCCATCGGTTTGCGCCGCCACAAATGCGCGCTGTTCGATCAGCGGCAATTCCATGGCTTCATCGATCAGCGCCGATAGCCGGGGCCAATTCTGGTTCATCGCCAGTTTTTCCAATCACTCGGAAAGGCGCCCATACGCCTTCCCCCCGGTAACTTCGTAATCGGCCATTCGGCGGTAACGCAATTTTTTTCTGTTCCGCGTGTCCGCTTTTGGCGCCCTTCGGTGTCTTGCCACTCAGGAGGTCCGCACCCGGGCCTTGTGTGGGGGAAACCAGCCTAGGTCCGATCTTTCCGTTCCGTTCGCCTTGCGGCGGCGCCGGTCGTCGGAGCAGCGATCATGCCCCACCCAGCACTGCAATCTGCCAGCGCCTGAGCGCTGCGATGATGAAGGAAGATTCTGATGCCGATCCGCACTGAAACTTTGGTGGCCGCGCTGCTTGCCAGCGCGATGATGACCCCCGCCTCCGCCGCAGCCCAACAGCGCGCGGCTGCTCCGACCGCAGCGCCTGTGGCGGCAACCTGCACCGATGGGCGCGGGCCGACCTCGGGGTTCTTCTGCGCGCCGCTGGTGAACAACGAATCCGTGCGAGCATGCACCGCCAATGCAAAGGGCGCTGCGCTGACCCAGTGCCAGCAAGCCGCCGCCGCCAGCTTCTGCCGCACCCAGGCCTACAGCGCGGCGGCGACCTATCAGGTTACCGCTAGCGGGAACCTGTCCGAAGTGCTGTGCCGTACGCCGATGGCTGCGGCCGTGACGCAGGCCGCAGCGCCTGCGGCAAGTGCGGTGCCTGCAACCTCTTCCGCGGCTGCCGCAGCGCCTGTTCAGATGAACCGCGTCTATGCCACCAGAGTGGAATCGGGCGCGAACCCGACCCTCACCCTCTCTCCCTTCGGCCCGCAGATGACCGGCACCTATACCGTCACGCAGGACGAAGCCTTCTTCGACAGCATCTATCAGGGCGGCGGGGGGACCATCACCGAAGGGCGGATCGAGGGCACCCTCAACGGCAATGTCTTCACCGGCTACTGGTACGAAAATCAGGGTCGCACCGCCGTGCAGCGCGAATGTGATCCGGCACGCGGCGGTGAGCGGATTTTCGGCCGGTTCACCCTGACCTTCTCTGCCGACCGCAAAAGCTTCACCGGGCTTCACAGCACCTGCGACGGCGCGCCTGAGGATGCCTATTTCGCCAGCTGGAACGGAACATTGACCGGCGAGGTGCCCGCCGCCGCCGCCGCCCCCGCGCAGGCGGCAGCCGGTTCCGCCAGCGGCAAGAAAAGCAAGAAGAAGGCGCCATCAAACGACACGGTCGCCGATCGGCTTGCCCGGGAAGCCGCTGACGAAGCCGAGCGGGCAACAGGCGACAAGGTGCGTCGGGGCGTGCGCGATGTGATCGAAGGCAAGCTGCCCTTCTGATCATCCTCCCCCTTCATCGATTGAACGAAGGATCTGAAGCATGACCCATCACACACTTTTGCGGCGTGTCGCTGCCGCCACAGGGGCCACACTGCTGCTCGCGGCTTGCGGCGGCGCATCGACCGAGACCGGGACTGACGGCTCGGCTGACGCGCAAGTTGCCGCCTCGGCTGCCAAGGCCGTCGCAGGCGGCGTGACCGGGCTGGGTGTTTCCGTGACCGATTTGCCCGATTTTGCCGAAGTGCCCGACGGGGCCAAGGCGATCCACAACATGGGGGTCAATGAAGGCGGCAAGACGGGCGGTTCCGTCTCGTTCGAGACATCCCGGTCGCCCGAAGACCTTATCGCCTTCTACCGCGAATCCATGGCCCGCCACGGACTGAAGATCGGAATGGAAACGCAGTCGCCGCAGATGATGCAAATGATGGCGGAGAGCGAGGACAAGACCAAGTCCCTGATGGTGATGATCAACGTCGACGATGCGGGCAAAGCCTCGCTCAACCTCGTCCATTCACGCACCGAAGGCTGATCGGGAGGAGGATGGCATGATGCGTCTTGGCCTGACCGGAGCGCTGGCTCTGATCCTGACCGGTTGCGGCAGCGAGCCCGCCGCTGACAGCAGCGACCCCGGCGCGGCTGAGGCTGCGGCCGCGGGCGTTGCCGCTGTGGTGAAAGGCGAGGCAGCCGGGCGTCCGTTTCCCGATGACATGCCCGCCTTTGTCGAACCCATGCCGGGCGGCCGTTATCTGACCGGGATGCGCGGCAGCAATGCGGTGCGATCCACCGGCATGGATATGTACGATGCCCCCGGCACCGCAGCCGAGGCGATCGCTTTTCACACCGATGCGCTGACCAAAGGCGGATTTTCCCCCCAAGTCAGCCCGGCCAGGAAATTGCGCAAAACCACCGAAACGACAATCGCAGGCAAGCACACCGATGGCCGCACGCTTGATGTGATCGTCATCGAACAGGAAACCGGCACTGCGGCGGTGCAGATGCGCTACACCATTCCGGGGGCCTGAACGATGCGACCCACCACACTGTTTGCCGCGACAGCCGCACTGGTTCTGGCCGTTTCCGCAGGGGCGCAGGAAGATGGGCCAACCGTGGCCCCCGGCGAATGGCAGGGCAACTACGCCCTGTCGCGCATCGACCCGCGCATCCGCACCCGCGCCGGGGCGGACCTGATCGGGATGCAGGTCATCCAGGATCGCGGGGCCGATACGGCGACAGTCAGCTGGGACGCGCGCCGCGCCATCTGCCCTGATCCGCTGGACGAGCCGTGCGAATGGATCGGTGCGGGCGGCACAGACACCGCGCGCGTGATCGGCGATACGCTGGTGCTGGCGCTGCGCCTGTCTCCGGATGAAAGCGATCCGGCGATTCTGGTGCTGCAACGCCGCCCCACCGGCCCGCGCAAGCCCGCGCGCTTTACGGGCGTCATCACCAATGCCCGCGCCGATTGGGACATCCGGTTTGATGCGGTGCAACGCTAGAGCAGATTGGGGATTCAAATGGGGCAGGTTCGTACTGAAGCAAAGAACAAGCGATGGCCAATCGGGCGCATGGCCGCATTGGCTGTGGTTGGGGTGGCAGCAGCGATGCTCGATCCACCGTCTTCAGCCCAAAATAGACCTGTTGCGAAAGTGGGGATTAGGGGATTCCCGTTTGGCGTAAAATCTGATTCACGCTTTGGATGCAGAGGTTTTGCGCTGAGCGGCTG
>NZ_PKRO01000066.1 GCF_002855495.1 Porphyrobacter sp. TH134
TGCTCCCCGCCCCTGAAATCATCGCACGGTCACAACGAGACACCTCGTAACACTGGGTGTCGCCTTAGCTCGTAACACTGGGTGTCCATTGACACCATTCGACCGCTTCGACATAGTCGTCGAAATGGTCGGTCCCTTCCGGGAAGTAGGCGAGATCCTGGTCGGGCAGGTTGATGTGCCACTTGCGCATATCCTGCTTGGCCAGTTCGATAAAGAACGTCCCGATCGCGTTGCCTACCCCGCGGCTGCCGGAATGGAGCATCACCCACACGCGCTGTTCCTCGTCGAGGCACAGTTCGATGAAGTGGTTGCCCGTCCCGAGCGTCCCGAGGTGCATGAGGTTGTTGGTGTTGCGCAGGCGCGGATGCTTGGCGACGATACGTCCGAACCGTTCGGCCAGTATTGCCCAGGCGTCGACCACCACGCGCGGGGGTTCGCCCCACGCACCCTTGTCACGCTTGCCGCGCCCGACGGAGCGTCCGTGCGGCACCGCAGCCTCGATCGCCGAGCGGATGCTTGCGAGGTTGTCCGGCAGATCGCTCGCGACGAGCGAGGTGCGCGCCGCCATCATCCCGCAGCCGATATCGACTCCGACCGCCGCCGGGATCACCGCGCCCTTGGTCGGAATCACCGAGCCCACGGTTGCGCCGATCCCCACGTGGACATCGGGCATGGCCGCGACATGCTTGAAGATGAACGGCATCTGCGCCGCCCGCGCGAGCTGCGCGCGCGCCTCATCTTCGACGGGAACGCCGCGCGTCCACATCTTGATCGGCGCTCCGCCTTCCGGCTGATGAAACTCGTACGTCGTCTGGGTCATCGCGACCTCCTGTTGTCCTTCATAAGTGCTGGCGACGAGGTTTGGCGAGACATCCCGTTGCTTTCCTTGCGGATCGCGCGGGGGCGGAGTCGAACCGCTCGGCCTTTCGGCCTTTACCGATGTAGTCCCGCCGGCATTCGCCAGCCTGTTCGTTTTGCATTGGTGCCGGCGGCGAGGGGTTGGCGAGACGTTTTCCTGAGCTACTCCGGTTGCCCGGGGGCGGCTTCGAACCGCCGACCTCCTGCTCTCGCAGGCGCTCTGACCCATGTAGTCCCGCCGGCATCCGCCAGCGTGGGTTAAAAATCTTGGCTCACGGCGACGAGGATTTGGAAAGACGTTCCTGCTCTACCAACTGAGCTACGGGCCCATAGATGGTGGGCCCGGCGGGACTCGAACCCGCGACCAGGCGATTAACAGTCGATGTAGTCCTTCCGGCATTCGCCATGAGCTTGGGAAAAGGCCGGGGCAACGAGTGTTGGTGAGACAACGGCCCTTAAGCTACGTTCCGGCGGCGGGATTCGAACCCGCATCTCCCCGCAGGATTGCTCCCATGAGGCGCTTTACTCGTCGGGCCTGTCGTGTGGAGGTGTAGTCCCACCGGCATTTGCCCCGGCCCTTTCCCAAAAGAGGGTGCGGCCGCGGCGACGAGGATCGGGAAAGACGGGCGCCCTCAGCTGAGAGCCACCATCGTTGCAGGATGTAGTCCTTCCCGGCATTCGCCGCGAGCCGCACTGTTCAGTTCATTCCAATCTCCACTTCGTTGACGACTTGGGTCCAGTCGCGCGCCGTCCCGTTGGCAAAGCGCGCCATCGTGTCGAACACCGCGTCGGTGAACCCACCGACATTCATGATGTCCTTGCGATCCTTGGCCTGCGCCGTGCCGTAAGGCTGGATGTCGATGCAGATCAGCTTCGCGCCCGGGTTGCGGGCCTTCAGCCGGGTCCACTCGTTCATCGTCGCCGTCGCCCCGCGCCGGGAGGGATCGAGCCAGGATTCGTTGTCCGACACGATCACCACCACATCGACCTTGGCCTTCTCGCGGTTGAGCAGGGCCAAGGGCGCCGACACGCAGGTGCCACCGCCGCCGACCCCGGCCAGCTTCGCGGCATTCACCGCGACCCGTGCCTTGGGATCGAGCTTGAGCGGCACCACGTCCACCTCGAACGGCAGCACGCGGGTCTGCGGATTGCTCCGCAGCATCGCGGCCGCCACCAGCGCGGCGATGTCGATGCAGCGGACGACCGAGGTCGCACCCTTGCGGTACCCGGTCGCGGGCGAGCCCATCGAGCCCGACACGTCCGGACACACCACGACATGACCTTCCAGCTTCGGCACCCGTGCCAGCGAGGCATCGAGCGCCGTTTCCAGCGCCGCCTGCACCAGTAGCGGAACGCCCTCGCCAACCTGGCCGAGCGCGGTCATTAGCTGGTACGGAGCCGGACGAACCTTCGCCATCGCTTCGGCGTCCGCCAACCGCGCCGCAACCGCCTGGGTCACGCCGTCGATCTGGAACGCACCCTTGCGGGCCAGCATGTTGAGGTTCATCCGCAGCGCCTGCCAGCCCATGCGCTCGGCCATCACCGCCCATTGCTTGGGCGTCAGATCGAAGGCGGTCAGCCATTCGAAGGGCACATCGGGCAGGGGCCGCGAACGGTCCGCCTTCCATGCCTCGAACGCTGCGATCTCCGCCGGAAGCGCGGCGACGTCATAGGGCTTGCCGATCAGCCAGCCATAGAACGCGCGCCGCTCGGCCGAGGCCGGGGCCGGGTGGACCATCTTGACGATGTCCGCGAGGCTCGGATCATTACCGGTCGCCGCCTGCATCAGCTGACGGATCGAGGCATTCTCGAGCCATTCGCGGACCAGCCGCTTGGGCCGCGAGCCGAGCGAGGTTCGCCCGACCTGGCCCGAACGCATGATCTGCACGAAGGTGCGCAGCATCCGCCCATTGTCGACCACACGGCGGAACACCGGGACCATCAGGTCCGGCTCCACGACCGAGAGCAGCGCGGCAAGCAGCGCCGGCATGTCCTTCATCGCGCCCGACTGCCGCGCATAGACCGCGCACTTGGCGACCCACAGCGGATCGACCGCGCGCGCTGCTTCGAGCGCCTTGGCGAGCTGCCCTTCGGCATGGGCATAGAAGCCGTCCGAAAGCGTGCCGGTGGCGGCGAGCTGCGCAAGCAGGGCTTCGGGGCCATAGGCATAGGCCTTGCCGCCCGCCTCGTTGACCGTGTCGGCCCGCGGCAGGAAGCGCGCGAGCGCCGAGGAAAAGAGCGTCTTGTTGGCCATTGTCCAACTCCATCGTGAATTCGTTCTGCCGGGCTTTGGGCGGCCGGCCCATTCCGGCCGCCCCTTGTCCTGCATGGCACCGGGTGTTCGACCGCCCGGCGCTTTTCCTAGAGCATGGCGCGTGCCAAACCTGCGCGTGGCTGGGCATTTAATATTCAACCATCTGATATCATGAGACTAAATTCTACATCCGAGAGCTGCGGCAATCTGTCGCCTCCAAGCCAGATGGATAAACTTGTATCGCCTACGATAAACATTTATCGCTGCTTGTGATGAAACCCACCACCGTCATCGGCTTTCTCGGCTCCACACTCGATGCCGCCAAGTTCGGGCCTTCTCGCTGGAACAAGTGGCGGCCTACGGTCAGCATCTGCATGCAGGAGGATCTCAGGGTCGATCGCTTCGTGCTGATCCACGGCAGCTACCACAGCCGTCTCGCCGAGTTCGTTGCCGAGGATATTCGCTCTGTCTCGCCCGAGACCGAGGTTGTGCCGCATGTCATGGATTTTGCCGACGCCTGGGATTTCGAGGAGGTCTACGGCAAGCTCCTCGACTTCGCGCGAGCCTTTCCCTTCGATCCCGAGACGCAGGACTACCTTGTCCACATCACCACCGGCACCCACGTCGCGCAGATCTGCCTGTTCCTGCTGACCGAGGCGCGATATCTGCCTGGCCGCCTGCTCCAGACCCAGCCTGCCCGCGGGCTTCCGCAGCCGATCGGCACCTGGGCCGCAATCGACCTCGACCTGTCGCGCTATGACTCCATCGCCACTCGCTTTGCCGAAGCGAGCGAGGAAAGCGCCAGTTTCCTCAAGAGCGGCATCGACACGCGCAATGCGGCCTTCAACCGCATGATCGAGGAGATCGAGCAGGTCGCAGTGCGCAGCCGCGCGCCGATCCTGCTGATGGGGCCGACCGGCGCGGGCAAGAGCCAGCTGGCGCGCAAGGTCTATGAGCTCAAGAAGCTGCGCCATCAGGTGAGCGGTCCCTTCGTCGAGGTCAATTGCGCGACGCTGAAGGGCGACAGCGCGATGTCGGCGCTGTTCGGGCACAAGAAGGGGGCCTTCACTGGTGCAGTGCAGGATCGCCCGGGCTTGCTCAAGAGCGCCCACAAGGGCGTGCTGTTCCTCGACGAGATCGGTGAACTCGGCCTCGACGAGCAGGCGATGATCCTGCGCGCGATCGAGGATGGGCGGTTTCTTCCCGTCGGCGCGGACAGCGAGGCGAAGAGCGAGTTCCAGCTGATCGCGGGGACCAACCGCGATCTGGTGAGTGCAGTCGCTGCCGGAGCCTTCCGCGACGATCTCTTTGCCCGCCTGAACCTTTGGACCTTCACCCTTCCGGGCCTTGCCGAGCGCCGCGAGGATATCGAGCCCAACCTCGACTTCGAGCTGGACCGCTTCGCCGAGCGCGAAGGCACGCGCGTCACCTTCAACAAGGAGGCGCGCGCCCGCTATCTTGCCTTTGCCACCAGTGCCGACGCGCGATGGTCAGGCAATTTTCGCGACCTCGCAGCGAGTGTTACCCGCCTGGCGACGCTTAGCGACGGCGGCAGGATCGATGTGGATGCGGTTGTGCTCGAAACCGGACGCCTTGCGCGGCTGTGGTCCAGCGAGGTGTCGGACAATCCGGGGCTTGAGGCGCTGCTGGGGTCGGAGCGGCTCGCCGACATCGACCCTTTCGATCGTGTGCAGCTCGAATACGTCGTGACGGTGTGCCGACAATGCCTGAGCCTCTCGGAAGCCGGTCGTCGCCTGTTCTCTGCCTCACGCCGCCAGCGCAGTTCGACCAATGATGCTGACCGGCTACGAAAGTATCTCGCCAAGTGGGGCCTAGACTGGGCGGGGATCGCAGCAGCGCATCGCTGAGCGCTCGATGGCACCAACATAGTACCGTGCGGTGTGGGGCATCACACTAAGGGAAGGCAGCGGTTGTTTAGCCGCTGCCTCCCTGCAAGGCCGGGCATTAGGCGCCCGGCTGCATGTCCTTGGTCTCGTCGTCGAGCGGCGTCCGCAACGCGATCCGGCCATTGATCGGCACGACTTCGAGCTGGAGCGACAGGCCCTTGCGGTCGCGGTGGAACCATGCGGCTCCGACCTTGGTCCAGAAGGCCTTGTCGCCGCGATTGCTGACATGCCAGGCGATGAAATCCGGAGCCTTGGGCTCGGGCGCGCTGGCGGGTGCGGATGCTTGGGTAGTGCGGGCCATGGGATGTTCCTTTCGTGTTGGTGGCTCGTTGCACCAAACAGCAAGGCCGCGCGGCAAAGGGTGTGGGGTCATGTCCAACACGGGTGACGGACCGGAACCGGCGCGGGCCGGACATTGACCCTCGACCGCGCGCGGCCAGTGCGGGTGCGCAAAACGAAGCCGCCAGACCGAGGGAAAGTAAGGCCGCCTCTACCTTCGCTTGCGCCGCGCCGCGCTCTGCCCCAAACCCCTGCCATGGCGACGGAAGGCACCGAGCGAAAACGCTGGAGCGAAGAAGAGACGGTGCTCGCGCTGTATCTCTATTTCCAGCTGCCGTTCGGACAGCTGCATTCGGGCAATCCGGAGATCCAAGCGCTGGCCGCTGCCATTGGACGGACCAACGGGTCGGTCGCGATGAAGCTGGCCAACTTCGCGAGCCTCGATCCCAAGATCACCGAGAGCGGGCGCAAGGGACTCGATGGCGCATCGAAGCGCGACCGCACCATCTATGCCGAGTTCGGACAGGACTGGTCCGGCCTCGTGTCCCGCGCTGAACAGCTGTGGGCCGGCCAGGTCGAGCGTTCGGTGGCGGCCGCGCCGCTATTGCCAACGAGCAACCAGCCCCTCCGGCAAGAGCGTAGCGCATGGAAGTTCGAACCGTGGCAAGGCGAGTCCACCACGCAGGCGATCGTGAACCAGCGCGTCGGCCAGGACTTCTTCCGCCGCGCGGTGCTCGCCAACTATGAAGAGACGTGCTGCATCACCGGCATCGCCGATCCGCGCCTGCTGACCGCCAGCCATATCATGCCCTGGGGCAAGGACAGCCAGAACCGTCACAATCCCGCCAATGGCCTGCTGCTGTCGGCAACGCTCGACCGCGCCTTCGATCGCGGGCTGATCACAGTGGACCGCGCCCGCCGTATCCATGTCTCGCGCCAGCTGCGCGACAGCCGCAGCCGCGAGACCCGCGACTATTTCCAGCAATTCGAGAAAGCGACGCTGCGACCGGCGGCACGGTTCGATCCGGAGCCGGCCTTTCTCGACTGGCACAATGAACACTGCTTTGTGGATCAGCGCGCCGCCTGATGTGTCAGGCGGCGCGCCTTGAGCTGCAGACCCCCATCCCTCGACCACATCAGAACAGGGAAAACTGCGCCTCCTCGCCTGCGAAGAACATGACGGGCGGACCGGCCATCACAAGGTCCCGCCCGGCATGGCGCACGGTAATGCCATCATAAAAACCCGCCTGATCACCGCGCGCGCGATCGCCATCCCGACACCGATCATGATAGCTGCGGGCTATGCCGCCATAGATGGAAGGGTGCACAAGCCGGTAGGCCTCGACTCCCGAAGGACCTGTGCCGACACAGACCCAGAGGTCTCCGGCGTATTGGAACGGCTTGCGGATAGGCTGACCCATGCCGATTCGGTCAGCACTGTAGCTGGCGCGGATATCGCCCTCGCCGATTTGCTTTTCGCTGGCATGGCACCACGCACCGAAAGCAAGGCGCGACGGTTCCACCGTGTAGGACAGGCGAGCCATATCAATACTCGCTCGCCAACATGATGGTCAGCACCCGCCGAGTCACAGCGGGATCGGCAGGGTCCTCGGTGCCAGAACACAAATCGCGGTCATAGGCATCGATCTTCCAGAACACGGTCACGGCAACATCAACAGGCCGCAAGGTCGACCAGACACCGTCCAGCCCCTGATAGATCGCCCCGAAGTCGCGCTCGCCATGGGGATCATTGTCGGGCGTGAAGACATCGAAGGTCTCGACCAGCTCGCGCAGCCGCGACTGATCCGCCTCGGGCAAGGCCCGAATCCCCTCGGTCGCAACGACGACACAGGCAAGGCCCATGGCGCGGCGCGCCAGATCATTGAGCCGCGCAATCCGCTCGGCCCGCGTCAACATTGCGCCGCTCATGACGCGATGCTCCCGCCGTACTCGCACAGCCGGACCAGCTCACCAAAATCCTCGCGCTCGCCCAGCTCGTCCGCCAGCTGCTGCACCGCCACCAGCGGCAAGCCGTTGTCATGCGCCAGCATGCGCAGCCAGTCCTCCCGGCACTCGGCCCCGCATGCGCGATAATTCAAGATCAGGTCACCCATGGTCCAAACTCCATCCGGCAAAGCCGCATCCGTCACGCGGCATGCGGCTCTGCCTTCCGGCGAGGATGGGAGGGGGAGGGAAAACCCCAATCGATGTCCTGGCGCGGGCCAGCGGGCGAAGCCCGCCACACGGGGGTGTCGATTGGGGTTTGGGAACGAGAGGGCAAAGCCCTTGGCGTTCCCCTCAAGGATCGCAGCAGCGATCCGCACAAGAACGGCGCCCTTGCACGGCGCGAAGCCGCCGGACGCCCTGCGCGCGGGCCAAGTGGGCCAGCGGGCGTCCGCCAATGAGAGAGGCAAGAGCGCCTGCGGGTCAGCTCAGGAACACCGCGCCCTCAGGAGCATGGCCACAGGCCATGCGGGACAGAGCGCGTCCGCCAGAAACTCCCGCTCCGCTTGCACCCGCTCCTGATCGTCACCCGGATGGGCCGGGACTACAGGCCGGGTCCGCGCCAGCGGATAGAGCAGGTTGCCCGGCAGGGTAGCGAACCGGACGACCAAATCCAGAATTAGCGCATTGCATCAAAACGGCCGGCAACAAGCGCCCATCCGGTCAAATTGAGTTCGTTTAGGGCAACAAGGGCAACCCCAATTCTTTCAAGAATACGTTGTGATCGCTGATGGCGGAGGCAATTCTGCTCTCCGCCTTTGTCAGCCTGTCATGGACCGCGCCCAAGTCGATTTCCTCATCCGCTGTCGCCGTGCTTATGTACCGGGAAATGTTGAGATTGAAATCGTTCCCTTCAATCTCTTCCATCGGCACGCAGCGGGAAAACCGGGTTTCCTCTGTGCGGAATTGATAGGTCGAGACAATTTTCTCGATATGCTCGTCGGTCAGATTGTTCTGCCGTTTGCCCTTCTCGAAATGCTCCGCCGCGTTGATGAACAGCACGTCATCAGGCTTCTTGCACTTCTTCAGCACCAGGATGCACACAGGGATGCCGGTGGAATAGAACAGGTTGGCGGGCAGACCGATGACGGTGTCGATATGGCCGTCCTTTAGCAATTTCCTACGGATTTCAGCTTCCTTGCCGCCCCTGTGTCAACGGCGGAGTAAAAGTCGGCCATTGGGCGGCGCAAAATCAGGCCACTTGATCCGCGCCTTGGCGAGCGCTGGGAGGGCGTAGCCCGAGC